>NZ_JBIBVN010000003.1:0-626331 GCF_043080425.1 Streptomyces sp. NPDC015032 | reverse complement strand
ACGCCTGGTGGAACGAAACGCCCCTCGCCCGCACACGTACGTCCCGCCTGGCAGCACTCGACCTTGCGGCATGAGACCAATTGGGCAACAGGGTCATCGACGGCTTCTACAACCCCCGCCGCATCCAGAAACGACTCGGCTACCTCAGCCCGATCGAGTACGAGGAGAAGCACTACGCCGACCAGGCAGCGACCGAACAAGTGAACCTGAAACCACGTCAACCCGCCCTGACCAGCTAGTCAGCCACTCCCGCACTGCGGGGGAACCACAAGGAGAAGCACTACGCCGACCAGGCAGCGGCCGACCCAGTGAACCTGAAATGGCGTCAACCCGCCCTGACCAGCCAGTCAACCATTCCCGCGCAGCGGGGGGACCTCAACCGTCTGGGCCAAGTATGTCCTGCTCGCGTCCCGGTGACGTGGGGGGCAGCTGATCTGGGCGTTCTGTCCGAACGGCCGCCGGGCGCAGCGCCTGTTCAGCCTTCCCGGCCTGTGGGACCTGCCTGACGCGTGCTGACGGCATGGTGTCCGCTGGCTGGGTCTGATTCACCACTGTCGATCGGCTTTCACCCCGGCCTCCTGTGCCCCGAACCAGTGCTCTGGCCCGGGGTGCAGCTGCGCCTCCCCCGCCGGGACATCCCGCTCCGGGAGCCTGTGCCTATGACCGAAATCTTTGAGCACGCCCCGCAGATCTGGAATGCCGCGCAGCTTCGGGAAGCTTTGAAGGACCTTCCCGACGACGCGCCCATCCATATCGGTGTCGCAGAGGACCCCGGCGACTTCGACGGATACCGCGAGGGTGTTCTCGTGGACGCTCACCGGGTCGAGAACTGGTGGCCGGCCACTGCCACCGAACCGGAGCGCACCGAGACCGAGGAAGCGCTGACGCTGTTCGTCGACTGGGAGCCGGGTGCGTACGACCGCCTCGAGTGAACGAGACGTATTCCTGATCAGGTATGCGTGTCTGCGTCGGGCGTTACCCCGTGTCCGGGTTTGTGCCAGGCAGATCTCCAGAACGGGGGATCTTCGCTCCGAGCGGTGGTGGAGGGCTGTGGCGGACGAGGCTTGTCCTGTTGAAGGACGGTCACGGCTTCTTCGATGCGGCCGAGGTCGATGAGGTACCCGGCCAGGTCGTGGCTGTTTGCGGGGGCGTGGGGGCGCAGGACGGCGACGGCCTCCTCGGTGCGTCCGGCGCCGGCGAGCAGCTCGGCGATGTGCGGTGCCGCGTACCAGGGGGTGCCCCCGGGATGGGCTTGGGCATGTTCCAACGCTTCATTGATCCGGTCGCAGGCGGCCATCAGCGGAAGTCGTATCCAGAAGAGGTCCCACGTCTCCTCGCCCCCGCGGGCGGTAGCGAGGGCGTCGAGGTGCGCCAGGCCGTCCTCGGGGCGGCCCTGGTTGGTGTAGAGAGTGCAGAGCACGTGGACGATCCAGTCCTCGGCGCCGCCAGGAGCGTCGGGCAGTGCGCGCATCACCTGCACCGCTTCCTCGCCCCGGTCGTGGCGTGCCAGGAATTGTGCAAGATCCACTGCCGCGTTTCCCGGGCGGAAGGACGCATCTCTGACCTGGCGGCACGCGGCAATCGCGCCCTCCACATCGTCGCGTTCCTCGAGCAGCTCTGCCAGGCGCCGCGCAGCGATGCCGAGAGGCTCAGTCGTCGCGTACGCATGCAGTTCTTCGATGCGGTTCTGCCGGGCCGGCAGGTCGGCCAACTGGTCCCGGTTGTTGAGTGAGGTCTTGTCCCGGGTGCGCAGCAGCGCGATGGCCTCGTCGACGCGACTCTGGCGTTCACGGATCGTGGCGAGGAGTCCGATCGCCATGTCGGGGTCGAGGCCACGGCAGCGCCACGGCCTGTCGCACCGGTGCTTGTCCGGGATCTGGGCCGCGAGCAGCTCCGCCGCCTCGTCGTCCCGGCCGGCGCCGTCCGCGACGTCGACCAGGGCCGCGGCGTTGATCCAGTCCTGAACGTGCGGCCGCAGCAGGCTGAATGCTTCGTCGCCCCGGCCGTGCCGGGCGAGCAGCCGCGCCGTCGGCGGTGGCGTTGACCGGGTCGAGCATCTCGACGAACGGCGCCGTGCGCGGGTCGTCGAGGGGGTGACGGAGCGTCGCGACGTTGAACTGGGCGAGACGGGCGGCGTGCTGAGATGCGGTCCTCCCTCATCGGCGTCCAGTCACTTCAAGTACGGTGGCACGCCTGAAGCCGACGTGCTCCTGGGCAAGGCCGCGTGGTCCCGCATCCTGGACGTGCTCGGCGGCAAAGACCGACTGGATCAGCATATCCAGGGCACTCGGCCGCTACCGTGACCTCTTGCTCCCCGCGACAGCTGACCTCCATCGGCTCGCGTACGACAACGGGAGGCGGCACCCGGTACGGCCCGGAACACCGCCCCGGGCCGCCCCCCGGACGGGCGCCCGCTGCAGAGCACCGTGTGCCGGACCCGGGTGGCTTGCCGAACATGGCCCCGCAGGCAGCAGACACGGCCCCGCATCTGCCCTCGGAGCCCTTCCCTGACGGGCCGGCATGCGTGTTCTGTGGGTCCGATCCACAGCTGTATCGCTGACGCCGAAGGGCACCCCGTTGCCATACCACGGTCCACAGCCCGCAAAGCAGATACGCCGGCACCCCAGCCGGACGACCGCGCCAGGACAGACCGCGATGACGCCCGTGGGACTGATGGCGCTCCAGGCCAGTTCCGGCAACGCCGCAGTCGTCCAGATGCTCCGCCAGGCCGGCCATCCGTGGGCTCAGCCCGAGGAGCACCAGCACACCGCCGAACGCTGCCACCAACGAATCGGACAAAACACGCCCGCCGTGCAGCGCTCCGCCGTCCACGACGTCCTGCGCACCCCTGGCCGCCCCCTCGACGACACCACCCGCACCGACATGGAAGCCCGCCTCGGCGCCGACTTCTCCGATGTCCGCATCCACACCGACAGCATGGCGAAGGCCTCCGCCGCCGGAGTCGGTGCCCGCGCGTACACGAGCGGCAACCACATCGTCATCGGCGACAACGGCACAGACAAACACACCCTCGCCCACGAACTCACCCACGTCGTCCAGCAGCGCCAGGGACCGGTGGCCGGGACTGCCCGGGGTGACGGGCTACGCGTCAGCGACCCTTCCGACCGGTTCGAGCAGGAGGCGGAGGCGACGGCCAACCGCGCCATGTCCGTGTCCGCTCCTCACGCCGGGCCGGCCTCGGAACCGGCCCCGGAGCAGCAGCCGGCGGCCGGGGACGGGGTGGTCCAACGCGCTCTGGACAGGGGGAACATCGACAGGTGGAGGGAGAAGCTGGGACTGGCGAGCGCACCCATGGTGGTCGAGGTGCCCGCGCACATGTCCGCGGAAACTCCGTTCTCCCAGTATCCGGCGGACTGCCGCGTGAACCTCACCCCCGAGGTCGCGGCCTTGAACGTGAATACGGTCACCGGCATGGCCGGCGCCGATGCCGGACAGATCGTTTCCGCGGCCGGCGGTGGAGCCTACCTTGAGCAGTATCGGATTTTGCTGGTCAACCATGAGGTGACGGGTGACTACACGAAGAATCAGACGATCATGCACGAGCTCGGCCACCAGAAGCAGCAGGAGGGGGGTATCGACATCAACCAGACGAGAAATAGCAAGGCACTGGTCGAGTACCACAACATCATCTGCAATGAAAACATGCTGACCCACGCTGAGGACAACCAGGCGAAGCCCCGCTTCTTCTATTCGGGGAGAGGCGACCATTCACTCTCCACGGACACGAGGGCCAAGATGACGGCGGCCGGCTGGGCGCCCGTCCCCAACATGTGGAACCTCATGCAGCGGCATGTGAGTGAGCTGGCGAATGACAACGAGAAGAGGCTGCTGCAGGAGATCACGACAGCACTGGACAGCGAAGAAAATGCTGCCCGCTACGGTGAGAAATCAGGGAACAAGTTGTCCAAGAGCTACAAGGATTCGATCAAGGCCAACGTTGCGGGGCTCTACTTCACCGGGAAGTACGCAGGGCCTTCGGAGACGTATTGATCCAAAACGACTTGGGTTCGGACGCGTTGATGGTGTGTGACACCGCTGCGGCCCAGCGCTTCTTCCGCAGGCTGCTGAAGAAGACCCGCACGGAGCCACGGGTGATCGTCACCGACAAGCTGCGCTCCTACGGCGCGGCCCACCGAGAAGTCGTCAAGAACGTCCTGGACAAGATCAACACGCGGCTGCAACTGCGCAACCGGGCCCACGCGGTGGGCTACGCATGACGCAACGGGCTGATCTGACACCTGCGCTGACGTCGTACGGGAAACAGGCACTGCCCGAAAGCACACCGGGCGCCTCCCCCGGGTAGGGCCCCGCAGCCCTGCCGTGCCGCGCACGGCTGGTGCAGGGTGGCGGGGGCGATCCGGATGGGTGCATCGGGATGCCGCACCAGACTACGAAGGGGACCGTGATGGGAACGGCTGACCTCGGCGGCCGGCACCGGCTGGGGAGACTCGGAACGTCGTTTCTGCTGTTGCTCCCGCTGCTCGGGGTGACGGCGGCCTCCGGACAGGGCGGCGCCGAATCCGCCCCGCGGGCGGCCGATGCCACGGACACGCGGGTCGCCTACGCGGGCACCAGGCACCGCAGCCTCGGCATGGTCGCTTCCACCACCTCCAGCACACCACTGTTCGGTGACGGCCCCACCCACAACGACGTCCAGCCGGCCGCCCTCGGGGACCAGATGGTCTTCGCGAGCCGCCGCGACGAGAAGAACCCACAGGTGTACCTGCGCTCCGCGGACGGTTCGGTACGCCGTCTGACCAGCGGCCGGGACGTGGCGCACCCCCGGCTGACGCCGGACGGCCAGGCCGTGGTGTTCGACTCGGCCGAACCCGGCGGCACGGACGGGGGGACGCAGCGCGACCTGTGGCTGGTACGCACCGACGGCACCGGCCTGACGCGGCTCACCGACACACCCTCCGACGAGAAGTACCCGACGGTCTCCCCCGACGGGCAGCGGCTGGCGTACTCCAGCGACAGCAGTCCGCTGATCGGAGCGCAGATCTACGTACGGCCCCTGAATGGCGGCACCGCCACCCGGATCACCTCCCCGGCCAATGGCAGGGCGTCCGAGCCGGTGTGGAACCCGGTGAACGACGACGAGAACCGGGACTGGATCGCGTACACCGCCACGACCACCGAGAACGGGCGGAGCATGCCCCGGCTGCGGGTGACGCACGCGGCAGGGACCTCTGACGAGCCACTGCTCGGGGGCGCGTACGCACAGTGGCGTGGCCACGGGGCATCGTGGTTGCCCGACGGGGACCAGTTGGTGTTCCTGAGCCCCGAGACCACCTGCACGTGCCGGGGCGACTATGACCACGTGTTCAAGTCGGTGGCGCACTCAAACCATGAGCCCGGACTGGTACTCAACGAGGACCGGGAAGTTCTGTCGCCCACCTGGCGGGGACCGCTCGACGGCGGCGGCGTGGTGGTGGAGCGCACCACGGCGGATGACCCCAACGACGACCCCAACGACGACCTCTCCGGCGCGCACGTGGTGACGCTGCAGGATGCCCGCATGGACGGGTCCGACCCCCGCGATCTGGGTCTGACGATCCTCAACGAGGATCCGGCGGCCGACACCAACACCGATACCGCCAAGGACCCGCTGTTCCAGCCCGCGGCCAAGCACGACCCGTGGACCGAGCGGCAGACCTACACGCCCGACGGCCGCCGGATCGCCGTCACCCGCTTCGAGGACAGTCCCAACGGCCGGATCGAGCGGATCTGGATGGTGGACGCCGACGGCTCCAACGAGGCGCCCATGCCGCTCGCGGGGCGCGACGCGAACGACTGGGACACCGACCCGACGTTCTCCCCGGACGGCAAGTTCCTCGCCTTCACCCGGACCTCGCCGGGCGGCGTCGGGGAGGCCGCGGGCCCTAGCCGTATCCTCATCGCAAACGCGGCCACGGGTGCGATCACCGGCCGGATCACTCCGCCGGCCGGGCAGCTCCAGGGCGAGGACGCCCAGCCCACCTGGTCCTCCGACGGCGCCACCCTGGCCTTCACCCGCAACGCGGTGATCGACGGGAACAGGGGTATCAAGCACATCTGGGCCGTGCCCGTGAACGATCTGAGCCGGCAGCGCGATCTGAGCGCCACGATCTGCCCGGGCGACTGCGCGATTATCGACGACAGCCCGGCGTTCTCCCCGGACGGGCTCAGCCTCGCCTTCAACCGCAAGAGCGAGGGCGGCGCCGTCGACAAACGCAACGGCATCCTCCTGACGTCCCTCTCGGGGGACGACTGCAAGGTGCTTGTGCCCACAGCCGCGCGCGACATCCCCGACGGCTGCCGCACGGAGCTCCCGGACACCTCAGTCACCGGACCGTTCCAGCCACGGGACGCCGCCTGGACAGCCGACGGCAAAGGCCTGGTGGTCAGCTCCCGCACCGAATTCGCCGCCAACAGCCCAGAGAAGCTACGCCTGTTGGACGTCGAGTCCGGCGACCTCACCCCGGTCACCGCGGAACTCCCGGGCCGGCAGAAGGAACCCAGCGTCCAGCAGTCCGTGGACCTCGCGCTCCAGGCGCCCGGCGCCGTCCCGGAGGTCACCGTCGGCAAGACCACCACCATCCGCGTCGACGTGGTGAACAACGGCCCCGCCGCCTCACCGGTCACCAAACTGACCGCCGCGCCGCCGTCCGGCGTGCAGATCACCAAGCTGACGTATCCCGGAGGCCCCTGCGACGCCGCCTCCCTCCAGTGCGACGTCGGCGTGGTCCAACCCGACACGACCGTGCCGGTGACCGTCACCGTCACAGGTGTCATCCCCGGCGACGCGCCGATCGAGTGGTCGGTCACCAGCAGCGTCCTCGATCCGCGGCCCAGCGACAACGCCGGCCGCACCGTGGTGCCGGTCGTCGAGGCCCCGCCCCCGACGACCCCCACGCCCACGCCCCCCACGCCCACGCCCACGCCTTCGACACCCACGCCACCGCCCACGGTGCCCCCGCCTCCGGGTGAGCCGGACGCCGGTCCGGGGCTTCGCCTCACGGCCCAGCCGAACCCCGGCTACGTCGGCGGGCGCGTCGTGGTGACGTACACCGTGCGCAACGGCCGCAACGCGCTGGCGACCGGGCTGCGGCTGCACATCAGCCTGCCCAAGGGCATCCCGAACAACGGGCCGCCGGAGGGCTGCGACAAGTCCTGGGTGTGCGCGCTGCCGGACCTGGACCAGGGTGCGAGCACTGTCGTGCGGGTTGTCCTCAGCCCCGACAAGGCGCTGACCGCCCAGGTCACCGGCAAGCTCACCACCAGCGGGACGGACGCCGACAAGAGCGACAACACCGCCCGGAAGCGGCTGCGCATCCTCCAGCCGCGCATCGTCGCGGTGCCGGAGGTCGGCAAGCCCGGCTTCGTCACCTCGGTGCGCGGCAAGGACTTCCCGCCGGGCGTGCCGGTGCGGTTCACCTGGAAGCCGGGGATCACCGCGGCGGCGGCGCCGACGGTTCCGCTGCCGGACGGCGCCTTCATCGGCCAGCTGCTCATCCTCGCCAAGGATGAGACCGGGCCCCGGATCATCACTGCCAAGGGCCCTGGGTTCTCCCCGGTGACGACCGACTTCCTGGTGGTCAGCGGCAGCGTGCAGCCGCCGGACGAGGTGACCCGCCGGTGATCCACGAGGTCGACGAGGGGCTGCGCCGCCTGCTCGACGAGTCCGGCCTGGAGGTGCCGGGCGTCGAGGTCGTCTTCGACGCCCCCACCCCGGACGGGGCGCAGCGCCCCGGCGGTCTGCGCCGCCGGCGGCCGCCGCCCTCGATGCGGCGGGAGAGGATGTTCCGCCGCGCCTGGTGGGATCCGGCGGACAGCGCACACTCGGCATCCGGCTTGGCGTGGCACACCGGGCAGGAGATCTTCATCAGCCGGTAGTAGGGCACCATGCTCGCGGTCCCCCGCTCGGTGCGCCGGTCTTCCGTGCTGCGGGCCTTCGTGGCCGCCTCGCGTTCCTCGACGATCGGTTCGATCCGCTCGTCGTGGCCGTGCTCGCGCCGGGCCGCCTTGCCGCCCGCCTCACCTCAGGTCACCAGCGGCCTGCGTGTCCCGCGCCCGCACCTCACCCGGGGCCGGACCACGGCGTACCGCAGGACACAGCCCGCCCGGTGCCGGGAAACCCGGCCGCGTTCGGCCGACACGCACCGAAGTTGCGGTCAGGCGGCGGAATACATGTCCGGAACCCGCGCCGATGAAAATCGGACGTCGACGCGAAATCACGCCCCGCATCGGAGCCGCCGACCGAAAGCCGAACAACGGAGTCGACCGCCCCATCTGCGTCCATCTCCGCTCGAAGCCTCCGCGGCCGACCGCTGCAGACAGGGGATCACCATCACCGATGACCACACCTTCTGCGAACAGTGCACATGGACTCCACACCGGAATCACATCATGCTGCACGGATTCGGCCACGAACCATTCGACCGCCATCGTGCGACGGAAAATCCGAAAACGTGGTGCACCAGCTCCTGCCGGCCGTGATCCGTTCCCGGCGCGGCAGCTGCCCGGCCCGTACCGACTGCTCGACGGGGTGGGACGCCGGGACGCCCCCGGGCCTCCCCTCCCCCGGCCGACCGGCCGGTGCCGCGCGAACGGAGCGACCCGCTCGACGGACCGGCCGAACCTCGGGCCGCGGACACCGGACCTGCCGCACGACACCCGGCCCTCTTCTCGACGGCCCACGTGTTTCCGCTGCCGGGCCGCACGGGGTGTACGCCCCTCGACGCGATACAGACGGCGTCTCCTCACGCGCAGACAGGCCACTCTTGTATCGTCCAATTCTTCACAGACCGGGCTCTGGTCACACGCGGCACTCGTACTCACACTCCACGTAGTATTGGCCGCACTCCAACCATGTCTATCGGACTCGGGGGATGTCCATGGAAGAACAGCTGACAACCTTGGCGGCGACGGCTGCGACGACGGTGGTGAACTTGCTGGCCACCGATACCTGGGAGCAGGTGCGGGTGCTGGTTGGACGTCTGTGGCAGCGACACCGTCCGGAGCAAGCAGCGGCCGTAGAAGACGAGTTGGGAATTGCCCGCGAACTGCTCCTCAGCCCGGCTCACGAGGAGGACGGGCGCGACCTCACCGCCACCTGGCGAGTGCGGTTTCGCCAGCTACTCGCCACCGACCAGGCAGCGGCGCGGGCGCTCACCGAACTCGTCGCCGAGCTCACTGCCGGACCACGCGAGGAAGAGGGAGGAAGGGAGCAGGCTCCGCCTCGTACGGAGATGCGGGCGCAGGCCGACGGTGACGCAGAGATCTACCAGGCCGGTCACAACATGACGAACATCAGGTTGTCATGACGCCCCGGCGGGAATCCGGGCAGAGCGCACACGCCGTCGAGCAGATCGCCTGGGCCTCAGGACGCGCCAGCGTGTACCAGTCGGCGGAAAACATGATCGTCGTCAACGGCGGTGTGATCCACCGGCACGAGCACTACCACTCCGGCGGCGAGGAGTACGGCCGGACATCCACCCCCTCGACGGTCGAGGAATGCCCATATCCCGGGCTGCGCCCGTTCCGCATGGACGAGGCCGAGTGGTTCTTCGGCCGGGAGGCTCTCGTCAGCAAAGTCATGGACCGGCTCGAAGATTGCCTGACCGACCGTATCCCGCTGGCCGTCGTCGCGCCCTCCGGTGCGGGCAAGTCGTCGCTGCTGCGCGCTGGGGTGTTGCCAGCACTGGCCAAGGGTCACCTGCCCGGCAGTCGGAGCTGGCCGCAGCTGCTGCTGACCCCCACTGCCGATCCGCCCGCAGCACTCGCCGCGGGTCTCGCCGAGCTCACCGGAGCCGAGGAAACGCTGATCGCAGCGGCGATGGGGGCCGGTCCTGGCACCCTGAGCACGCTACTGCGTGAGCGGCTCGACCTTCCAGCGGGCGGCCGGGTCATGCTCGTCGTCGACCAGTTGGAGGAACTGTTCACGCTGTGTCAGGAGGAGTCCGTACGGCGCTGCTTCGTGGATCTGCTCGCCGGTCTGACCGATGCCACCGGTACCGAGGAGCCGGTGGCCCTGGCCGTCTACGGTCTGCGCGCAGATTTTTACGGATTCTGCGCCGCCTTCCCGCATCTGCGCGATGTTCTGGCGGGCCGTCAGGTCTTTGTCGGTCCGATGACCGACGACGAGGTACGCAGCGCCGTGATCCGACCAGCCCAGCGGGTTGGTCTTTCGCTGGCCAAGGGGCTCGTGGAGGTCATACTTGGTGACCTGCGCAGCATGGGCGGGCAGGACGAGGGCGCGTACGAGGCCAGTCGGCTGCCGCTGCTCGCACACGCGTTGCGGGCCACTTGGCGGGAGCGCAGGGACGACACCCTGACTGTGGACAGCTACCGCGACACCAGAGGCATCGACGGTGCGGTGGCGGCAACCGCCGAGGAGGAGTTCGGGAAGCTGAGCCCGTCCGCGCAAGAGGCGGCACGGCTGCTATTCCTCAGCCTCGTAAGGTTCGGCGAAAGCAGCGAGATGACGCGGCGCCGACGGACCCGCCGTGATCTGTTGCTTGCCGCTGCCGACCCGGAGGCCGTCCCGGACATCGTCGAGCGGTTCACCCGAGCCCGCCTACTCACCCAGGGTGTGGAGCGGGAGCAAAGCACCGTAGAGGTCACCCACGAGGCGCTGCTGTGGGCCTGGCCGCGGCTGCGCCACACCTGGATTGGGGCGGGCAAGGGCGGCTTTGCGGTTCGCCAGGAACTGGAGGAGGCAGCTGTCGCCTGGGAGCGCGACGGACGGAAAGATGTGACGGCCCTGCACCGGGGGGCCAAGCTGGTGGTGGCCCGCACCTGGGCGGCGGGCGCGAGCCCCGAGGATGTCACCCCGCTGGTCACAGACTTCCTGGATGCCTCTGGGCGGCAACAGCGCCGCGCCCAACTACTCAAGCGCGGTGCGGTGGTCGCCGTCACCATGCTGGCGCTGCTCGCCTCGGGGCTGGCGGCGCTCGCGCTCGACCAGACTCGCAACGCCCTGGCGCAACGTGACAACGCGATCTTCGAGCGGGTTACCGCCGAGGCAGACCGGCAACGCGAGACCGACCCCGCGCTCGCCGCGCAGCTCGACCTTGTCGCGTACCGGATGCGGGCGACGTCCGCGCTGCGCACGCGGCTGATGACGGAGGCGGGTTCCGTGCTGTCCACGGCACTTCCGACGCGATTCCCCATCGTGTACTCGGTCGCCTTCGGTCCGCACGACGAACTGGCCACCGGCGCAGCGACGCTGCGGTTCTGGGATGCCTCGGACCCGGCCCAACCGGCTCCGCTGACCTCCCCGCTCAGTGCCGGGAAGGGGGTCAGCGTGCAGCCGGTCGCCTACAGCTCGCGGGGCGATCTACTGGCCCGAGGCGGCTCAGACGGCACCATACAGATGCTGGACGTCTCCGACGCCCGGCATCCGGTGACGCTGTCGGCTCCGGTGCCAGCGTCACCAGGCGCTGTGGTGAGCATGAAGTTCAGCCCCGACAACCGGACGCTGGCGCTCGGCACTGTCGCGGCCGGCAGCTCCACGACCAGCACCGTGCAGCTGTGGAACGTCGCCAATCCGAGAAATCCGCGTCGGCTGAGTACCGTGCTGTCCATTCGGCAACAGGGCGTCTCCTCAGTCGCTTTCAGCCCGGACGGTGCAACGCTGGCCGTCAGCGGTGGCACCGTGGGGGCGACCGGCAACACCTCGCTGTTGCGGCAGTGGAATGTCTCGAACCCGGCCCGCCCGGCCACGCTGGGCGGCGCGGTGAGCGGCCACACGAGCGTCGTCAACCAGGTGACGTTCAGTCCCGTCGGGCACGTGATGGCCAGCGCCGGAAGTGACAACAAGGTACTGGTCTGGGACGTCTCGGACCCGCGTCGACCGAAGGTGATGAAGCAGCTGTCTTTCAACGATTCGGCCAACTCGGTCGCCTTCAGTCCGGACGGCCGCGTACTCGCCACTGGGGACCAGACCGGGAACATCAACCTCTGGAACGTCGGCGCCCCAAGCTTGACCAGAGCCCTCGGTCCCCCACTGCGCGGACACACCAGCAGCGTCAACAGCCTGGCCTTCGACGCCACCGGACACACACTTGCCAGTGGCGGCGGGGACGGGAGGGTACTGCTGTGGCAGCTGCCCCCGACGCTGGCCGTCACGGACGGCGGCCTGCGGGCCAACGTGCTGACGCTTAGCGGCGACGGGCGGCTGCTCGCGGTCTCCTCCGGCCGTCAGGTCACCCTCTGGAATGTCTCCGACCCTGCCCGCCTGATCCGCCTCGGCGCGCTCCCGCCGTTCCCTACGGTCGTGAACGGGCTGGCCTTCAGACCCGGGACGGCCGGTAGAACCGTACTGGCCACCGGCGACTTCGGCGGCAAGGTACGGCTGTGGGACGTGTCTGCGCCAGCCCGCCCGGTGGAGGTCGGCAAGGCGCTGCCAGGGCAGACGAAACCGGTCGGAGCCCTGGCCTTCGACGCCACCGGGCACACGCTGGTCGCGACCTCGTTCAACGTCCAGGGCGGCTATGTCGGCGGGATACGCGCCTGGACCGTCTCGGACTTGGACCGCCCCGCCTCGCTCGGCGACGGCGAGCTACCCGGGCAGCAGCAGCCCACCATAGGTATGGCCGCCGCACCCCGCGGCGGTTATGTCTACACCGGTGACTACTTCATCGGCACAATCGGCGTCTGGCGCACGGGAGAGGGAGCCGTTCCCTCCCTAGCAGGTCAGGTGACCAGCAGCCAGCAGATCTTCGCCCTGGCCGCCAGCCCGCGTTCGCGGCTGATCGCGACGGGAAGCGGGGACAGCAAAGTCCGGCTGTGGGATGTGTCCCGGCCGCAGTCCCCGACCGCCATCGGGGGTCCGCTGCTCACTGGCGGCCTCGTGATGAGCGTCGGGTTCGCCCCGGACAGCGGACTGCTCGCGAGCGGCAACGCTCTCGGACAGATCCGTCTGTGGGACACCTCCGATCCGGCTCACACCTCCGCATACGGGCTGCCGGTCACCGGCCACGGCGGCTCGGTCGACGCCCTGCTGTTCGGCCCTCGCAACGGCCTGCTGATGACCAGTGGCCAGGACGGCACCGTACGGCTCTGGCAGACCGATCCCGCTCGCGCCCGCACGATCCTGTGCGCGTCGACGCAGCGGGCCATGACCCCTGCTCTGTGGAAGAAGTACGTATCACCGGCTCTGCCCTACAACCCGCCCTGTGGCAAATGACACCAGCTACGCGTCCTCGGCGAGTTCCAGCCAGCGGCTCTCCGCCGGACGCGGGAGGTCACCCCCCGGGCGCTCTGCCGGGGGCGCGTGGCAGGCGATCCGCCCGGAGCAGCCGAAGTTCACCGACCGCCGCACCGGCGAGCTGGTGGACCTGCTGTTCACCGCCCGGGCCCGGAAGGTCTCCTCCGCCTGCATCAACAGCACCGTCATCCCGATGCTCTACCGCAAGGCCGGCGTCCCCGCAGCAGACGTCCGCGGGAACATCACCAGCCACCGGGCCCGGTCCACGATCGCCGGCCAGCTCTACAACGCGAAGGAGCCGATGACGCTGTTCGAACTGCAAGCCTGGCTCGGACACCGCACACCAGTCCCCTCAGTTCTACGCGAAGATCAGCGCGACGACGCTGACCCGGACCTACGACGACGCGGGGTACTTCTCCCGCAACGTCCGCACGATCGAGGTCCTGGTCGACCGCGACGCGGTCACCTCCGGCGCCGCCGCGGCCGGCGAACCTTGGCACTACGACCTCGGGCACGGCTACTGCACCTACACCTTCTTCTGGCAGTGCCCGCACCGCATGGCCTGCGCACGCTGCGACTCCTACACCTCGAAGGACTCCAGCAAGGCCCAACTACTCGAAGCCAAAGGCAACTTGCAGAAGATGCGAGCTGTGATCCCCCTGTCCGAGTCCGAGCCGGCCGCCGTCGGCGACGGCCGGGCAGCCCTCGACCGTCTCCTGGGACGCCTCGCCGGCATCCCCACCCCGGCCGGGCCGACACCCCGCCAGCTCGACGTCCCGTCGAACGCGACCCTGTTGCCGATCGTCGACGTCGGGCAGGGCAAAGGGACTCCCCCGGTGGTCAATGCCCTGGAGAGTCGCCGAGGCCATCCTGGATACCGGCCCCGCGCCATCCGGACTGCCGGAGCAGGTCGCCCCTGCCTGGTTTCAGGCCGGACGGGGGCGCCTTCGTCGTACGCGGAGGTCACGGAACTCACAGAGCTACGGAGATCACGGAGCGAGGAGGTGGCCTGCGGCAACCGCCGAGGCCACCGTTCCTCCGGCCACCACTGCCGAGGCTGCGAGCAGTGGAACCCTCGGTGTCCACGTCCGCAGTGTCCGGGAGCGGGAGACACGGTCCAGCAGCGCGTCCCGGCCGCGCAGCACGATCAGGCCGACCCCGGTGAGCGTCAGCGCCATGCCGAGGCCGAAGGCCGCGACCATCGCGAGGGCGATGCCGACCCTGTTGGTCAGCAGGCCGGTGAGCAGGACGAGAAAGGCGGATGGCGAAGGCAGCAGGCCGCCCGACGCGCCGAGAAGCACGAGGCCTCGCCAGGTGAGGAGGGACGGGGCATCCGGGATGTGATGGCTGTGCCCGTGCCCGTGGTCATGCCCGTGGTCATGCCCGTGGTCATGCCCGTGGTCATGCCCGTGCCCGTGATCAGGCCCGTGATGGGAATGGTGGAGCCTACGGTGGCGCAGATGCCGCCGCAGCAGGCTCACCCCCACCCCGGCCACCACCAGCGCCGCGACCAACTGGAGCCACCCCGTCAGCGCCGCGATGTCCGGCGTGCTGTTCGCCGCCAGCCACCAGCCGACCGCCAGGGCGGCGACCGAGAACGTGTGCATCACGGCGACGATCCCGCCCAGCCACACCGCATCGCGCGGCCTGCCCCTGCCGCCCACCAGATATCCGGCGGCCAGTGACTTCCCGTGCCCCGGCGCGCAGGCATGGAGCGCGCCCACGGCCGCGGCCACGAGCAGAGCCAGCGGGAGGGCCGCGCTGCGGTCCAGCAGTGAGGTCAGGTCGGTTGTCCAGGCTCCCCGGCCCGAATCGGCCGGGGAGGCCGCGGCGATCCCTGCGGCCGCCGGTTTCAGGGTCAGCATCCGCGTCGGCTCCTGTGCCGTGTGCAGCCCGCCGGAGCCCGAGCCCGTCACCGACAGAGTCCGGTACGCCGGATCGACGTCCGTCAGCGCCGTGACCGTCAGTTCGATGCGGTCCACCGGCCGCGGGCAGACGAAGTGGAGCTTCATGCCGTCCGCCCGGTCCACACGACAGGGGCGGTCGTCCTGGCGTACGACGATGTGCGAGCGCAGATAGCCCGCCTCGTCACCGCCGGACTCGTTCTTCAGGACGGCGATGTCGTCGCGCTGCGCGGACCAGGTCGCGTCGACGACGGTGCCCGTCGCCTCGATCTTCACGACGGGAGGGGTTCCGAAGGGGTGCGCCTGCGCCGTCCCCGCGCTGCCCAGGAGCAGCGCGAGGACGGCGGCCAGCAGGAGCAGCACCCCGTTGCGAGGTGATCGCACGGTGGTGCTTCCCCTCTACTTCCGGCGTGCGGCGAGAGCGTGGACTGTGCCGTCGTCCGTGAGGGCGAAGACCCAGTCACCGCTCACGGAGAGGGCCGAGGCCACTCCCGCGCCGAGGTTGTACGAGGCGACCTGCGTCCCGCTTGCCCGGTCCAGGACAAGCAGGCGACCGTCCCACGTCCCGACGTACACATGGGACTTCGTCACCAGCGGGTGCATCGTCGGCGAACCGGCACCGGCCGAACACCCCATGGCGACCCGCCACTTGTCGTCCAGCGGGCTCTCCCCCGCCAGATAGCCGGACTTGGCCTCCCACACCGGCTTCGACGGATCGGTAGCGCTCGTGTCGTAGGCGCGTACGACACCGTCCCGGCCCGCGACATAGGCGATGTCGCCCCACACGGCCGGGCTGGTGAGCGGGGCGCGTCCCGGCTCGCAGGTGCTGCCGCCGCCCAGCTTGGACTCCCAGGTCACCGCACCGGTCTTCGGGTCGTGCCCGCGAACGCCGTACGCCGTGAACGTCACCAGCTTCGCCTCGCCCGTGGCCGGGTCGGTGAGGACGGGCGAGGAGTGGCTGTCGATGTCGCCCGCAGTGTCCTTCACCCACAGTTGGGTGCAGGACGCAAGGTCCATGGCGATGACGCTGTTGCTCGACATGGAGTGCAGGTAGGCGGTGTTGGAGCCGGGCTCGCGGATCACCGTGCTGTGGGCCTGTCCCCAGGAGAACGCGGCGTCGAAACCACCGGGCAGCATTCCGCCGGTCTTGGCGTCACGGCAGCGGACCCTGTAGGCGTCCTGGTAGACGGCGACCGAGCGGTGCTCCGTGCCCGCCAGCGCGAAGACGCTGACCGGTCCGCCGGCGCGGCCGTAGCGGCGCACGGTGTCCCCGTGGGTCTCCTCTCGGTCGATCGACTGCCAGACGATGCGGCCGCTCGCCGCGTCGAGCGCGTAGATCCGGCCGACGCCGGTGGTCAGATAGACCACGCCGCCGTGGAGCGTCGGCGCCGACTCGGCATCGCCGTCCAGGTACGTACGCCACAGCTCACGCCCGGAGGCGATGTCGTATGCGAGCATCATGCTGTACGGCGAGTCGAAGGCGCGGGACGAGACGATGAGCTTGCCGTCCGCGACCACCGAGCCGTTGAGGTTGAACTGCTCGCCGGTGTGGCGGGCCCACCTGAGGTCGAGCTTCGCGCCCGGCTCGTCGCCGCTCGCGGACCGCCCGGCCTGGTCACCGCCCTGCCGCAGCCAGTCCTGCCCGGTCCCGGGCTTCGCAAGCTCGGAGTCGCGCACGATCTCGAAGGTGTTCTTCACAACGGGGAACCGCTTGCCCCGGGTGTCGTACGCGACCGACTCGGCGGTGTACGTGCCGGGCTGCAGCCCGTGCAGTGTGCCGCTCGCGCGCGTCCAGGCGCCGCGTGCATCGGGGCAGGGCTCAGGCGTGCCGCCGGGCGGGGTGTAGCAGTTCTCGATGCCGGGGCGGGACGCCCCCTTGCCGAAGCGCACGTTCTCACGCTTCACCAGGTGCCCTCGGTTGTTGCGGACGGTCAGCACCGCCTTGGCGGGCGTGCGGCCGTCGTCCTCCGCATACACCTCGACGGGCACTGCGCCCTTGGCCCCGTACACGCTGCCCTGCGCCGGGCTGACCAGAGCGACGTCGTCATCGATGTCGAACTGCCGGTGGATGCCGGTCACATGGCCGGTGTCCTCGTTGCGGGGCGTGCGCGGATCGTCCGTGATCGCGCTGAAGTCGAGCACCTTGTAGTCGGGGCGGGCGCCGTCGATGCCGTACGTGCCCTGGTTGTTGATCTCGACGGACCGTTTGAAGGCGCCACGCCGGAACTCGGCCTGCTGGTTGTGACCGGCGGCGACCATCCGTACGTCGTACTTGGCGAGCTCATCGATCGTCGGCTGCATGCCGGCGCCCGGGCCCCACTGGGTGAACAGGGAGCGGTGGGCGAAGACGAACACCTGCTTGCCGACCGCGTGCCGGGCGAGGTCCCGGCGCAGCCACTCCAGCTGCGGCTTCAGCCCGCTCGCGTCGTAGTTGTCCTCAAGGACGACGATGTGGCGGCCGTTGCGGTCGAAGCTGTACCACTCGGGGGCGACGTTGCGGCGGTAGTACTCCATGCTGCCGGCGTATCCCTGCGAGGTCGCCGTGCCACCGAAGTCGTGGTTGCCCATCACCGGGTAGAAGGGGTGACCGAGCTCCCCCTCCTGGAGGCCCTTGCTGAACATGTCATACCCGCCCTGGCGGCGCGGCTCGTCGGCGTAGTCCGTAACGGTGAGGTCACCGGTCGCGATCTGCATCGTCGCGCCGTCGACCTCGGACATCGCCTGGACCTGGCCGGTCCACTGGGGCAGAGCGCCCCGGGCTTGGGCGTCGGAGGTGTTGCTGACCTCGGGGTCGGAGTTCATGACCCACTTCTCGGTGGGGTTCGAGGCGTTGCGGTCGGGGAGAAGCGCGAAGTCGATGTTCTTGCCGCCGGTCTCGGGGACCTTGTGGAAGAACTGCGGGATGTAGTCCTTGCGCAGCGCGGGCGTGTAGCCGTTCGGCGAGACGATGCTGACGAGGTCGGTCTCGCGCCGCTTCGGGTCGATCTGCAGGCTGTACGAGCCGTCCGCGCCGGTCGTGCTCCACACGGCACCGTCGGTGACGTCGACGCCGGGCATGGGCTGCTCGCCCTTGTCCCGTTCCCCGTTGCCGTTGCGGTCTTTGAAGACGGTGCCCTCGACGGTGACGGTGTCGACCGGATCCGCGCTGCCGTCGGCGAAGGCCGCCTGGGGCGCGAGGAAGGACAGCGCGACGGCTCCGGCGGTCGCCAGTTGCCAGCGCCGTCGGCCGGGGCGAGGTCCGCGGACGAGGAACGGCAGTCGCCAGGCGGCGAGCAGCAGGACGACACCGGCGGCCGTGACGAGCGCGACGGTGAGCCAGGGGAACGACGGCAGCGCGTGCGCGCCGTGGACGTCGACGAGCGGGGTGGCGGCAGAGGCGTCGACCGCCGTGCCGTCGAACTCGACGACGACCTGGGTCAGTCCACCCTTGTCGATGAGCGGGCTCAGGTCGAGCGCGTCGACGCGGCAGCTCCAGGCGAGCTCGATGACGACGCCGCCGGGTACGCCGCCGTTGTCGCCGGGCACGCCGGAACCGGTGACCGGGCAGGGGACCGAGAGCAGCCCGGCCGCCCATCCACCGGCCTGCTCGGGAGCCACTACGGCGTTGTGCACGATGAGGCGGCCGCTGGTCACGTTGTCACCGGGCGCGACCACGAATTCCGCATGCTCGCGCGTGACATGCGCGGATGCGACCTGGGCGCCGAGGCCCAGAACGAGAAACAGCAGCGCGAGGGCGAGCCCGGCTGCTCTGCATATGCGTTTCATAAAGCGGACGTTAATGATCCGCTGTTCGGTTACCGGTCGGTCCTGAGCAACTTCACGGAGCCGACCGGAAGTGTTCAGCGTCTCGTTCATGACTGTTGGGTCAAGCGGGGCGCGCTGGGGGTCAGGTCTCTCGGTGCGCACCGCGCCACTGCACCGATCGTTGCGACGGGCCGGGTCAGCCGGCGACTGTCCTGACCACGCCACTGGGCACCGGCCGATGAGCACCATGGCGCCGGTGGCGGTCGGGTCGCCAAGTGGTGACGAGGGCTGCGGCGAGGAGGAGTTCGGCGATGTCACCGCCGTAGTACATGATCTCCGCGCCGCCTTGAACCTGGTCGATGGGTGCGTGAACGTTGATGAGGAAGCCGCCGTAGATCAGCTGGGAGATCGTGGCATGCGCCGCGACGGCGACCCCGAGGACGACGAGCCGGGTGGGGACGCCGGGCCGGGTCGGGGCGGGGTCGGGGCCGGCGATGACCCAGGCGAACAGGCAGCCGGACAAGAGAAAGTGGGCGTGCATCAGCCAGTGCAGTACGGGCTGGTTCATGGTCGCGTTGTACAGCGGGGTGAAGTACAGGAGCGCGAGGGTGCCGGTGCTCAGGACCAGGGCGGTGACCGGGTGGGCGAGCACTCTGGCCGGGCGGCTGTGCAGAACGCCCATCAGCGCGCGGGCGCGGGCGGCGGGCAGGGTGCGCAGCAGCAGGGTGACCGGCTTGCCGAGCACCATGGCCAGGGGAGCGTACATGCCGATGAGCATGTGCTGGGCCATGTGCCCGCGGAAGTCGCCGTGGGCGAAGGGGGCCAGCGGTGGCAGCAGTGCTCCGGTGAGCAGGGTGCATCCGGTCAGGAAACTCGCCGTCCGCCAGCGTCCCCAGCCCTGGACGGGATTGCGGTGCCGGGCCCGGTCTGCGAGGAGAAGGTAGGCGGCGGCGAGCAGGATGACTGCGGCTGGGGGCAGCAGCGTCTCCCACAGACCGCTACCTGCGCCGTGGTCGTGCATGGGGCGATGCATGTCGACGTCCATCAGGTGTGCCGGGCGGACCACTCGGAGGTGTCGGGGTCGAAGGGCCGTCCGCTGCGCTGGAGCAGGTAGCCGCCGATGAGCAGGAGGAGGCCCAGGAGCAGGAAGCCCATGTCCCACCAGATCTGGTGGGGGCCGACGTGGACGTGGTGGATGCCGAGGATCTGATGGTCCAGGAGGCCCTCGACGATGTTGAACAGGCCCCACCCGACCAGGATCCATCCCCACAACACCCGGGAGGTCCACACCCGGCGACGCTGGTGAGTGACCCGGGAGTACAGGATGCCCAGGCCCAGGATGACTGCGACCCAGCAGATGGCGTGGAAGATGCCGTCCCACACGGTGTTCATCTCCAGACCGGAGACCGTGTTCGCGGGGTAGTACTTCACGCCGATGCGGTCGTCGTTGGTGCTGGTGAGCATGTGGTGCCACTGGAGGAGCTGATGGAGCAGGATGCCATCGACGAATCCGCCGAGCCCCACTCCCAGCACGATTCCTGGCAACTGGATGCTCTTGGGCAGCGTGCCCTCTCGTGTCTGACCAGTGATGGTGGCCATCGCCTGTCCCGTCCGATCTGTCCTTCGGGTACATGAGTCTGAGCCACTACGTCTTCCCACTCTGATCCGCCCATCACGATCGGGCGTCCTTTCGGGCGAATCACACCGCCATTCGAGGAACGGCGTGCTCGGGTCGTGCTTGTGGGCGAGGCAGGCAGCGCCGAGCATCCGGTCCCGGCCGCGGCCCGTGAGCTTCGCCGTGCGCTCGGGATGGGCGGCGCCGACGTACGGCGTGGTCCGCGGCTGTGACGTACTGCGTCGACGACAGCTCGAACACCCGTACTTGACGACCACAACTGGGAGCGACGGTTTCACGCACCGGATGCATCCCCAGTCTCGTCATGATTCGTTCGGATGCGCTGTTGCCCAGCTGGCGATGCTGACAACCCGGTCCACCCCGCAGTCCTCGAACCCGAACCGCACTGCAGCCGCGGCCGCCTCCGTGGCCAGGCCCTGCCCCCAGTGGGCACGACCCAGCCGCCAGCCGACCTCAACCGCAGGCAGGAGCTCCGGCATGAAGTCGGGGACCGAAAGACCGGTGAACCCGGCCAGTTCACCAGTGGACGGGACTGCCTGAGGCCACCCGGCCGGCCCGGGCGGCCCGGTGGACTCAGCGGCAGGTCACGACCAGGACGCGGCCACCAGCGAGCGTTCCGCGGCCGCCAGGTACACGGCCGAGGCGAGCCAGGCCCTCGCGTAGGCATCGGCCGAGGGGTCGGTCAGGCGGCCGAAGGCGTCGCGGGGGCGGCGGCCCGCCTCCGTGGTCAAGGCCTGTGCGAGGTGGGCCGCTCCGCCGAGTTCCGCCCGGGTCAGGCGGGCGAAGAGCGAGGCCGCATCCGTCCCGCGGCCGGCCTCAGCCACGGCACGGCGACCGCCCGCGACGCCCGTCTCCAGCAGGCGCCGGACACGCCACAGCGGTGCCTCCGCCAGCGGGTCGGGGGCCGCGGCGACCGGCCCGCAGGCCGCGGGTCCCGCCGCCTCGCGGGGGAAGTGCTCGCCCTGGAGCCGGTCGTAGCCCAGGTCGGCACGGCCCTTCCACGCGTCCGGCAGCCGCAGCGTGGCGGACGCCCCCGGCACCGGCCCGACCGCCAGCGACCGGAGCGTCGCCGCCCGGTCCAGGTCGGGACGGCCGAGCACACGCAGGGCGAGCCCCGGGTGTTCGGCGATCCGGCGCAGGTTGGCGGCGTGCGGCAGCTCCGGGTGGGGGTGTGCGGGACGGAGCCGCAGCAGCGGTCCCTCACCGGCGACGCGGACGACGACGGAGTCGCCGGCCGCACCGATCACCTCGACGTCGCAGCCCAGCAGACCCGGCGCCGTACTGCCGGGTCCGCCCGCCTCGGGCGCGCCGTCGGCGAGCACGGCGGCCATCGCCTCCCGCACCGGTCGGGTGAAGAGGGCGGCGGCGGGTTCCTCGGACCAGTCCACCCCGCGCAGTGGCGTAGCGCCGACCCCCCGCCCCGCCCCGAGCCGCCCGTCCGCGGAGACGGTGGCGCCGACGATCCGCAGCCCCCCGCGCGCCAGCCCGGCGTGGTCGAGGACGGCACCGCCGAGCGCCACGGACGCGGACCCCGCGCCCTTCACGCGGGCGAGGCCACCGGGGCGCACGTCGGACACGGTGTAACCGGCGCCGTCCGAACCGACCAGGTGCGTGGTCACTCCGCCGTACCCCGTCGCGGACAGCACCGGCTCCCGGCACAGGCCGTACACCCGCAGGCTGCCGCCCTGTTCGTAGAGCCGGCGCGCGGAACCCGCCACCTCCGTGTCGGCCGAACCGGAGGCGAGCAGGGCGGCGCCGGCCAGCAGCTCACGGAAGGCTCCGGTGAGGTCGGCGAGACCTTGTCCCTCGCTCCGCTCCCGCGCGGCCCGCAGGCTCCGTACGACTCGCAGCGCGGCCGCCTCGGCCCGCGGCAGCCCGGCCAGCCGCACGGTGTGGGCGGCTCGGAGCAGCTCGGCCTGCACCACGGCGCCACCCGCCGTGACGCCGGCGGACAGGATCTCGGCGGCGGCTTCCCACAGCGCCGTGGCGGCACGGACCTGCGCCGCGGTGAGGGCGGCCGGCGCGACCGCCGTGGCCGCCACGTCGGCGGCGGGGGCGGTGGGTGCGGCCTCCTCGGGCCCCGCGCCCGTGCCGGAGGCTGTGCCCGAACCTGCGGCCTTGTCCGTACCCGAGTCGTGCCCCCCGCCCACGTCGCCCGCCCCATCGGCGATGGGTGCCGCGCCCAGGACCGCGGCCCGGTGCAGGCAGCGCGGGGCCAACAGGCAGGTGCACACGGCCTGTTCCGCGTTCGTGACCGTGCCGGACGGGCCCGGGCGCAGCATGACCGTGGTGTCCTCGCCGAAGTGGACCTCGACCGCCCCGTCGGCCGTGGCGGAGGCCTGGTCGGCGCAGCCCGAGATCGCCGCGTCGAGTTTCTTGCGCAGCCGTGCGCTGAGCTGCTCCACGGCGTCGGCGAGGACGTCAGGGGCGACGGGAGGCAGGGGTGCGGTGCTCAACGGTGTTCTCCACGGAGGCGGTCGCCCACCCAGCGGGCGAGTTCGAGCGGGCTGAGGGCGGCCACCGGCATACCGGCCGCGACGAGTTGGCGCGCCACGGACACCGAGTAGCGCGGCGTGCCGGTGTCGTCGAGCGCCGCGCAGCCCAGCAGGTGGGCGCCGGAGGACGCCAGGGCACGCACCTCACCCAGCAGCCCGCCGAGCGGTGCGCCCTCCTCGAAGTCGCTGACCACGACGACGAGCGTGCGGCTCGGCACGGTGATCAGCGAACGCGCGTGCGCGAGACCGGCCGCTATGTGTGTACCGCCGCCGACCCGGACCTCCAGCAGCAGTGACAGCGGGTCCTCGACCCGGCCGGTCAGGTCGATCACCTGCGTGGAGAAGGCCAGAAAGTGCGTGGACAGGGTGGGAACCCCGCCGAGGACCGCGGCCGTCAGCGCCGACCAGATCACCGACGCCTCCATCGAGCCGGAGACATCGACGACGAGGACCAGGCGCCAGTCCGCCTCCTTGCTCGTCCGCGTACTGAACAGCGGGCGCTCCGGTACGACGACGAGCCGGCCGTCCTGTGTCCGCCGGGTGTGGGCGAGATTGGCCCGCAGGGTACGGGCGAGGTCGAGGCGCCCGCCGGGCCGCCGGGTCGGGCGCGGGGTGGCCAGACCCGTGAGCGCCGGGCGCAGGCGGGTGGCCAGCTCCCGGGACAGCTCGTCTACGAGCCGCTTCACCAGCGGACGCAGCCGGGCGAGTTGAGCCTCGGGCATGCCTCCGGCCAGGGACAGCACCGAACCGAGCAGCTCCACGGACGGGCGTACCGACGCCGGATCGAGCTGCGCGAGCACATCGGTGCGACCCGCGTCGGCGGCCTCCGCGAGAACCTCCTCGCGTACGTCGGTGCCGAAGAGGGCCTCCAGCTCCTGCGCCCACTCCCGTGCGGTGGGGAAGGACGGGTCCTGACCGCCGCCTTGACCTGGTGCGCCGCCGTCCAGATCCTGGGCGCCTTCGCCGCGCCCGCGGCCGTAGAACTCGTCCAGGGCGTGGGCGTAGCGGCGCGCGTCGCCGGTGAGCCGTTCCTTGTGGCGACCGAGCAGCAGCCGCCAGCGGTCGGCACGGCCGAGCCGTCGGTCCGCGTCGTCCGTGGCGGCGCTGTTCGCTGCGGGTGGGGGTGCGGGGCGGGGTTCGTCGGCCTTGTCCGGGCCCGGTTCCGTTCCCGCGTAGGCGTCCGCGCCCGGCAGCCCCATGGCCTTCAGCGCTGCCGATCCTGCCGCGTCGGCGGCCGCCCACAGGGCGAGCAGCTCGGGCGGGGCGTCGAGTGACAGGTCCAGCCGGTCGCCGAGCCGCTCCGTCACGGTGGTGAGCAGCCTGTCGCGCGCGGCCGGGGCCAGCGTGTCGAAGCCGCCGCGCAGGGCCGGGAGCCGGTCGAGGAAGTCCTGGTCGGCCAGCGCGTCAACCCGGTCCATGAGCGCGGCGAGCGCGTCCGGCGACGCTTGGAGCAGGGGCCCGGCGGCCGTGAGCAGCCCGGCAAGACGCTTCGCCAGCGCCCGGCGCGTGTCCGGAGCCGTGGCCCCGTCGATCCAGCCGGCCGTACGCTCGCCCAGCCCGGCCGCGTCGTCCAGGTCGAGCAGCACGCGTACGGCCAGGGCCGCGCCTTGGATGAGCGGGGAGCCCTCGGCGGCCAGCTCGGCGAGCGCCCGGTCCAGTCGCAGACCCAGATGGCGGGCGGCCGTCCGGTCCGCCAGCGCCACCAAGGCCCCGGCGTCGGCGCCGCTGTCGCTCCCGGCGAGGCCGGGCAGGGACCGGACCGCGGCCTCGAGGAGTTCTTCCGTGAGCGGGCCGGCCGCTGTGCGGGCGTCCTGCGTCGTGCCGGGGTAGTGGCCACGCCGCAATCCCTCCAACAGGTCCAGGGCCTGGAGGAGTTCGGGCAGGTCGGCGCTGTCGGGCAGCACGGCGGAGGCCTCGCACAGGCGCGCGTCGACCAGTTCGGGCAGGCAGCAGCGCGCGGCGGCGGTCAGCCCGGTGAGGATCTGGGCCGGGGTGGGGCCGCCCTCGGCGGCCTCATGGCGCGCGGTCGCGGCGAGCGTGCCGGCGGCGGCCTGGGCCGCGGTCACCCCGCGCACGCCCGCGAGGTCGAGGCGCGCGGGCACGGACGGCGTCCACGTCGTACGCCACCTGGTGCCGAGCGCGGTGCCGTCGCCCGTGCTCGCCACGTCCAGGGGTTCGCCGTACGAGGCGCCGATCACCAACAGCCGCTGGAGCAGCACTTCGCGGCGGCCGTCCAGCGGCGAACGGAGCGGGTCGAGGCGCAGGTCGCGGCGGTCGGGGTCGTCCGGTCGGGGCAGCCGCAGTTCCGCGAGCTCGGCCTCGACCGAGGGGCCGAGACCGGACCGGGGCGCGCGCGGGCTGATCCGGCCGCGTGCGGTGCCGACGAACACGGCCTCCAGCGCGCGGGCCAGGGCCCGGCCCCGGCCGAGGGGTTCGCCCTGACCGAGGACAGTGGTGACGGCCTCCAGGAGTTCGCCGCGCCCGGGCGCGGGCAGTCCGCGCAGGGCGGCCAGGTCGCAGGCCAGGCGCAGCGTCTCGGCGGCCTCGCCGGTCCCCGCGGTATGACCGCCGCGGCGCATCTCGCGACACACGCCGGTCACCGCGTCGGCGGCCGCCTCCCGGATCCGTTCCGGATCGCCGGCCGCGGTGAGCACCGCCTGCTGCCACAACGGGTCGCGGATTCCGGCCGGGTAGCCGGACCGGGAGTCGAGCAGGTCGAAGGAGTACGGCACAAGGGAGGTCACCGCCGGACCCTCGGTCGCTGCGGCGCCGTCTTCCCCAGCCCTGCCGGCCGCCCAACCCCCTGCCGCTTCCGTACCGGACACCCACGTGCGGGGCCCCGCACCGCGCGGCCCGGCCTCGGCCGGGACGACCGCCCGCCCCGTTGCACCGGAGACGCCCGCCGTCCCGGCCCCGGCCACCGCTCCGGCATCCGCCTCCGTGGAGGTGAGAAGCGCGGGTGCGTGGAAGGCGCCGATCACGGCTGCCACCCGGCGCCCGTCCGCCGAGGCAGAGGCAATCACCTGCCGCATCCGTTCCTCCCGCGCCAGGTCGGCGGCGGGTACGACGGCGTCGGCGCGCAGGGCCCAGCCCACGCCCAGGGCAGCTCGGCGCACCGCGTCCGGGGCGCACCCCGGAGCCAGCACCTCCACCGCGCGGTCCCACAGATCGTCGCCGTCCCGGCCGGTCCCGGCGGCGGCGAGCGCCTCGGTGTACGGGCGCCGCACCCGCGCCGTCCCGCCGCCGGGAGCAGGGGCAGGACCGGCATCGGGACCGGCGTCTGGACCGGCGTCTGGACCGGCGTCGAACGCCCCCGCGGCGCCCAGGGGCGCATCGGCCTCCGGACGTACGGCCTCGCTGCCGTCCGGCTCGCGCACCGGCCCGAGCGCCCCCGCCGACCAGCGCGGGTCGCCGAGGGGAAGGTCGCAGCACACGACCTGCGCCCCGCGGCTTCTGGCCCAGCGGACCGCGGCGAGCTCCGGTGAGAAGTCCGCGAACGGGTAGAACGAGAGCCGTCCCCCCTCGCCCGCCCCGGCCAGGGCGACCGGGGCGACGGTTTCGGGGTCCGCCAGATGTTCCAGCCAGGGCTGGAAGTCGGTCGGCAGCTCGACGCAGACCACCTCGGCCCGCGCCTCTTCCAGCAGGGCGGGTACCACCGCGGCCAGCGCCGGACTGTGGTGGCGCACTCCCAGCAGGTACGGCGCACGCGATGCGGCCAGTGCGTCCACGGCCGTTCGTGGATCGACAGTCGTCAACGCAGGCTCCCGCGCAGGTCCCAGAGCCGGCGCCACATCGCCGAGCCGTTCTCGGCGCGGCGGCGCACCGGACCGTCCCAGTAGCCCAGCAGCCGTGCGTGGTCGGCGGGGTCGTCCTTGCGGACCACGCCGAGCAGATGTCCCGGCAGCAGGTCGAGCACGTCCCCGCCGGGCAGGTAGGCGGCCGCGAGCCCCAGCGACGCCGCCACCTGGACGGCCTCGGCGGTGGACATGACCGTGCCCGGCCGCTCCACGTCCCAGCCCTCGGTGGAACGGCCGGAGCGCAGATCGCGGAAGACGGTGACGAGGGCGTCGAGGACGGCGTCATCGACGGCGAAGGCCGCGCCCGCCCGCTGCACGGCGGCGACAGCCTGGCTGCGTATCAGGACCGCCTCGGCGTCGGCGTCGGCGATCGGGTCGACGGTCTCGAAGTTGAAACGGCGCTTGAGCGCGGCCGACATCTCGGAGACGCCCCGGTCACGCAGGTTGGCGGTGGCGATGACGGTGAAGCCGGGGGCGGCGCGGACGACCGCGTCCTCGGTGGCGGTCAGCTCGGGTACGCTGATCCGCCGGTCCGACAGGATGGAGACGAGGGCGTCCTGAACCTCGGGCAGACAGCGGGTGATCTCCTCGACCCGAACCACCCGTCCGGCCCGCATGGCGGCGAGGACCGGGGAGTCCACCAGGGCCTGCGGGGTCGGACCCTGGGCGAGCAGCAGGGCGTAGTTCCAGCCGTAGCGGAACGCGTCCTCGGTGGTGCCCGCCGTGCCCTGCACCGTCAGGGCGCTGGTCCCGCTGACAGCGGCCGCGAGCAGCTCCGACAGCATCGACTTGGCCGTACCGGGCTCACCGGTGAGCAGCAGCCCGCGCTCTCCGGCGAGGGTGACCACACAGCGTTCGACCAGCGCGCGCTCGCCGACGAACTTCGGGGCGATCACCAGCTTCGACGGCAGACCGGCGCGACGCCGGGGCAGGGCCAGCTCCACTCCGTCGCTGCCGCAGACGAACGTGACCGCCGCGCGAGGGGTGAGCGCCCAGCCGGGCGGCCGCGGGCCGGGGTCCTGGGCGGCGAGGAAGGCGAGTTCGGCGGCGTGGCGTTCCTCGGCCGGCTGGCCCTGCCGGGCGGGTGCGGTCTGTTCGGTGACGGTCATGCGGGTTTCCTTCGTCATGGTTCGACAGGTGTGCGCAGGGTCGGGGGGCCGGCGCGGCGCACCCGGGGGCGGGCGCGCCGCGCCGTGCTGACGACGGGCGGCCGGTCAGCGGCGGCTCAGATGCCGTTCGGCGGCGTCACAGTGGCGGTGCCTCAGCGGCGACGCCTCGTACGCCGCACCTTCAGCTCCTCGAAGCGCGGGAGGTCGCCGTCGAGGATCCGCTGCCAGGCCCGGGCGAACAGCTCCGCGGCCGGTTCGGTCGGCACCAGGGCACCCAGCACCGGCCGGCCGCCCGTGGCCACCCCGTACATCGGCAGCTTCCACTGCTCGACGGGCAGGACGGGCGCCGACTGCTCCGCCCAGGCGCCCGGCAAGAACAGCGAGCGTCCCGCCCGGGTCCGTACGGCCGACACCACCAGGTCGGTCTCGGCCAGTTCGGCGCGCGCCGCCTTGAGACGGGCCGGCTTCCATCCCGTCCATCGCGCGGTGTTGCGGTCCGTCGGGTCGGGCATGGCCAGCAGCATCAGGTACAGCGTCGCCGCGTCGGCGGTCAGACCGCGCGCCTCGGCGACCTCGGCCACCCGCTCGGGCACCGAACGGGACGGATCCTGCGGCCACCACAGGCCCTCGTCGTCCGCCGCGCCGGCCGCGGGCGCGCCCGGGTCGGCCAGCAGCCGTGCGAACGTCGCGTCGTATGCCCACCGCAGGGCCGTCTCGACCCCGGTCGGCTGCTGATCGGCGCCGCGCAGTGCCGCCAGGTACGGGTCGGAGCCGGTGGAGTCCAGCAGGGCGGGCCGTACGGCCGGCTGGGGCTGGCCGTCCTGCGTGGCCATGAGCACCGCGCCGTACCGCTCGTGATCCGGTGCCGTCTCCGTCGGGGCGCCGGCCACCTTCCGGAAGTCCGCGAGGCTTGTGTAGTGCCCGGCCGAGAGCAGTAGTTCGGGTGCCGCAAGCCGCTGCCGCACCGCGGTCAGCGCACTCGGCAGCGCCGCCCGTACCGGATCGCCGGCGGGCAGCCGGTGAGCCAGCCAGGCCGTCAGACTCATCGAGCCGGCCAGCACCGCCGAGGTGAACGGCGCATCGGCGGGGGACGCCGTCGCCGGGTGATCGCCCTCGATGCGCCATGGCACGTCGACGCCGAGCTCCGGCGACGACGCCGGTTCCAGCAGCGCCCGGAGCGCCCGGTGCACGGGCCAGCCGCTGCTCACGGCGCGCGCAGCCTCCACCGCCAGCCAGTCGGGCACCTGCCGGCGCCGTCCCACCTTTTCGTTCCACACGGCGGCTGCCGACGCCACGTCCGGGCCCTCGCTCCACAGCCGTGCCGGGTCGTCGGGCAGGAGCGCCGCGAGCAGCGCCCGGCGTACCTCGACCGGGAGCGCGCGCAGTTCGTCGCGGGCGTGTCCCGCCTCGGCCACCTTCAGCCCGAGCGCCTTGCGCAGCTCGGCCGGCAGGAAGTTGTTCTCCCAGCTGTCCACGTCGGGCATGCCCGCGAGAACGATCCGGGCCAGCGCCCGGGACACACCGGTGAGGCGGCTGAACTCGTCGGCGGCCTCCGGCAGGAAGGGCACCGCCTCATGGGACCGCGCCTCCCCGAGGAAGCCGGACAGCCAGTCGGCGCCGCGCACCCGGTCGCCCACCGGCGCTTCACCGCTCAGGGTGTAGGGGCCGGGCACCTCGAAACGGCCGCTCGGGTCGTAAAGCAGCGCGCCGAACTCCCACCCGTCGCCGACGCCGGAGTTGTGCTCGGTGATGCCGAGCACAGCACCGCCGCCCAGGGGCAGCACACTGCGGTGCGCGACGTTGCGCCGCTGGCCGTCCGGCGTGTCCAGGTGGGACGTCGTCAGGCGGACCAGGACCCGGCGCCAGTGACCGGCCGAGGCCGCCGTCGAGGCCAGCCCCAGTACGTCCACCCGGCCGAGGACTTCGAGCAGGGCTGCCCGGTGTGCCGGGTCGCTGCCGGGCGCGACGGCGCGGTAGGCGATCGCGGCCGGCTCGTCCAGGAGCGAGACGAACGGCAGTCCCGAGTAGGGCAGCGACGGCAGATCGAAGTGCAGCCGGCCCGGCAGCGCCGTGGCGGCGGTGTCCGCGCGCGCGGAGGCCAGAGACTCCAGGTAACGGTGGGTCACGTCGGTGTCCGCGCCGTAGCGGTAGTAGTCGCTATTGACGATGCCGTGCAGCGCCTTGTCAAGCATGTGGTCGCTCGGTCCCTGGCCCCGGACCTCCGTCTCGGCGGCGGGGTCGAGCCGTGCGGCCACGGCGTCCAGCGCCTTCTGCTGCCGCACCGCGAAGCGCAGCACCTTCACCACGCCGGCGATCAGCTCGGGTGCCGAGACCTGCGGCAGCGCGGCGCTCACCAGCCCGGGCAGGTCCGCCACCCGCTCCGCGAGCACGGCCGCCTTCAGCAGGACGCCGGCCGACTCCGAGTCGGCACCCCGCAGCGCCGCCGACCCCTGCGGATCACGCGCGCGCAGCATGTACAGGTACGGCAACGGCGGCAGGGCCTGAGCCGCGGTCCCGTACAGCTCGTTGCGGTGGTCGCACTGGGCCGTCGTCGTGACCATGCCCTCCGGGTCGCTGAGCGACAGCTCGCGCCACTGCTGGGTCAGTGCCCGCGGCCGGTCGTCGCCGGGAAACGTCAGCGCGGCGACCGGCCTGCCGGCACCCTTCGGAAGGGTGACGACCCGTCCGGTGGTGTCCTCTCCGTGGTGGCCGCCGTCGGGCAGCCGCACGACACGCCAGCCGAAGAGCCCGTCCGCGGATGTCCCCTGGGCCGAACCCGCCACCGCCGGGGCGGGCCTCAGCCAGCACGAGCCGGCCGCCAACTCGGCCCCGGGGGCGTGCCGCAGCAGCGCGTCGGCGAGGAAACCGGGCTGCGAGCGCCGGCCGTACCCGCCGCCCACGGGGTCGTACTCGAGCCAGCCGCCCTTGTCCTCCCCGTCCCTGTCCTGCCACACCCAGTACGACGTACCGTCGGACAGCAGCGCGCGCTCCGCGGGCAGCTTCGTGTCGCCGCTGTGGAGGACCCCGCCGCCGGTGGTGCGGCCGCCGCCGGGCAGCTGCAGGCTGAGGTGATCCGAACGCATGGCCCAGGAGTCGGCGCCGGCGAGAGCGAACACCGTGTCGGGCGTGGTGTGCCAGTAACCCTGCGGCTCGCCGCGACCGTACGTGCTCCAGAACACCAGCAGCGCACCGTCCACGTAGTGGAAGCCCGTCCGCCACACGGACGTGGTGGGCACCCGCAGATCGTGCACGAGAACGGTGGAGTCGGCGTCGATGACGCGCACCTGCGTCGCGTTGGCCACGATCAGATACGGCCAGGCCTCGACGACCGTCAGGCCCTCGGTGGTGTGGCGCCCCGGCGCCAGCTCCGTCAGCGCCTCCTCCCACGTCGGCCAGCGCAGTTCCTCCCACAGACCGCCCCGAAGCGTGCGCGCCACGGCCTCGCCGAGATCGGCACCGGCCGCGGCCGCGACCTCCTGCGGCGCGAGCACGAGAGCTTCGGAGGGCAGCCACGAAAGCCGCTCGATCGCCTTCGGCAGTCCGGGCAGTCCGGCCGCCACCGACGAGGCGGCCACCTCGCGCATCCACTCGGTGAGCATCGGGCGGCCGCCGGGCGAGGCGGCCAGCCGCCGCATCACGTCCGCACCGGAGGACTCGCTGTTGTAGTTGTTCGCCCCGCGCCCGAAGGCGGGCCGGAAGCGCGGGTCGGCTGCCAGTCCGACCAGGTCCCGCGGCTCCTCGCCGCGCGCCCAGTCCGACAGGTTCAGGGCGTTGCCGCGCTGGTGGTGGGCGGACTTCTCCTCGGGGTCGGCGACCGCGATCTCCAGCGAGAGCAGGAGGTCCAGCAGGTTCACGTCCTCGACACCGATCCTCAGCAACCGCTCGCCCTCGGGCCGCGCCGCCAGATCGGCACGCAGCCGGCCGGCCGCCCGCTCGACCAGCTCCAGCAGGGCGGGCGGCGTCGGGCGCGGCCCCCAACCGCGATGCCGGGCACTGTGGAAGCGCTCCAGCCAGCCCGCCGCACCGTCGGAGCACTGCTCATCCTGCGGCAGGTCGGCGTCCGCGAGACCGGCATCGGCTCCCGACTGCGCCAGGATTCCCAGCCACAGCTCGGTCATCTCCCCGCTGTCCCCGGGCGGGGTCATCGACAGCAGCGTGCCCCGCACGGACGGAACGCGCCAGGCCAGCGCAACCAGCGCACCGCGGTGCGACTTCCACCAACCAGCGGCGGCTCGCAAGGTGGCCGGCAGCGGAAGGAGCTCGGCGAGGTAGTCCTGCTCCGCCTCGTTGCCGGACATGGCCGCGGCGCGGGCGAGCCGCCTCAGCTCCACCGCGGCCTGGGCGGACGGCGCGAGGCCGCCGGCGGTCCGGCGCACACACAGCCGCCGGAACCGCTCGTACGCCTCGACGGGCGCGAGCCGGGCCGACAGGTCCTTGCCGTAACCGGTCAGGACCTTCACCGGAAGCGCGCCGGCCAGGGCGAACTCCAGGAACACGGCGTCGAGCCGGTCCTCGTCGACCGTCAGCCCGTGCTGCGCCTCGCTCGTGCGGGCACGGCCGAACAGCTGACCGGCATACGTGCTGTTCTCGACGCCGAGGAAGACCCGCGCGGCCTGCTCGTAGAAGACGGGCAGGAAGTGCGGGACGGCCGAGGCGAGCCGCCCGGCCAGCTCGTGGCAGGCGTCCAGGGCGGCCTTGGGCTTGGTCCTGGCCTGCCGGGCCAGCCGGTCCAGCTCCGGCACGACCGCCAGGGCGTGGTGCCCGTCCTGGGGGTGGTGCACCAGCACCCACTCGGGAAAGCCGAGTTCCTGGCGCCGACCGAGACCGACCACGGCCGGCTCGCCCTGCGGCTCGAGGCCGAGGAAGCCGGCTGCGAGGTCCTCGGCGGGGCCCAGTTCGGCCGCGGCCAGCCGCACGACGACCCGATCCTCGCCGAGCACCGCGTGGCGATAGGCCCGCGCGGTCAGCTCAATCGCTGAAGGGCCCGCACCCCGCGCGTCGGCCGGGAGGACCGCGCCTGCCGCGAGCAGCTCCTTGTTGTCGTTCCCAACCGTCCTGGTCACGCGTCCCCACCCTCTTCGATCGTGCGGCCGGCGTACAGCGCAGCGGCCATGCGCATCCCCTCGGACCAGGCCACCGGCCCGACCGCGGTCAGCCGCACCGCGCGGCCGTCCTCGTCGTGCCAGCTCAGCCCGCCGGTCTCCGACTCCCCGTCCCAGTACGGCTCGCCGATCCACACCGCCGCCTCCGTGCTGCGGCCCCCATCACGCACCTTGCACGTGGCGTAGCCACCGGACACCCGGTAGCCGAGGCCCGTGGCGCGCGCCGCGAGACCGAACCGCGAGGCGAACTTCCCGCCCGCGTAGTCCCGTATCTCCGTCGCCGTCTCCGGACGCCCGGCATCCGGCCCGTCCGGCCTGGCCCAGGTCGCCCGGTGGATCTGCTCCACCTTCTGGGTGATGCCGAGGTCGGCCGCGAAGTCCCGTACATCGTCCAGGTCCGGCAGGAGCACGGGGTGGGGAAGCGTCACCGTGCGCGGCGACAGCCGCACGGTCTCACCGTCGAGGTCGACCACCTTGAGCTCCCCGTCGCCGGAGACGTCCCGCAGGAACCCGACCTCGTCCGGATCATCACCCACGACGGCCATGTCACGCAGCGCCGTCTGCCACGCCTCGTCCGGCCACACCCGCGCGATCAGCTCGGTCGGAACCGGAAGCGACGACACCATCCAGGCATCCACCTGAGCCACGCACGAAGCCGCGTGCCGGTCCAGCCACTCGGCCAACTGCCTCAGCCGGTCGACCTCGGGACTGTCGCGCAACATCTTCGGCAGCGCCTTCAGCTGCCGCCCCCCGGCGCGCCGTGCGACCACACGCCCGTCCTCGAGGGTGATCTCGTACCCCTCGCCCGCTGTCAGCCACGCCATCAGCCGTGCCCCTCCGCCTGTTCATCAGATGTCAGCGCAGCCCGAACCAAGGGCCACAAAGCCCCTGAACTGCGATACAAAGGGAGACTAACGAGGGCCACTGACAACGCGGGGTGGTCCGTGGGTGGTCCGCGGTGCCCTCGCGACAACCTGGCAGGGAACTTCGTGCTGCCAGGGACGGCAGGCGTCGCGCCCGACGGCTGGAGGCGGTGCGTGGTGTCGGCGACGCAGAAGCGGTCCGGGCGCTTGTCCGGTCGTCCGGCATGGCGGCGATCAGGTCTTCGACGTCTGCGCTCCCGCAGGCGTCATCACCATAGATCTCGATGGTGGAGCGTTCAGCTCGAGCTTCTCGACCAAGTAACGGATGCCGGACAAGGACCAGTACTGGGTGGACTCCCCCGGTTCACGCACTCCGATGCGTCCAAGGCCACCGTGGCCTGCACAGCTCCCAAGCCGTGACAGGCTACGGACGCTGGTGGGGCACATCACCAAGTCCTCACTGTGCCCCACCAGCCCCACGTTGTGTCCGGAAGGAGACATCGGCAGAGATCCGAGGTGCCAGGGGCCGCAGCACGGTTCACATCTACTGCAAGAACCGACGGGACACTACTGAGCCGGAACAGCCGCCTTCCGGCGGTGTGCCGGCTGCGCACGACGCGGTGGCCCGACTGGCCGTGGACGAGCGCTGCTTGCACCCTCAGGTGTCAACTCAGCGTGCCGCTGCCGCTGCCGCTTTCGGCTTCGCGAGCGTGCAGCCTGTGGCCGACAGGTTGAGCTTGTTGCCCGTCGTGAAGCAGGCGGGGATGCCGTAGGTCTCCTGGGCGTATCCGGTTCCCTGGCGGATGGTGACGGCTCCCTGCTCATCTACCTCGCAGGGATTGTCAAGGGTGCAGCTTTCGCCGTTCTCGTTGGTGGTGTTGTTGATCGCCGTTACCTGCCCGGTCGTGGTGTCGATGACCGGGGAACCCGAGGTGCCCCCGATGACCTGGCATTCCGGGGTGTAGCGGACGGCGTCCTTCCATGTCCACTGGCCCTCCTTCAGACGGTACGCGAATCCGTCGACGGAGCAGGAGTAGACCCGCTTCCAGTAGCCGGAGACCACGTCGATCGCGTGCCCCTGCACCGGGTGGGTCCCGGACAGCGTCAGCGGCGCGATTCCCGTGGACTGCTGTATCTGGGCGTAGGTCTTGGTCAGTTGGTACAGCGTGACGTCGGTGTCGGTCATCGTCGCGTAGACGACCTTGTTCGCCTTGAGCGTTCCTGCGGTGCCGGCCGAGGCGTTGAGCAGCGTGAAGCTGCGAGTGGAGGGCTGATTGGTGATGACCTGGCCCGCGCTCGGGAAGCCGGTTTCGAGGCAGTGACCGTTCGTCATGACCAGCCCCGGGTCCGTCGCCTGCGAGTTCGGCATGCGGATCAGGGAGCCTGAGCAGTTACTGAGCGCCACGGTGCCGGCGAAGGAGGAGGCCGTCACCGGGGCGGGCGCACTATCAGGGTGCACGGCGGCCGTCGCAGCAGTGGGGGTCGCGCCGCTCACGCGGTTGGGTGCTGCGGCTGCGGTGCCCGTTGCGCCTGTCAAGGCGGCGACACCGAGGGCAACGGCGGTGAGGGTGGCGAGGAGAGGCTTGCGCATGATGATGGTCGGTCCTCTCTGTTCGATCCGGGAGCCCGGTGGCCCCCGGACGGCGAAGGGTGACCGCATTGTCGGCGTACAGCCAAGTCCTCCGCTACCTGACAGCTCCTTCCTGGCTCTTTTCGCTCCCTTGACGGCCACCGCACCGGGACTTTCTTCCTTGGTCATGGGCACACAAAGGCGCCACGATCTCACCCGGGACGACGAGGTCGCCAAACAGGTCATCACCGACCTGCCGCGCAGGCCGACGGTCGCGCAGGACACGATGCGGGACGACACCGCCCGTTTCCTGGCCGGCCGGGCCCAGTTCGACAACTCCGCCCGGGCCCGCGCCAAGATCCGCTAACGTGCCCCGGCCGTCCGCAAGGTCGAGCACACCATCGACTACCGCGACCTGGTCGGCTCCTGCCTCCAGTTCGCGGCCCCCCTGGGCCGGCTGGTGCCACGTATACGGGGCCAGGAGTTCACCGACGACGAGCGCGAGACCGTCCGCCGCGGGATCTCCAAGGTGCGGGCCGCGGCCGACTGGCTCGAAGCGACGACCGACAACGGCGAGTTCACCCGGGACGAGCAGCTGACCAAGCCCCTCAAGGGCGATTAGGCCATGCCGCAGCGCCCGGAGGCCCGGCCTCTTGCGGAGCACTACGGCGACCTGGTCCGCTTCGCCCTGATGGAAGCCCGCCCCGCCGGCCTTCAGACAAGACAGCTCATCACCGCCGCCCGCCTGACGAAATCCCAGGTCGAACGAGGAATCCGGCACCTGCAGGACGTCGTTTCGCGGAGGGCGCGCGGGGCGCAGTGCCGTGGCGGGCGCGTCGTACTCCGCGTCACACGCCTGAGCCGTGGGCACCGTGGCTGACTCGCCCTCCACCGCCTCCGCGTGCGCACCGGCGGCGAGCACCAGCGCGACGAGCACCAGAAGCAGCCGCAGCCAGGCATACCGACGGGCGGTGCGTGGGTGCTGCGGGTTGGGCTCGCAATGGGGCATCTGCCGGCGACACACGCACCGTTCAGCGTGTCGACCCCGAAAACCGCCCTCTCGGCTACCTGTACGGCACGAAGTTGACGCACTGCACAGGGTTCATGCCGTACGCGGGATCCGCTGCGCACGCCCGTGGAGCCGGAGCGCCGTTACGATCTCGACGATACCGACCACGACCAGCCACCAGCCGGCGACCAGGGTGAGCACGGCGATCGAGTTGAACGGCGAGATGATCAGCACGATCCCCGCGATAAAGGTGACGACGCCGAGGATGGCCTGCCAGCCACGCGCGGGCATGGTGGGGTCGTGAACGGCGGCCAGAGTATGGGTGATTCCGCGGATCAGCCAGCCGATGCCGATCCATAGCGCGAGCAGCAGGATCGACTCCAAGCGACCCCGGAAGCAGAACAGGCCCAGCAGGATCGACAGGGCGCCGCTGATGAAGGCCAGGACACGCAGCGAAGTCGCCTGGTGGGTGCCGAAGGCGGCCGCCAGTTGGAGCGCACCGCTGAGAATGAGGTAGATGCCGAAGAGGATCCCGGCGACCAGCAGGGACGGGCCCGGCCAGGCCAGGATCACGATCCCAAGGATCAGGGAGGCGATGCCGGTGATCAGGACGACCTGCCAGGCGGTGCGGGAGAGGTGATGCAGGAACCCCTCGAAGGGTGGCTCCATGTAGCCCGAGGGCGGTTTCGGCGCATGCACGTCACCCGCGGCATGGGCATGGCGGTCGTCGTATTCAGGCCCCCGGGGGGAGCCGCTCGGTGCGTCGGTCATGATCCATGCTTGTACCGGGCACGGGCGCCCCGCCACCTTCGCCGGTCCACTCGGCTGACGGCGGAGGCACGGGGCCCGGTGAACGGGGCCGGTGAACGGGCCGTGTCCAACAGGTTCCTGTCAGCCGGGAACCCACGGGCACGCAGCGATAGAGCATCGCCCGTCTGGACCGGGCGCGGGCAACGGGACCCGCTTGGTCCAGCACGCCAGGTGGTAAGACACCGTGGCGGGACTGAGGAAGTGACCTGCCGCGAGCCGTGCGGTGGAAGCCGGTCGCGCCGGCGCCGCGGGCAGCCCGGCGCCGGTGGGACCGAGCAGACTGGCCGGCTCAGCGGAGGGGGCGGTCGGCGCCGCGGTCCTGTCACGCGCAGGGTAGGTCGGCAAGGGCGGCCTTCGCCCGCCCCGCACCGGTCCGCGGCCACGGCACCACCAGCGACGGCACCGCGACCACGAGGGGCACGGCCAGCGTCACCGTGCACCCGCTCTCCACGCGCAGCGTGCCGTCGGCCCACCGGATGCCGGGGTGCAGCAAGTCGAAGAGTTCGGCCGCGCCGCGCCAGTACGCCGCGTCCGGGTCCGTCAGGTCGGCGTCCACGTAGTCGGTGGCGCCCTCACGCGTGCTGGTGAGCAGGGCGCGGGCGTGCGCGAGGACGATTGGGTCGTGGTCGACGTAGACGATTCCGACGTCGGGTGTGACGCGCTGCGCACCCTCGCGGGTGTTGTCGGCGGTCGTACGGTAACTGACCGGCGCAGGGTTCCGGGAAGGCGCGGGTTGCGATGGCCAGATCGATGTCACCGGGGTACTCGCGCTCGGTCTGCTCGCCGAGTTCCTCATCCGCGGCAAAGGTGTCCTTGCCGCCCAGCAGGTGGGCCCAAAACCGTGCGGGGTGCGCTTTCTTGGGCCGGGGGTCCAGGTCCTGCGTACTGTCGCTCATGTGAGGGAGTCCTTTCCGGTCCGAATGCGTTTCGTCGGGGGCGGCGCGAGAGCCGCTGTTGCATCCATCGCGGCAAGGTAGGCGAGGACCGCTCCCTCGTTCTCCGTGACCGTCGCGGCCTCCGGGTGAAGGCCACGCACAATCAGCCGGTCGGCGAGCTGCCGATGGGTGTAGCGCAGGATGTCCGCGGATCCGCTCAGCAGCAGCGGGTGCTGTCCGACCGCTGCGGGGATCACCTGCAGGGTGACCGCCCTCCGGTGTGCGGCGAAGTGATCCAGGTGGGCGAGTTGCTCGGCCATCACGTCCCGGTCCCCGATCACCCGCTCCAGTACCACGCCCTCGATCAGGGCCCACAATCGTACGGGCCGGTCTGTGCGGCAGACGGTGTGCCGCTGCCGTTCTTCCAGGAACTGCAGCCGTCGACCGATCTCCTCCGCGCCGGCGTGGGGGTGCCGCAGCTTCAGGAGTGCACGGGCGTAGCCGGGGGTCTGGAGGAGTTCTGGGATCACGCCGGGGGCGTAGGTGCGGATCAGGGAGGCTGCTGATTCCAGGTCGATCACCCCGGCCAGGTGGTGGGGGAGGATGTCGCGGTATGGGTGCCACCAGCCCGGCCGCTGTGCTTCCTCCAGTGATGCCAGGACTGTCTCCGTCTCGGCGTCAGGTGTCCCGTACAGGCGCAGCAGGTGGCTCACCGTCGCGCGGCGTGGGGCGGTCCTGGCGAGCTCGAGACGGCTGAGCGTCATGTCGTGTACGCCGAGCGCTGCCGCGGCGGCTTCCAGGGTGAATCCCGCGGCTTCACGCCGGGCGCGCAGCTCGGCGGCGACCAGTCGCAGGGCCACGGTGGGGCCGGAGCGGGGCCGTGACACAGGCAGGAGTCCCTTCTCGGTCGGCGGGTGCTGCGCTCTACGATCCGGCAGCTGACGCCTGCTCGCACTCTGCAGGGTTGCAGAGTGTCGGGCCATCTTCGATAGTGGATTAGACCAAACGGCCGAAAATCCTCTTCCGGCCGTCTCCGCAGGAGTGGAGGCATACATGTACGTCTGCATACCGGCAGACCGCGACTCGATCCGCCATACCCAGCGCGTCGTGGCCGCCGAGCTCCAGCTGCGGCACTGCCCCGCCGAGCAGATTGCCGACACCCAGCGCGTCGTGGCCGGCCTCCTCGATACGCTCTGCCGGACGGCGGGTGTCAGCCAGTACGGCCTTACCATCCAGCAGTCCCCCGCCGCCCCCGGAGCAATCCGTGTGAGCGTGAACACGGACGGCATGAGCACGCAGCGCGAGGTCCCTATCCCCCGCCCCCGGACTCCCGCCGACGACAGCCCAGAACTCTGATTGAGCCCGGCCGGGCACCCTTCACGCACGGGGCGGGCCACCGTCGGCGCGTTCACCGGGCCTGAGGCCGGCCTTCGCTCGGTCCTGTGCTCCGTCACAGAGGTACGGAATCAGCTGAAGGCCGTTGTCAACCGCGGCCGGATCGACGTCGAGCGACTGCGTACTTTGCTCGCCGGGCTGCCGTTGCCCCGGATTGAAGGCGGGCGCTTGGTGCTGGCTGTCGATGTGTCGCCATGGTTGCGGTCGAACGCACCGTGCTCGGCGGACAGGCTGTTCTGCCATGTCTACGGGAGGGCGAAGTCCGCCTCGCAGTCCATCCCGGGCCGGCCGTACTCCCTCGTCGCCGTCCTGGAGCCCGGGGCCACGGCATGGACCGGGATCCTGGACGTGGTCCGCCCCTTCCCCGAGGACGACGCCACCGCAGTCACCGCCGCCCAGCTGAGGTCCGTGACCGAGCGGCTCGTCGCGGCCGGCCAGTGGCAGCCGGGGGACCCGGACATCACGATCGTCATGGACGCCGGCTACGACGTCACCCGCCTGGCCTGGGTGCTACGGGACCTGCCCGTCGAACTGGTCGGGCGGGTCCGTGGCGGTGTGGTTGTGGTCCTCGAAGACCAGCGCCGCCCCGGCGGACGTGAACCTGTGATGGCAGATGTTCCTCAGCGGATTCGATCTCGAGCACACCTTCCGCTGCGGAAAGCAGATGCTCGGCTGGACCACCGCGAAGATCCGTACTCCCGAGGCGGCAGACCGCTGGACCTGGCTCCTGGTCGTCGCCCACACCAGCTCCGCCTCGCCTGACCGCTGGCCGCCACTCTCCGTCGGCCCTGGGAGAGGCCGGCCAAGCCCGATCACCTCACCCCAGCCCGGGTCCGCCGAGGGTTCAGGAACATCCGCACCCGCCTGCTCTGCCTCGCCCGTGTTCCCCGACCAACCGGAACCGGACCCGGACGCCCCCTCGGCTCGGAGAACCGGCACCCCGTCACCCGCTACGACGTCGGTATGCGACATCCCTCCGCCTTGCGACGCATCGCATCTGACGCCGGGCGCTGATCCACCAGGGATTACGGGAGAGCCCCTGGCTTGTTCCATACGTTTCGACCGTTGTAGGGCGATCAGGGTCTTCTCACGGCTGACAGTTTTGCCTGGTCTCCGTCTAGGGTGTCGAGGATGCCGCTTGTCGAAGTGACCTATGCGCCCACGGTGCCCGAGCCCCAGCTACGCGAACTCGGCTCGGTGCTGCCACACCTGGTGTCCCTGGCTGTGGAGTGCCCCGAGGAGCCGTACGACGGCGAGCTGCAACCCGGGGATGTCGAGATCCGCTTCCGGCCGCTGAGCCCGCTGGACCGCAGCGGCCTGACGGTGGTGATCGAGATCAAGTCAAAGTGGTCCGCCAGCAGGGAAGCCAACCGCCAAGAGCGCGTGGATGCGCTCCACGCGGAGCTCCGCGCCGCAACCGGGCTCGTCGACTTCGGCGTCTACCTGTCACTGCCGAGCGCCGCTTGGTCCCAGGGAGACTGATCACTCACACCCGACAGCGTCGTCTCCCAGACCCCGGTGAAGGCGAAACGGCGCGTCGACCTGTCCTGGCTGATCACCGCGGCCTACATGCAGTTCAGGCTCGCCCGGCCCCGGACGACCACCCGGTACACGCAACGAGCGCCGGACACCCCGCTACGACATGGGCGAAACCGTCCGACGCGAGAAGACTCTGATCGCCCTGCAACGGTCGAAAGGTTAAAGAACAGGGGTGGTGATGTCACCGAAGGCGTCCCGGGCGGCCTGGCAGAGCCACCCGGGGGCCGCAGCGGTCGACCAGGAGGAGGCCGGCCTCGTCGGACGGCTCAGTGACCGGGAGAGCAAGGTGCTCGTGCTGGTCGCGCAGGGGTTTTCCAACGCCGAGATCGGCGGCCGGATCCACCTCAGCGCGGGCACGGTGAAGGAGCACGTCAGCGCGATCCTCACCAAGTTGCGGGTGACCGGCCGGGTCCAGGCGGCGCTGCTCGCCCAACGGGCTGGCCTGCTCGACGACACGCGGCGCCGCCCGGAGCCGGGCCGATGACCGCGCCGAAGGCCTGGTGGGCACGCATCCCCGCCCCAGTCGTCGACGTCGTCGTCGTTGGCGTCGCGGCGGCCGACGTGCTGCTGAGCCTGGAGGCGGCGTCCGCTGCCGCTCAGTCCGTGGCCGCGCTCGCCTGCGGCGCACTCGCAGCCCGCCGCCGCTTCCCACTCACGGTCTTCCTGCTCACGCTGCCCGCCAGCCTGATGCTGGACATTGTGTTCGCCCCCTTCGCGGCCCTGTTCACACTGGCTGAGCGCTCCCGCAACCGCCGCCTGCTCACCGTCTGTGCGGTACTGTTCGCGCTCGCCTCCGCTGCCCCCTGGCCTCTGGAAAACGTCTCCGCACACGAACGCACCTGGCCCGTCGTCTACTTCTTCTACCCCCTCGCCACCGCCGCAGCGCCCGTCCTGCTGGGCCAACTCGTCCAGGCCCGAAGAGACTTGGCGCTCCGACTCGTCGAGATCGAGGGGGCCCGCGAGCACGAACGCCTCCTGCACTCCCAAGCCGTTCTCGCCCGCGAACGCGCCCAGCTCGCCCGCGAGATGCACGACGTCGTTTCCCACCAGGTCAGCCTGATCGCCGTCCAGGCGGGCGCACTCCAAGTCGCCACCCGGGACCCGCACGCCAAGGAGGGCGCCCGCACCATCCGCTCCCTCAGCGTCGACACCCTCGACGAACTGCGCCACATGGTCACCCTGTTGCGCTCCTCGGGCGGCCACGCCACCGAGTTGCCCCCCAGCCAACCTTGACCGATCTACACAAGCTGATCACCACGAGCAGCATCGACACCGAACTGACCGGTGAGCTTCCTGTCACATTGGCACGCCCGTGCAGCGCGCGATCTACCGCACGGTCCAGGAAGCCCTCACCAACGTCCGCAAGCACGCCCCCGGCACCACCGCGACCGTATGCCTCCGCCACGAGCCCGGCGCCTTCGTCGTCACCGTCACGAACACGCCGAACACGCCCCACCCGTCCTGCTCTTCCCCTCCCCAGCTCCCACCAGGGCCTGATCGGTCTCGGAGAACGAGCCGAACTCCTGGGCGGCACTCTCGAAGCGGGCACGACCGCGAACGACGGGTACAGGGTGGCCCTGCGCGTCCCGGCGAACGGAGATGCCTGATGGGCTGGGCCCACTCGTCACGCGGCAACTGCTCCCATCTCGCGCCCGCCCGCGCACGGGACCTCCTCTGACACTCTTGCCGCCCCTAGGGAAGGGAAGCCGTACGGCTGGCGAAGTCCGCGAACCAGGCAAGCATTTCGGGATGGGTGATGGCACCCTCGGCGCTCACTTCGGCGATCTGAGCCCCCTGGAGGATGCGTTTGACGGGAACCTCCAGCTTCTTCCCGGTCAGCGTCCGCGGCACGGCTCCTATCGGAACGATGACGTCCGGGACGTGGCGAGGTGAGAGGTTCTGCCTGATCGACGTGGCGATGCTGTTCCGGAGCTCGTCGTCGTCGGCGGTGCCTTCGGCGAGGACCACGAACAGTGGCATGAAGTACCGGCCGTCCCGCAGTTCGACACCGACGACGAGACTGTCGGAGATCTGGGGAAGCCGCTCGACAACGGCGTAGATGTCGGCGGAACCCATCCGGACACCCATGCGGTTGAGTGTCGAGTCCGAGCGGCCTGCCACCACGACCGACAAATCGGGGTCGACCGTGACCCAGTCGCCGTGCCGCCACACCCCTGGATATACGTCGAAGTAACTCTGCAGATAGCGCCGGCTGTCGGGGTCGTCGACGAAGTACAAGGGCATCGAGGGCATCGGCGCCGTCACCACCAGCTCTCCCTGGTCTCCGATGAGCGGCTGCCCCGAAGGATCCCAGGCGGCGAGGGCGACTCCCAGGGCGGGGCACTGGATCCGCTTCGCACGCACGGGCAGCAGTGCGGAGCCGCCGGCGAGTACCGAGCAGATGTCGGTCCCCCCACAGATCGACTGCAGCCATGCATCAGGGGCGAGACGGTCGTAGACCCAGCGCCAGGTGCTCCCGGGCAGTGACGATCCTGTCTGCAGGATGGATCGCACGGCGCTCAGGTCCACCTCGGCCGCCGGGTGCGCGTCCGCCTTCTCCAGGGCGACGAGGTAGGCCGCCCCCACGCCGACCACTGTTGCACCGGTCTGCTGGGCAACTCTCCAGACGCCGTTGACGTCCGGACAGGTGGGGCTGCCGTCGTACAGGACGAGCGTGGACCCGTGCAGCAGGCCCCCGACCATGAAGTTCCACACCATCCAACTGGTGGATGTGTGGAAGAAGTAGCGGTCGTCACCGCGCAGGTCGACGCCGAGCCCGAGGGCCTTGAGCAGCTCGACGACGATGCCGCCGTGGCCCTGCACGATGCCTTTTGGTACGCCCGTGGTGCCGGATGACCACAGGATCCACAGGGGGTGGTCGAAGGGAACGTCGGCGAATTCGAGTTCCGCCTGTATGCCCACCAGTTCGGACCACGCGTGCTGCTCCACGGTGGGCCGCTGCGACCACGACGATCCGGCCGAGGACGTGTAGAGGTGGTCGACCGCGAGCAGGTGCCGGACCGTGGGCAGCCCTTCCACCAGCTCGGCTACCGCCGGACGTCGGTCGAACTCCTTCCCCCCGTGGTGGTAGCCATCGGCCGCGATCAGAACCGTCGGCCGTGCCTGCCGCAGCCGCGCGAGCACGCTGGATGTGCCGAAGTCCTGCGAGCACACCGTCCACACCGCGCCGACGGCGGCGCCGGCCAGCAGCGCGACCACGGCGTGCGAGGTGTTCGGAAGGTAGCCGGCGATGCGGTCACCCGGCCGCACGCCCATGTCCCGAAGGGACGCGGCGACGGCCGCGACCTCGCGTCCGAGCTGCTCCCACGACGTCTCCACCGGTTCGCCGCCCTCGGACACGCTGATCAGGGCGGGCCGCGCGGGGGTGGCACGGGCGAAGCATCGCTCGGCGAAGTTCAGCCGTGCCCCCGGGAACCAGGATGCCCCGGGCATCGACGGGTCGGCGAGCACCTCCTCATAGCCGCTGACGGCGTCGAGGCCGTAGAACTCCCATACCGCCGACCAGAAGGCCGGCACGTCCGCGGTGCTCCACCGCCACAGCTCCGGGTAGTCGGAGAAGGACAGTCCACGCGCCCCGCTCAGCCAGCGCATGAAGCCGGCGATGTTGGAGCTTTCGGCCGCCGAGCGGCTCGGGGACCACAACAGATCGGTGTCGGTGTACAAGGACGCCTCCAGAGGCGAGATCGTGCAGGAAGCGCGGCAGGGTGTCGGACTGCACTCAGCCGAGCTCGCGGATGAACTCTTCCGCCCGGGGCCATGCGCCGTAGCCGGACGCGGGGTTGAGGTGTCCGACCGGGCCGAGATCCACGAGACGGCTCCCCCATGCCCTGGCGAGATCGGCGGTGCGACGGAAGTCGGCCAGGGGGTCGTTCGTGCCCGCCGCGACGACGCTGGGAAAGGGCAAGGGCGTCCGCGGGACGGGCAGCCAGCCGTTCTCCCGCAGGGCCTGAGGCGTGGGGTACCCCTCGGGCAGCGGCGTGCCGAAGTCCGGTGGCGCCGCCAGCAACGCGCCCTTGATCGGACGCCGGTGCCGTTGTGCCCAGTGCGCGGTGGTCATGACTCCGGCGCTGTGGGCAACCAGTACGACGGGACCGGAGATCTCCGACAGTACGTCGTCCAGGGCGGTGACCTGGGCGATGCAGCTCAGCCTGTCGCTCGTCAGCGGAGCAACGGTACGGGCATCGGCGATCCTGTCGCTGAGGAGGGTCTGCCAGTGGTCCGGTACGTGATCGCGCAGTCCGGGGACGATGACGAGCGTCGGCGATGCGGCGGAACTCATATCGACACCTTCAGGTTCGTGGGAGTCGGGGCGGGAAGCAGGCCCAGGCGGCGTAGATCGTGCTCGTAGCGGAGCCTGCCGATGACGAAGGCCACGCCGCTGAGGGCCGCGACACAGGGGACCAGGCGCAGTGCGCCGAGCAGGCCCAGGTGGTCCGCGAGCATGCCCGTCACCGCGGGCCCCGGGGCGAGCCCGAGCAGGCTGTTGGCCAGGGTGAGCGTGGCCATGGCCGTCGCCGCGACGGCGGCAGGGGTCAGATTCGCCACCATGGCGGCCGCCGGGCCGGCCGTGGCGTTGGACAGCAGGGTCCCGACGCCGATCAGCAGGAGCTGCGGCGGACCGACGGGCAGTTGGAATCCGACCGTCAGCAGCACGAGAGAGCCGAGACTGCAGACGATCGCGACGGTCCACTTCCGGGCGCCGTTCCTCCGGCTGAGGCGGTCGGTGACGAACCCGGAGAGGATCATGCCTGTCCCTGTGATCAATGCGAAGGCCCCGGCAACCACACCGGCCTTCGCGGTAGGCATGGCGTAGTAACGGTTGAGGAAGCTGGGCATCCAGGCGAGCAGGGCCATCGCTATGAACATCTGCAGCCCGCTGCCGATGTAGGCGCAGAGCACGGAGACCGAGGAGAACAGCCGCGGCAGCAGGGTCCGGATCGGAGCCCGTTCGCCGGATCTGCCGCTGCCTGCGCCGGCACCTGCTCCCAGTCTCTTCTCCTTGACCACCATGCCGTAGACAGCGGCCATGACGAGTCCGGCGATCCCCATGACACCGAACGCCCAACGCCAGCCAAGTTGTTGGGCGACGACGCCGCCGATCGATACGCCCAGCACGGATCCGAAGGCGCCTCCCGCGATGAACGCGCCGGAGAGCGTGGCCCGCAGGGTGACGGGAAAGACGCTGAGGACCACCGCGATACCGACGCTCCCGTAGGCCGCCTCGCCGACACCGACCATGAACCGGCCCAGGAACATCTGGTCGTAGCTCGCCGCGACGGCGCAGCCCAGGGTCGCCAGACTCCACACCGTCGCGGCGATGACCAGGCTCTTGACCCGGCCCCAACGGTCCGCCAGAAGGGACAGGGGGAAAGTGAGCACACCCACCATCAGGGCGACGATGCCGCTGAGCGAACCCAACTGGGCGTCGGCCAGCAGCCATTCCGCCTTCAGCAGAGGAAAGACCGCGTTGAGGACCTGCCGCGACATGTAGTCGATCAGCAGGAGCCCGAAGCTCAGCGCGAACACCAGCCGGGCATACCCACGGGACACAGTGGGCATGACGTGAGACGTGCCCGGCACGAGCGTGCCGGCCGTGTGAACTCCCATTGGCGCCACCTTCTCGTCTCTGGTCAGGGTTCAGAAGGGCCTGTCGCCGACGATTCCGGCGCGCTCCATCTTGCGGACGGCGGGCCAGTAGTCCTGGACGGCGTAGTGCTGGGTGGAGCGGTTGTCCCAGATGGCGAAGCTGTTCCTCTGCCAGCGCCAGCGCACCTGGTACTCGGGGACGGCCGCCTGGCTGATCAGGTAGTTCAGGAGGTTGCTCGCCCCGGGCGCGTGATCCTGGCCGAAGCGCACGTTCTCGGGCGTATGGAAGTTGACGAAGTGCGTGGTGAAGGCATTGACGAAGAGGATCTGCTCGCCGGTCTCCGGGTGGGTGCGCACCACCGGGTGCTCCGGGTCCGGGTACCGGGCCTTCAGCTGGTGGCGCTGTTCCATGGGCATGACCGCGCCGAAGGTCGCCTCGATGCTGTGCCGGGCGTGCAGATCCGCGATCTGCGTCTTGATGTGCTCCGGCAGCCTGCGGTATGCCTCGGCCATGTCGACCCAGACTGTGTCTCCGCCCACCTCGGGCGTTTCCACGCAGCGCAGTACGGCCCCCATGGGCGGGCACTCGCGCCAGGTCGCGTCGCAGTGGAGCGCGTTCTCGTAGTGCTCGGGCCTGCTGTCCAGGTCCTTGTAGATGCGGACCAGTCCCGGGTGGTCCGGATCGCTGCCGACCATCGGGTGGTCCTCCAGCGGGCCGAAGCGCGAGGCGATGGCGACGTGCTCGGCGCGGGTGATGTCCTGGTCCCGCAGGAAAAGGACCTTGTACTTCAGCAGCAGTTCCTTGACCTCGGCGAACAGGTCGTCGTCGCGCGAGGCGTCGCCGAGGTTCACTCCGGAGAGCTCTGCACCGATGGTGCAGGTCAACGGCTCGGCCTTGATCGATGTACGGAGGACGCCCGGGCGTACCAGGGCGGGCGCGGCTTCTTTCGGGTGGACGCTCTGGGACATGTGTTCACTCCTGGGGTGATGTGCGAGGCACGGTGCGTTCGAAGGTGCCGGGCACGGCGTGTTCGAAGGTGCGTGGCACGGAGTGTTCAGAGGACGAAGACCGAAGATCCCGTGGTCCGTCCCGCTTCCAGGTCGCGGTGTGCCTGTACCGCGTCCTGAAGGGCGTAGCGCTGATTGATCTGGATCTTGATACGTCCGGACTCGACGTGCTCGAACAGCTCGCCCGCCAGGGCGTCCCGCTCGCCGGCTTCCGCGATGTAGTCGGCCAGCGCGGGCCGGGTCACGAACAGCGAGCCGTGGATGGCGAGTTGCATGGCGTCGAGCGGCGGCACTCCGGAGGCCGTGCCGAAGCAAACCAGCAACCCGCGGCGTCGCAACGAGGCCATGGACCCGGCGACGGTGTCCTTGCCGACGCTGTCGAAGACAACGGGAACGCCGGCGCCCCCGGTCAGCTCCCGCACCCGCGCGGCCACGTCTTCGCGCCGGTAGTAGATGATGTGTTCGCAGCCGTGTGCGCGGGCGATCTCGGCCTTCTCCTCGCTGGAGACCGTGCCGATCACCGTGATTCCGAGAAGCTTCGCCCACTGGCAGACGATCAGGCCGACGCCCCCCGCCGCCGCGTGGAGCAGCACGGTGTCGCCGGACTTCAGCGGATGGATCCGGCGCATCAGATAGGCGGAGGTGAGGCCGCGCATGGTCATCGCGGCGGCGGTCTCGCAGCTGATCCCGTCCGGCAGCCTGATCAGCGACCCGGCGGGCATGACCCGCTCGGTGCTGTAGGCCCCCAGCGGACTGCCGGTGTAGGTGACGCGGTCGCCCTCGGCGACATGCGTCACCCCCTCGCCCACCGCCTCGACGACGCCGGAGGCCTCGACGCCGAGCCCGGCAGGCAGCGGTGCCGGGTACAGACCGGAGCGGAAGTAGGTGTCGGCGAAGTTGAGTCCGACGGCGACGTGCCTGATCCGTACTTCCCCCGGTCCCGGATCGCCGACGGTGACCTCCTCCCACCGCATGACTTCGGGGCCGCCGGTCTCATGGAAGCGAATGGCGTGTGCCACAGGTTGCTCCGTTTCCTCGTGTGTGGGCACGGCGGTCGCGGACCGCCCCGGATCGGCCGGGGCGGATGCGCGATCGGCCCCGGGACCGCCGCTGGTGGGGAAGGGTCAGCTCTTGACGTCGCGCAGCATGAAGCCGCGCAGGCCGGGGCGGCGGTTGGGCACCATGCCGAGTTGAGCCAGGGTCTCGTCGGCGTCCGCGTATCGTTCGCCGAGCTTGTAGATCTTCTTCGCTTCCGCCCCGGTGGCGATCTCGCGGCCGAGCGCGTCGGCGATCTGAACCATCTGCTCGACCTGCTTCACGGAGGACATCCGCTCGCCCTTGCGCCGCCACAGGTTGTCCTCGTTGCCCACCCGTACATGCGTGCCCAGGGCGATGCCGATCGCGTTCATCGGCGCCACCGCGCGCATGGAGGCCTCGATGGTGAGCACGGCACCGTCCGGGACGCGGCGGATGAACTCGATCAGGTCGGCCGGGTGCCGGCCGGCGAACCCGCCGCCGATGGCAACGTAGTTGAGCACCAGCGGCCCGGTGTGGATGCCCTTGCGGATGAGCCGCTCCACGGTCTCCAGCTGTGCCATGTTGGCCAGTTGGAAGTGCGGCTGGATGCCGTTGGCCTGGAGCCGTTCGAGGTGCTCCAGGTAGAAGTCCGGTCCTGCCTCGACCACCATGTCCCGGTATGCCTTGTAGTACGCCGGTTTGGCCATCGAGGTGCCCTCGATGTCCTCGTCGTCGAAAAGCTCGACGATGTTCATCTGGTTGGTGTTGATCGCGATCGTCACCTGGTCCGGACTGGGGGTGATCTCTGCCAGCAGGTGGCGGGTGTCGTAGCTCAGCCACTTGGCATCGGCGCCCTCGTCCTCGGGGGCGAAGGAGATCGACCCACCGATCTGGAGGACCATGTCCGGTACGGCCTCGCGCAGGCGGGCCATCAGCTCGTTGAACATGGACATGCGCTTGGAGCCATGGCCGTCCAGCTCACGCACGTGAATGTGCAGCACGGTGGCACCGGCGTTGTAGCAGTCGACCGCCGCCTGTACGTGCTCGTCCATGGTGAGGGGGAGGTCGTCGGCGTCGCCGGGCAGCCACTCCGGCCCGTAGGGGGCCGCCTGGATCACCAGCTTCTCCTGGTTCTCCGGATACAGGGAGTCGTCGAGGAAGTGCACGGTCCATCTCCTTTGTCGGACGGGTCTTCGCTCGCCGCGCGCATCGCTGCCCGCGATACGGGGCCCGAAGGGCTGGGCGAGGGATGGAGTGAGCTCGGGGGCCGGATTCCCGGACCGCTCGGCGGCTGGGATACGGTCAGCGAGCCGAGAGGGATCACACGGCTGAGGCAGGGTTTCCGCTGGTCCTTGTGGGGCAGTCGGTGTCCCCTGCGGTAAGGCAACGTTAAGGGCGGGTTACGCGCCGCGCTTTCCCCTGGGTGACAACTGACTTATCACTTGGGGACAGGCCATGCCCCTGCCGGCATCGCTCCGGACCGGGCACGACCCAGGCGGGGGTCGCGCCGGCCTCCGCCTCCTGATCGCCGGTGATCACTCCTCGCCGGAGTGGTGCCGGCTGACCCTTCCGCTGCGCCACTCCCTGGGACTGCTGCCGAACTGCTCACGGAACCAGCGTGAGAAGCCGCTCGGCCCGGAGAATCCCAGCAGCCCGGAGATCTCCGTCAACGAGCGGCGCGGGTTCGCCACGAGCTGCTCCGCGAGCTCGGTACGCGTCGCGTTGAGGAGGGAGGAGAACGTCTCGCCCGAAGCCGCCAGGTACCGGTGGACGGTTCTCCGGTCGACGCCGAGGCTGGACGCGACCTGCTCGATCGAACAGCGCCCGCTCGGCAGCAGGACTTCGATCAACTCGCGCACCCGGTCCGGTACGGTCGTGTCCCTCGAAACCGCGATGGAGTCGAAATACTGGCGCGCGTAGTTCCGGAGCAGGGGATCCGACATTGCATTGGGAGTGTTGAGGTCACTTGCACAGAAGACGATCCCAGTGAATTCCCGATCAAATTCCGCTACCGGACCGAAGATGTTCCGGTGGGTACCGAGGTCTTCGGGAGCGCTGTGCGTGAAACACACGGAGACCGGCTGCCACCGCGCGCCGAGGAAGGTGCGGAGAACTCCGTGGAAGGCGCCCACGGCCAGCTCCGTGGCCTGCCGGGCCGCCATGGCCTCACCCAGCTCCAGGCCCACCTTGAGGGTGGTCAGGCCGTTCGCCTCGACGAGTCGGCTACGGAGCATTTCGTTGCACATGTAGTCATGTCGTATAAGTAGCCCGAGCGCACTGCGGACATCGGGCTCCTCGCGGATGACCAGACTGATGGGGCCGAGGTTGGCGAAGCGGCGGCGCTCGGCGAGGAGCAGGCCGAAGTCCTCACGGTGCGAGGCCACCGCCGAGAGTTCGAGCAGCTGCGTCACGGCCACGCCGGAGATCCATCTGTCCTGGACCGCCAGGCCCACGGGGTCCAGACCCACGCTCTTCATCAGCGCCTTCGGGTCGATACCGAGGGACTGGCTGAGCTCGACGTAGCCGTTCAGCGCTGCGTTGCGGACCAGTGGCTTCAAGGGCGCACTCCAAGGTTCTGTCCCCAAATGGTAAGTACGGTGTCACGTCAAGTAAAGCGATGCGCCAGGCCCTGACCTAGCGTTGCACCACCGCGATGGAGCTCATCTCCCGGATTCGACGTCCCGGCCGGTCGGAAATCCTGCGGTGAACACCATGACAAATGCTCCAACCATTGACCAGACCTCTGGAAAAGTTGCACGAAATCCTGTGTAGATCCATAAATTGCGGCGGAATGATCCGATTCAGTTCCACAGGATTCTTCCGTGCGGAAAGGAGAAGAGTCGTGCACGCGATCCCCGGTCCCGCAGCCGGCAAAAAGGCGCACGCGATTCCGACCGGACGGACGCACGCCCCGAGTGGGGCCGCCATGACGAGCGTGATCAATGTGCTGCGCCGGCCCTGCACGGGGCCGGCCGTGTGGAGGGGGCCGGATCTGGCGGACTCCGCCCAGTGGGTCCTGCGACTCTCGCCGGCACAGACCGACGAACTCGGGGCAGCCCTGCGGTCGGTGCGCGAGCGGGGTGTTCCGCTCCTGAAGGTGACCGCCGACGACTTTCCGCTGCCGACCCTGTCCGGCGAACTGGCAAGGCTCGCCGACGTACTGGAGAACGGACGGGGCTTCGTACTCGTCAAACGCATCCCGGTCGAGCAGTACGGCGAGGCGGCGGCGAGCACCATTTTCTGGGGACTGGGCCAGCACCTGGGCGTCCCGGTGTCGCAGAATGCCGCGGGCCATATGCTCGGTCACGCCCGGGACACCGGCGGCACCATGGCCGACCCCTCGACGCGCGGCTATCAGACCCGGGCGAGGCTGCCGTTCCACACCGACGGTTCCGATGTCCTGGGGCTGCTGTGTCTGCGAGCGGCGCGCACGGGCGCGCGCACCGCTCTCGTCAGCTCTGCGGCGGTCTACAACGCCGTGCTGAAGCGGCGGCCGAAGCTGGTCGAGCGCCTGTACCGGACACATCTTCTCGACCGTCGGGAGGAGCAGCTTCCCGGTGAACCCCCGTACTCCGCAGTGCGGTTCGCGTCCTGGGACGGGGGGAAGCTCAGCATGCGATACAACCGCTGCTACCTGGAGTCCGCACAGCGCTTCCCCGATGTTCCCCGCTTGCAGCCGGCGGACGTGGAACTGTTCGACCTCATCGACGAACTGGCCGAGTCCCGGGAATTCCGGCTCGATATCGATTTCGAGGCCGGTGACCTGCTGCTGCTCAACAACCACGCGGTTCTCCATTCCCGCGCGGAGTACGAGGACTTCGCCGAGCCCGAGCTGAAGCGCCACGTGCTGCGGCTGTGGCTGGCCCTGCGGCAGGGGCGCGACCTGCCGCCGGACTTCTGGGGGGATCCGCACAGCGCGGTGGACCGTCCCGGCCGCGGTGGGATCAGCCCTCGCGACGTGATCGCGACGCAGAACTCGGCGGTCCGCTGCGGCTCTCGCAGCCACGGGTGACCGCCACCAGCTCCGACCGAAGGGGAAGCCGCATGAACAACCTCGCCTCACTCCTGGCGGAATCCGCCTGGGCCAATGGTGGCCACATCGCCATTCGCCAGGACGAGATCGCCCTCAGCTATGCCCAACTGAACGATGCCTGCGCCCGGTTCGCCACCCTGTTGCGGGACAGGGGCATCCGGCCGGGTGATCGGGTGGCGTTGGTCATGCCCAACGTCACCCACTTCCCCATCGCCTACTACGGAATCCTCCGCGCGGGCGCCGTGGTGGTGCCGTTGAATCCACTGCTGAAAGCCCGTGAAACAGCGCACGCCCTCCGGGATTCCGGAGCCCGCGTCGTGGTGACGTTCCCGCTGTTCGCGGACGAAGTCGCGAGGGCCGCCGCCGAGGTCGGGGCCGTATGCCTGGTCACGGATCCGGCGGCATTCGACGCCCTGCTGCGGGCCACCGAACCGATGCCCGAGGTCACCGACCGGGCAGCGGACGACACCGCCGTGATCCTCTACACCTCGGGAACGACGGGGACCCCGAAGGGCGCCGAACTGACCCACGGCAACCTGATGACCAACGCGGTCGCCACGGTCGAGACGCTGCTCCACGTCGGGCCGGACGACGTACTATTCGGCGGCCTGCCCCTGTTCCACGCGTTCGGGCAGACCTGTGCCCTCAACACGGCTGTCGCCGCGGGCGCCACCCTGAGTCTGCTGCCACGGTTCGAGCCGACGAAGGCGCTGGAGATCCTTCACCGGGACGGGGCCACCGTCTTCCTGGGCGTTCCCACGATGTTCACAGCACTGCTCCAGGCCGGGATCCCCGACGGCCATGACCTCTCACTGCTGCACCTGGCCGTTTCCGGCGGCGCTTCCCTGCCGGTCGAGGTACTCCACGGCTTCGAGCGGGAATTCGACGTCACCGTGCTGGAGGGCTACGGACTCTCGGAGACCTCTCCGGTCGCCTCGTTCAATCCTCCGGACCGGCCACGCAAGTCCGGCTCGATCGGGGTGCCCATCCGCGGGGTCGAGCTGAGGCTCGTCGCGGACGACGGCACCACGGCCGGACCGGGCGAAGTCGGTGAGATCGCGATCCGCGGCGAGAACGTCATGAAGGGCTACTGGAACCATCCCGGGGCGACCGCGGAAGCCTTCCGCGACGGATGGTTCCACAGCGGGGATCTCGCCCGGGTCGACGAGGACGGCTACTACTTCATCGTCGGCCGGAAGAAGGACCTCATCATCCGCGGTGGATACAACGTCTACCCGCGCGAGATCGAGGAGGTGCTCTACGAACACCCTGCCGTCGCCGAGGCGGCAGTGGTCGGTGTGCCGCACCGGGTGCACGGGGAGGAGGTGGCCGCCGTGGTGACACTCCGGGACGACGCACGGACCACTGCCGATCAGCTGCGCGACTACGTCAAACAGCGGGTGGCCGCCTACAAGTACCCACGGATCGTCACCTTCGCCGACGGGCTCCCCAAGGGAGCCACGGGCAAGATCCTCAAGCGTGAAATCGTCGTCCAGCACCAGGAGTTCGAGGACTGAACCGGTCTGCTTCGGGAGACCGCAGCCCGAACCGAGGTCACTGCGGCGGGAGGCGATGTGCTCCGGCATCTCCTGGATGCGGACGCCGGTGTGCCGAAGCACCTCCACGGTCGCTCACGGCCAGAACGCGGCCTCCTCTTCATGGGTGAGGTTCCGCCGCCTGCCGGTGTCCACCTCGTCGACAGACGGGCCAGGGGGCTGATGCCGGGACGTCGCTGCTTGCCGAGGGTGTCTGGGACACGGGAACACTCGTGGCCGGCGCGCTCGCAGGCGGCACACCGTTCCGTCTCCACGACCGGAAGGCGCCGGCGAACCCGCTGGTCAAGGGCGAGTTGCTCCTGCTGCCGGGCCGGGGGCCGGGCGGGCTCACCCGCGCGGTGGTGCGCAAGCCGTTGATCGCCGCGGTCGAGGGCTGGGCGCTCGGCGGCGGATTCGACAGAGCAGGGGCAGACCCTGCGGGCAGGAATCGATCTGCCCGCCGGGGCGAGAGCGGCCGAACGCTGCAACACCGCAACGCTGTTCGAGGGGCTGCCGGAGCCGATCGACCTGGAGCTCGACCTCACGGAGCGCATGCTGTATTGGACGGATCGCGGGGACCCGCCGCGCGGCAACAGCGTGCACTGCTCACCGCTTGACCCGCCGGAAGGACGGCGGACGGCCGAGATTCTGCTGACCCGCCTGATGGAAGGCATGGGCCTCGCCCTCGATCCGGATGACGGCCGCATGCACGTGACCGACCTGACCGGGAACGTCTACGCGGCTGATCTCAACGGAGAGAACCGGCGGGAGATCCTCGTCCTGCAGGGCAACCTCACCGGCATCGCCCGGGCCGTGCTGCCGCCGACCCGAACCAGGCGTCAAGACAACTGAGTCCGATGTCTTCAGTGGTCGTGGGCGGGTACGGCGAACTGGCGCGCTGGTTCGATCTCGTCGTCCCGGCCGTGCCGTACCGGTCGACCGCCGCCAAGTGAAGTCACAGTTGGGGAGGTGCGTCGCCGCCGAGGAGGGCGATCAACTGGGCGAGGAGGGCGTCGAGTTCGCGGCCGACGTCGGCGATCCGCGGGTTGCCGTAGTCGGCGAACAGGAGGCTGGGCTGTTCGACGGCGAGTTTCGTATCGCCGTCGGCGTCCGCATAGAGCAGGGTCCGCAGTGGTGCGTACAGCATGACCGAAGGGTCGTGGCGGAACATGCGTTCGGCGATGGTGTGGTTGCCCATCAGGTACTGCGTGGCCTTCCAGAAGGACGGTGACCCCGCCATGACGGCGGTGATGTCGCTGCGGAAGTAGCGCATGAACCCGTGCGGGGCGTTGATCTCGGCGAGCTCGAGCGTTGCCTGCCAGGAGGCCATCTGGAAGAAGCGGTCGAGATCGACCTCGGGGACGAGGGTTTCGTAGCGTACGCGGGCTGCGTCGTAGGAGCACGGGAGCGCCACGACGAGCCGCCGGGCGGGGTGGTCGATGGCAGCGGTGTCCTTGGTCATGGTTGCGCCTGTTCGTCGCCGGAGTGAACGAGTTCGACGTCGTGGATGTCGAGCGTGATGGAAGGGAGGTTGAGGTTGACGCTGTTGTCGGGATTGCGGCGGAAGACTCGTCGGCGCGTGGCCACGAGCAGGCCGTCGAAGCTCCTATGGCGGCTGGTGTAGTGGCCGACGAGTGTGCTGCCGTTGACTTCGGCGATGTAGTCCATGCGGCGTTGCATTCCGAGGGCGTCGAAGTAGAACACTTGGTCGGGGTTGTGAGTGGCGATCTCGGGTGGGAAGCGCACCTGCAGGCGTCGCCAGGTCTGCCCGGCCTCGCGCCACGGTTCGATCTCGTGGACCCGCACGTCCGGGTGGGTGAAGAGGAACGGGGTGGTGAAGTAGTTCCAGCACGCGTAGCCCAGGAAGTATCCGAGATGTGGAGCGTCCCAGGCGCTGTTGCGGAGCATTCCCTTGAAGCCGGCGCGTGCGGGGGCGAGGGTCTCGACCGATTCGCCGTCGAGGGTCTGCATGGTGACGCTGTCGGCGGCGGCGTCGAAGACCATCCGCCGGTCGGGGCGGGTGAACGGGGTGAACACGATGTGCTCTCTTGCCGTGTCGAGCGTCAGGATCTGGTCGAACGTCCTGTCTGGCGGCCAGCCCTTCATTGCCCAGATCGGGCCGCCGATGGAGATGTCGACGTGCAGGCCACGCAGGGCGTCCCAGGATTCCTGGCCGCCGGCGGCGGCGATTGCCAGATCGAGGAGTTCGTCACTCATGAGCCGGGTTCTTTCCGTCGCGATGCGCATGGCGGTCACCGAATCCGGGGACCACCAGGTCTTCCGGCAGCCATCAGGGGCGGACGAGAACGAGGCCGACCTTGCCGGGCCGTACCGCATGCTCCACGGCGTTGGCCAGCTCGCCAAGGTCGTACGTGGCGGCCACCTCGAACTGGCCCTTGAGCCCCAGCGCGATCTGCTTCGCGGTGGCGACGTCGGACGCCCGCCTCTCGGCGGAGGCCTCGGCCAGCCACCGGCCGATGTTCTTGCCCCGCAGCGTCAACGACTTGTTGAGCAGTGTCGATGCGTGCACCGGGATCGCCTCTTCGGCAATTTGCCCGTAACTGACCAGTTTCCCGCCCGGCGTCAACAGGTCCAGAAGGCTCTCTGCCAGCTTCCCGCCGATCGGGTCGAAGGCCACACCCACCGGGCGGCCGCCGGCTGCCTTGCGGACCTCGTCGGCCCAGCCCGCATGCTCCGTCGACACGACCGGCACGTCGGGGAATCGCTTGCGCAGCTCGGCAGCCCCGCGGTCGCTGCGGACGACGTTGACCAGTGCCAGGTTGTGAAACCGGCACACGCCGGTCACCAACCGCCCCACCGACGAGCCCGCGGCGGTCTGCACCACAAGACCGTCGTACCCGAAGGCCAGGTGCTCCTGCGCCTCACGGCGCAGCATCACCGTGGTGAGCGGGTTCGCGAGCATCTGCGCGGCGACCTCGTCCGACAACTCGTCCGGTACGGCGACGACCGTCCCGGCATCCGCCACGATCCACTGGGACCACGCCCCCGGCTGGGGGAAGACCGCTACGCGGCAACCGACCTCGACCCCCGGGGCCAAGCGCGCTCCGCTGCCGATCGCCTCCACCACACCGGTGGCCTCCAGGCCGACCGGAACCGGCTGTGCAGCCTTCCCCGGGTAGGCCTCGATGGCCTGGAGATCACCGGGGTGCACCGAGAAGGCCGTGGTGCGGATGAGTACCTGGCCGCGCCCGGGCGCTGCCGGCTCCGGCTCCTCGATCACGGTCAGGACGTCGGCAGGCGCCCCTCCACGGGTGTGGACAACACGACGGTTCATGATTCTTCTCCAGCGCGCTGGTACGTGTGGGTCTGGGCCCGGGCATCGACCGACGTCCTGCGGCCCCCGTTGTACTCCGCCGACTGCACTGCGGAACAAGGGTTTCGCAGTGCACGCGGCCCGCGTCGTACGGGCGGTCCTTGCCGTCGGTTCGTGGTGATTGCCAGGTCGAACAATTCATCACTCACGGGCCGGGTCCTTTCCGGGACGGTGTCGGCTTGAGAACTCGATCCGGCGTCCGTACGGCGTCCGGCCCCGTGCACAACGGCCGATCGGCACCTCCAACGGTCTGCCCGCAGCACCCTCGACAACGAACGACGAGGAGATGGCTTCAGAGGCTGAACAGGCCGGGGTTCTCACGGACGTAATCGCCCACTCCCGAAGGAGGCCGCCCGATGACCTGCTCGACCCCGTCCGCCTTGCGGTCGTACCGGTTCTCCGCGTGAAGGCGAGCCATGGTGGAGATGTGCTGGAAGACGTGGTCGGGCAGTCCCAACGGCCCGAGATCGGCGTCGATCCATTCCTGCAGGGGGACATCGGTGTAACCGACCTGTCGGCCCATGGCTGCGGAGACCTCCGCCGCCATGGCGGCGACGTCCTCCGACCGCGGGCCGGTCAGCTCATAAATCCGTCCGACGTGCGGGGCAGGATCGGCCAGGATCTCCTCCACGACCGCGGCAACGTCCCGGGCCGCCACAGGGGAGGTTTTCGCCCGGCCGAAGGGCAGCCTGATGCTTCCGTACTTCGCGATCGAGGAAAAGCCCACACGGAACAGCGGGTTCTCCATGAACACGGTGGGTCTGACCTGGACGACGGGCAGGCCCGACCAGCCGAGGACCTGCTCCACCAGCCACTGCTGCCGCTGCTGTACGGACTCGGAGCTGCTGGTGAGGTGCATCGCGGAGACGGTCAGCTGCGACATGTTCACGAACACTTCCAGGGACCCGTACGCACGCGCGACGGCCGCCACCGTCACCGCAGCCTCCAGATACTGCGCCGATACGCCCATGCCGAAGTACATGCGTCCGCAACCGGCCAGGGCGTCGGCGACATCGCCCGCGCGCGTCAGGTCTCCGACGACGGTCTCGGCGCCCGTCGCACGCAGCGCCTCCGCCCGATCGTCCTCGCGACGCACCATGGCCCGGACGGGCAGGCCCCGACGCCGAAGACCTTCGACAACGGAGCGCCCGACGGCGCCGACACTGCCCGCCGCGCCTGTCACCAGAATGGGAAGCACACTGGTTTCCGGGGTGCGGTCCATAGGGGCAGCCTGTGGTGCGCAAGGCCAGGGCGCAACTGGAGCCGGCCGAACCGTCGGCGCGGCGACAACAGTCGGCTCATGTGCGACAGGGGCGGTACGAGGCTCGGACGACGGTCCTGCGGCGTGCGCCGCAGCGCCTGTCGGCGCGGATCTCGAAGCATCCGTACCGGGCGAGCTTGCCCGGCACGGTGCCAGCCGTCCGGTTGCAGCTGAAGCGAGCAGCTGAGGGGAGGTTGAATGAGGAGTGATGCGCCACTGCAGACGGCCTGCTCCGGCATGCCCTCACCGCCATGCCGCCCACTCCTTCACCGCGAACCCCTCGCCGACGCGCTGCACTTGTGCTGCGCCCGGCCCGGGGAAGTGCGCGGGGAACAGCAGGGCTCCCCGGTCCGCGGCCTCTCCCAGCACCCGGCGCCGGCTGTCCCGTGCGCGGGGTTCGTCCTCGTCGAAGCTGGGGCAGTCGTCCGGCTCCGCAATCTGCAGTGGGCTGTGCAGCAGGTCCCCGGCGAACACGGCCCGGTCCGAGCCCGACCGCAGCCATACGACGGAGGAGCCGGGCGTGTGGCCGGGGGCGGGCACGACACGGAGCTGGGCGTCGATGTCGTAGTGGTCGCCCTCCCACAGCACGGTCTGCCCGGCCTGGTGCACGGGGGCGACGCTGTCCTCGAAGACGTTGGCCATCTGGGGGCCGGAGCGGGTCCGGTGTCCGTTGGCCGGGTTCCAGTAGTCGAAGTCGGCGCGCGGGATGACGTACTGGGCGTGGGGGAAGGTCGGTCGCCACTCTCCGTCGTCCGCCCGGCGGGTGTTCCAGCCGACGTGGTCACCGTGGACATGGGTGCAGATCACCGTGTCGACGTCCCTGGGACGGACACCTGCCGCGGCCAGCTCATCGAGGTAGTGGGTGTTCAGATGGTGGAAGGACGGCATGGCCGGGCGCTCCCGGTCGTTGCCGATGCCGGTGTCGATCAGGATCGTCCGGCCCTCGCTGCGGATCAGCCAGGTCTGGATCACAACGCGGACCTCGTCGGCGGCCGGGTCGAAAAAGGTGGGGGCGAGCCAGTTCTCGTGTGCCTGCCACTGCTTTACGGGCACGTCGGGGAAGACGTAGTCGCGGGCGTGGCCTCTGGCGGGCAGCTCCACCACACGGGTGATCTCCGCATTTCCAAGCACGATGGTGTCCATGCCCCCAGCCTGCGTGCCGGATGGCGCAGCCGCTATCGGTCGCACCTCGAAGGGAGCGGGATGCGGCGCGATGCGACCGGTCGGCGACGTACCGTACCGGGTTGGAGTCGGACGGCAACCATGGCGGGGCGGGAGAGCGTGGGGCTCGTTCTCGAACCGAATCAGGTTCCTCCGGCGCTGCCCGGATCCCGGTACTCGCGCAGGTCCCGCAACACCGCCCGTGCAGACAACCCGCGCTTTCTCGCCTTCGACCGGTCCACGGATCGGTCGCACGTGGTGCGAACGCGCGAGAGTCGGGCCCTTGAGAGGCTCGGGCGAACAGCGCAACCTGCGGTGAACCCGACGAAAGCGCACCGGCGACTACGCCCGTCCGACGCATACAGGATCGAGTGGCCTCCCCGAGGTGCTGCATCGCGAACCCGCGCGCCGAAGACGTTCCAGAAGCCTTCATGCGGGCTTGTGCGATGGCCCTCCAGCCGTCGGCGGGGCCGGTCCACCTGTCGATTGCGTTCAATGGCTGGAAACAACCCCTGGCCGGCCCCGCCCGCCTGCGTACCGTAAGCGACCGGGTGGTCCGCCGACGAACAGCGACTGCGGCTCTTCGCCGACCGCATCTCGGCCGGCAGCCGGCCCGCCCTGGTCTTCGGACCGGAGGTGGGCTGCAGCGACGGATGGGACGCGGCGGTCGCCTTGGTGGAGAGGCTGTGCGCAGCCGTGTACGGGCCCCCTTGCTGGACCGCGCCTCCTCCCCCGAGGGCCATCTACTCTTCCGCGGCCCGCTCGGAATCTCCATCGAGGCCATCAGTGACCGGCTGGCCGGGCACGACCTGGTCGCCGTGATCGGCGGGGAGGTGTTCCGGTGCCTGGCATGCGAGTTCACACAGTCCCAAACCGCCGACACCACAACAGTCATCGTGGTCCCCACCCAGCCCCAGAAGGCGGCACTCCAGTCGGATGAACGCCAGGCCGAGCGCCACCCCAGGCGTGCCCACCCCGGCTACGACGCGGAAAGTGTGGTGCCTGTGACTGCGTTGAACAGCTGGCGGGCGATATCGAAGCCGAGCCCCTTCCTGGCTCCGGTGGTGAGTGTGTTCGTCATACGTCCAGCGTTCCGCGGCGCCGTGAGGCGACGCACGTCGGCACGCGGAGGGCAGTGCGGGACAGGGACGTCTCGGGCCCGCTGTGAGATGAGCTGCCCGCCCTCGGACAGGGTGAGGCCGAAGGGACGGCACCGTGGACGGGGAGGTCCGCGTACCCGGCGCCGCGGCTCAACCAGCCTCGCCGGTCACTCAGTTGCCCCGGATGCATCCCGATGCTCGGGCTGTCGAGCCGGGCGTTGCGTTGGAGACCGGCCACGCGATGGAGAGCCGTCTTGAATGCGGCGTACGCCTGCCTGCCCAGCACCTTCGCGTGACGCTTCTCGATCTTGCGCGTGATGGAGGCGGCGACCTCCATGTGGAGCGGGCCGAGGCACGGCTTCAAAGTCACTAAACTTGACCGACAGAGCTGTGGCTCAACCCTCTGAAGGAGCGGAACATGAGCGAACACAGCAGTTTTATGGAGCCGATCACCCGCGAGAACGTCGCCGTGGTGCTGGTAGACCACCAGGTGGGCCTGCTGTCCGGCGTCCGGGACATCCCGCTCGGCGAGCTGAAGCACAACGTGGTGGCGCTGGCACGGGGGGCGACCGTGTTGGGCATTCCGCTGGTCGTCACCACCACCGCGGCCGACAGCATGTGGGGGCCGACCGCCGCCGAGTTGGTCCAGGCACTGCCGGCCGGGCAGGAGATCATCGACCGCAGCACGGTCAATGCCTGGCATGACGACCGGGTCCGCGAAGCCATCGAGGCCACCGATCGACAGAAGCTGGTCTTCGCCGGGGTGTCACTCGAAGTATGCGCGGCACTGCCCGCGATCTCCGCGACGGCCGCCGGCTACGGCGCCTACGTCGCCGTGGACGCCTCCGGCACCTTCAGCCAGGCCAAACACGAGGCCGGACTGCTGCGCATGCAGCAGGCGGGCGTCATCATCAGCGACTACGCCACCCTCATGGTCGAGGCCCTGGCCGACAACGCCGCCCCCGACGCCGGCGCCCTCTATGCTGCCCTCGACATGCCGTTCGCCGTCCTGGTCGGCCAGATCTCCGCGGCCTACCTTGCCTAAGGGCTGTCCCGGAGCGGCAACCGTGCCCCTCGGCGCCCGCGCTCCGAGACGGACCCCACCCGTCCGCTCAGGTGCGGTCGCGGTGGTAGGCAGCGAGAAGGAAGAGCCAGATCTCGCTGACCGTCGGGAAGCAGGCGATGGCGTGCCTGAGCCGCTTGAGCGGGAGCTCGCCGGCGACCGCGACGGTCGGCGACGTTCTGGCCGACCGCGCCCGCCCCAGCACGACCACGTCGTAAGGGCTGTCTTCCTGGTTCGCGCGTGCTTCTCGTTGCTCCCTCACGTCCGATCGGGGCTGGCAACACCACACTCCCGGCTCGTGTAACCGCGCCGTACGCGCATGACGTCATGTCTTGGCCGTAGGAGTCACCGACAGCGGCCATCCGTGCGCCCGTTGTGGCCGCACGCACCTCGTGCTCGGCCCCAGACGGCGCCTCCCGCGAAGACCACGACCGTCCAGTACGGGTCAACGCCGTACGCTCCGGCCCTGCACGCACGCAGGGAACGGCCGGTATGGGCGAGGAGGGTCTCGCCGCCCTGGCCGCCCGGGCGGCTGCAGGCCGACCGGCCGAGCCGGAGGAGATTGCCGAGGCGATCGCTTACCCGCGGCGGGGGTTGGCCGCGCAAGCCCCGGTGTGATGGCTAGGACCAAGCGATCTCGCCGTGCCGGGAGACGAAGCGTCCGGAGCCGGCGCCGGGCTTCTCGGTGGCGAGGCGGACGATCGCATCCGTGCCCTCGGTGACGGTCTGCGGGCCGCTGTGGCCAGTGAAGTCCGTGGCGGTGTAGCCGGGGTCGGCGGCATTGATCCGGATGTCCGGCAGAGCCTTGGCGTATTGGGTGGTCAGCATCGTCAGCGCCGCCTTCGAGGCGGTGTACAGCGGCGCGATGACCTCGGATTCGGGCCGCGATGGGTCGTGGGTGAGGGCGAGCGAGCCCATACCGCTGCTGACGTTGACGATGACCGGATCTGGTGACCGGCGAAGCAGCGGCAGGAACGCGGTGGTCACACGTACCGCACCAATAACATTGACGTCGAAGACGCCGAGGGCCTCAGTGCCGGTGAGGTTGCTGGGGTCGCCGACGGGGCCGGGGATGCCGGCGTTGTTGATCAGCACGTCGATCGCGCCCTCGTGCTCGGCGACACCCGCGGCTGCGGCGGCCACCGACGCGTCGTCGCTCACATCGGTCGCGACGAACCGCGCTGCGAGCGCGGCGGCAGCCTCTGCGCCCCGCTCGACGTCGCGGGCGCCGACGATCACGGTGTGGCCGAGATCGCTGAGGCGGCGGGCGGTCTCACGGCCGAGCCCCTTGTTGGCTCCGGTGATGAAGGTAATGGTCATGCATCCATGGTTCAGCCAGCTGCGGGTGCCGGCCAGCTGCCGGGGATGTCGGCGATGAAGTTCTCCGTCAGCATCCCCTGGGCGGCATCGAGGTCGCCGGCTTCCGCACGTCCGCCTCGGCTACGCCCGCTCCTCGACCGCGCGGCAGTCCCTCGACGCCCAGCTCAGAGTTTGCAGCTCCACCCCGGCCTTGATCAGTTCCGATACCACGCCCCAGGAGCCCCTGCTGTGCTTGAGTGCTGTGTGCGTGGCTGCACGACGTGCTGCGCCGCCACGGCGAGAACGTGCGGCGGCGGGTCGCGGTCCGCTGTCGGGGCAAGGACGCCGCGGATCAGCGTGAGTGCGGATGGTCGCCATCGTGACGGTGGTCATGGCCCTCGGGACGTTGCGCCAGGGCCTTCGTGCGTGCGGTGACCTCGTCCGCCGACACGGCGCGCAGGTCGACGAGCACGTCCTCCGCCGAGCACCGGCCACGGATAGCACGAGCACAGCGTGCAGACCACCACGTTGTGGGTGCTCGCGGTGTTCTCCACGACAACGATGTACTCACCCTGCTGCCCCGAGAAGCCCAGCTCCTTGATGGCGGCAGTGCCGTCTTCGAGCAGCCGCCGCCGGTACTCCGGGTCGGTCCGCGCCTTGGCAACGACCTTGGCCCCGTTGAGCGGTCCCACGCCGGTCTCGTAGGTGGTGATGATCCCGTTCATCAACTTCGGGTCGATCAGGCCGCGCTCGGTGAGCAGTTGCTCGAGCGCCTCGGTACGCAGGGCCGCGGGAAGCCTCTCGCCCGGTACTGCAACGGGCAGGGGCGAGCCGCGTAAGCCGGGCCGTTCGACACCCGGCTCAGCCACTCCAGGTCAGGGCGCCGCCCTGGACCGGCTTCCTCGTCAAGGGACAAGTCACCTGTCGACAGCTTCGGGAGTCACTGCGTACGAGTGGGTGCAGGGAACGCTCCACGGGCCCCGGGCGGGGTCGTTCTCCCCGCCCGGGCGCCCGGGGCGTACGAGCCGTCAGGGCCTGGGCCGCGGTGCCGCAAATGCTGCCGCCTTCGTAGGCGTACAACTCTCTACGGTTTGAGATCGGGCGAGGAATCCCCCGTCGACGGCGAGATGCGCACCGGTGATGCAGGAGGCGTCACCGGAGGGGCAGGAACGCGACCGCGATGGTTGGCTGAGGCGAACCGCCAGGGGGTGTGAACGGGCATTCCGGTTCTATTGATCTTTGACTTCGTCCCGTTCGGCACGTAATTTTCCGATATGCGGCTGGTCGCCTAGAACTCGAAGAACCTCAAACTCATTTCGGAGAAGGTAGTCAATGGGCTCTCAAGGCCAGAAGGTCGCGGTCATCACCGGCGCATCGCAGGGCATCGGCGCCGGTCTGGTCGATGCCTACCGACAGCTCGGATACGCCGTCGTCGCCACCTCGCGCTCGATCGCCCCCGCCGACGACGCCGGTATCGTGACCGTTCAGGGCGACATCTCCGACTCCGCCACCGCCGATCGCGTGATCGCAGCAGGCATCGAACGGTTCGGCCGTATCGACACCCTGGTCAACAACGCGGGACTCTTCGTCGCCAAGCCGTTCACCGACTACACGCAGGAGGACTTCGCCTCCGCGACCGGCGTGAACCTGACCGGGTTCTTCCGTGTCACCCAGCTGGCCATCTCGCACATGCTCGCCCAGGGCGGCGGCCACATCGTCAACATCACCACCAGCCTGGTCGACAACGCCGACTCCAACGTCCCCTCGGTGCTGGCTTCGCTGACCAAGGGCGGCCTGCAATCCGCCACCAAGTCCCTCGCCATCGAGTACGCCACCCGTGGCATCCGCACCAACGCCGTCTCCCCGGGGACCATCAAGACCCCCATGCACCCTGCGGAGACCCACCAGGCTCTCGCCGCGCTGCACCCGGTCGGCCGGATGGGCGAGGTGCGCGACATCGTCGACGCGGTGATCTACCTGGAGAACGCCCCCTTCGTCACCGGCGAGATCCTCCACGTCGACGGCGGTATGAGCGCCGGCCACTGACGCCGCAGGCAGCAGACGGGGACCACCACTGACGGTCGCTTCGCCGAGGTCGTCTGCGCGTGGCCCGACAGGCTCGTACGCGCCCCCAGCCGGCCTGACCGTTGGTGCCGCGCTGCTGTCGGATCGCCGCTGCGCGGCCGGCGATGGTGGGAGTGCCAATGCCGTTGATGCGTTCGGCGAGAACATCGGGGTGCATCGATTGTTTGGTCCGGCGGTTGGGGAACAGCCACCGGGAGGCCTGGTTGGCCGCGGTGTTCATATTGTCCCGGCCTTCGTTTCAGCGGTACAGCAGTTCCGCGAGCGGTTCGGGCACTGGGGACGGCGGTTTCGCAGAGGCGGGGATATGTCAGGTCGTCGCTGCCGCGCAGGTCGCCGAGGGTGAGGGGAACGACTCGGGTGAGGGGTTGGGCATCGAGTGGAACGACGCGCCCGCGGCCCGGGCGCGAGCGGCGGGCCGGGTGCCGGCAGTGCATGTCGACCCCAGCCGGCATCAAGCACACGTCCGGCCCTGACCGAAGAGCCGGCGACGGAGGCCTCCGGAACGGCCGCCACCACGATCGTGTACGGCGTACCGCTGTCGGGAGCCCGAGCGCCGCACGCCATGAACCGGGCGGCAGTGGCGGCATGGGGACAGGACGTGGCCCCCACGGACGCGACCGCAATCTTCCCGCCGGGAACCGTGCCGGGGTCCAGCGACAGTGGCAGCCTGTCCAAGGACGCGTACCAGCAGGCTGGCATTTCGTACATCGACGCCAACGGCCAGGAGACCAATACCGCCGAGCCCGGAGGCGGCATCACCACCACCGAGTACGACGAGTAAGGGCACCCCGTCGCCGAACTCTCGGCGGGCAACCGGGCTCTCCCTGCACCACCATCGACAACGGATCGTGTGCGGGAAGTCCTGAATGGGCGGGGCTCCTGTGCCGGACGGAACCCGCGGCTGCCATCACCGACGGCAGCGCCAACCCGAACGCACTCGCCACCACTGTGTACACCTACAACCGTTGGGGAGGACAGGCAACCCGGACCGAGTCGGTCAACTCGGTCACCCGCAAGACCACGATCGAATACGACAAGGCGGGCGCTTCGCAACCGGCCGGACGTGGGGCGCGGCCGGGAACACGGGTTCACCGGGAGGCTCGTGAAACCGGCCCACCCGGGCCGGTGCTGGCCCCGGAGCCGCCGCAGATCGAGCCGTGAGCAGCCCACGCGGGGGTGTACGGCCGGGAGTCACCGGCCGCACACCCCCGCTTCGGTGAGGTGAAAGGCTTCGACGGCGACCGCCGGCCCTCCCCCGAGCTGCCGCCGAAGCGCTGAATCCACAGGCCCGGGCGTGCCGGCCCGGGCTGATGAGTGTTGTCCAAGCCCTGCGCAGGGAGATGCCGGCAAGGCCGCGCACCACTGCACGGTGGTCGACACTGATGGGGCGGAGGTGCTGTCGCACCGGGTGCCCAACAACGAGCCCGAGCTGCTGAAACTGACAGGCGATGTGCTGGCATTGACCGCTGCCAGCTCGGTGACCTGGGCGGTCGACGTGCTGCCGTCGCCGCTCGGTGGCCCCTGTTCCTGGGCCTCGAAGAGGCTGACGGCGAAGGCTGCGGGAGCGCCGCGATGAGGCGGCGCAGCCGAGCGTCGTCGGCGGTTGCCGCGGGCGGAGAGTTCCGCGGGTCGGCCGATGTCGGCGGCAGCACCGTCAATGTGACAAGGCTGCTCCGCCGGGAGGATGGCAGGACGGTCCATTGGGGGACCTCCGAGCAGATCGAGCGGGTCAGACGCCTGGGCGGGACCAGTGCTCCTGCCAGGGAGAATCGTTACGCTGCTCCGGCAGACTGGTGACGGGCACATTCCCGGACGGTATGACCTGCGCCAAGCTGTGCTGAATCCGCTCAGCCTCGCCGCGTACCTGCGCGGGGACATCGCCGCGTTCTGCGAGAAGGCGGCAGTAGATCGGGGTCTCCTGGAACACTGGCGATGCCTGCTTTCTGGTGCGGGGTGTGGGCGGCGCGCCGCCGCCTTCTGGTGGTGACTGACGCGGACGTCGTCAGAGGTAACGGTCTACAGCTGGAGGGTCGAGGACGAAATGAATCATCAGCCCGGTGAAGACGACCTGGTGCACCGGGGGGAGATCGCCGGCGGGCCCGTAGTGGCCGCCGAAGTTCGAGGCCCTGCGGCGGGACGGCAGCTGCTTCGTACTGACCGCGCACCCCTTCCTGTCTGGCAGACCGTCACGTCCTGCCGGTCTGGAAGAACTGATCGACCGCATGATGGCGGCCGAGGGCGCCTGGCTTTCCTCCCTGGAGAAGATCGCCCGTCGCTGTAGCGGAAGGCCTTCGGCACCGTCGCCGCCTCGGCGGTGGGCATCGGTACCCTGACGGTCCTGGCCGTGCTCGGCGGGCTGGGCATCGTTGCCGCCATGATCTTCTTCATCGCGGCCGCCATCCTAACCTCGGGCGCGCCGTCCCCCTTCCCCACCAGCACGCCCTGGCCCGGCTGCGAGAGTGCTACCACCGTGACCGGAACGCGGTATCCGCCTGCGGCTCATCCGCTGCGCAACCCCCGGTTCCCTGGTATCCGGCACGGGGCGGCCGCCGGGGTATGGAGGACTGCAACCCGGCGGCCTGCTTCGTCATGGCATCTCTGTGGCGTACACGCCGTGGCAGTTGAACCACACCGTGCCCGCGTCGAGGCGGTGAGCCAGCCTGTTCCCGGCCGCCGGGTCGCGGCTCCACACGGAGGCCGCCAGTCCGAAGGGGACATCGTTGGCCAGTTGGATCGCCTCGTTCTCCTCGATGCAGGGCTGGACGGTGAGAACCGGGCCGAAGACCTCGTGCTGCACGATCAGGTCGTGCTGCCGCACTCCGGCCACGACGGTCGGTTCGAAGTAGCAGCCGGGGCCGGGGGCGGGGGCACCTCCGGTGACCACAGTGGCGTGTCCCGGCAGTTCGGTGAGGTAGGAGTTGACCCGGGACAGGTGGGCCCGGTTGTTCAGCGGACCGACCTCGACGCTCGCGGCGCGTTCCGCGAGCAGCGTCACGAACCTGTCGTATGCCTCGGCGGCGACCAGTACCCGACAGGCGGCGGTGCAATCCTGCCCCGCGTTGTATAGGGCCGCTGCGACGATGCCATCGGCCGCCTCGGCCAGGTCGGCGTCGGCCAGAACGATGGCCGGGGCGTCACCGCCGAGTTCCAGATGCAGCCGCTTGATCCCGGCGAACCCGGCCGCGTCGGTGACCTCCGCGCCGGCACGGGTGCTGCCGGTGAGGGAGACCAGGGAGACGGGCGGGTTGGCTACCAGTGCGCGGCCGGTGTCCCGATCTCCGCATACAACGTTGACGACACCTCGCGGCAGCACCCTGTCGCAGATCTCGCTCAGCAGGAGGGCGCTCATCGGGGTGGTCTCGGCGGGTTTGAGAACCACGGTGTTCCCCGCGGCCGGCGCCGGGGCAAGCTTGTCGACTGCCGAGGCCAGCGGATGGTTCCAGGGCACGATCAGGGCACAGACCCCCACCGGCTCGCGGATCACCATTGAGGTGTGACCCGTCACGTACTCCCCTGCCCTCGGCCCATGTGCGGCCCGCGCGGCACCGGCCAAGAAGCGGATCTCGTCGACAGCGGCAGCGGCGATCCACTCGCCGATGACAGTGGTGGGCAACGCGGGCGTACTGCGGGGTATGTCGGGAAAGACACTCGTCTCCGCCGTCACCACGGGCCGACCCGCCTGGCCCCAGGTCGCGGGGGCACCCTTCTGGCAGAACCTGGCCACCGATCCCGGGCTCGCGGCCTCCTTCGACACGGCCATGTCGGGGCACGCCGACGACTGGGGCGGCGACGACTGCGTCCGGCTGCTGCGCCGGTACGCCGAGGCCGTCGCCGACCGCGGTGCCGTCCTCGTGGTCGATCGAATGGTGGACGACTCCGCCAAGGCCAACTTTCGGTTAGTCAAAGGGACTTGGCAATGCTCCTCCTGCTGGGAAGCAAGGAGCGCACCGCGGAGGAGTTCCGGATGCTCGGCAAAGCGGCAAGGCTCGGGCTGCGCCGTCCCCCTGTGGCCGCGTCCCATGAGGGGTTGTACCTCCTGGAGTTCGGCAGGGACGAAGAGGCCGACGGTGATCACGGCCCCGCGCGGTCACCACTCCCCGCCCATGCCCGCCACCTCACCGCTCTTTGCCGCTCACCGCCGGTGCCCCCGCTCCGTCCGCGCACCGCGTTCGCCCGCGGCGGCGCCCGCCTCCGCCTCCCCGGGCCCGGCACACGCGTACGGGACGTTCAACCCCGGCGGGGCCGACCGCACGGCCCACCACACGCCCCCGAGTGCGATTCCCACCAAGACGGCGGCCACCGCCGGGAGGAGGCCGGCATCGACGACCACCAGGGCGCCCCCCAGACCTCCGCCGACCGCCGCTCCGACGTACGCGGAGCTGCTGTGCAGGGCCATTGCCTGGGTGGCGCCCTCGGGGCCCACCCTGTCGACCATCAGGGCCCGGATGGCCGGGGGTACGGCCCAGGCCGCCACCGACCACCACACCAGCAGGGCGGCGACGAGCACGAACGGGACCGGACGGGACACCCACAGCCCACAGAACGCGGCCATCCCCACGCAGAAGAGCCCGCCCGCCGCGACGAGGGCACGCAGCGATCCGAACTGATCGACGAAGCGTCCCGCCAGGCGCGTCCCGACGAGGCCACCCGCACCGGAGAGCACCAGCAGGAGCGCCAACTGCCTGCGGGTCACGGAGGCGAGGTCGGCCAGGAAGGGCGCAAGGTACGTCTGGAAGGCGAGGTTGCCCGCAACGGTCACCACCGTGACACAGAGGACGACAAGGACGGCGCGGTTCAGGACGGGGCGCAGCAACTCCCGTACGCCTGCAATTGGTTCGGCCGCAGCGGGGATACGGGGCACGGTCACGATGGCCAGCAGCAGCGTTGCCGCTCCCAGCGCCCCGGCGAACACGAAGGTCGCCTGCCAACCGACGGCGTCACCGATGTACGTACCGGCGGGGACGCCGATCAGCACCGCGCCGGCCAGTCCGGTCATGACCGTGGCGAGATAACGACCACGCCGGTCGGGCGGAGCCCCAGCGGTGGCTGCGGCGAGGGCGGCGGGCATGACGACGGCCGCGGCGAGCGCCGCGGAGACGCGCAGGCCCATCAGTGCCGGGAAGGAGGTGACGAGCGGAACCACGAGGTTGGTGGCGGCGAACACGACGAGCGCGCCGCACAACGCCCGCTTGCGGTCGATCCGCGCGAGCAGCAGTGCCCAAGCAGGGGCGGCCAGGGCGTAGACGAGGGAGTACACGGTCACCAGCTGCCCGGCAGCTCCCTCGCCGACATGCAGGTCACGGGCGAGGTCGGGGAGGACTCCGATGATGACGAAGTCGTCGGTCTGCACCGCGAAGGCGGCGAGCATCAACGTACGGAGCCAGAAGGGCGTTTGACGTAATGGCACACTCACCAAGTAAAGGTAACAGACGTTTCCCTTACGAGGTGTGAAGCCGGATATGAAACAGTGGCCGCACGCCGAGGGGGCCTGGGGACGCCCCGGAGTCCGCCGAGAGAGGAGGGCCGACGCCGTGCCCAGACCGGTCGACCCGGACCGCCGCCGCGAGGTACTCGACGCCGTGATCGGGTATCTCGCCCACACCGGCATCAACCAGTTCACCCTGCGCGGCATCGCCGCGGCACTGGGCCGGAGCACCCGCGTCCTCACACACCACTTCGCGGACAAACGAGAGCTTCTCCTCGCCGTCATGCGGCGCCTGGACGAACAGCAGCACGACGCGCTACAAACGACCGAGGGATGGGAGGACCCCGACGTACCGGTCAGCGCCGTCGTACGATCCGCCTGGGAGCGCAACCTGGGCGAGACCGAACTGCCCATGACACGGCTGATCCGCGAGATCGAAGGACTCGCTGCTGCAGGCCGGCTGCCCGCGGCGGTACCGGACTTCGTACGGGGAAGGGCCGAGTTCGTGACCTCGTGCCTGACGCTGCGCGGCGTACCCGAGCGGTCGGCGCTGATCACGGCGACGATGCTGAACGCCACGTTCGCCGGTCTCCAGGCGGACTACCTCACCACGGGCGACGCCGAGCGAGCACAGGGCGCACTGGACGAACTGTGCCACTGGCTGGACGCGGCGGTGGAGGCGAGTGCGCAGGCGCGACAAGGGGACATCGCGACACGCGCACGACGCCGCCCCTGAACGGGCAGCGGCACGCCCGTCGGGGCCTCTGCCCCCCATCCGAGGCTGAGCCGGCTTTGCCTGGTCGTTGACCAACTCCGCGGTGAGTCGGCGGTTGAGCTGACCCGTCGGAGACGTTCGGTGTGGGCTGTGCCGCGTACTGGCTGGCGCCGCTACCGAGGGGCTCTACTGGGCCACCGCCAGGGCGGCCGGGAGATCCAGGACGGTGATGCTGGGCAGCGCGGCAAGATGCTCCGCTGTGCCGGGCGCAGTCGACTGCGACCAGCGCGCACGCCGTCGCGGCTCACGCCGTCCCTCCTTGCCTCACGCTGCCAGGTGGAGGGCAGGGCCCGGCAAAAGCTACAGCGACAGGGAGCGGCACATGGCGCACGAGGTACGGACTGGCCACCAGGGCCCTGCTGCACCGCCCTGCCGTACGTCTCCCCCACCCCTCCGAAGCAGAGCATCCCTCATAGCAACCGCTTCCCCCCTTCTCCCGGCGGCCGCGCCTGACCGGCGCCACCGCCGCGGGAGCCGAACGGATCGACGCCGACGGTCCGACGGGCACCCCACTCACACCCGGTTGCGACTCGTAGAGGGGAACTCGACATGGAGGCCCACTCTGCAGGCTCGCCCCTCACCGGAGAGCCGGGCTGCACACCGGGCCTGTCGACCGAGATCCGGACCATTCCCGGACCAACAATCCGCCACCTGGCCCAAGTAGAGCCATTTCCGCTGGTCAGCCACACGTAGGACGTGTACCACCAGCAGACGAAGAACCTGTTGGTGTCGTACTCACCGAAGCGACTGGGCTTCTTCCAGAGCCTCAAGTCGGTTGCCTGGAGGCACCTTGCGCTCCAGGCAACCCGAACCGGCCGTTACCCTCCGTCATGCACAAGCTGTCTCACGCCAACTCTCGCCGGCGTCGTCCTGGTCACCCAGTCCTCCGCGTCGGTGGAGCCGGGCTCTTCTCAGGCCGGCTCCCCGTAAAGGATCACCTCCGCGATCCCCGCGACGCTCTGCGCGCCCCCGCCGCTGACCTGGGTGACGGTGATGCGTATCTGGCGCACGTTCGGTGCCGTGAAGAGCTCCGGGAGGGTGTACTGGCCGCTTCGGGTCAGGCCGGAGAGTGCCGTGTCCCAGGTGCTGCCGTCCGTCGAGGTCTGCAGGTCGAAGGTGTACCAGCTGCTGTCCTTGCCCCAGTGGATGCGCACTCCGGCGAGGTCGTGGGCGGCGGTCAGTTCCGCGGTGAGTGTCTGAGGGAGCGCCAGGGAGGCGGCGCTCCAGCCGGTGCCGAAGGTGATGTCGCCGTCGAAGGCCTTGTCGGGTTCGAAGCCGGTGGCGGCGCTGGACGCGGTGACTGTCCCGATCTGGTCGCGGGCGATCTTCGGCCCCGGGTCGGTCGGGGGGACGCCGCCGCTGCCGCCGGGCGGGACCGCGCGGAACTCTCCGATGGACGGCCACCAGTCACCGGCGCCGAGGATGTCGACGCGTACATACCGTGTCGTCACCTGCACCTGGTGGACGGCTGTGGTGACCGCCGTGGTGTTGTCGTTGGCGTCGACGGTCGTCGTCCAGGTCGCGCTGTCGTCGGACGTCAGGATCCGGTACTGGTACGCGGTCTCGTCGGTCTCCCACCGGATCTGGAACTGCTCGACCTCGGCCGACGCCCCGAGGTCGACCTGCCACCAGGCCGGGTCGGGCCCGTCCCCCACCCACTTGGACTCCGCCGCGTCGTCCACCGCGTCGGCCGGTGCGTGTCCTGACTGGGCGGTGGAGGCGGTCGCCTCCTTGAACAGGGCCAGGTTTTGGGCGCCTTGGCTCTCCAGTGTGGAGATGTTCTTCCAGGTGGGGTGGGTGCCGTCGGCGACATGGGTGCCGGTGTACGGCTCGGTTCGCACGGTGTACTGGCCGCTGTCGAGGCCGGTCGAGGTCGCGGTGAGGGTGAGGGAGCCGGCTGCGGTGCCGGTGGCGATCAGGGCGTAGCCGATGCCGCCCCGGGCCTTCTGCGTCTGGGCCGCGATCCGGGGAATGCTCTCGCCGATCAGCGTGCCGGTTCCGGTCACCTCGATGGCGAGGGTGGCGGAGGAGTCGGTGACGAGGGTGCCGTCGGCATCGACGACCTTGATGTACACGGGGATCAGGTCGGAGCCGTCGGCGACGGGCCGGATCCGGTCGAGCAGTCCGGCGGCCATGCGCAGGCCCGCGGCCTCCTTCGCCGACAGGGTGCGGCCGCGCTGCGCACCGGCCAGATCGACGAGCTTCTCCGCCTGTCCAGGTTCGACCCGGTCCAGCAGCTTGCGTGCCGCCTTCTTCCCGTCCTGCGAGCTGTCGCCCAGGGCGAAGGCCAGCAGGTCGATAAGCGTGGCCCGGCCACCCGCGTCGTCGGCGACGACCTCCAAGCGGTGTGCTGCGCCAGGGGTGTTGACGTGGTGGGTAGCGGCGAGTGCGTCGCCCAGGTATCCCTCGGCGCTGAGCTCTCCGGCGGCAAACTGCGGCAGGGTGAACGTGTAGTATGGACTGCCGCCCTTGGCCGCCACGTTCGGCGCGGTCGCGGCATTGTCGGCGCGGGTCTGTTCGCCGACGAGCCGACCGTTCTGATACAGCCGGACCCGGTCGGTATTACTGAAGACCCGCACCTTCTTCTCGGAGTCGGCGGTGTGCGCACTGGCGACGAAGACCATCGGTCCACCGTGGTTCGGGTTCGTGGCCGGCTGCATGGACTTGAGCCAGTGATAACAGTACTTGGGGTACCGGTCGATATCGACGGCGCCGGACTTCTGGTAGGTGTCGTTGGTGCCGTAGTCCTCGAAAACCCACAGAAAATAGCCGCCGATCCGGCTGCTGGCGTCGAGGCCGCCCCAGTCCCAATAGCCGTTGCCGTTCAAGTAGCGCTGCCGGGTGACGACTTGGTCCACCATCGCGCTCTCGCCGGACGCCCGGTCGGTGCGGCTGGGATCCTCCCAGTCGCCCCATTCGCGGGTGAGGAAGGGCACGTTGGGCGCGGGATCCGAGCCGTCGGTGTTGACGACCTTGTAGTCGACGTCGTACTCGCAGCCCCAGATCCCGTAGTCGGCGGAGGTGAACATCTGATCGCCCGGCATCTCGGCGTGCGCGACAAAGTCGGCCTCCTTGGCCCACCACCGCGGGTAGGCGGTCTCGTTGAGAGAGGTCTCCCAAAGGATCAACGAAGGACGGTTGCGGTCGCGCCGGATCATCGTGGCGATGTCGCGGTAGGTGCGGGAGACGAAGGTCTGGTCACCGTTCCAGTACTGCCAGCCCGGCTCGCAGGCCACGACGAGGAGGCCGAGTTCGTCGCAGGCGTCGAGGAAGGCGGGGTCGTGCGGGTAGTGCGCTGTCCGTACGGCGTTGAACCCGCCGAGCTTCAGGCGCAGCGCCTCGCGGTACTTCAGCGAGGCCGGGGCGGCGTCGCCGATGTAGGCGTAGTTCTGGTGGCAGTTGGCACCGCGCAGGTACAGCCGCTCATCGTTGAGATAAAACCCGTCCGCCTTGAAGTCGATCCGTCGTACGCCGGTCCGTGTGGTGACCGTGTCGACGAGGCGATCTCCGACGAAGACCTGGCTGACCAGCCGGTACAGGTACGGGGAGTCGGGATGCCACAGGTGTGGCCGGGCCACGCTCAGCACCTGGGTGAACGCGCGGCCGTCCTTCCCTGAGACCGTGCCGGTGTCCGTGGCCTGTGCGACGGCCGTGCCCTGGGCGTCGTACAGAACCATGGAGAGTCTGATCCGGGCGGCGTCGGCCGTCTCGTTCACCACATGCGTCTTGACCTGGGCCGTCGCCCGGAGCTTGGTCGCTTTCGGGTACGTGACGAAGACGCCGCCCCCGGCGACCAGGTCCTCCTGCAGCGGGTCGGAGATGTGCACCGAGTCCGTCACCCGGAGCGTGACGCCTCGGTAGATCCCGCCGAAGGTGAGGAAGCCGAGCTGATTGCGGGGTTTGCCGGGTGGGGTGAGCGGGTCGTCGAGGTTCGACACGCGGATGGCGAGGACGTTGTCGCCGTCGAAGCGGACCTTGCCGGTGATGTCCACGGCGAAGCCCATGTAGCCGCCCTGGTGCTCAGCGACCTTCTCGCCGTTCAGGTAGACGACGCAGTCGGTCTGGACGCCGTCGAAGACCACGGTCAGCCGCCGGCCTTCGTCCTGCGGATCGACGCGGAAGTACCGCCGGTACCAGCCGATTCCCGCGAACACGTCGTACACCGAGGGGTGTTTGCGCTCCAGCCGCATCGTGTGCGGCAGCGACACCGCGGCCCACTGCGCGTCGTCGAATCCGGGCTGCTGGGCGCCGAAGGCATCGTCCCGCCAGAAGGCCCAGCCGGTGTTGAAGTTCAGCACCCGACGCCCGCCCTGCCCAGCCGCCGTCCCGGCGTCCGGCGCGGCGGCGGCCCACCCGACGGGCATCAGCGCGGCGCCCACACCGGCCAGGCCGGCGGCGAGCACGCCCCGGCGTCTCACGCCGTTCATGGTGTCGTTCACGGTCTCCTCCTCCGATTCGTGGTTCGGCGACGAGTGAGGCGTGGTGGGACGACGGCGGGACCGTGCATGCCGTCGTCGCACCACGTCGACCGGGTCAGGCGCAGGTACGGGTTCGCGCGCGCCCGGCCCAGCTACGGCAGCGTCCAGCGCTGATACGCCTTGGTGCCGTCGCAGTCCTGGATCACCAGCTGCTGCGTCACGTCGGATCCGGGCACTGCGAGGCACCGCCCGGACTGCTGGCCCTGGAGCGTGCCGTCGGCCTGGGGCACCCACTGCTGGTTGCCGCCGCCGTTGCACTCCCACAGTTCGACCGGGGATCCGTTGTCGGTGCCCGCACCGGTGACGTCCAGGCATTTGCCGGTCGAACTGCCCAGGCGTAGCTGTCCGTTGCCCCACCACCACTGCTGCCCGGCGCTGCCGTCGCAGTCGCCCGCCAGGGCCCGGGTGCCGTCGGCGTAGGCGCCGTTCTCCGCTTCGAGGCAGGTGCCGGTCAGACCCGAGGTGACGGGGCCGACGTGCTGCGGCGAGAGTGCGCCCGGGGTGAGGGCGAAGTTGTCGAACTGCTGGGTCTGATAGCCCGTCACTCCGAGCCCGGCCTGGCCGCTGCTCAGGGAGTAGTCGGTGACGCTGCCGAGCTCCTTGCCGTCGACGGAGGCGGTCAACTTCGTGTCTTGCAAGGTGAAGGCGAGGGTGTGCCACTTGTTCGGGCCGAGGGTGTTCGTCCGCCCCCCGGCGAGCCGGGTGAACTTCCACGTGGTGTCGCTCTTGTCGATCGACCAGGCGCCGTTGTTGCTCACGCGGAAGTGGTACGCGTTCAGGCCGTTGTTGTTGCGGCCCTGCTGACCGACCCGGCCGAGGATTTCCACCGTGCCCTTCTCGCTGAGCAGGGCGTCCGCGGTGATGGTGTAGTTGGTCCAGGATCCGTCGCCCATGATCGAGTACGGCGCGTTGTAGGGCTCGTCCGTCCACCGGATCGGGCTGGTGGGCGCCATCTGACGCAGACAGGCCCCGGAACGGCCGCCGCCGCACGCCGTGGTCTCGAAGGCACCGTTCATGTCGGTGAAATACCGGGGGCTCTTGGAGGCGGCCGGCTTGTCGAAGTCGTCGGAGTATGGCAGCTGCAGCGCGGCCTTGGCCGGGGAGGTCGCGGTGCCCTTGCCCTGGCCGATGGTGGTCGTGAGGGTGTAGACGTGGCCGGGCTTGAGGGTCAGCGAGTACGAGCCATCCGAGGGCGTGATGTCCGCGCCCTGCACGAAGTCGTCGTCCGTACCGGCCGAGGCGACATCCGTGGACCAGACATGAACCGTTCCGGTCGAAAGACCGCCCCGGACGGTGAGGTTCACCGTCTGGTCCGCGGCGGCGTCCATCGTTTCGATGACCGTGGAGTAGTCGGAGCCACTGGGCGACTTCAGCGTCACGTAGCTGCCGTTGGAACGGTCACCGCCCAGATAGCCGCTCGCCGAGTCGATATAGCTCCAGCCGGGACGGGTGAACTGCGCGGTCTGCGCGGTCACCCAGGTCGTCGCGCCGATGTGGTACGCGCCGGACCAGGGCTGGTTGGCGATCGACATGCCGTCCGTGGAGAAGGAGAGGTTCGGGTAGAGCGCGGCGATCACCGGCCAGTTGACGAACGCGGTCATCCTTCCGTCGATGTAGTCGCGGTTGATGCCCCGGGCCACGGCTTTGGCTCCGCCGTCGGTGTCGAGGGACCCGTTCTCGCTGGCCCACAGCGGCTTGTCCATGGACTGGGCCACATCGCTGGAGGGGCAGGAGGTGAAGGCGCTCTGGTAGCCGCAGGGGTAGTGCGACCCGATGACGTCGACGGCGTCCTTGAAGTCGTTGTCCTTGGCCATCGCGTCGGCGACGTCCCAGCCGAAGCTCTCGGCCGCGACGACCTTGGTGCGGTAACCCTTCGCCACGAGTGTCGACTTGAGCTTCTTGAACCAGTCGGCGTCCCAGCCCCGCTCGTTCCAGCCACCCACGTAGTCGATGGTCAGCCTGTGCTGCTTGGCGCAGCCGAACCAGGACATCAGGTAGTCGATCATGTCCTGCGACCAGAAGTTCCCGTTGCCGATCCATCCCGGCGCTCCCCAGGACAGCGCCTGCAGCTTGATGTGGGGGTTGCGGGCCTTCGCCTGCTCGGCGAGCCACCACTCGTAGCCACTATTGCAGTCCACCTTGTCGCGGGTGTGCATATGGCTGGGCTCGGCGCCGTCGGTGGAGTTGGTGTCGCCGCCCACTTCCAGCTTCAGGAACTGCAGGGACGCGCCGTAGCCGGGCTTGAAGAGGTAGTCGAGGATCCGGCTGCGCTGGGGCTCGGGATAGTCGATCAGCAGCCGCGAGTTCCCGCCGCCACCGCTGATCGCGCCGATGCCGTCGAAAGTGCGGCCGGGCTGCGTGCCGTCGACGGTGACGGCCGTGCTGGTGGCCGCATGGGCGCGCGGTGCGCCCCAGCCCGTCACAGCACCGAGGAGCAGTGCCAGGAGCGCGGCGAGCAACGCTGGTCTCCACTTGCTTGTCCAGGTCATGTCGACTCCGAGATGGATGGGGAGTGCGCGATCGTTCCGAAAGACACCGACTGCGATGTTCGGTTGTGGTGGATTACTGGAGGCACGGAGACACCATCCGCACCCGGGTCGGGCTACGAATCATCGGAGCTCGACCCCGTTGAGTTCTATCCCTGCCACTCAGGTGACGCCATGGAGGAATGTCGAGCGACCTTGGACTTCTGCCCGCCGCGTCGCCAACTCGCTGGAGATCACGGTCATTTGGTGAAAGTGCGCGTGGACCCAGCGCTGCGCGCGGCGTCCGCGATCGACGGCGCCAACGAGTGGCAGACCTTCCGCCACGTCGTCTTCCCGACACTGAAGCCGACGAACATCATCGTCCTCGTCGTCACCATCATCGAGTCGCTGCGCGCCTTCGACCTGGTCTTCGTCTTCAACGGCGGGACGGACGGCACCGAGCTCCTCTCCATCCTGGTCACCGACAACATCATCGGCGATTCGAGCCGGATCGGGTACGGCCCCGCCATCGCGGTCGTCCTGCTGGCCATCTCGCTCGCCGTCATCGTCCCGTACCTGGCGAGCACCTTCCGAAAGGAGCGCAGGTCATGACCGCCACCAGTCCCTCCCTCCGTTCCTCGCGGCCACGGCGCCGGCTTGGCTCGCACCGCTGCTGTGGGCGCTCTACTCGGCGCTGCGGCCCTATGCGGAGACGAGCACCAAGGGGTACGTGTCCTGGCCGGACAAGCTCAGCCTCGACAACTTCACCGACGCGTTCACCCAGTCCGGCATGGCGCACTACTTCGGCAACACGCTGCTGATCGCCGTACCCGCAGTGCTGCTCACCCTGTTCGCGTCGTCGTGCGTCGCGTTCTACGTCAGCCGCTTCGACTTCCGCCTCAACCTCACACTGTTGCTCGTCTTCACCGCCGGCAACCTGCTCCCCCAGCAAGTCGTCATCACCCCGCTGTACCGGCTCTACCTGCTGATCGACCTGCCCGGCATCACGGCATCGGGCAAGCTGTACGACTCCGCGCTCGGCCTCGTCCTCATCCACGTCGCCTTCCAGTCGGGCTTCTGCATCTTCGTCCTCAGCAACTACATGTTGATGCTGCCGCACGAACTGACCGAGGCCGCGCTCGTGGACGGCGCCTCGGTGTGGCGCCTGCACTGGCAGACCGTCCTGCCGCTGTGCCGCCCGGCCATGGCGGCACTGGCCACGCTGCTCTCCGTCTGGATCTACAACGACTTCTTCTGGGCGATCGTCCTGGTGGCCACCGGCGAGAACATGCCGATCACCTCGGCGCTGCAGAACATCTCAGGCCAGTACTTCACCGACCCCAACCTGATTGCCGCTGGTGCGCTGCTCACCGCGGTCCCGACGCTGCTGGTCCACTTCGCCCTTCAGCGCCAGTTCGTCAGCGGTCTGACGCTGGGGGCCAACAAGGGACGAGGGACCACCGCGTCCACATGCTCAACGGTGATTCGGGAGACCAGATGGTTCAGCATCGGCACGACCGAGATCCGGGCCAGGAGCGGACCAACCCCGCTTTGTGTCTGGCGATTTCACACATTGCTGCAGGCCAGGGGCAGGAAAGGCCGTGTACCACCAGCAGACGAAGAACCTCCTCGTGTCGTACTCGCCGAAATAGCCGGGCTGCTTCCAGACGGAGATAAGGGCACCTGGCCAGGGCAGATGCCTGCCAGGCGCCCTCCTCCGCCCCGTCTACCACCGCATGTCGAAATCAGGCCTGCTCCCGGCCCTGCGCGCACTCGGCCCGGTCGACCCCGGAGACCGGACTTCATGTCCAGAGCTGTTCGCCGAGAGCCCCGGCGGGTGTGGCACCGGGCAGGACGTAGGCCACGGCCGAGGCCCGGTGTCGGAGGAAGGCGGTGAGGGCGTCGCGGGCGGCCAGGCGGTTCTGGACGCGGGTGAACTGGGCGGGGTCGCGCATGAAGGCGCAGAAGAGAAGGCCGCGGTCGGTCGGGCCGTCGTCGTAGCTGTAGCTGCGACGGAGCATACGGGCGCCGCCGTCGAAGCGGGGGCTGGCGAGACGTACGTGGGCGGTGGCGGGGATGACGTAGGAACCGTCGGGATTCTTGGCGTAGATGTCCGGCTCGTCACGCTCGGCGGTGCCGCTGAGGGGGACGCCGTCGCGCGCACGGCGGCCGATCACCTGGTCGCGCCGGCCCTCGGGGAGGGCCGCGAAGCCGGTGACGTCCATGTGGATCCGGCGGTAGACCAGAACGGTGCCGTTCCGGTGGGCCCCGGGCGGGCCCCAGACCCACTGCTCGGCCGCCGTGCGACCGGGGTTGGCGGTGCCGTCCTTGGAGCCGAACAAGTTGCGAGGGGTGGCGCCCGGGGCCGTGTGGGGCAGGAATCCCGACTGGGTCCAGCGCGGTACGGCTCCGGCGGCGTGCGCGGCCCCGCCGACGAGTTCGGCAACGACGGTGAGGGTCCAGCGGTCGGCTGCGCACAGTTGGACCAGGACATCGCCGTCGCTGCGATGCGGGTCGAGGCGGTCGCCGGGAAAGGACGGCAACTCGCAGAGAGAAGCCGGGACATTGAGGCCGAGGCGGGCGGCGAGGGCGGGGCCGATGCCGACCAGGGAGGTGAGCCGGGTCGCGCCGCCGCTCTGGAGCCGCGGGTCCGGCGGCGCGTCGGAGGCTGCGGTGGCGAGCGTGCGGGTCAGGGCGCCGAGGACGTTGCGCAGGGTCTTCCGGTCGGTGGCGGCAGAGGTCTGCGGGAGGTCGATGGAGAGCAGGTGCGTCGCCGGTTGCTGAGGCGCCGCAACACCCGACTGCCGGGCGCCGTGGAAGGGGATCGCGGCCTCGGCCGACGGGGCGCCGGCCGTGGCACGGCCAACTGTCCGGTCACCTCTCGCCAGTTCGTCGGCCGCCGCGCCGATCCCGGCGGCGAGCACCGCTCCGCCGGCGAGCAGTGCCCGACGCCGCCCGAAACCGGTTGCCGCGGGTCGGGACGGATCCTGCGCATTTCCCTGTTCGGTGGGCATACGCCTATTGGAGACGATAAAACAACTGCCATGCAAATCCTGTCTACAGAAGACCTGTTGACGCGTTCGGCAGTCCCTGCGGCGGTGCTCCGGGCGGCGCTGCGTCTGTCGGTTCTCGTCGTCCTGGCCGCGATGGCGGCTGCCGGGTGCTCCGCAACGGAGTCGAAGCCCGCCGATGCGCGGCACCCGGCCGGGAGCGTGCTGCGTGTTCCTCAGGACTTCCCCTCGGTGCAGCAGGCGGTGGACGCCGCTCGTGAGGGCGAGACGGTGCTGATCGGCCCGGGCGTGTACCGGGAGAGCGTACGCGTCACCAGGCCCCGCGTGGTGCTGCGCGGAACGGACCGCAACAAGGTGGTCTTCGACGGCGGTGTGCGTCTGGCCAACGGCATTACCGTGACCGGTGCCGGCTCGGTGGTCGAGAACCTCACCGTGCACGGCTACCTCGCCAACGGCGTGCTGTTCACCGGCGTCACCGACGAGCGGTTGCAACAGCGCGGCGCCGGAGGCTCCGCCTACGACCCGCTGGACACCGCCCGCTTCCCTCCCGTCCGGGGCTTCCGCGCGACCCGGGTCACGGCGTACAACAACGGTCTGTACGGCATCTACGCCTTTGATGCCCGCAGCGGCGTGATCGAGGACTCCTACGCTTCCGGGCACGCCGACTCGGGCATCTACGTCGGCCAGTGCAAGCCCTGCGAAACCGTCGTCCGCGGCAACACCGTGGAGCGCAACGCGGTCGGCATCGAGCTGACCAATGCCTCGGACAGCCTGTCGGTGCTGGGCAACCGCGTCGCCCACAACCGGGTCGGCGTCACGGTCAATTCCAATGATCTGGAGGCCCTCGCCCCGCAGCACGGCGCGGTGATCGCGGGCAACGTGGTCGCCGACAACAACGCCGCCGACACGCCCCAGCAGGCGGACGGGGGCTTCGGCATCGGCATCGGCATCGGCGGCGGCACCGGAAACCGCGTCCAGCGCAACCTGGTCCAGGGCAACCGGGCGGCCGGCGTGGTTGTCACCGACCCGCTGGGGCATCCGGCGAGCGGCAATCGCGTCGAGGGGAATCGCGCCACCGGCAACGGCACCGACCTCGTGCTGGCCTCGGCCGACCCCGGCAACTGTTTCGCGGGCAATCGCCCCGCCACCCAGAGCCCGGACGACCTGGAGGGTCGCGCGGGCTGCGGCACCCGGGGCCGGGGCGCGCTGCCCACCGGCCGGACGGCGCCGGTGCAGGCACCGCCCGGCGTCCCGTTCAGCCAGGTGCCGGCCCCGCCCGCCCAGCCATCCATGCCGGACCCGGCGGCCCCGGGCCGCCCGGCAACCGGCCTGCCGGGGGCCGTCGACGCGGCCGCCTACCCGCTCCCGAAGGACGCGGGGGCCATGCCGCACTCGCGCTGAGCACGGTGCTCCGGTGGACTCGGCCCCGTTCACCGTGCCGCCCCGAAGGGTGAGTTGAGGATGTTCGTCGGCAGCCGCGGGAGTGGGAGCGCATGGGCACGGAGATGTCAGCCGGTGGCCCACGGCACCTCGGGGAGCTTCGCGCGGCCGTCGCGCCCCGAAAACTCCATGGTGGTCGGGGTCCCCAGGCCCGGCATCCGCATCGTCACCCGCCGCAGGCCGCCGTCACCGTCGACCCAGTACGTCAGCGGCGACCGTCCACCGTCGGACCCCGCACCGGGCGTGGCGCCCTGGGCGCGCGGCCCGGCGAACCGGTCGTAACTGCGGCCGTCGATGCGATCACGCTCCAGCCAGCGGGCTCCGGACTGTGCGAGCAGCAGCGGGTTGTCGGGGCGGTCCGCGCCGAGCTCGATCAGCAACTTGAGCCCGGCGTCAAGGGGATCAGTCGTGTAGGAGCGCGCTGACCAGCCCGAGCGCGGGATGCGCTCGGCCTGCTGCCAGGGTGGGCTGTTGTCGCCCTCCGGCGCGGGAGCCAGGCCGAGGCCGCCGGTGTCCCAGACGATCAGACCGTGGTCGAGCTGCCCGGCGGCCGGCCCGGAGGCTCCGGCGGATTTGGAGGATCCGGAGGCCCCGGTGACCTGGTAGCTCCCCACGGCCCGGTGGGTTCGGTAGTCCACGACTCCCCTGACCCGCACCACCACTCCGCCGCCCTCGGTGGCGGTGAGAGCCACCGCCACCGGACTGGCCTGGTACAGATTCAGCCGTGACAGCGCCAGCCTGGACGCCTCCTCCATCGTCACCGGCCGCTCGGTGGCGGTGTCGTCGGAGAGGGTCCGGTAGGCGGCCAGGCCGCCCGCTGCTGCGCCGCACGCCGCGATCGCGATCAGTGTTCTGAACCAGAGGGTCCGACGCGGCGTACGGCCGTCGGTCTTCCTCTTCCGAGCCATGCAGTCGCCTTCTCTCGTGGTCGGTCACGCAGGAGGGCGGGTTCGCGAACCTGGTCCGCGAACCCGCCCAATCCGGCCCGGAGGGTTACCGGTACCGGCCGCCCCACTCAGGGGCTAACGGTGCTGCGCCCTTCGCCTGCGCACCAGCACGACCAGCGCCGCCCCGAGGGCGGTGAGCGCCGCGCAGGCCAGGGCCAGCGGAACCATCTGGCTCATGCCAGTGGACGCCAGGCCCGAGTTGGGTTCATGGCCCGGTGCACCCGGTGCACCGGGTGCGCCTGGAGCCCCCGGCGAACCCGGTTTGCCCGGTACCGGCGTTGTCGGTGTCGGTGTCGGAGTCGGCGTGGTGGCGGGCAGCCGTCGGTTGACCGCTGTCACCGAGACCCCGGCGTCGAGGTTGTCGGAGGTCAGCACCAGCGGTCCGAACACCGGCTCGTCGGGTGCGGCGTACCCGTCGGGCGGGCTGACCTCCTGCCAGTAGTACGTGCCCGGTACGCCGGTGCCGCGGCAGATGCCGTCGGTCCCGGTCGTGCAGGGCTTGCCGACCTTCGTGTCCGGCTCCGCCCCGGCGGTCTGCAAGTCGTCGGTGCCGTTCGTCTCCTTCCATAGCTGGAACTTCGCCCGGGCGAGCGCTTTGCCGTCCTGGTCGTGCTTGACCAGGCGCAGCACGCCCTCCTGTTGTCGGAAGCCGAAGTCGTATGTGTGATCGTTCTCTCCCGGCCCGCCGGTGGTCAGCGCCCGCTCCGGGAACTTCGCGCCGCGCGGGACGATGCCCTTGGAGTCGATGAAGTGGTTGTCACCGACATCCGCGTCCGTGGGCACCCACTGGTGGAGCGGTCCGCCCTTGGCGTAGTCGGCCGGTTTGTCGAGACGGATGGTGTACTTGGTCTTCGGCTGGAGGCCTCCGGTGACATTGGAGTCGTCGAAGTAGTACTCGCCACGCGCCGTTGTCTCGGTCGTCCCCACGAGCTTGCCCGACTCGTCGTACAGGTTGACGGTCGCACCCACGACCGGGCGCTGGCCCGGGTTCTGGATGCCCTTTCGCTCGGGGTCGTACCAGACCCGGTTGCCGATCTGGAGCGGGGCCTGGTCGCAGAGCACCTCCAGGTCGCCCATCGAAGCGCCCTTGCCGAACGGGGCCACGGCGCCCGGCGGGTTGAGGCGCAGGCCGAACTTCGGGTCCTGTGTGCCATCGCGCTGGAGGAACGACGTGCCGTACCCGAGGGCGGTGTGGTTGGGGTCGAAAGCGGAGGTCGCGATGGTGTTCTCGGCCCTGGAGAGCGCCATGCCGGCGAACGCCGTGTTGCGGTGACCACCCCAGCTGGTGTCGAAGAACCGGGTGCCCCGAGAGGACAGCCCGCAGCCGTTGTTGGTGTCCATCACATACATGCCGTCTGCCGGGCAGGCCTTGTTCAGGTCACCGCCCGACATGACGATGGCGGCGGAGTTCGGCGTGGGACCGGCCGGCGCGCGGTCGCCGAAGCGGTCGCGGAAGGCCAGCAGCATCGAGCCGTCGGCCTCGAAGGCGATCTCGCCCAACTCCGGTTCGGGGTTGGCCATGGTGGAGTTGCCACACGGCCGGCCGTTCTGCGAGACCGGGTAGGTGCTCGTCCACGGGAACCAGCCCGCGCCGTCGCACGGACCACCGCCGACCGTGGACTGACGCGGGTAGTCCAGCGGCTGGTTCAGCACGGCCTTCTGGAAGGTGCCGGTACCCAGGTCGAAGGGCAGAACCACCGCGCGCAGGTCCGAGACCTTCCCGGTGGACTCGCCCGAGCAGACCCCGCCGAGGTAGCCGGTGCCGTCCTGCATCCCCAGGCCGAAGGGGCGCCAGTCCCCGGCCGCCGGGCAGCCCGGGTCCGGGATCGCGTAGACGGCCCTGGGCGCCGCTGCGGTCGCCGCCGTGGCGTCGTAGCGGTAGAGCTTGCGGTTGTTGAGGTTGACGACGAACAGGTCCTTGCCGTCATCGGTGATCTTGATGCCGCCCAGGCTCTCCTTGCCGGGCGCGGCGAGGAAGGCGTCGTCAGTACCCTGGCCATGTACCGTCGCCCCCGCGTCCGGGACCACGGTGAACAGGGTGGTCTTCTTCTGCGCGCGGTCGGTCACATAGATCCCCCCGGCGCCGCCCGGACCGTAGTCCGTGGTGCGTTTGGCCAGCGCCGAGGAGAACACCCGCTTGTCAGCCTTGTTCCACGCGATGCCGAAGAGCGTGCCGGTCTCGGCGTTGGTGGCGACGTTCGTGACGTTGACGTCGACGCCGTCCTGACCGCGTGCGTCGTACGGGAAGGAGACCAGCGTGCGCTGGGCCCCGCCCTCGCGTGTGGTGGGCTGACAGGTCGTCACCAGCGGTGCGTTCTTCTGGCAGTAGTCACCCGGACTCCACAGCCCGGTGGTGTACGCCACGCTCTTGTCGCCGGAGAGGTCGACGAACTCCTCATTGCTGCTCAACTGGTTGGGAGCACCGTCCAGTCCCTGACGCGAGGCGAAGGCCGGGAACAGCACACCCGGCTTCGGATTCACCACCTGCACCCGGTACTTGCCGCTGGTGGCGCTGCCCGCCGCCGGAGTCAGTGTCACGGTGCCGTCGGCCCCCGTGACCCCCTCGATGCCCACCCCGGCGTCGTCGGTGAGAGTCACCTTGACACCCGCGATGCCCGGTTCCAGCGCGGGCTTCCACACGCCGCTGGCATCCACGGCCCGGACCACCCGGACCGTCACCGATCCTTCCCCCGCCTGCGAGTGCGCCGCAGGCGCCACGGCTAACGAGCCACTACCGATTCCCAAGGCGAGCGCGGCCAGGCAACCGACGGTGCGGCGACCGAGCACGCCCGGCCTCCGCCGACGCGGCTCGGGCGCGGCTCCCTTCGCTTGTTCATTTGTAGATGTCATCCCCTGCTCTCAGCGTTCAGAAGGGCCTAATGCCCTGCTCGTGAGGGACTACATAGAGATGCGGAGAACCGCCTTGCCAGGGATCTTAGAAGGGCTTTAGGCAAGATCGTGGCGGAATGGCGAACTCGTCCTCCACCAAACTTTCGCGCAACGGCCTCCAACCGCATCGCGGGGCGGGCTACGAGGTGGCGAGCGAGGCTCGCGCGCTTGTCGCACCGGTCGCTGCGAGCAGGCGACGACGTCTGCTGCCGGCCGGGGCATCGGGGCACGGTGAACCGGCCGTCGTACATGTCCCGTGGGCGGAGAAACGAGGGGCGCGGGCCCGGTCGGACGCAACATCCACCTCACCAGCGCCGTTGAGGACCCGCCGGCCGTCCAGCCGCGTAGACCCCACGACGGAGCGGGCAACAGCGTGCGGACGAACTACCGCTCCGTATCCGACAGTTCATGGCGACGCATCACCCAGCGTGATCCACGGGCCGCAGGCCCCGCCGCAGATCACCGAGCCCATCAGCAAGCTCAAGGCCCTCGCCCGGAAGCACGGCATCGGCATCAAGGCCGCCGCCCTCCAGTTCTCCCTCGCCCACCCGGTGGCCGCCGCCGTGCCCGGCGCCACCCGGCCCAGCCGCATCGCCGAAGACACCGCAGCCCCCCAATGGCGCCACCGGCAACGAAGTCGTCGACCTGTTCACCGGGATCTACCACGACGGCCCCGACGCCCTCCACAACACACTGTCGGCCTGAGGCCACGGATCGCCGCGCCGGAGCGAACCTCCGGCGTGGCGATCAGGAGACGGCAGCCGCCGTGCGCCCGGCGCACCCCTACGGGCGGGTGACGACAGGACCTCAGCCGGAAGACGTCAGTCCCGGTGCGCCAGCAGGGCGTCCACTTCGGCCGCGAAGAGCTGGCCGGGGTCGAAGCCCATCCCGGTGAAGTGGCCCGCGAGTTCGAGGGAGAGGACTCCGTGCAGGCGGGTCCAGAAGGCCAGGGTCCGGTGAAGGGCCGCGGGGTGGGCGGGGTGGTTGCCGGCCCAGTCCCGGTGGTCCTGCAGGTGCGCGTCGAACGGCGTCGCGAGGCTGTCCCCGGGGAGCGCCATGAAGGCATCGAGCAAGGTCGCCATCATCTCGGACGTGATGCCAGTGGTCTCCTCGGGTGCGTGGTAGCCCGGGACGGGGGTGCCGTAGATGAGGAAGTACCGCTGGGGGTCCTGAAGGGCCCAGTCGCGCAGCGCGCGTGCCAGTCCGGCCACGTCGGCGCCGCCGGCGGCGGCTGCGCGAAGGGCGTCGGCGAGGCTTCGGTAGGCGTCCTTGATGAGTTCGGTGATCAGTTCGTCGCGGCTGGCGTAGTAGCGGTAGAGCGCGGGCCCGCTCATGCCGATCTGTTTGGCGATGGCGTTGAGGGAGAGCGCGGACGCCCCCGCGCCGGCAATCTGCCCCCAGGCGCGTTCCTTGATCTCTGCGCGCACCTCGGCGCGGTAACGCTCCCGCGGGGTCTTCCGGTCCGACACCGTCATGACCTGCCGCCTTCCCCATCCGCGCGAATACGGCTTGAAAGTTTTGTTAGAGGCTATCACGCAACGCATTGACCCACCGGCCAGTGAGTTATAGCTTCTAACACACGCAAGAGCTTATAAGTTTTGCGGCTGCCGCACCCACGTATTCCCTCGGACCAGGGGACTTGAATGACCACCACGCTCGTGTCACATCACACCCGCACAGACCGGCGCGTTCCGCGGTCGGTCACCGCCGCCTCCTGGGCGGTCACCGTCATGGTGGTCGGTCAGTTCGCTCTGATCGCGGTCGTGCCAGTCGTGATCGCGTTGGTCGGCGCTCTGCGTCAGGTCAGCGACCGGGCGGTGCGCGGAGCGGCCACCCTGCTCGCCGTCACATACGCGATACCACTGGCCATATGTGCAACGCGGCCCGACGGGGCACAGAGCCTGTCCAAGGACATGCACCCCGCGTTCACCGGGCTGATCACCGCCGCGTCCGTCGCACTCGTCGTCGCCACTCACCGAGCCCGCCGCCGGACACCTCCCGCACGGTGACACGGTGCCCGCCCGTCAACCAACGCGAGCTCAAAAAGCAACAGCCCGCCTGACAACTCTACGGAGAACGCCATGACCGGCATCCGCAGCACCAGCGTCCCCGCTGCCCTGTTCACCATCCCGTTCGTCACCGCCGGCCTTCTCGGCACCGTCGCGGTACCCGCCGAGGCCGCCCCCTCTCTCCCCGCCAAGTCCCTCACGTGCCACGGCAAAGGCGTCGATCCGGACGCGCGTGTCCGCCACAGGACCGAGACCGTGATCCACGCACCCCTCAAGACCATTTGGAAGCTGCAGACCGACGTGGAGCGTTGGCCGTCCTGGCAGGCCCCCGTCGAAACCGTCGAACGTCTCGACCAGGGGCCCCTCCGGCAGGGCTCGGCGTTCCGGTGGACGACTCCGGTACCCCCCAATCCCGCGACACCCGCCACCAACCTGGACATCACTTCGACCATCCAGCAGCTCAAGCACAACTCCTGCATCCGCTGGACCGGTCCCGCTGTCGGTGAAGGACTGCGCATCGACGGCGTCCACGTGTGGACCTTCACCGAGATCAGGGGCGGTGTCCGTGTACGCACCGAAGAGACCCACACGGGCGACCAGGTCGAAGCGAACGTACCCGCCGCGACCGAGATCCTCTCCAAAGGCCTCGAAGCATGGCTGCGCGACCTGAAGACCACTGCCGAGGCCCGCACACACGACCAACCGCGCTGAACCGCAAACCGGCCCCGGACCCGCGTTGCCGTCCTGCGAAATCCCACGCGATAAGGGTCCGGCCGTGCCCGGTGATCAGAATCCCCAAGGTCGGGACGCCCGTGTCACCGCGAGGTGACCGGGTGACCGGACCGGGCCGAGTACGCGGCCGGGGCAGGAGACGCCGACGTCCGGGGCGACATGGGACGCGGTTGGTGCGGCAGGTGCCGTTGCGGCAAGTCGCCTCACCGCACCAGTCCTTGGTGCGCGGGCCGCAGTCGGTGACCGTGATGCACACCGTCGCGCCCGGGCACTGGTGCCTGACGTTCATCACCGCACCGCAGCCGCGTCCGGGTATGTTCTCGCCGCAGAGGTCCGGCCGGGTGGTGTTCCAGGATGCGCGTGGGCAAGCCCGTTGTACAGACGGCTGCGTTCCGCGATCCATCCCCCTGCGAACCGGCTCATCCCTTGACTACTCCCAGCGGCACCAGGCGGGCAACCAGCCGGGCGAGTCCGGCGCCCTCGGTGGTGGCGGCGACCGCGTCGACGTCCTTGTACGCCTGCGGCGCCTCCTCGGCGAGACCACGCCACGAGGAGGGCCGTACGGCAATGCCCCGGGCTTCCAGCTCGCCTCGGAGCCGCTCCCCACGGACCATGCGCAGCGCGTGGTGCCGGCTCCAGACCCGGCCGGCGCCGTGGCAGGCGGAGTGGAAGGCGTCGTTGCCGGGCAGGCCGACCATCACATACGAAGCGGTGCCCATGGTCCCGGGAACCAGTACCGGCTGGCCCGCCTGGACGAGGTCCTCCGGCAGGCTCGGGTCGCCGGGCGGCAGCGCCCGCGTCGCGCCCTTGCGGTGGACGCACAGTGGACGTGCCACACCGTCCACTTCGTGGGTCTCGAGTTTGGCGGTGTTGTGCGAGATGTCGTAGACCAGCTCCAGACCGACTCCCGCAGCGGTCGCGAAGGCGTGGCGGGTGGCTTCGGACAGCAGTTGGCGGTTGGCCCGGCCGTAGTTGGCGGCCGCCGCCATCGCCCCGAGGTAGGCACGGCCCCGCGGCGAGTCCACCGGTGTACAGGCCAGCTGCCGGTCCGGGACCTGGATGCGGTGCCGGTGCAGTTCCTGGTCCATCACGCGGACGTGGTCGGTGCACACCTGGTGCCCCAGCCCGCGCGAGCCGCAGTGGATCATGACGCACACCTGGCCCGCCCGCAGCCCGAAGGCCGCCGCAGTGGCCGGGTCGTAGACCCGGTCCACCGCCTGGAGCTCCAGGAAATGGTTGCCCGAGCCAAGGCTTCCCACCTGGTGGAGGCCGCGCTCGACGGCGCGCGCGCTCACCTGCCCCGGTGCCGCACCGTCCAGGACGCCGTAGTCCTCGCAGCGCGCGAGGTCGCGCGGCACACCGTGGCCGTGCTCGACCGCGTACCGAGCCCCGCCGACCAACAGCTCGTCCATCTCCCCGGCTCCCGACAGCTTCCACAGTCCGCCGCGCCCCATACCGCGCGGGATGGTCCTGTCGAGGATGTCCATCAGCCGCCGCATCCGGTCGTGGTCGAGCGCCTCGCGGTCGATGCCTGCGGCCAGCAACCGTACGCCGCAGGAGATGTCGAAGCCGACGCCGCCGGGCGAGATGACCCCGCCGTGGGAGATGTCGGTGGCGGCCACCCCGCCGATGGGGAAGCCATAGCCCCAGTGGACATCGGGCATGGCGAAGGAGGCACGGACGATTCCGGGCAGCGTCGCCACGTTCGCCACCTGCTCCAGCGCCTTGTCCCCCGCCGCCTGCGGCAGCAGCGCCCGCGAGGCGAACACGACCCCGGGGACACGCATCGGCTCCCGCTGCTCGATCCGGAAGCGGTACGGACCGCTCTCCAGCAGTGCGATCTCCACGTCTCTCACCTCCAGCCACGTCTCTCACCTCCAGTCGACCGTCAGCCCCCCGGCCCGATCGGCAACGGAGGTGCCGAACTCGGCGCAGGCGGTGGTGAGCCGGTCGCGGATCCACTCCCGCTCCTCGCCGCGCGCCAGACGGGTGTGGCAGTAGTCCAGGGTCAGCGGCACCGCCTTCACCCGGGCAGGAACCAGGTGCGCGGCATCCGGGCCGTCCAGGGTCACCAGGAAGAGGAGCCCGAGGTCGTTGCGCAGAACAGGGTCGACGGCATAGTCGTCGACGAAGTCACCCAGGTCGTAGAGGATCCGGTCGGCGATCCCGTGGAAGACGTGGGCGGAGTGCCCGGCGACCAGCGTCGCTCCCGCGGCCAGCAGCTCCGGGGCCGCGGCCGAGATGTGGCGCGGCGGCCGGGAGGTCATGTTGGGGCCCCAGTGCGGGGTGACCACCACGACATCCGCAGCCGCGGCGGCGCGGCCCACCGACTCGGTCAGCCAGCCGGGCACCCCCGAGTGGAGATCCGCCCAGGCCACGCCGGGACTGTCCGGCCCGGCGGCGTACTCCTCCGGGTGGTCCGTGACCCCCACCACCGCCAGCCGGACACCGCCGGTCTCCAGCACCGCGAACTCCCGGGCCGCGCGCGTGTTCGCCCCGGCGCCGACCGTATGGACACCCGCCCCGGCCAGCAGGGTGAGGGTGTCGGCCAGGGCGTCGAATCCGTAGTCCAGAGCGTGGTTGTTGGCGAGCGTCACACAGTCCGCGCCCAGCTCGGCCAGCACCTTCGCTGCGGCGGAGGGCGCACGGAAGAAGAAAGCCTTCCACGGGTCGGGCCGGCGGCGACCGCGGTCGGAGACACAGCACTCCAGATTGAGCACGAACAGATCCGCCTCCGCGAGCACCTCTCTGACCCCCGCGGAGACCAGTGTCCCCGGCACCGGCGAGCGGCGCAGTTCCTCGGCAACGCTGCGCCCGAGCATGGTGTCGCCCGCCAGTGCCACCGTGAGCGCCATGATCCTTCCCTTCGCTGCCCCTTCAGACGTCGAGGGTCACCCGGCAGGTCCAGCCGCCGGGGCCGCACCGCAGCTGCAGGCCATGCAACGAAACGGCCTTCGGCACCGCACCTACCGCGACGGCGGTGCCGGCGTCGGCCATGCGGAAGCGGACCGACAGACCCCGGCTGTCCTCCGCCGACCGGATCGCCCCCACCTCCACGTCGAGCGGGATCTCGCCGTCGGCATCCATCCGGTAGACGACCTCCTCCAGGACGGACACCAGCAGATCCTCATCGGATTCCGCCGTAATGGCGTATGCGCGGTCCCCGACAACCGCGGCCCCGGACGTGTCGGCGAAACCCTCCACCACCGCGCGCACTGCCTCGCCGATGCAGCCCGCGACCGTCGGCGACCACGCCTCCACCTGCATGTCCGCGGTGTGCGGCACAGCCCGGTGGCCACTCGCTCCAGGCTGCTGCCCCGTAGGTTTCCGACCGTCCACGGCCGGCGCCTCTCCGTCGTCTTCCGTATGCACAGTCCGAGGCCGAAGTTCCCCGAACAGCAGGCTGCGCCTCCTCCAGGGTCACCCCGTACACCGCTCCGGGGCAACCTCCACGAGACGCGGCGTCGCCCGAGCGAGGTGCGTCCGGGTGCTTGGGACGGGCCCGCCGGCGCCCGCAGCACCGGCGACGGCCATCGCTTCGGCTCGCCACCGTCTCCGGCAGGCAGGCACCTACCGGTCAAGCGGGCAGTCGGGGCACGCTCTCGACGAGGCGACGCGTGTACGAGTGGGCGGGAGAACCCAGCACCCGTGCGGTCTCGCCCTGTTCGACAATGTGGCCGCTCTCGAGGACGGCGGTACGTTCGCACAGCGAGGCAACCACCGACAGGTCGTGGGAGACCATGACGAGAGTCAGACCCCGCTCCCGCTTCAACTCATCGAGCAGCTCCACGACTTTGACACGAGTCGTGACATCGAGAGCGCTGACGGGCTCGTCGGCGAGCAGCACCCGCGGATTGCAGACGGTTGCGCGGGCAATCGCGATGCGCTGGCGCTGCCCGCCGGAGAACTCGTGTGGATAGCGTTTTGCGGCGTCGGCCGGGAGTCCGACCCGTCGCAGGGCGTCGGCCACCTTGGGCACGGCGGTGGCCCGGGTGTCGATTCCGAGGGACCGCAGGGGTTCGGACACGATGCTGCCGACGCGCTGACGCGGGTCCAGCGACGAGTACGGGTCCTGGAAGACGCACTGCACGCTCCGCCGGAAGCGCCGTGTCTGCTCCCTGTCGCGCGGTTTCAGCTCCTCGCTGTCGAACCGGACGGTGCCGGAGGATGCCCGGGCGAGCCCCAGCAGCAGCCGCAGCAGAGTGGTCTTGCCCGCACCGGATTCACCGACGAGGGCGAGGCTCTGCCCGGTCTCGACGGCGAGGGAGATGTCCTCGACGACGGGCGCGGCGTTTCCTCGGTAGGCGAAGGAGGCCCTGTCCAGCTCCAGTACGGGCGTCATCGGGTGCTCCCCAGGTCCAGAGCCGATTCCAGCTGCCGCGCGCTTGCCACCAGCGCCTTGGTGTACTCCTCACGGGGTGTCCGCACGATCGCGCGGACGTCGCCCTCCTCGACGGCGCGGCCGTCCTTCATGACCAGGACACGATCGGCGACCTTCGAGACGACCGCGAGGTCATGGCTGACGAAGAGGACGGCCATGTCCCGTTCCCGTACGAGAGTGTCGAGCAGGTCGAGCATGTCGGACTGCACGGTGACGTCGAGGGCGGTGGTCGGTTCGTCCGCGATGAGCAGCCTCGGGTCGCAGGCCAGTGCCATGGCGAGCGCTACGCGTTGGCGCTGTCCGCCGGAGATCTCATGCGGGAAGGCACGGGCGATGCGGTCGGGTTCGGGCAGCCGCACTTGCTCCAGCGCTTCTGAGACGGAACGCTTCAGTTCGGCGCCTTTCAGCCCTCGCCTTCTGCTCAGCGGTTCGGCGATCTGCCGGCCGACGCGCATCAGGGGGTCGAGTGCGGTGAGCGGCTCCTGGAAGACGATGGCGGCATCCCGGCCGCGTACACGCGTGAGCTGTTTCTCGTCGGCGCCCACGATCTGGGTGCCGGCGAGTTCGGCGCTGCCGGTGACCGTCATGCCGTCGGGCAGCAGGCCGAGCACGGCGAGGGTGGTCAGCGATTTCCCGGAGCCCGACTCTCCGATGAGGCCGAGGCGTTCGCCGGGGGCCATGGTCAGCGACAGACCGTCGACGAGGGTCTGCCCGTCGGCCGTACGGATCGTGAGGTCGCGTACGTCGAGGATGTTCACGCGCGCCTCCGCCGGGCCGCAGGGTCGAGAGTGTCGCGCAGTCCATCGGCGATGAGGTTGACGCCGATGACGAGCAGGACGAGCAGAATGCCGGGGGCCAGCGCGCCCGCCGGGGCCGTGGTGAAGGTGGCCTGCGCCTCCTGGAGCATGCGGCCCCACGAGGCGTTGGGCGGCGGCGCTCCCAGACCCAGGTAGGACAGGCCGGCCTCGGCCAGCACCGCGAGCCCGAACTGGAGGGCCAGGTTCACCAGGAGCGTGGGCCAGATGTTGGGCAGCACGTGCCCGGCCACGATCCGCGGCCACGACGTGCCTGATGTGCGCGCGGCCGTGATGTAGTCCTGCGCCAGAACCCGCTTGACCAGGATCCGCACCAGCCGTGCCACGACCGCGCTCTGCGCGAGGCCGATCGCCAGCACGGCGGACCCCAGCGTGGCCGAGCGGGCGGCGACGATGAGCATCGCCAGCAGCAGCGTCGGGAAGGCGATCAGGATGTCGAGGAACGCCGAGAGCGTGTCGTCGATCCAGCCCTGCGCGAACGCGGCCAGCACTCCCAGCGTGCCGCCGAGGGCGGCCGCGACGAGAACCGATCCCAGGCCCGCTTCGAAAGCGATCCGGGAACCGGTCATCAGCTGGGTGAGCAGATCGCGGCCGAGCTTGTCGGTGCCGAGCAGATGGCCCGAACCGGGGCCGGTGAGCCGTCCGCCGGATGTGTCGTCGGCGGCGTACGGGAGCCAGAAGAACGAAACCAGCGCAAGCACTGCGATCAGGCCGGCCAGGACGCATCCGACGGTCAACGTGTACGAGCGCTTCGTCGACTGTTTCATCGGGCACCTCCCGAGAGCCTGCCGCGCAGCCGCGGATCGATGATCCGCTGGGCGAAGTCGGCCGCGAAGCCGATGATCAGCACCGCGAGCGTGGAAACGAACAGCACACCCTGGATCACCGGATAGTCGTGCTGCGCGATGCCGGTCGCGAGCAGGGAACCGAGGCCCGGGAGCGCATACACGGACTCCACGACCACCGCGCCCAGCAGCGTGGACGCCAGCTCGATACCGAGGATCGAGATCACCGGTACGGAGGCGTTGCGCAGCCCGTGCCGCCACATGGCCCGCCCGAACGACGAGCCCATGGCTCGGGCGGTACGCAGGTAGTCGCTGCCCAGCACATCGAGTGTGGCCGACCTGACGTAGCGGATCAGCGAGGCGCTCATCACGAGCGCGATGGTGAGGACGGGCAGGGCCAGTGAGCGGACCGCCTCGGTCGGCTGCGACCAGCCGTCCTGCGGGAAGCCGCCCGCGGGAAGCCAGCCGGCGTTCAGGGCGAAGACGGCTATGAGGATCATGCCGAGCCAGAACACAGGAACGGCGATGCCCAGTTGGGACACGCCATTGAGCAGGGCGCCGTACCAGGTCCGGCGTCGGTGTGCGGCCACGAAGCCGACCGGAACGGCGATGAGTACCGCCAGGACGAAGGCAGCCAGCGTGAGCGGGACGGTGACATTCAGCCGGGAGCCGATCTCGGGGCCGACCGGCAGCGAGCTGACGAACGACGTACCGAGGTCGCCGCTCGCCAACTGCCCGATCCAGTGGATGAACTGCTCGGGCAGTGGCTTGTCGGAACCGATGGAGTGCCGCGCCGCCGCAATCTGCTCGGGGCTCGCACCCACGGAGCTGAGGGCGTTGGCGGGGTCACCGGGAAGCATGCGCAGCAGCACGAACAGGACCACGCTCGCGAGCGCCAGTGAAACCAGCAGGAAGGCGAGACGGCGCAGAAGATACCGGGCCATCAGCCCTTCTTGATGTCGTAGGCGAAGAACTGGGAGTTGAGACCGTTGACCGGGTACCCGGACAGCTTGTTGCCGGCCACGACGATCTGCGGGTACAGGTACAGCCAGTCGCTGGCCGCGTCCTCGGCGGTCTTGCGGTTGACCTTCTTCAGGAGTTCGGTCTGCTCAGCGGTGCTGGACGCCTGCTCTGCCTCCTCCACCCACTGGGTGACCTGCTTGTTGTCGTAGCCCCAGTAGAAGTCGGGGTTGCCGTACCAGACCAGGTCGCGGTCGTTGACGTGTTCCTGGAGCGTGGCCGTGAAGTCGTGGTTCTTGTAGACCTTCGTGTACCACTCGTCCGGCGTGATCGTGTTGATCTCGACGGTGATGCCGACCTTGGCGAGCTGCGACTTGATGAAGGTCGCGGCGGTCGGGTGCGGGTCGTAGTTCGGGGTGTCGAGGGTGAAGCGGAAGCCGTTCTCGTATCCGGCCTCGGCGAGCAGCTTCTTGGCGCGCGCGGTGTCGTAGGCGTTGACCTTGGTGAGGTCCTCGTACCACGGGTCGGTGGGCGGCACCATGGAGCCGATGGGCTTGCCGTAGCCGCCCCAGACCGACTCCAGCAGCTTCTTGTCGTCGATGGCGGCGGAGACGGCCTGGCGGACCTTGACGTCCGTGAAGGGCTTGGCCTTGTTGTTGAAGGCGAGCAGCAGCTTGGTCGTCGAGTTGCCGTCGTTGACCTTGTAGTTCTGGTTGCTCTTGAACTGGCCGAGGGCGTCGGGCGACTGCTCGCTCGTGACGACGTCGACCGCGTTGGTCAGCAGCGCGTTGTTCAGCGCGGTGGCGTCCTTGTAGTAGTGGAAGACGACCTGCTTGTTGGCGGCCGCGTCGCCCCAGTAGCCGGCGAACCGGTCGAGGCGGAGGGCGGAGCTGCGGGTCCACTTGTTCAGCTGGTACGGGCCGGTGCCGTCCTCGGTCGTCTTCAGGTCCTTCGCCTGGGAGTTGATGATCCAGACGTAGGAGAGGTTGTAGACGAAGGAGATCGACTTCTTCGACAGCCGGACTTCCACCGTGCGCGCATCGGGCGTCCCGACGGACTTGATGACCTCGAGATTGCTCTTGCGCGCGGACTGCGAGTCCTTCGCGATCACCTTCTCGAGGCTGTACTTGACGTCCTGGCTGGTGAGCTTCTTGCCGCTGTGGAACTTCACGCCGTCGCGCAGGGTGAAGGTGTACGTGAGTCCGTCGCCGCTGACCTTGTAGTCCTGGGCGAGCAGCTTCTCGACCTTGCCCTCGTCGGTGAGTTTGAACAGTCCCTCGTACACATTGCCGTTCAGCGCCTCGGTGACGCCCTGGCCGCCGCCCGCGGTGTTGTCGAGGTTCTGCGGCTCGTAGAGCGATCCGATGTTGACTGTGGCGTTCTTGTCGTGCGCCCCTCCGGCGGCACTGCCCGCGTGGGAACCCCCGCCGCAGGCGGTGAGGCTCAGGGCGAGGGCGGCGGTGGCTCCGCCGTACAGGGAAGTCTTCTTGATGCTCATGAGGAGTACGCGCTTTCGTGCTGCGGGGCGGCGGAGTGCGGGGTTGATCAGTGCTGCGCGGCGAAGCCGTCGCGGAAGACGGGCCGTTTCTCTCCGGCCTCCACGGGCAGGTGGAAACGGTTCTGCCGCGGCGGCATCGGACAGTTGTACTGGTCGGAGAATCCGCAGGGCGGCACGAAGGCACGGTTGAAGTCGAGCAGGACGCGGCCCTCGCCGGTGTGGGTGACGAAGAGGAAGCGCCCGGCGCCGTAGGTGCTGTCGCCGTTGGTGGGGTCGCCGAAGACGAGCAGCAGGGTGCCGTCGTCATCGAAGGCACTCAGTGTGTAGTCCCGGCCGTCCAGGGTGAGCTCGATGTCTCCCGGCACCACGAGGTCCCGAGTGCCGCCGTTGTCCCGGATGTGCTCGAACCCGACCCGCCTGGCGCCCGGAACCGGGGTGTACGAGGCCTCCAGCACCCAGTCCGCGTCGTACGGGAAGACTTCGGTGCGATCGAAGTTCTGGATCGCTGGGGACCGGGCGTCCCAGAACCGGAGACCGTGCTCGGGCTCACCGGTGACGAAGTCGGTGCGCTCGACTGTGGTGACGCTCACAGAATCCGGCTGTCCGGTTCGGCTCGCATCGAGGTCGGGGTGCTCACCCGCGGGAGCCCAGCGGGTTTCGACGAGGGCGAGATTCCCGGTGGCCGAAGTAACGGAGCGCCGCCGCTCGGCGCGCCATGCCTCCCAGTCCCTGGCGGGGTCGGAAGGCTGGTCGGGTACTACGGCGGCGTGGGACACGGCATGACTCATTCACGTAGACGTGCGTGGGCCGTCACGCCTCGAACGTTACGTTGCGTGAGCTTTAACCCAAAGGACCTTCTTTATCTTCCATAAGGCGAGCTAATGTCAAATGAGGCTGAATAGCGCAACCGAACCGGAACCGGGCTACTGCCTGCGGGAGCTTGGAGGGAGTGTGCTCCCACACGTGCCGGCCTGCCCGCCTCGCCGGCGGCGTTCGAGCCTGCGGACTACCACTCCGAGGATGTCGCGCGCCGCGACGTAGCCGGTGTGCCGGGAGTCGTGGCTGTGAGCGGCGTTGTCGCCCATGACCACGAACCGGTCCCGCGGCACGGGCTTACCGGCCTCAGCGATGAGGGCGGGTCCCAGGTCTTCGGGAACCGGGTCACCAGGGCCTGCCACGACGCGCTTGATCATCCAGCCTCGGGCACCGAGTGGCTCGCCGGTCGGCCGGCGAGGCCCGCCGCGCGTCTCCGCGGGCTCCCCCGGCGGGTCACCGGAGGGCGGTCGCCAGGTTGCGACGACGACCCCTCCCCTCCCGATGCCGCTGCGCCCGCGCCGGCCGAGCCGTCGGACCAGCACCCGGTCGCCGCTTCGATAGGCCGGTTCCATGCTGGCACCGGCGACAGTGATCACCGCGAAGCGGCGCCGTGCCAGCAGTACGCCCAGCAGGGGCGTCCCGACCGCGACGACGGCGAACGGGAACAGCCGCAGGCCGGATGGCCGCATGGGAGCACCTCCTCAGGTGTCGAGGGCGGTCACCGGTGTTCCGGACCGGTAGCCGCAGGCCTGCATCGCGAACAGCCGGGCGTAGGCCCGGTCGGCCCGCATCAGCTGATCGTGAGTGCCCTGTTCGATGATCCGGCCGCTTTCCAGCACCACGAGGAGGTCGGCGTCCCGGAGGGCGCCGAGCCGGTGCGAGATCAGCAGACTGGTACGGCCTGCCCGATGGTCGCGCAGCCGCAGATGGATCTCGTGCTCGGCCTCGGCGTCGAGCCCGGAACTGGGCTCGTCGAGGATCAGGAGGTCGGCGTCGTCGCGGAGGAACGACCGGGCCAGGGCGAGGCGCTGCCACTGCCCGCCGGACAGGACGACACCGGTGCCCGGGTCGTCCTTGTCCTCCTCGGAGAAGAAGGTCCGGCTCAGCATGGTGCGGTAGCCGTCGGGCAGGCCGGTGATGGCGTCGTGCATCCCCGACAGGCGCGCGGCGCGTTCGATGCCGTCTTGCTCCGTCATCCGGTCCAGGTCGCCGAGCCCGATGTTCTCGCCGGCGGTCAGGTCGTACTCCATGTAGTCCTGGAAGGTGGCCCCGATGCGCCTGCGCACCTCGGCGGGGTGGAACGCCCGCAGGTCGGTCCCGTCCCACAGGACCTGACCGCGGTCCGGGTCGTACAGCCGGCACAGGAGCTTGACCAGCGTTGTCTTTCCCGCTCCGTTGAGTCCCACCAGGCCGACGGAGCTGCCCGCAGGGATCGTGAGATTCACCCCGCGCAGCACCCAGGGGTGTTCCGGGGTGTAACGGAACCAGACGTCACGCAGTTCGATGCCTTTGCGGAGGCGGGGCACCGGCTGGGGGCGGGTGCTGACCGGCAAGTCGTCCTTCGCTTCCCGGATCGCGACGTAGTGATCGAAAAGCAGGAGCGCCTGATGCCCGTTGGCGATCTCGTTGGCCAGTGCGGCGAGTGCCGCCTGCACGGCGGGCAGCGCGGTCACCAGCAGGGAGACGCCTCCGAGGCTGATGTGGCCCTGCTCCGCGGCCCGGACCGCCCACAACAGCCCCAGCCCGGCGACCACCGCCGCGAGCACCCCGAGGCCGAACTGGATCACGAGCTCCTGGCGGTCCACCGCCTGCTTGGCCGCGTTTGCCCTACGGCGTTCGGCGAGCATCCGCCCGCGCAGGAAACCGCCGATGCCCAACAGCCGGATCTCCTTCGCGGCCTGTGTGCTGGTCAGCAGCTGGAGGTAGAACAGCTCCCGGCGTTCCGCGGGGCCGATGTCCCAGAACATCGCCGCCCGCCTACGGCTCATCACCAGTTCGCCGAGCAGTACCGGCACACCGGCAAGAAGCACAACGGTGGCCAGCAGTGGGCTCAGCACGATCAGCGAGCCGAGGAACCCGCCGATGGTGAGCGTCCCTCGCAGGACCCCCAGCGCGCTGTTGACTGCCTGCGTCGGCATGATGCCCCCGGCCTGCCGGGCCAGTCCCAGCCGGTCCAGGAACCGCGGGTCCTCGAATTTACTCAGGCCGGTCAGGGCGTCCACCGCCCGGTACAGGGAGTCCTGGGCGCACAGCCCGGCCGCACGCTGCATCTGGGCCTGGACGTACTGGACGATGTGCAACACCGCGGTGGCTGCGACTCCCGTCGCGGCAAGCAGCCCGGCCGGCATGAGGAGCGCGTCGAGCCCGCTGCCGGCGGCCAACCGGTCCAGCACCGCCCGTACCGTCCACGCGGAGGCGATGGGCAGCACCGCTCCGAGGGCGGTGAGGAGCGTGAGCGCCACGAGATGCCAGGGCGCCGCCCTGAAGGCAAGCCCCGTCGCCGCGCGGAAGACGTCAGCCAGCCGCCGCAGCCCCGACGGCGCCTGTGCCGTCCTCACAGGGCCGAGGGGGCGGGGGCCGGCAGGAGGTGCTCTCCCACCGCCTCCACCACGAGTTCGCCGCCGACGGCGCGGACCCGGCACATGACGGGGAAGGCGCGGGCCGCGAACGCCTCGGTCACGGGTCCCGCGATGGATTCATGCACGACCCTGGTGACCGGCCCCAGCTCCTTGAGCATCTGTTCGGTATCCGCGTCCCCGTCCGTCCCGCCCGCGACGACGGCGACGGCCGCGTTCGCAGGAGCCGCCCCCAGCGCAGACACCACCCGTGGCAACTGCGCGTGGCACGGAGGACAACCGGGAGACAGAAACACCACGATGGTCCCGGTGCCGAGATCGCGGTTTCGCAGAGGGCGGCCGTCGACGGTCCGGGTCTCGAAGGGCCCGACGATCGAACCCGGGGGAAGAATCCCGTCGTCGGTGAACCCGTCTGCGAACGCGCGCGGGGCCTGCTGCGCGCGCAGCCTTCTGATCAGCACCGCAGTCAGTAGGAGGTCGAGCAGGCACAGCACGCCGACGAGTACGACGGCCGCGATGAGATACGACATGATCACCTCTGTTTTTTCCGTACGGCGACAGGAAAGGCGCCGCGCAGCGACTCGGAGATGTCGTCGAGGACGGTCACCACGACACCCAGGACGAGGCCGGTGCCGACGGCCACCGCCAGGCCGCCCGGTGCTTCCGGCAGGCCGTGGAACGTCCCGACGGCACCGGTCACCGCCACGGCGATCAGGAAGCCGTTGCGGATGAGTTGCAGGGGGCCGGCGCCGCTCGTGGAAGCCCCGAAACACCGGCACGGCACTCGCACACCGCGACGGAGCGACGCCCCGATAGCGAGGGTGAACGCCCCGAGCATGCACCCCATCAGCGCGAACCCCGCGATCGCCACCGGCCCCGGCAGCAACAGCAGGACGATCGCCGCCGTCTCCGCCCCGGTCACCAGGCGGGCAACGGCGCGTCCCCGACGCGGGGACAGCACGGCGAACCCCTGGACGGAGCGCACGAACGCCCCGAAGGAATCCGTACCGCGGAGTTTGCTCACCACGGCGACCGTAAAGACGACCATGAGCAGGACCCGGCAGGTCATTGCGGCAAGCTCCATGTCGAGGGTCACCCTCCCGTCGTGCTGGTGGAGTACGAAGATTCACGAAGATCAGGGGCGCCGGTGGACCCGTGCCGGGGAGACCACCGGCGCCCCTCTCACTGCTCCGGCGAAAACCGAATACTCAGCAGCCGCAGTGGCCGAATTCGTAGTAGTAGCTACCGTCGGAGCAGTTCACCCGGTACTGGGTGTACTTGCTCTGGCCGGCGCAGCTGCCGTTGATGCACTTCGAGCCGACCCGCTTGCACGTGACCGCGTGAGCCGTCGCCCCGGGCACCAGCCGCTCCACCAGGCGATCGGCGATCGCCTGCACGACCTTGGTCATCTGTGACTCCTTCCGTTGTTCCCTGCTTGACGGATGCCGTGCCGTTCGTGGTCCAGTCCTCGACTGTCCCTGCACGGCACTTGTTGATTTCTGCACGAAGCCGGCGAGCGCATCGCCGCCCCGCACCCAGCCCCCGGCGTTCACCCAACGGCTCACCGGGCTCGGCCCGTTGCGGAGCTGTTGGGATTCGTGCGGGTGTTGTGTTCTCACTGTGCCGGAGCGGTCTTCGGGAAACCTTCGGGAAGTCTGGAATCGGGCTGTACCCGGTGGTCAGCGGGGGGTGAGCGGAGTGAGGTGGCCATGAGGGGGTGGGGATGGCGGCGCGGTTCGGGGTCCTGGGCGCCGTCGCGGTGTGGGGGGACGGGTGCCGGCCCCTGACATGCCATGGGCTGGAGCAATGACCGGCCCGAGGCCTTGCGGCGCAGCAGGATGGACGTTTTGACCACGTCTTGTGTCAGGAGTTCCGCGTGTACAGGCTGTGTCAGGGGACCCGCCAGGAGCGCCGCCCGCGCGCGGGCCACGCGGTGGCTCAGCGCTCCGTCGGGGCAGTGTCCGCGCTCGCTCCCCGCCGGGGGGAGCAGTGAGGTGGCCGGGCCGCCCCGGGGCGGCGGGCCACTGGACGGAGCAGCCCGGCAGCGGGGGCCCGCAGGTGCCCGCCGCGCCCGCATGGATGCGCTGGCTGCCCGTCTTCTACATCGCGGGCATCCTGGTGCTCGAACCCCTCACGCCCGTGCAGTGGCCCGTGAGCTTCCTGCTCATCGCCCTCCCGGTGATCACAGCCTTCGCCTACGGCCCCGTTGCCGTCGGTGCCATCACCGCGTTCACGATCGTCTTCGAAGGGATCCTGGCCGGCACCCCGTGCTGCGCGGGCCGCCCGGTGAGCTACGTGTGGGAGCGTCACTACGTCACCGCCTACGTGTGCACCGCCCTGGTCGGCATTCTCGGAACGATTCTGGCCGCCCACCGCGTGCGCCGGGAACGCACCCTCGCCACCGTGCGCTTCGTGGCCGAGATCGCGCAGCGTGTCCTGCTCGGCCCGGTCCCTCATCGCGTCGGCCCCATTCAGGTGGAAGCCCTCTACCTGTCCGCCGCCGCGGAAGCACGCATCGGCGGCGACCTGTACGAGGCCGTCCCCACCACGTACGGACTCCGCCTCGTCATCGGCGATGTCCGCGGAAAGGGTCTCCTTGCCGTGGAGACGGCCGCCACCCTTCTCGGTGCCTTTCGCGAGGCCGCCCACGACGAACCCGACCTCGCCGCCGTTGCCCGCCGGGTGGAGACCAGCATGAACCGCAGGTCCGCCCGCCTTGCCGGAAGCGACATGGGCGAACGCTTCGTCACTGCCGTCTTCGCGGAGATCCCCCACCGTCACCTGGTCCGCATCGTCAACTGCGGCCATCCCCCGCCCCTGCTCATCCGCCCCGACGGAGTCACCGAGCTGGAGACGGCCGACCCCGCACCGCCGCTCAACCTCGGCATGCTCCTCACGCAGGCCTACCAGATCGACGAGTACCCCTTCCGCCCGGGCGACCAGTTGCTGCTCTACACCGACGGCGTCACCGAGGCACGCGACTCCGCTGGGGCCTTCTATCCCCTCCCCCAGCGTGTCCTCTCCTGGGGACCCCTCCCGCCCCGGGAACTCCTCGACCGCCTCCACCACGATCTCCTCGTCTACAGCAACAACCGCCTCCACGACGACACGGCAGCTCTCGCCGTCTACCACATGCCCGACTGAGGGCTGTCCCTGGTGTGGGCCGTCATGCCTGCTGGGCAGAGCGGCCACAGGCCGGCCGCCGACGAGTTCACCGGTGGCGGGGCAGCCGAGCGGCGATGGCGTTGCACCCATGTCCACGTGCTTGACGAGGAGGCCGCCGCCGACTTCCTGCCCGCAGAACGGCTGTCCGGATGCCGGTGCGACCTGGATGCCGTGGAGACAGAGAGCTCAAAAGCTGTGAAACTACCGCTGATCAGGCTGTCGGTGGTGAGGTGGGCGGCCTCGTGAACCGATGAGGGCGGTGCGGGCCGAATGCGAACGGTTGCGGGCGGAGAGCGGCGACGCCGGCCTGCGCCTTCGGTCGTGCCTGGCGGCCTTCGCCGAAGGGGCGGACGCTCGGGGCGCGGCGGGCCGAAGTCCTCCCGTTTCGGCAAGAGTTGCCGGGCTTCGGCCCGCGCGGCGCCGCCCTGCTCCCGCCGCCTCGTCAGGGGATGGCAAGCTGCTCCACCCACGGCACCGTGAAGGCCCGCACGCGCCACCCGGCAGGCTCTCCGCCCACAGCCTGATGCAGCGTGACTCAGACGAATTCGGGTTGCGGTTCCGGTTGCTGTACTGGTGCGGCCTTCAGATCCCACATTCTGGTGGTCCGCACGTAGCCGTACACCACAGAACTCGTCGCCAGAATGAGAAGTGGCCCGAACACCCACGGATACTCGGCCATCTCCATCGACAGAAAGCGATAGGACACCAGGAGCGCAGCGAAGACCGTGACACCGTAGGCGACCAGCTGGATTCCCGATCGGTCCCAGCCACGGTCGAGCGAGCGCAGCGCTGCCTCGATCGTGACCGCGAACACCACGCCGGCGATGATGTCCGCGCCGTAGTGGTAACCGAATCCCAGCGTTGCGCCGAGCGTGGCGATCAGCCAGAAGGCGCCTGCGAAACGCAGAATCCGTGGGCCCTTGCGGGAGTGGATGAAGATCACGGTAGCCCATGCCGTGTGCAGGCTGGGCATGCAGTTGCGTGGGGTGATCTTGTTGAATGGCATGTGGTGCGGGGTACCGATGGGCGGCGGCGTGTCCGGCCACAGGTCGGCCACCGCCCAGTGCCCGCCGTCGGCACCGTAGGCGAAGATCGGCCCGACCACCGGGAAGATCATGTAGATGCCCGGCCCGAGCAGGCCGATGACCAGAAAGGTGCGCACCAGGTGGTGGCCCGGGAAGCGACGCTCGACCGCCACGTTGCGCAGCTGGTAGAACGCGACGACGACCGCGGCCACCGCAAGCTGAACGTAGACGTAGTCGAGAACATGGTCGCCGATCGAGCCGGTGGCCTCGACGATCCGGCCTACCAGCCACGACGGGTTGCCCAGCGCCTGATCGGCGGTTGCCACGTACTGGTCGAGCACCGTCGGACGGGTCTTCGACGTGATGAGCAGCCAGGTATCGCCGGTCTTGCGGCCGGCCACCAGCAGCAGGCCCAGCCCGACGCCCTTCAGCAGCAGGAGGCGTTCCCGGCCGGTGCGGCGCGTGACAGCGATGACCGCACAACCCAAAATCACCCACAACGCGCCGTTGCCGAAGAAGTGGCCCTCGGTCGTCTTGACGTCCAGCGCCCACCGCACGAGCACGAAGACGACGTCGATGCCGATCGCGACACCAGCCGCGATGAACCGTTGCCGCCAGGTGAGCACCACCATCGTCAACGCCATACTGGCGTACAAGAGCGGCCCTGATTTGGGGGTGAATATCACCTCTCGCGCCTGGTTGGTGATCGGCCCCGGCACGCCGTAGTGGCGCGCGGCGATCTCCAGCGCGACGAGGAATCCGAGGGTCACCACACCCGCCGTGGCCCACAGCATCACCCTCGGCTGACGCCACGCGGCGAACGGAATTCTGCAGTTTATTCGCGAAAACGCCCGCGATGCTCTAGGTATCAATTGTCTGGCCGATTTGTTAGAGGTCAGGTGGATGGTTCACTCTTCGTGCCAGATGGCATGGTTTCCCGGCGAAGGACGGGCAATCAGGGCACTCGTCGTGAGTTCGATCATATTATCGGAGCGACGTGCCTGGGCTTCGCTGGTCCCGGATGGCGCGGAGGTCGACCGGCCCGGCGCTCGATGGTCCGGTGTCACGGGAATGATGACGAAACTCTCGACGCCCGGCGGGCAGTGAGGGCACCACAAGTTGACCAGTGACTCCGCAACGTATGCGCAGGACCGTGAACTGACTGCCACGGGTGTGGTGTTGAAGCGTCGTCAGCACCACTCATACAGCAGCCAGATCCCCCTTGGCGGCGAACTCCGTGACGACGGCCACGTCGACCGGGCCGTCGTCATGTTCGCCCTCGGTGACAAGCCGTCGGGCAGTTCGCCGTCGATGCAGACGAGAGCCCCGCGGTGGCGAGCCGCGGGCAGTGCGCACGCTGCCGGGATGGCGCGGCCTCTCGGACAGACCCTCGACATCCGGCCGGAGCGGCCTGGCAAACGGCAGGAGGAATCGATGGCACGGCGCACAGGGCAAGGCCCTCGCCCCGGAGGGAGGCGTCTCCCGCCCACCGGGACGCGCACTGTCGCCCCCGGCCCATGGCCTGCCGGAGAGATACGGTCCGGCTTTCCGGAGGGCCTACCCCCCGCCGCGTACCTGCACGCGGTCCAGCCAGGGGCCGAACTCGCTCTCCATGACCAGCCGGCCGAGTTTGCGGTACTCCTGGAGCACGGCCGAGACAATCTGCTCCGTACCGAGCGGTCCGCCCGATTCCGCCGCCTGATAGGCGGCGGTCACCGCGCAGGCACGGATCGATCCTCCCGCCAGTTCGAAGCGTCGCGCGCAGAATTCCAGGTCGAGGTCCGTGTCGCGCGGGATCCCCGACCCGAGGCAGCGCTCCCACAGGGCCAGTCGCTGCTGGGCGTCCGGCATGGGGAACTCCGCGATCACGTCGAGGCGACGGGTGAAAGCCTCGTCGAGATTGGCCCGCAGGTTGGTGGTGAGTACCGCGATCCCGTCGAAGGACTCGATCCGTTGCAACAGATAGGCCGACTCCACGTTGGCATTGCGGTCGTGCGCGTCCTTGACCTGTGAACGCTTCCCGAAGATGGCGTCCGCCTCGTCGAAGAGCAGGATGCCGTTGACATCGGAAGCCTCGACGAAGATTCTTTCGAGATTCTTCTCGGTCTCACCGATGTACTTGTCCACCACGATGGACAGATCCACGACGTAGAGTTCCATGCCGAGCTCCGACGCCACCACCTCGGCGGACATAGTCTTTCCGGTGCCGGACTCACCGGCGAACAACGCGATGACCCCCCGCCCCCGGCCGCCCCCCGGCCGCATTCGCCACTCGCCGAGCACCTGTCCGCGATGGCGTGCGCGCAGGGCGAGTTCGGACAGCTGACGGCGGGTTTCGGAAGGCAGCACGAGGTCGTCCCAGCCGACCGCGGGCTCGATGCGACGGGCGAGCCGTTCGAGCCCCGCACCGTTCTGTGCCCGTACCGCCGTGCGCAGATCCCGCACGTCCACCGGACGCTCCTCCAGAACGGCCAGCCGGGAGGCCACGGCTGCGGCCTTGCGCACCTGCTCGGAGTCGAGCCGGTAGGCGGTGGTGGCCTCTATGACTCGCGCGTCGGCCGGCACGTTCCCGGCGGGCGATCCGACCGGGGTGCCGGCCTGGGCGAGCGCCCGACGCCACTGCCGCGCCACGCCCGCGGGGCCGGGGGGCAGGACGTGAACCGGAACCGGGCTGTCCCTGGTCCACAGGGGGTCCCAGTTCTTCTTCCCGTACACGATCAGTGGAGCGCCGCTGACCGCCGCGCACAGGCCGCTGAGCAGCCGGGCTCCCTCGGGCCGCTCAGGGGCCAGCGCTTCGAGCGGCCCGAGGACGACACCGCCGCAACTCAGCCGGACCTCGGCCGCCAGGGTCCGTACGAGGACCGCCGGTTCGGGAGCAGCGGCGAATGCCGCGATGTCGACCACCAGCGGACGGCGCCCTGCAGCGAGGAGCGCCTCGACCGCCAGTCTGCCGGGGTCGCCTCCCCGGTCGAGCAGATGCACCAGACCGCTGCCCGTCCCCGATGCCGCCGCGACCCGCAGGGCCTCCGGTCCCGTGTCCGGCTCCTCCTCCGGGCCGCACACCCGGACGAGGCCGTGCAGCCTCCCGTCGGTCTCGTCGTCACCGAGCAGATACGCGGTGATCCGGTCCGGAACTCGCAGCACCCGCGAGAGCAGCGGGCGGTCGGCCTCCAGGACCTCCAGCAGCCCGCCCGCGATCAGCGGGGCGGACGGCGAGAACCGGAAGCGTCCGGAGCTCGCGGCGGGCAGCCCGCAGAGTTCAAGTGCCAGACCGATGGCCGGCCTTCGACGGTTGAGGTCGTCATTGAGATAGCCGTAGAGCCGCTCGAATCGGCTGTCGATGTCCGGCGCCATCGCGACCAGCAGCAGATCGACGTCCAGTGGGACCAGGCCGAAGTTCTCGGCGAGCCGGCGGATCCGGCTCCCGGGCGGAGAGTCGGGCGAAGGCTCGGAGCCGTACGCCGGCACGGGAGCGAACGCGTCGCGCGAGGCCACGATCCGTTCGGCGGCCTCGGGGGTGAGGTACTGCCCCCGGTATGGATCGTCCGGTTCGGGGTCGGCGGCCCGCCGGACCGCCACGGCGTGCCTGACCCGCTGTTCGACGTGGATCAACCGCTCCCAGAGGTCCTCGACCGCCGCCGTCGGGGTTCCGGGCAGTTCACGGACGGCACGGGTGCCTTCTGTCATGGTCACCGAGCCGCGCTCCCGCGCCTGCGCCGTCCGGGCGGCAACTGCCGTTCACGTTCCGCGGCGAAGCCCTGCTCGCCGGGGTCGGACGCCCCGTCGTAGCGCAACCGGCGTCCCGGTCCCGCCTCGTCGCCGTCCGCTGCGGGCGCGGCCTTCACCACCAGCCCTTCGGTGACCGGCGGTCCGGCGGAAGTCCATTCACCGGCCAGCGGTGCCCATACACGCAGGTCGATCGCGGCCTTGAGTTCACCACCGAGCGCGGACCACACGTCCAGGGAGGACGGCCGGCCCGTGCCCGGACCCGCCGCCTCGATCTCCACGGTCAGCCCGAGCTCGGCGAGGCTGCCGGTGTGCATACGGGCGGGCAGGACGTCCGACCGCACGAGGCAGCGCAACACCTCGGAGAGCAGGCGATGTTCGTCCTGTGGACGATTGGTCCAGGCGGTCACCAGATAGGTCAGCTCGAACCAGCGCGGCGGGGTCCGCCGGCCGACGATCACTCCGTGCTCGTCGTGCTCCTCGGCCGTGCCCGTGCGGCGCCGGGCCGCATCCTCACGGATGCCGTGGAGAAAGACGCTGACCGTGGGGGCGTTGCGCCGGGCGGACCAGTCCTTCGTCGGTGCGTCGAAGACCAGGTCGACGCCGCTGTCCTGGAGGCCGGCGTCGATCAGCAACAGCCGCAGCCCCTCGTCGACTTCGTGGATCACCGGCGCCCCACCTCGTCCGGCGGGACGTTGGTGCCGCTGTACGTGACCACCACCCGGCCGCCGACGAAGCCGGGGCTGGGCTGTGCCCGCACCACGACGCCGGACCCCGCCTCGGGTTCGGGAGGCCGTGGGGCCGGAGGCCGGGGCGGCGTGGGCACCGAGGTCGTAGGGGACGGGGCGGACACGGAGCCCACCGCCGGCAGCGGCGCCAACAGCACCGCGTCGCCCGCCAGCCGGCCCAGCCGGGTATGCCTCGCCGAGCCAGCAGTGCCGGTCACGGCCCACCTCACAGTCTGGTTGATGACTCTCCACCTCAAGCATTGCGCTCGCACGGCTCCTGGGACAGGCCCGAAGTACCCGGAGCGAGGGAAGGGGCCGCTGCCCTTTGCGGCGGCCCTCCCCCGGTCTCTTCCCGCAGCACCCGCGCACTCCCGCGCGGGGAGTCCTCAGGTCGCCCGCGCGGGAGGCTGTCGCAGGACTCAGATGAGTCCGTGCCTCATCGCGTAGCCGACGGCGTGGGCCCGGTTGCGCAGTTCGAGCCGTGTCGCCACCTCGTGCAGCACATTCTTGACGGTGCGTTCGGAGTACGAGGTCTTCTGCGCGATCTCCGCGGTACCGAAGCCCTCCGACACCAGCCTGATCATCTCCGCCTCCCGCGTCGTGAGGGTGGAGAGCGAGAGTCCCCGGGGGTCGAGGACCGTGCGTTGGAGGCTGCTGACATGGTCGAGGAGCTTTCCGAGCAGGTCGCCCGGCAGCACGCCTTCACCGTTCGCCATTGCCTTCACCATGTGGACAAGACTGTCCTGGTCGGCCTCCCCGCGCCTCAGCACGGCGGCCACGCCGCACTCGATCATGGTCTGGAGCGCGCCCGATTCGAAGAAGCCGACCACCAGTCCGGTGCGGGTCGCGGTGTTGCGCTGCAGACGGTGCAGGAGCTGGACGGTGCGCTCGTCCACCATGTCCACGACTACTAAGGAGACTTGGGCCAGGTCGGCCTCGGACTCCGCTATCAGGTCCATCTCGGGCCGCTGGCGCAACTGGTGCACCACGCCGGTCCGCAGGATCAGGTCCTCCGCGTACACCGCCACGGAGATCCTGCCCCCGGGGGCCTCCTTGGCGCTGCCCTCGGCGGAGCGCTCCGATGGAGCGGGCCGACGGTACTGGCCGCGTTCCGCTGCTGTGTTCTTCATGTCTGTCGTCATCATCGTTCCGTGCTCGTCTTCCTCAGGTACTTCTGTCCGATATGCCTGTTGCCACTCTCGACCGCACCGGCTTCCGGCATGGGGATCGGGCCCGGGGAGGGGGCTCGGGGACACCGTGCCGCTGTGCCGTCGGGGCATCAGCCCTGCCCGCTCGTTGCCCTCGCGTCTCTGCTGCCGAACCGCGGGGGCGGCTTAACGTCACATCGTGACCACATCTGCCGAACTCGAAATGTCCACGGTGACGGTGTCGCCCGGCGCTGAAGCGACGACATCCCTGACCGTGCGCAACGACGGCGACATCGTCGAGGCCTACACGCTCGAAGTGGTCGGCGACTGCGCCGCGTGGAGCACCGTGGAGCCGACGCGCGTCTCCCTCTATCCGGGCACCTCCGAGGTGGTGACCGTGCGGCTCGCGCCGCCCCGGTCCCACGAGGTCCGTGCCGGCGAGACGCCCCTGGGGGTCCGCGTGCTGCCCACGGAGCGCCCCGAGTCGGTGGCTGTCCCGGAGGCCACGGTGGTCGTGGAGCCCTTTCACGAACTCCGGGCCGAGCTGGACCCGCACCGACGCCGCGGCTGGCTGGGCGCCCGGTTCCGGACCTCGGTGCAGAACAGGGGGAACACCCCGGCCGATGTCGGCCTCACCGGAAAGCAGGCCGGAGAGGAGCTCCGTCTGTCCTTCGCTCCGGACCGACGGAGCCTGGAGCCGGGCGAGTCCGCCGAGGCACGCCTGCGGGTACGGATCCGGAAGCCGGTCTGGTTCGGCAAGCCGATCACCTGGCCGTTCGAGGTCGAGGCCGCCGAAGGCGCTGAACGGGACACCGACAGCGCGCAGCCCGGCCGGCCCGAGGCGCTGCAGGGCGAGTTCACGCAACTGCCGATACTGCCCAAGTGGTTGCTGATGGTCCTGGCCGCGCTGCTCGCGCTGCTGGTCGCCTGGTTCGCACTGGTCCGGCCCGCGGTGCGGAGCACCGCGAAGCAAGCGGCGCAGGCCGCACAGAAGGAGACGGCCCGCAAAGAGCAACAGAGAGAGGCAGCCGAGGGCGGCTCGGACGACCCGACGGGCGGTCAGGGGCGAGACCAGGGAAAGGGGGCCCGTCCGGGCAAACCGACCTCGCCCGGCGGCCCCGGCTCGAAACCGGGTACGGACACCGGGAACACCCAGCAGAGCTCGGCGACGATCGATGTGCAGACCAGGTCCGGGGGCGAGAAGGAGGGGAAGTACCGGGTTCCGGAGGGGAAGATGTTCCGCATCACGGACATGGTGGTGGCGAACTTCCAGGGCGACGAAGGAGTACTGACCATCTCCTTCGGGAACCGGAAGATCACCACCATCGCTCTGGAGACCTTTCGCAATCAGGACTACCACTGGGTCACCCCCATCCAGATTCCGGAGAACGCCACCGTCACCGCTTCCGTGACCTGCGCCAAACCTGGCACTCCAGCTACCGGAACTCAGGCTTCCGGATGCCATCAGGTGCTCAACGTCAGCGGCACACTGAGCGATCTCGCACCGTAGAAACAACAGTGCCGGACCTTCCCCTTTCCGTCGCGAGGGATGAGAACAACAGAAATCCCGACCGGGGGAAACCCGGCTCGCCGGTCACTGGCGGATCCCTTCCCTTGCACACAGCAAAGAACCGGATCTCAAAAATCCCCGCGGAACCGGCAGCGGGTGAAGAACATCCGGTCACCCGGATACGACCGGACCCGCCCCGAACCGCTCCCGCCGCCTCCGAGGCGGACCGCGAGGAGGGCCGGCCTGCGAAGTCATGGGCTTGTTCCGGCCGCAAGAACCCGGCCGGACAGCCGACCCGGCGCGGCGCATTCTGGCTGATACTCATCGCCCCGGCGCCGATTCCCCGGCCGCCACGGACAGTCGCGGCCCTTTCCGGCATTCGCGGGCGAGGAGATCACACCCGCCCGCATGCACGGAATCCACACATCCATATGTGTGGCGAATCCCCCATCACCAGACCGGTGGACACCTTTCGGAAATCCGGGGTCCACCTTGCCATCGCACGCCCGAGCCGGGGAATGCGTCGAGCCGGAGAACGCGACAACAGCCGCGAACGGTCCGCACGGGGAAGCATTTCCTGTCGCCGGGGTGCCTGGGAAGGCAGTGGGCCTGCCCCGTGTCCAGGACTTTGAGGCCTACTGTCCGCCGCGGTCGCCGGGCAAGACTGAGCGGCGAACGAATGGCCACCCGAAGGAGCGAGCATGCCGTCGTACCTCACCCCCGGTGTATACGTGGAGGAGGTGCAGTCCGGAGCACGGCCCATCGAGGGAGTCGGCACCGCGGTCGCAGCCTTCGTCGGTTTCGCGGAGGCCGGTCCCTTCCACCGGCCGACGCTGGTGACGAACTGGGACCAGTACGTCCAGACCTTCGGCACCTTCACCGCCGACACGTACCTGGCGCTCGCGGTCTACGGCTACTTCGCCAACGGCGGCGGCGCCGCCTACATCGTGCGCATCGGCGGCCCCGCGCAGGACTCGGCACCGGGATCCGCGCCCGAGGCGGTGCCGTCCGTCGCCATCGGTGGGTTCCTGGTCTCCCCACGGACCGGCACGCATGGAGACTTCTCCGTCGAGGTCGCCGACGCCGAGGGCGAGAACCCTCCGGAGGACCGGTTCCGGCTGCTGGTGCGGCAGGCCGGCAAGGTGGTGGAGACCCACGACGTCTCCACCCGCAAGAACGTCAAGGGCTATCTGGTCACCCAGGCCCGCCAGTCCAAGCTCATCGAGGTCACCGAGCAGCCCGGCGCGGCCCAGAGCCGTCCGGAGAATCAGAGCTTCTCCCTGTCACCCGTTGCTGCCGCTCCGGGAAGCGGTGTCGCGCGGATCGATCCTGCCGAGTACGTCGGCGACGCCGCGGCCCGCACGGGATTCGCGGGCCTCGAAGCGATCGACGAGATCACCATGGTCGCCGTTCCGGACCTGATGAGCGCCTACCAGCGCGGGGACATCGATGCCGAGGGCGTCAAAGCCGTACAGCTGGCGGTGATTTCGCACTGCGAGCAGATGGGCGACCGGGTTGCCGTCCTGGACACTCCGCCGGGCATGAACGCCCAGCGAGTCCGTACCTGGCGCAATGACGACGCCGCCTACGACTCGCGCTACGCGACCGTGTACTACCCGTGGCTCAAGGTCTTCGACCCGGCGACCGGCCGCAACTCCATGGTGCCGCCGAGCGGTCACGTCGCCGGTGTCTGGGCGCGCAGCGACGGGGAGCGCGGTGTGCACAAGGCCCCCGCCAACGAGGTCATCCGCGGTGCGCTGGACCTGGAGCTCCGTCTCAGCAAGGGCGAGCAGGACCTGCTCAACCCGATCGGCGTCAACTGCGTGCGCGCCTTCCCCGGGCGCGGCATCCGGATCTGGGGCGCGCGCACGCTCTCGTCCGACCCGGCCTGGCGCTACCTCAATGTGCGCCGCCTCTTCAACTACCTGGAGGAGTCGATCCTCCTGGGCACCCAGTGGGTGGTGTTCGAGCCGAACGACGACCGCCTGTGGTCCAGCATCCGGCGCAACGTCACCGCCTTCCTCACCGAGGAGTGGCGCCGGGGCGCTCTCTTCGGCCGCACGGCCGAGGAGGCGTTCTACGTCAAGTGCGACCGCGACAACAATCCGCAGGAGTCGATCGACCTCGGCCAGGTCGTGTGCGAGATCGGCGTTGCTCCGGTGAAACCTGCGGAGTTCGTGGTCTTCCGCCTCGCGCAGTTCTCCGACAGCACCAGCCTCGTCAACGAGTGACCCGGCAGGGTCCGCAAACGGAACAGGTGACACAGAGTCATGGCAGAGGGCGACGCTCTTTCCACCCACGTCTTCGGCGTGCAGCTCGGCGGCTATCTCGTCGAGTCGATCCAAGAGATCAGCGGTATGACCGTCGAGGAAGAAGTCGTCGAGGTCCGTCAAGTGACCGCCGAGGGCAAGCAGATCATCCGCAAGCAGCCCGGCGCACGCCAGGCGGGCGAGGTGACGATCACCCGCGGACTCGACAAGAGCAGCGAGTTCACCAGCTGGATCAAGGAGACGCTCAACAACGGGGCTGTCGACACCGCGCGGCAGAACCTGACCATCGAGATCAAGGACTCGAAAGGTGAGACGGTCCGGCGCATCCAGCTGATGCAGGGGTGGGCCAGCAAGTGGGAGGGCCCCTCGCTGAAGGCCGGCGAGTCCAGCGCCGCCACCGAGACGGTGACCATCACCTTCGAGGAGATCGTGGTCGAATGAGGCGCAGGACCGTTACGTCGGGCGGACTCGACGAAGTCCTCGACAGCCTCGCGCCCGCCCCGCCCGCCGCACGCGAGGAGGCTCCCGCGCCATCTCCGGACCGGGAGCGGGACCGGGACCGGGAGCAGGACGGTGGGCGGCTGCGTACGGAGTTCGATTTCGAGCTCCCGCGCGGGTACGTCGACGACGAGGGCCAGGTGCACCGGCACGGCTCGATGCGGCTCGCGACGGCACGGGACGAACTGCGCCCGCAGATCGACCTGCGGGTGAAGGAGAACCCGGCGTACCTGAGCGTGGTGCTGCTGAGCCAGGTCATCACCCAGCTCGGCACCATCACCGATGTGCACGCCGGGGTCGTCGAGCGGATGTACGCCACGGATGTGGCGTTCCTCCAGGACTTCTACCGCCGGATCAACAGCGAGGGCCATACGCACGCCGCGGTGACGTGTCCGCTGTGCCACGGATCGTTCGAGGTGGACCTCTCGGGTGGGCGCCTGGGGGAATCGTGACGTACGCGCTTCCCCGGTTGCGGGAGGAGATCGCGTACGTCGCCTACCACTTCCATTGGCAGCGTGAGGACATTCTCGATCTCACCCACGGCGAACGTCAGCAGTGGGTGCGGGAGATAGCGCGGATCAACACCCGCGTCAACGAAGGCGGGTGATCGCGTGGGGTTCGGGGACTGGTTCCGCCGAGGGGACCGGCAGCAGCCCGGCACGCCCTCCCGTGGCGAGGCCGAACCCGGTACCGGGCACAGTCCGGTACCGGAGACCGAAGCCGGCGACGGCCGGACCGGTCAAGGGGACGGCGACTCGAACGGCGGCTGGGACGGCGGCTGGCGACAGGTTGCGCCGCCGACGGTGACCGTCGCCCGGTCCTCGATCGGTGTGAGCGACGGACTGCGGTTCAGGGCCGGCCTCGCGTCGTGGCAGAACTTCGCCTACGGCGGCGAACTCGGCCATGCCGTACTGCCGTCCGCACCGGTGGGCCTCATCCACGGCGTCGCCCGTCCGGGCGGCGCGCGTTCCGCGTCTCCCGGTGGGCCACTGCTCCTGCGTGCCGCCCGGACCGGGGCGGACGGGGAAGCGGAACCCGCGACGGAGCCGGCACCGGCCACGACGGGCCACGCGACCGGCAAGGCAGCGACGGGCGGAGAGCCGGTCCCCGCGACCGTCCGTCGGTCGAACGCTACGACGCGCCCCGGCTCTTCCGGGCGCGGGGCGCCGGGGCGGCAGGCTCGCGGGGGCGGTGCCGCCGCTCCGGAAGCCACCGCAGGGGCAGCTCCTGCGCAGGGCACGGCAGCGGCCGCGGGTCCGGGACCGGCCGCCCCGCCCACGCCGCAGCATCCCGCGAACACCGGGCCGGCACCGGCTGCGCCACAGAGGCCCCGGCCCGCCGCCGTGCCCCTGCGGCGGACCGCCCCGCCCTTGATCGTTGCCCGGCGTCCGGCGCTGGCCCTGCGGCACATGGCCGGGGTCCTGCCGGCCACAGCCTCCGTATCGTCCGCTCCCGTCACCACCTCCGCCGTGCGGCAGACCGCGTCCGCCCGGCCGGACGGCTCCGGCCGGGCGATTCCCGCCGCACCACCGGGCGCCGCACCTTCACCGGGCCGCGCCTTCGACCGTCCCGCCAACGGTGCGGTGCGCCCCGCCCTGGGCAAGCCCCTGCGGGAACTGCCCACCGGAGCCGTGCCCTCCGGTCCGGCGGCGCGGGGCGCGGTCGTACCGTCCGGTCCGGCAGAGCAGCAGGAAGCGGGCATGCCCGTTCTTCAGCGGCAGGCACCGGACGCGGCGGACCCCGCCGTGACCACGCCTTCGCCGGAAACGACGAAGCCGTCGGTGCGTCAGCAGCCGTCCCCGGAGGCCCGGTCCCCGGAACCGCCCCGGACACCCCGGGCGCCCCGGCTTCCCCTGCCGCTCCAGTCGGCACCGGCACCGGGACCGGGACCGGTATCGCCGTCCGGGCCGGAACAGGTGCAGCGCCTCGGCGGGCACGAGCCGATGGAGCCTTCGGGCCCCTCTGTTCCGCCGCGGTCACCACGGCCCGACGGGCCCGGCTCACAGGCTCGCACCCGCGGTGGGATCGGCGCCCCCCTCCCCTCGCTTCCGCCGACGGCCAGGCTCCGGAACGACGCTCCCCTGCTCGGTGACCGCCGTCGGGCGCAGCCGGGAGCCACCGGCCCACGGCAGGGCACGATGTCGAGGGGGGAGCTTGCTGCGCCCCCGCCGCCCGCGCCGGTCGAGCCCACACCGATGTCGATGCCGATGCCTCCGAACACGCCTTCCGAGATGCCGGTGCGTTCGTCCCCCGTGCCTGCGCAGCCCGCCGCCTCCGCACCGGAACCCGCGGCTGTCCGGCGTGTGGTGGACACCACGGGTACGCGTACGAATGCGCCCGTCACCACCCCTCCCCTCTCTGCTCCCGCCGCGCCGGTACGGGTCCGGAGGATCGCCCCGGAGCCGAAGGGGGGTCGCGCGGTCGGGCTTGCCGCCGGTACCAAGGAGCGGTCGCCCGACGTCCAGCGGTCGCGGGCCCTGCTCTCGGGCAGGGCCCTGAAGGTGAACACCGGCTCCGGCGAGGGATTTTCGGCGCCGAGGACAGCCGGCGCGGCCCCGCCGGTCGTGGCGGCCACCTGGCGTCGTGACGGCCGGCGGCCGGGGTCCGATGTGCCGTCGCCGGGGCACGGAAGTCCGCAGACCGGGGCGTACCGAAAGCCATCGGGCGCGATACCTCCGCAGACGGTTCCTCACCCGCACACCCGCCCCGGCCAACCCACGTCGCCGCACCGGGCCCGTACGACCGGCCCGGGGCCGGCACCCGACGGACAGCGGCCCGGGGGACCGGCGCCCGGCGAATCCGTCCAGCGCTCCGTGCCCGGGAACCCGGCGCCCGGCCCCGGCCGGAGCGAAGCGCCCTCGGGCCGGACGGCCGCTGGTGATCCCGGTCGCGTTGCGGGAACCGGGGCCGGCCGGAGGGGGCGCGGGCCGTCGGTCGGCGGTTCCCTCCTGCGGCTCGTGCAGCGCTCGGCACGCGGCGGCGCGACAACGTCGCCGTCCCCGCTCGACACCCACCCGCCGGGGCAGGGGCCCACGGGATCACTCTCCGCCCGCTTCTCCGGACCGCCTTCCCCGGCGCCACGCTCGGCACCGTCCCCCTCCGCACCGTCCGCCCCGAGCGCGTCCCCCTCCGTGCTGCCCGCCGCTCAGCCGGTTCCGGTCGTACGCCCGCACCCACCCGCCCCGGACCGGTCGGGATCATCTCCCGTACCCGTTCAGCGGACGGCGATGCCGGTGGTGCCGGAATCCGCCGGTCCCCCGGCCACCGGACCGGCGGCCGGAGGCGGAACTCCACCACTCACCGGACCGCCGGGCCTTTCGGTACGGGTTCCGCGAAACGCACCCGTTCCGGCCGCCGGAGCGGGCGGCTCCGGGACCACGGCCCAGGCGCTTCAGCGCGCGGCGGCCGACGCCGGAATCACCGGTGTTCCGGTGAGGGCGGCCCCGGTGAAACACCCTCAGCCGCCGGGAAGGACCGGACCGGCCGGTCCGTCCGACCCGGACACTCCGGCCGCGAACCGCGTCACCGCGGCGGACATCGAGGAACTGGCCCGTCGTCTGCTCGATCCGGTGAGCCGGCTGATCCGCGTGGACATGCGCAGAGGGCGGGAGCGTACCGGACGGCTGTACGACGGCCGCCGCTGACAACGGCCCCGCTCGGCACGGCACTTGGGAAACGGCAGGGAAGAAGAGAAGCACATGACGGACAACATCTTCGCGACGAGCGTGTTCTTCAGGCTCGTGATCGGAGGCAGTGATCTGGGGGCTTTCCACACCTGCTCGGGTCTGGGCGCCGAGGTGGAGTTGGAGCAGTACGCGGAGGGCGGCAACAACGGCTTCACCTGGCAGCTGCCGGGGCGGATCACCTGGACCAACATCACGCTGACCCGCCCGGTCACCACCGACACGCTCAAGATCTCGCGGTGGCTGAACGAGACGATCCAGCGGGTGGAGCGAAAGGACGGCGAGATCGTCGCGCTCCGTCCTGACCTCAGCCGCATCATCGGGTGGCAGGTGCACGGCATCGTGCCGGTGCGCTGGCAGGGACCGTCCTTCGACCCTGCCAGTTCCCAGGCGGCGATCGAGACGCTGGAGATCGCGCACGAGGGCCTGGAGCCATCCTGATTGATCGTCAATTCGCCTGGTACACCACACGTTCCGGAGAAGGCCGGGAAGGAGGAACGCAATGTCACCCGCTGTCCGTACGAGCCGTGCTCGCGCCCAGCTGACCATCATGGAACCGCCGACGTCCGTCGGCGCCAAACCGGGCGGGACCCTCGCCCGGCTCACGTTGCAGTTCAACCCCGCGAAACTGTCACTGAGCAAGAGCACCGAGTGGCGGCGCACGCCGTCCCGGATGGCCAGGCAGTCCGCGCTGCCCGAATTCGTGGGCGGCGGGCCCCGGACGTTGTCCCTGGAGGTCTTCCTGGACGCCACGGCCACCCATGACAACTCGGTGGAGAAGGCGGTGGAGCAGCTGATGACGGCGTGTGCGCCCACCCCGAGCAGCCTGGCCAGCAAGACGCCCGCGAGCCCCTGGGTGCGCTTCGACTGGGGCACGTCGAAGACGACCTCGTTCGACGGTGTGCTGTCCAGCCTCTCCGTCTCGTACACGCTGTTCGACGTCGACGGGAAGCCGCTGCGCGCCACCTGCTCCCTGTCCATCGAGGAGGCGAGCGTCGATCCGCCCGGCCAGAACCCCACATCGGGCTCGCGGGAGGCACGTCGTACCCACCGGGTCGTCATCGGAGACAGCCTGCCGCTCCTCGCCTGGCGGGAGTACGGCGATGCCACCGCGTGGCGCACGATCGCGGACGCCAACGACATCGACGACCCGATGCAGTTGATCCCCGGCAGAGAGCTGGTCGTGCCCGGACTGGAAGACCACGCACCGGAGGGCGGCCGGTGACCGCCCCGGGCCGCTCCTTCGCGGCAGATCCGATCGTCGAGGCCCCCGGTGAGCTGCCACCGGCCTGGGCGGCCCAGCTGGTGAGCTGTGTGGTCGACGAGAACGTCGGCCTGCCGGACACCGCCGTACTGATGTACCGGGACGCCGATCACAAGCTGCTCACCGCCACCGGTCTCACCATCGGAACCCCGCTGAAGATATCCGTGGTCACCGTGCAGGAGCGGGTGCGCGAGCGGCTGTTCACCGGGGAGGTCACGGCGGTCGAGCTGGACAGCGACACCACCGGTTCGTTCACGGTCGTCCGGGCCTTCTCCAAGGCGCACCGGCTCCAGCGCGGGCGGAAGGTGGTGGCCTACCGCAACATGAAGGCCGCGGACATCGTCCGCAAGGTGGCCGCGGGCGCCGGGCTCGCCTGCGGAAGGATCGAGGCCGCACCCATCACGTACAAGCAGCTGACCCAGCCCAACATCTCCGACTGGGAGTTCCTCCAGTACCTCGCGGGCGAGAGCGGCGCGCACGTGCGGGTGGACGACAAGGGGCTGTTGCAGTTCGTGAAGCCGAAGCCCGCCGCGTCGGCGCCCTCACCCGCCACCTCCGCCGCCCGGCACCCGATGGTCCTGGAGTACGGGCGCAATCTGCTGGCCCTGCGGGCCGTGCTGACCGGTGCGGACGGGGCGGACAGTGTGGAGGTGCGCGGCTGGAACGTCGACACCAAGACCCGGCTGGTGGCCCGCGAGCAGTCCATCCGCAGCGACACGGTGTCCCCGGGGATGAGCCCGTCGCTGGCGGCCGGGGCATTCGGCCCGAACGCCCGGATGGCGGTCACCGACACCCCGTACCGCACTCAGGCCGAAGCCACGGCCGTGGCCGGTGCGGTGGCCGCCTCGGTGAGCTCCGGGTTCGGCGAGATCGAGGCGGTCGCCGAGGGCAATCCCCAGCTGCGGGCGGGCGAGCCGGTGGCCCTCGGCAACGTCGGGCCCGCGTTCGCCGGGCGCTACACGGCGACCGCCGCGCACCACGTCCTCGAACCGAACGGCGGCTACCGCACAACCGTGGTGGTGAGCGCGGCCCCCGACCGCTCGCTGGCGGGACTGACCAGCGGCGCGAACGCACCCTCGCGCGGCCCGCGCATGCCGGGGCTCGCCATCGGCGTGGTCACCGACATCCGTGAGGGCAAGGCCGAACGGGGCTGGGTCCGGCTGAAGTTCCCCTGGCTCGACGACACCTATGTGACCGACTGGGTCCGCACGGTCCAGTGGGGCGGCCAGGGCGGCGGCGGGGTGTTCAGTCCCGAGGTCAACGACGAGGTGCTGGTCGGGTTCGAGCAGGGGCTGCTGGACAGCCCGTATGTGCTCGGCGGTCTCTACAACGGGGTGGACAAGCCCTCGCCGCACGACGTCCCGCTGGTCGATCCGACCAGCGGGAAGGTCAACCGCCGTTCCCTGGTGTCCCGTTCGGGCAACCGGCTGGAGCTGCTGGACGCTCCGCGCGGACCGTCCGGTGTACGGATCGCCACCGGCGACAAGCGGCTCGACGTCAGGCTGGACGAACGGCGGGGCGAGATCGCGCTGACGGTGTACGCACGCGGCGGCACCCGGGCCCTGAGCTCCGTGACACTCTCCGCGTCCGGGATCACACTCGATGCCGGAACGGGCGACGTGAACATCAAGGGCCGCTCGGTGACCGTCGACGGCAAGACGGGAGTCACGATCGACGGCGGACTGCTCGGCGTGCTCAAGGCCAAGCTCATCAGGATCAACTGACGAACCCACCAACCGTCCGACACCCCCAGAAGCCCCTTTCCCAGCAAGGAGAACACCGACCATGCCCCCCGCAGCCCGCACGGGCGACAGCACCGCCCACGGCGGCGTCATCGGCACCCCGCCCCCGGGTGCGGTGGCCGTCGCCACCGTGCTGATCGGCGGCCGGCCCGCGGCCGTCACCGGGAGCCTGCACGTGTGCGTCGTTCCCCCGCACGCCGCGCTCGGGCCGGGGAATGTGATCATGCCCAACCCGGCCGCCGCGGTCACCGGTCAGGTCCTCATCGGCGGGCTGCCCGCCGCCCGGATGCGGGACAACACCAGCTGCGGCGCGCCCATCATCAGCGGTGCGCCGAACGTACTGATCGGGGGCCCGATGTGAGCGGCGGCGGATTCATCGGACGCGGCTGGGGCTTCCCGCTGCGGGTCGGCGCCACGGGCGGCATCGGCATGGTCGAGCGTGACCAGGAGATCGAGGAGGCCATCGGGCTGGTGCTCGGCACGGCGCCGGGCGAGCGGCCGATGCGCCCGGAGTTCGGCTGCGGCATTCACGACTACGTCTTCGCACCCGGTGACGGCGCCACCGCCGGGCGCATCGCGCACGAGGTCCGTACGTCGCTGGAGCGCTGGGAGCCACGCATCGAGGTGACCGACGTGGTGATCGCGTTCGACGCCATCGAGGAGGGCACCCTGTACATCGACGTGCACTACACCGTGCGGGCCACGAACGACCTGCGCAATCTCGTCTTCCCCTTCTACACCATCCCCTCCTCCGAGAGCTCCGAAGAAGCGGGAGTGCGCTGATGGCCCTGCCCTCCCCCAACCTGGACGACCGGCGCTTCCAGCAGCTCGTCGACGAGGCCAAGCGGTACGTCCAGCAGCGCTCTCCCGAGTGGACCGACCACAACGTGTCGGACCCCGGGGTCACGCTCATCGAGACGTTCGCCTACATGGTCGACCAGTTGCTCTATCGGCTGAACCGGGTACCGGACAAGAACTACTCCGCCTTCCTCGACCTGCTCGGCGTCACGTTGTTCCCGCCGTCGGTGGCGCGGGCCGAGGTCGATTTCTGGCTGTCCGCACCGCAGCCGGAGACCGTGCGGCTCCCCGCGGGCACGGAGGTCGCCACTTCACGCGGCGAAGCCGAGGAGGCCGTGGTGTTCTCGACCTCCGACGACCTGGCGATCGTGCCGAGCTCGCTGGTCCGGCTGGTCACCGCACCGGCGTCGGGCGATCAGACCGACCGCACCGCACCGCTCGGCGCGGGCAAGGACATACCGTGCTTCCAGCCCCGGCCGGAGCCCGGCGACGCGTTGCTGTTCGGGCTGCCCACCGCCGTCCCCCGGTGCATCGTCGCCATACGCCTGGACAGCCGCGTGGAGGGCGTGGGTGTCGACCCGCGGCAGCCGCCGCTGGTGTGGGAGGCATGGGACGGTGCCCGCTGGGTCACGTGCCAGACCGGCACGGACAGCACCGGCGGGCTGAACAGGCCCGGCGAGGTGATCGTGTTCGTCCCCGCCGGGCACACGGTGTCGGTGGCCGCGGGAACCCGGGCGGGGTGGCTGCGCTGCCGGGTCACGGCGCCGGAACCGGGCCAGCCGTTCTATTCCGAGTCGCCGACGATCCGGGAGGCCGAGGTGTTCACCGTCGGCGGCACCATGGGGGTGGAACACGCGGAGACCGTCCTCGACGTTCCGCTCGGCGTCTCCGAGGGCGTCGCCGGGCAGAGGTTCTCCGTGAGCAGGGCGCCGCTGCTGCTGGACGGCGAGCCACCGGTCGTCCAGGTGTCCTCCGCGGAGGGCTGGCAGATCTGGACCACCGTGGAGCACTTCGGCGCCTCCTCCCCCGACGACCGGCATGTGCGGATCGACGCCGTCTCCGGCGAGTTCACCTTCCCGCCGGAGGTACGCGAGCCGGACGGGACGATGCGCGCCTACGGTGCGGTGCCCGAGAAGGGCGCACAGCTGCGGATCCCCCGCTACCGGACGGGCGGCGGGGCGGCCGGGAACGTCGCCCGGGGCGCCATCTGCGTACTGCGCAGTTCGGTGCCGTACGTGGCGGGCGTGGACAACCGCGAGGCGGCTCGCGGCGGGGTCGACGGCGAGACGGTGGAGAACGCGAAGATCCGGGCGCCCAACATCCTCCGGGTGCAGGAGCGGGCGGTCACGGCCGATGACTACGAGGTCATCGCCCGCGAGGCCGCGCCTTCCCTGCGCAGGGTCCGGTGCCTGCCCGCCGTGGCGGGCGAGGGCGGTGCGGTACGGGTCCTGGTGGTACCCGACGCGGTCGCCGACGAAGGCGGCCAGCTGCGGTTCGAGCAGCTGGTCCCGCCGGACTCCGTGCTTTCGACGGTCGCGGCACGGCTCGACGAACGGCGGCTGGTCGGTACCCGGCTGGTGGTGGAGCCGCCCGCGTACCAGGGCGTCACCGTGGTCGCCAGGCTGGTGGCGGCCGGTGGTGACACGGACCGGGTCCGCGCGGAGGCGCTCGCGGCGCTGTTCCGCCACATCGACCCCCTGCGGGGCGGAGCGGAGGGGACGGGGTGGCCGTTCGGCAGGCCGGTGCAGTACGGCGAGGTCTTCGCCGTACTGCAGGGCGTGCGGGGGGTGGGCCTGGTGGACGAGGTCCGGCTGTTTCCCGCGGACCCGATCACCGGCCGGCGCGGGGGGGCTGTGGAGCGGATCGACGTCGCGCCGGGCGCCCTGGTCTTCTCGCACCAGCACCAGGTCGTGGTCACCGCGAGCGGAGCCGGTGACGGCTCATGACGAGGGCTGCGGTACCCGGGCTCGCCAGCCGCTATCCGATCGGCGAGCTGCTGCCCGCGCTGTACGCGGACGACGACCTCGCCCAGCGGTTCACGGCGGGCCTCGACACCGTCCTGGCGCCCGTCCTGTCCACCCTGGACAACCTCCCCGCCTACTTCGACCCGGCGCTGGCCCCTGCCGACTTCCTGCCCTGGCTGTCGTCCTGGGTGGGCGCCGAGCTCGATCCGGCGTGGCCCGAGGGGCTGCGGCGGGCCGTCGTCGCCCGCGCCGTCGATCTGCACCGGTGGCGTGGCACCCGCCGCGGCCTGATCGAACATCTCCGGCTCTGCTTCGGTGTGCATGCCGACATCCAGGACGGCGGTGGCGTCGCGTGGTCGTCCGAGCCGGGCGCCGAGCTGCCTCCGGCTCCGACCGGAGAACTGCTGGTGCGGGTCTGGGCAGTGCGCGGGGGGCCGGTGGACGCGAGCCGCGTCCTGGAGGTCGTCGCGGCCTCGTGCCCCGTACACCTCACGTGCCGGGTGGAGATCCTGCCGGGCGCGCCAGACGAGACAGGAGGCTGACGCGATGCGCTCATGTCCGGCGTGCGGTGGCGCCAACCGCGAGGACGACGAATTCTGCGGGAACTGCGGTTCCTATCTGGGCTGGTCCTCCCGGCCACCGCGGAATCCGCCCGCCGCGGAACCTGTCGGCCCGCCGCAACCGGCAGCCGAGCCCACGACCCGAGCTCCGGCCGTTCCCCGGACCGGTTCCGCCCCGCAGGCCTCGGATCCCGCGGCCGGGGCTCCGTCCTCCCCGCGTCCCGAACCACCGGCGGAACCCGCGCGGTTGCGCACACCGGAGCCTGCCGGACCGTCCCCCGCGGTGCCCGCGGCGGCCCCGGAACCGCCCCCGCAGCCGGCACAGCCCGCCCCTCCCCTGCCGGAACCATCGGCAGCGGAGGACGTGCCCGTAGTTGCGGTGCAGCCCGCCAAACCGATCGCCCGGCGCCCCGTCGTCAGGCCCGTGGCAGCGGAAGAGAACCCCGACGGGCCGCCGTGCCCGGCGTGCGGCACCCCGAACCTGCCGGGACGCCGGTTCTGCCGGCGCTGCGCCGCACCGCTGCAGACCAGGGAGCAGCCCAAGCCGCTGCCGTGGTGGCGCACGGTGTGGCCGTTCCGCCGCCGCGTGCGGGGCGGATCGGGCCGGGCGCTGCGGCGGACCCTGCTGGTGCTGGCGGTCGTCGGGCTGCTGTTCGCGGGCTTCCTGCTCCTGCCGGCCGGGCGCTACCTCTTCGAGGACGTACGGGACAAGCTCGGCGGAACGGCAGAGATCAGCCCGGCGAAGGTCACCGCGAGTTCCCAGGCTCCCGGCCATCCGGCGACCTCGGCCATCGACGGGGTGACCAACACGTACTGGGGGGCACCCGCGCTGGGCTCGTCCTTGACTTGTGTCTTCGACAAGCCGTTCCGGCTGGTCGGCGTCACGGTGCACACGGGTGTGTCGAAGGAACCCGAGGAGTTCCGGCAGGGGGCCAGGCCCACTCGGGCCGATCTGATCGTCACCACGGCGGACGGCGAGGTCCACGAGAAGGCGGTGACCCTCACCGACAAGCCGGGCCCGCAGACGGTACGGACCGGCATCAGCGATGTCGTCTCCGTCCGGCTCGTGCTGCGGGCCGCGTCCGGCCAGGCCGAGGGGCGGCCCATCGCGGTCGGGGAGGTCGAGTTCTTCAAGCGCACGTGAGACCGGGCGCCGCTCGGGAAAGGGCCGGGGCGGCGCCGCTCCGGTCCGGCCCGGCCTTCCGGGGCGAGGCAGCACTCGCCGGGTCTCCAGGCTCCCGCACTCTGCCCGTTTGCCCTCCTTCTCTGCCTCTTCGCACCTGGCTCTGGTGCCCGGACGCCGCGTATGCAGAGAGAGATATTTTTCTACGCGGGAAGAGGACCCCCTTGCACGATCACGACCACGTGAGATCGACCGCTGCGGCGACCTGGCATGTACCGGCCCGCACACCCACGGTGGACGAGCGGATGCCGCCCCAGGGCGTCCTCTCACTGCAGAGCACAGCCGGGAACGCGGCCGTTGTCCAGATGCTCCGTCAGGCCGGGCATCCTTGGGCCCAGGAACAGCACCGGCACGGCGCCGACTGCGGGCACCAGCGGACTGAGCAGCCCGCAGTGCAGCGCTCCGCCGTCCACGACGTCCTGCGCACCAGTGGCAAGCCCCTGGACGAGGCAACCCGAACCGAGATGGAAGCACGTCTCGAAGCCGACTTCTCCGACGTCCGCATCCACCGCGGCAGCGCCGCCCGGGCGTCCGCCGCCGAAGTCGGCGCCCGCGCGTACACATCGGGCAGCCATGTCGTCGTCGGCGCCGGTGGCACCGACAAGCACACTCTCGCCCACGAGCTCACGCACGTGATCCAGCAGCGCCAAGGAGCCGTGGCAGGGACGGACAACGGTGCGGGGCTGTATCTGTCGCACCCGGACGACCGCTTCGAGCGGGCGGCGGAGGCGAACGCGGCGCGAGTGATGGCCGGCCCGGTACCGGACGCGCCGGCCGTTCACGGCCGTGCGGAGCAGAACACGGCTCCCGGCACCGGTCCCGTCCTGCAACGCCGCACCGCCACCTCGCTGCACGACCAGCTCGCGGAGGACGACCTGCCGGACGGCGTGGCCGAGGTCGTGAAGCGGTACGACAGGCTGACAGACCTGGACCTCAATGAGCAGATAAGGGAACTGAAGATGATTCAGAGCCTGCTGCCGAGCGGCCCGGGCAGCATCCGCGACGTCGTGGAGAGCGAACTGAAGCACGTCGACGACGAGCTCGCGTCCCTCCGGGGAACGATGAGTACGCCGGACGGCCCCTACGACCTGATGACCCAGCAGGGACTCCTCTGGACGGACAAGGACTTCCCGATGAACACGGCCGCCGTGGGCAGGACCGGCAGGCCCTACTTCGAGCAGCTGTCGGCGGGGAACCTTCAGGGGCTGCGGGACGAGAACGCGAACATCTCGAACGACGTCGAGTGGTACAGGGGAATGCGGGACGAGTTGGAGCGGGCGCTGAATGGTTTCGTGGTCCGCCACTACGCCCCGAAGGAGCGGATCGAGGGCATAGTCAGTGGGGGGCTGCAGTCGAGGGCGAAGCTCGAGACGGACCACGGTGGCGGCGCGAACAATACGGACACGTACGACGTCCACGCGCTGGCCAATACGGGCTTCGTGTTCTTCTACATCGAAGCACCCGAGAGCGGCTTCCGGGGTTCTCGCTTCGGAAACGAAGCCCGGATATCCCTCGGCCTGAAGGAGTCGGGGCTGCTCAACAATGGCTGGGTGATGCTCAGCGACTTCGCCGCGCGGGAGTTCCCGACGTTGCTGGTGGAACGTTCCGACCCTCCCGAGGTCCAGTCCCGCACCAAGAACGTGAACCGGTTCCTCAGGGACAACAAAAACATCTCAAAACTGCGCGAGTTCAAGCGTGACCCGAAGTTTCCTGAGTCCCAACCGTCCCAATCCATGACCGCCGAACGCCATTTCGAGTCGAAAAGGATTCGGACTCAGATTGCCGAGGAAACCAAATCCAGGCAGCGCTACACCGGGCCTCAGAAGTCCGTTCTGGAGCGCCCCGAGTTGCTCCACCAGAACGTGCTGGCCGGACCGGACATCATCCCTGGCCTTGTCGAACGGCTCCTGGCCGACGTGGCCCGGATCAGTGAAGTGGATCCGCAGGCGGGAAAGGCACTGCGCGGCAGGAGTGCGAAAGACCTGGCACTCTTCCTGCTCAAGGACGTGGTCCGCCCGCAGGCCATGGTGCCGAACTCCGTTCACGTCGACAAGCAGAACATCGAGTATGCACATTGACCACGGACCCTTGTCCCTTCCCTGTGCGGCGAAACAGCGCGCAGATCGCGCACGCCGGCGGTCAGCAGGCGCAGGGCCGGCCGCCGGCGAGATCGGGAGGATCGGCAGCGTGGCCCTGAGTGAGGCCCGCTGCCAGGACCGCGGGACAATGCCGGGGAGAACGCCCGACCAGCTGACCGACCCGCCTCGCCCCGTTCGCGGAACGGGGTGTCCGTCGAAGGGGAACACGTGGCAGAACAGACGCGGCAGGAGCAGGCGAGCCCCGAGGTGCAGGCACGCATCCGGGCCAGCTTCGACCGCCAGGGGCTCATGGGCCATCTTGGTGCACGGCTGACCCACATCGGACCCGGATGTGTGCACATCGCACTCCCGAGCCGTCCTGAAGTCACCCAGCAGCACGGCTACTTCCACGCCGGTGCCACCAGCGCCGTCGCGGACAGCGCCGGCGGCTACGCCGCCTTCACCCTGTTCCCCGAGAACACCGAGGTGCTCACCGTCGAGTACAAGATCAACCTGCTGGCGCCCGCCCTGGGCGACCGCATTGAGGCGGTCGGGACCGTCCTGAAGTCGGGACGCACCCTGACCGTGTGCAACCTGGAGGTGTCCGGCGTCCAGGACGGACGGCGGAAGCTTGTCGCCAACGGGCAGCAGACGCTGATCCGCGTGGACAGGCCCGCTCCGTGAGCCCGCAGCCGTCGTTGCCGTCCTGGGCGACCTGGCGGCAAAGGCCGTTCCCCGACGCCAATACGCTGCTGCTGCCCGGACGCCAACCGGCCCTGGTCGACAGCGGGTTCGTCGGCCACGCAGAGGAGACGGCCGACTGGGCCCGCGCGCACGCCGGGGACGTCGGCCTGGTCGTGAACACCCACTGGCACTCCGACCACGTCGGCGGCAACGCCCTCCTCCAGGCGAGCGGCGCCGGCATCGCGGCCGGAGCACCGGAGGCGGAGGCGATCTCCCGCAGGGACCCGGGCTGCTGCGCGGCCGAATATCTCGACCAGCCGGTCGCCCCGTACACGGTCGACGTACCCCTCGACGACGGGCAGATCCTCGGACTCGGGGAAGCCGACTGGGAGGTCATCCGCACACCCGGGCACACCCCCGGGCATCTGGCGCTGTGGCAGCCGGAGGAGCGACTGCTGGTGGTCGGGGACGCGCTGTCGGACTACGACGTCGGTTGGGTGAACCTGGCCCTCGACGGGCCCGGCGCGGCGACGACGGCGCTCGCCTCCCTGCAGCGGATGGCCGATCTCGCCCCGCGCGTACTGCTCCCCTCGCACGGGCCCGTCCCGACGGATCCCGGTGCGGCGTTCGCCACCGCCCTGCGCCGGGCCCGGCGCCTCGTGGACGACCCGGACGGAGCAGTCTGGTACGGGGCCCGGCGGATCTTCGCGTTCGCCCTGATGATCCGCGGCGGCATCCCGGCCGACGAGGTGGAGCCCTACCTGCACGCGCGGGCCTGGCTGGCCGACGCCGCACGACTCCTGGACCGCACGCCCGAGGCGCTCGCCGCCGAGCTGACCACCACGATGCTCCGCAGCGGCGCCGTCGTCCTGCGCGACGGGCGCCTCCACGCGGCCGCCGCACACACCCCGGTCGCGCCGGAATCGCTGCGTGTGCCGTATCCGCGTGTGTGGCCGGCGGCGGAGCCGCGATGACTCGCGGCGGACCTGGCCGGCAAGCAGTGGCGCGGCTGTTCGTGGTCCACTCCGGCCCGGTTCCAACCGCCGGAAGGTGTGCTCCGGCTCCTGCATGCTCCCGCGGGCATACGGCGCACCGTGTCCGACCGCCGACCGAGTGTGCCCCCGGCGAGTCGGCTGGGTCCGTTCACCCCGTGCGGTGATCATCCGCTGGAGGAGCACGCGGTACGGGACGAGACGACGGATGGGCGGGAAGATGTCGAGGGACCATGGGAGTCGCCGGCGCCCACAGCACCCATTCCGCGCACTGACCGTGGCGGTGGTCCTCTGCGCCCTGTCGGGCGCCGGCTGCACCGCCGCGCCACCCCCGCCTTCCGGCCCGGGCACGGCGGCCGACTCGCAGAACGACCCGTCCCGATGCCGTCGCACCCTGGTGGGTGTGGCGCACCCCGACGACGACCTGTTCTTCATGAACCCGGAGATCACGCGGACCATCCGGGAGAGATGCCCGGTCCACACCGTCTATCTGACCGCGGGGGACGATGCCATCGCGAACCGCGTCAAGGCGCTGGAGTACGTGGACGGCAGAGAATACGGGGTGCGGGCGGCCTATGCGGCCATGGCGGGAGCCGCCGATACCTGGGACCAGTCCGATATGCAGGTCGGCGACATCCGGGTCCGGTCGTTCCTGCTCGACGGCCGAGCCCGGAACGCCGACATCCGGCTGACTTTCCTCGATCTCCACGACGGGCTTCCGCAAGGTCAGGAAGCGAACAGCGTGCTCAAACTCTTCAACGGAAGCAAGCAGAGCGTCCACGGGTTCCTGGGCGGCCCGAGCTATAGCGAGCAACGGCTGCTCGCGACCCTCTCCGCCCTGGTCAGGAACAGCCGTGCGGAACGTGTCCTGACGATGGACTACGACAACGCATCGTTCGCGTTCGGTCTCGGCGGCGGTGTCGACCACAGCGACCACGGCATCGCGGCCCGGTACTTCAGGGACGTGGGCTACGCCCTCGGAGTTCCCGTGACGTCGTACCTCGCGTACACGATGTCGGCGATGAAGGCGAACCTCACGCCCGCGCAGGCGTCGGAGAAGGAGAGGGTGGTGCGTTGGTACGTTGCCAAACGCCGGTGTCGCGCGACCGGCCGGTGCGCGAACGTACCGCCCTATCGCGGTGCGCTGCAAAAGGACTGGAACCTGTGGATTCATCGGCAGTACGAACAGATCCATCGCTCTCCACGGCCGGGTGAGGTCCTCGGGGACATCGGCCGGACCACGTTCTTCACCGGTCCGGATCCGGCCCAGTGCCTCGACGCGGCAGACGGTTCGCCGGGGAGCCGGACAGTCCGCATCCGCGCATGTGACGGATCCGCCGGGCAGCAATGGCGGATGGGACGGGGCGGCACGATCGGACTCCGGAGCGAGCCGGACTCCTGTCTCACGGCCGTCGGCCCCCGGGTCGTCCTCGAACCCTGCCGCGGCGGAAGTACGAACCAGCAATGGACCCGTGTGCCGTGGAAGAGCCCGACGTGGAAGCGCACGGCAGTGCGGATCGAGGGCAGCGGCAACCACTGCCTGTACCAGGACGACCGTGAGCTCCCCGCCCATTGGAACGATCGGGACCACCCAAGCCCCCGGCTGACCCTCGCCGACTGCACCGCACCGGCCCGGCCCGAACAGTACTGGCAGTGGGGCGAGTGAAGTCCCACGCGTCAGCCCGGCCGGGACCCCCTTGCGGGGCGACGTCCGCTCCCGCGCCCCGGCCGCGCCGTACCGTCATCCGGCGGTCGGCGCGGGAGGGCAACCGGCGGCCGGACTCGTCGCTGAGTCCGGCCGCCGGGGTGGCGAGCGCCGGTCCGGAGAGTCCGCCGGGGCTGACGGCAGCGATCGGCACCCGCCCGGAAAGAAGCCGGCCGAGCGCGGCACCGGCCCGATGTCAGTCGTCATGACGGCGCGCGCAGACCCCTTCTTCGAGCACTCAGCCCGCGAACCGGGCCATCCATGCCTCGACGTCGTCCGCCGATCGCGGCAGGCCCGCAGACAGGTTCTCGTGACCGTCGTCGGTGACGACCAGGTCGTCCTCGATCCGCACGCCGATACCGCGCCACTCCTCGGGCACGGTGAGATCGTCCGGCTGGAAGTACAGGCCCGGCTCGACGGTGAGCACCATGCCCGGCTCCAGCACGCCGTCGACATACTCCTCGCGCCGGGCCTGCGCGCAGTCATGGACGTCCAGACCGAGCATGTGGCCGGTGCCTGCCATGGTGAAGCGGCGCTGGAGACCGAGTTCGTACGCACGGTCGGCCGGACCTTCGATGAAGCCCCACTCGACCAGCCGGGCCGCCAGATGGCGCTGGGACGCCTCGTGGAAGTCGCGGTACGCCGCCCCCGGCTTGACGGCGGCCATGCCGGCCTCCTGTGCCTCGTACACCGCGTCGTAGACCTTGCGCTGCAGGGGTGTGAAGGTCCCGCTGATCGGCAGTGTGCGGGTGACGTCGGCGGTGTAGAGGGTGTGCGTCTCGACGCCGGCGTCGAACAGGAGCAGCTCCCCCGGGCGCACCGGACCGTCGTTGTCCGTCCAGTGCATGATCGTGGCGTGCTCGCCCGCGGCGCAGATCGAACCGTAGCCCACGGAGTTGCCCTCGAGGCGTGCTCGGCGGAAGAACGTGCCCTCGATCCATCGCTCGGACGACGCGATGGCCCTGGAGAGCTCACCGATCACATCGGTGAATCCGCGCACGGTGGAGTCCACGGCCTTGCGGAGCTCGGCGATCTCCCAGTCGTCCTTGACGAGGCGGAGGTCGCTGAGTGCCCCTGCCAGTTCGGCGTCGCGCTCCTCGTCGGTGGTGACGGCGGCTTCGAGAGACGGGTCGACACCGCGGACGATCCGGGTCGGCGCACCGGAGCCGGCGGCCAGGTCAGCGGCCGCCGTGCGGACGTCGCGGCAGGGCAGGCCGAGCACGGTCTCCGACTCGGCGAGGGAGCGGCGCCGGCCCATCCACAACTCCGCCGTGGTACCGGTCCAGAACTCGTTGTTGTCCCTGCTGTCCCGCGGCAGCTGGTAGCAATAGGCGTCGTGGCCGCCGTCCGCACGGGGTTCGAGGACGAGCGCGCCGTCCCGGGCCCGGTCTCCGGTCATGTGCACGTAGCCCGAGTACGGGCGGAACGGGTAGGTGTCGTCGTTCGAACGGACCTTGAGGTTCCCCGAGGGGATCACGAGGCGTTCGCCGGGGAAGCACGCGGAGAGCGCGGAGCGGCGGCGGGCCGCGTACGGAGCCTGCTCGCCGGGACGCAGGTCGTGCCGCTCGGTGTCCGCCCACCCCGCACGCATCAGAGTGGACAGTTCCTCGGAGATCCCTGAGTAGAGACCGTTCTTTCGGCCTTCGGCCACGTCATTCACCTTCCTCATGGGTGGGTTCCTCAGCCGCGAGGGGCAGAGAGAGCTACGGACGGGCCCGGCCTTCCCCCGGTCCGGCCCCGGGGCCCTCGCTGCCGCCGGTCGCCGCCGGTTCCCGGACGGTATCCCGCCGCACGCGCGTTCGGTGCCGAAGACTGCCACTGGCACAGATCGGCCACGACCCCGACGGGTGCCGTCGATAATGCGCCGTATGACGAACGCGAAACTCGGCGAAGCCCTTCGGTTTCTGGGCATCGATCACGCGGCGTGCCAGGTCTATCTGACACTCCTGGAGCTGGCCCCCGCTCCGCTGAGTGCGATCGGGACCGCGGCCGGTCTGGACGGTGCGGAACTCGCCGCGGCATACGCCGCACTGGTCGACGCCGGTCTGGCCAGTGCCGCCGAAACGGACGGGGACGTGGTGGCACCGGTTCCACCCACCGCGGGCCTGGAGATCCTCGCCCGGCACCGGGCGGCCGAGGTCGAGGAGTCGCGCATCACCATCGGGGGCGCGTTCGAATCGTTCCGGCGACAGCGGCTCGCCGCGTACCACGACAATCTGGTCGAGGTCGTCACCGGCGACGCCATCGGCCCCAGGATTCGTCAGGCGTGGGCGAGCGCCCGCGATCAGATCCGGCAGTTCGAGTCACCTCCGTATTTCCCCTTGCCAGAAACCACGGACGACGCGCTGGCCACGCTCGCCCGCGGTGTGACGCAGCGTGTCGTGTACTCGCGGGAGTCGCTGGAGCATCCGGGCCATCTGAAGGAAGTAGTCGAACCGTGCATCAAGGCCGGCGAACAGGCCAGGGTGCTGCCATCGGTGCCGGTCAAACTCGTGATCATCGACGAGGCGTACGCGCTCGTGTCGTTGCCGATCAAAGAAGCCGACGTGCACAACACCATGCTGGTGGTACAGCCGTGCGGTCTGCTCTCCGCGCTCGTGGCACTGTTCGAGCAGTCCTGGCAGAACGCCCTGCCGTTCCACGGCCGCACCACCCGCCCAGGTGGTCTGCCACCCGCGGACCGTCGTCTGCTGTGGCTCCTCGCGGGCGGCGCGGGCGACGACGTCATCGCCCGCGAGCTGGGCATCAGCCGCCGCACGCTGTTCCGCCGCCTGCAGATCCTGATGGCTCAGCTGGGCGCCGCGAACCGTTTCCAGATGGCCCTCCAGGCACAGCGCTGCGGGTGGCTGTGACCGGTACCGCCGCCGGACGACACGCGCTTGCCGTCACCGAGGCAGCCGGTGACGGTGCCGGCAGGAGCGCAATCGGGCTGTCCACGCACGCGGCCGGGGCGCGGTGATCCGCGGGAACGGAAATTCCGGCAGGGGCGGAGTGGTGGGCTGATAAGCTGCCGACGACGTTGACCGTATAACGAGGAGTCGCAGACGTGGTGGGTGACGACGACATCTCCGGGTGAGATCCGGATCTGACGGCCACCGGACGCGCCGAGGAGCGCCACCGGAGTGGCCCGTTTGTCGTACCCATTTTTCCCATGTCTGCCCGGGGCGGAGCTGTCTTCGTCCCCAGCCCTCTCGAGGTCACTTCCATGTCCGACGCCACCCTTGTCTGCTCGAACCTGTCGTTCGCCTGGCCCGACGACACCCCGGTCTTCCACGATCTGTCCTTCGCCCTGACCGCCGGCAGCACGGGCCTGGTCGCCCCCAACGGTTCCGGCAAGAGCACCCTGCTCAAGCTGATCGCCGGCGAACTGCGGCCCGCCACCGGGTCGGTGTCCGTCAGCGGCACACTCGGCTATCTGCCGCAGAGCCTCCCCCTGACCGGCAACCTCACCGTCGCCGAGGTGCTCGGCGTCGCCGCGGTGATCCGTGCCCTGGACGCCGTCGAGTCCGGTGACGTGAGCGAGGAGCACTTCACCACCATCGGCGACGACTGGGACATCGAGGAGCGCACCCGCGCCCAACTCGACCGTCTCGGGCTGGCCGGCCTGGCCCTCGACCGCAGCCTGAGCACCCTCAGCGGTGGCCAGATCGTCTCGCTCGGGCTCGCCGCACAGCTGCTGAAGCGCCCCGACGTCCTGCTGCTCGACGAGCCGACCAACAATCTCGACCGGGACGCCCGGCACAAGCTGTACGACGTACTGGGGGACTTCAACGGCCTTCTGCTGCTGGTCGCCCACGACCGCGCCCTGTTGAACCGCATGGACGGCATCGCCGAGCTCGGCAGTTCACGACTGCGCCTCTACGGCGGCAACTTCACTGCCTACGAGGAGGCCGTGCGCGCCGAGCAGGAGGTCGCCGAGAAGAACGTCCGCAACGCCGAGCAGGACCTGAAGCGGGAGAAGCGGGAGCTTCAGCAGGCCCGTGAACGCGCCGATCGCCGCGCGAGCAACGCCGCCCGCAACCTCAAGAACGCGGGGCTCCCGCGCATCTTCGCCGGCAACATGAAGCGCGGCGCACAGGAGTCCGCGGGCCGGGCCGGCCAGATGCACGCGTCCCGGGTCGGCGAGGCCAAGGCCCGTCTCGACGAGGCCGGGCGCGCACTCCGCGAGGAGCAGCGCATCGTCCTCGATCTGCCGGACACCCAGGTGCCCGCAGGGCGCAACCTCTTCCTCGGCGAGGGGATGCAGGTCCGCCACGACGGAAGGGACGTGTTCGCCGCGGGCGGCGTCGACCTCTCCGTACGCGGGCCCGAGCGCATCGCCCTGACCGGGCCCAACGGCGCCGGCAAGACCACACTGCTCAGGCTGATCACCGGTGGACTCGCCCCGGACAGCGGGGAGATCAAGCGCGGCGACGGCCGCGTCGCCCATCTTTCCCAGCGCCTGGACCTGCTGGACCAGGACCGCACGGTGGCGGAGAACTTCGCGGCGTTCGCGCCCGAGCGGCCCGAGGCGGAGCGGATGAACCTGCTCGCGCGTTTCCTGTTCCGCGGCCCCCGCGTGCACCTGCCCGTCGGTGTGCTCTCCGGCGGCGAACGGCTGCGTGCCACCCTGGCCTGCATCCTGTGCGCCGAACCGGCCCCGCAGCTGCTGCTGCTCGACGAGCCGACCAACAATCTCGACCTGGTCAGCGTGGGCCAGCTGGAGAGCGCGCTCAACTCCTACCGGGGCGCGTTCATGGTGGTCAGTCACGACGAGCGGTTCCTCGCCGAGATCGGGGTGAACCGCTGGCTGCGGCTGGCAGAAGGAACGCTCGAGGCGACGGGAGCCCCGGCGGTGTGAACCACCGGCGTGTGCAGCGGCCCGCGTTCGAGGCACCCGTGCCCGGCGGGCGTACCACCGATCACCTTGGATGGTTTCCCATGCCCCAGCCCGCTCTGCTCGCCCAGGACCTCGTCCGCGACCTGGGCGGCCGCCGCGTCCTCGACGGCGTGTCCCTGACCGCGTCCCCCGGCCACCGCATCGGCCTGATCGGGGAGAACGGCGCCGGCAAGTCCACCCTGCTGCGGGTGCTGGCCGGCGTGGACGAACCCGACGCCGGGAGCGTGTCGCGCCCGGTGGACCTCGGCTTCCTCCACCAGGAGATGCCGTTCGGCCCCGAATCCACCCTCGCCGCGGTGCTGGACGAGGCGCTGCGCGAGGCCCGCGAGGACCTCGCGCAGCTCGAACGGCTCGGCGAGGAACTGGCCCGTGTCCCGGAGGACGACCCGGCCCACCCGGGCCTGCTCGACGCGTACGGAAAGCGGCTGGTCGATGCCCAGGACCGGGAGTCCTGGGACGCCGACCGCCGGGCGGCCCTGGTGCTGGACGGGCTGGGTCTCGGCACGCTCGGCCACGACCGGACGCTCGGCTCGCTGTCCGGCGGGCTGCGCGGCCGGCTGGCCCTGGCGGCGCTGCTCGTGCGACGGCCGCCGGCGCTGCTGCTCGACGAGCCGACCAACCACCTCGACGACGGCGCCGCCGCCTTCCTGGAGGAGCAGCTGCGCGGCCTGCCCGGGGCCGTGGTCGTCGCAAGCCACGACCGGGCGTTCCTCGACGCCGTGTGCACCGACCTGATCGACCTCGATCCGGCGGTGGACGGACCGGTCCGCTACGGAGGCAACTACAGCGCCTACGTGAGTGGGAAACACGCCGACCGGGAGCGCTGGGAACGCCGGTACGCCGAAGAACAGGAGGAGTTGGAGGTTCTGCGGCACGCGGCAAAGGTGACCGCGCGCCGGGTCGCGCCGGACCGGGGGCCGCGCGACAGCGAGAAGATGGGCTACGGCCACCGGGCGGGCCGCGTGCAGAGCCAGATCTCCCGCCGGGTGCGCAGCGCGAGCCGGCGGCTCGAGGAGCTGGAGCGCACCCGGGTCGCCGAGCCGCCGCCCCCGCTGCGGTTCGCGGCGCCAGGGCCGGCCGCGCGCACGCCGGACGGCCCGGAACCCCTGGTGTCCCTGCGGGACGTACGGGTGCCAGGACGGCTCGCCCTGTCCGGCCTGGAGCTGTCGGCGACCGAGCGGCTGCTGATCACCGGCGGCAACGGGGCGGGCAAGTCGACCCTGCTCGCGGTGCTCGCCGGACGCCTCACGGCCGAGGGCGAGGTGCGCAGGCGGCGCGGGCTGACGGTCGGGCTGCTCACGCAGGACACCGTGTTCGATCGGCCCGGCCGCACGGTCCGGGACACCTACGCGCTGGAGCTGGGGCCGGAGCGGGCCGAGAAGGTGCCGCTGGTCCGCCTCGGCCTCCTGGCCGAGGCGGATCTGGACAAGCCGGTCGGGCAGGTGTCGGTGGGGCAGCGCCGCCGGCTGGCCCTGGCGCTGCTGATGGCCCGGCCGCCCCAGCTGCTGCTGCTCGACGAGCCTACGAACCACCTCTCACCGCGTCTGTGCGACGAGCTGGAGGCGGCGCTGGGCAGCGGCCCGGGCGCGATCGCGGTCGCGAGCCACGACCGCTGGCTGCGCCGCCGGTGGCAGGGCCGTGAGCTGCGGCTGGAGAGCGAACAGGGGTAGCGGGAGGGCGGGAGCGCCGGTCCACCGGGGTGGGTTCCGGCGGACCGGGGCGACGTGCGCATCCGCCTCGATGGCCAGCCGGTACCCAGCCGGTCCGGAGGTGAGCAGCGCGGGGTCGCCCAACGCTCGCCTCAACCGGGACACCAGCGACTGCAGGGCATTCGCCTGGTCGGCCGGTGGAACCTCAGCCGATAGCGCCTCGGCCAGGACCTCCGGCCGCACAGCGCGCCCGGCGTCCAGAACCAGCCTGGCCGGCAGCGCCCGCAGCCGTGGGCCACCGACCGGCATCGGGCCGGTTCCGGTGTCCAGCACCAGGGGTCCGAGGAGGCCGATACGCACGCGCCGACTATCGCAGCACCACCTGCTTGATTGTCAAGTTCAGTGGCACACACGTCTCAGGCAGCCGACATCCTCGTCGACAGGGCCAGTCCTTCTGCCAGGCCGGCCTTCCCGGTCGGCCGGATCCAGCAGCCCCGCCTCGGACTCACCCGGACCGTCTCCCGGCGTTTCGACGACCGCTACGGCAAACGGCACCGATGTGTTCCCGACAGGGTGGAAGAGGACCGCACGGGGCAGGCGTTCAGTCCTCGGCGTGTTCGTCGAGCAGCGCGGCGAATCCCGGGGCGATCACGAACGCGTGCCCCGTGTCGGGTGGAAGCGAGCTCCGCCCGCCCGGTCGGCGTCCCGGCGCCGTAACGCCGGACGGCGCGCTCCAGTCGGTCCGGCAGCGCGGGTTCGAATGGCATGTCGAGATCCTGGAAGGACGCCGTCCCGGGGCGGCCACCGCCATCACCAGGGCCCTGGCCCACGGTCCCGTACCCGTACCGAATTCGATGGTCAGGCATGAATAGCTTCATCATCTTCCGTTCACCCGGGCGCGACTGCCAGCATCGGCGCACCGCCACCCCGTGAGGGAGAAATTCCATGAAACGTCCCCGTTCTCTGCGCTGTCTGGCAGCCCTGGCCGTGGTGGCCCTCGCGGCCACCGCCTGTGGGCGCTCCGGCCAGGGCGATGCCCCGTCCGGCAGTTCCTCGCAGGCCGCCGCCGGCCGGACCGCGGCCGAGCTGGTCCCCGCGCAGTACCGGCAGAAGGGTGTGCTGCGCGTGGCCACCGCGGTCGGCTATCCACCGATGGAGATGTACGAGCCCGGGACCACACGGCTCACCGGTGTCGACCCCGATCTGGCCAAGGCCATCGCCCAGCGGCTCAAGCTGAAGCTCGAACTCAGCAATGCCGCCTTCGACGGGCTGATCCCCGGTCTGGGATCGGGACGCTTCGACCTGGTCATGTCGTCCATGACGGACAGCGCTCAGCGGCGCCAAGCGGTCGACTTCGTCGACTACTTCCGCACCGGTGGCGTCATCATGACGAAGAAGGGCAATCCGCAGGGGATCAAGTCCCTCGCGGACCTGTGCGGAAAGACCGTCGTCCTCGCCAAGGGAAGTTCGAACCTCCACATCGGTGAGGAGCAGAACGCCAAGTGCCGGGAGAAAATGCGCATCTCGCAGAGCGAGGACGCGCCGACCGGGCTGCTCCAGCTGGACAGCGGGCGCGCGGTCGCGACCATCGTCGACTATCCCGTCGCCAAGATGTTCACAAAGAAGAGCAGCGCGTACGAGGTCCTGCCGAAGCAGTACGGCACCTCACCGTGGGGCATCGCTGTCTCGAAGAGCCAGGGCGGGCTGCGCGACGCCGTCCGGAAGGCCCTGCAGGAACTGATCGACGACGGCGGTTACCAGAAGACCCTCGACACCTGGGGCGTCGGCGGCAGCGCCGTTTCCGAGGCCACCGTCAACGACGGGCAGTGAGTACGGACATGACCCATCAGAAAATATCCGGCGCCGCCCCCGGCGCGGCCCCGGCGAACACCAGCGAAGCGACACCGCCGGACGAGGACCTCACCCTCCGGGTGAGCCGGCGCCCCCGTCCCGGGCGCTGGCTGGCGGTCTTCGCCGCCGTGCTGTTCGCGGTCTGGCTCGCCTACACGATCATCGTCAATCCCAACCTGCACTGGGACATCGTCGCCCAGTACCAGTTCGACAGCGTGATCCTCGAGGGCCTCGGGGTGACCATCCAGCTCACGCTCGTCTCGATGGCCGTCGGCATCGTCATCGGGATCGTCGTCGCGGTGATGCAGCTCTCCGACAGCCCGGTTCTGCGTCTCACCGCCAGTGCGTACACCTGGTTCTTCCGGGGCACCCCGCTGCTCGTCCAGCTCATCTTCTGGTTCAACCTGGCCCTGCTGTTCCCGGTGATCAGCATCGGCGTACCGTTCGACGGCCCGAAGCTCGTCAGCTGGCAGTCCAACCAGGTCATCACCGGGTTCGTGGCTGCGCTGCTCGGCCTCTCCATCAACGAGGGTGCCTACATGGCAGAAATCGTGCGGGCGGGCATGCAGAGCGTCGATCCCGGGCAGCGCGAGGCCGGCGCGTCCATCGGCATGTCGAACCGCCGGATCCTGTCCCGGATCATCCTTCCGCAGGCGATGCGGGTGATCATCCCGCCCTTCGGCAACCAGTTCATCTCCATGCTCAAGACGACCTCCCTGGTCTCGGTCATCGCGGGCGCCGATCTGATGACCGTCTCGCAGCACCTGTATCTCGCCAACTTCGAAGTGGTGGCGCTACTGCTGGTGGCTTCCCTCTGGTATCTGGTCCTCACCACGATCGCCAGCATCGGCCAGCACGCCGTCGAACGCCGCTACAGCCCCGGCGCCGCCCCGCCGCTGCGGCGCAGGGTTCTGGCGAATCTCGTACCCGGTCGTGGCACCGGAAAGGGGGCAGCGGCATGAACGACGTGATCCTCAGGGCCCGTGGGGTCCGCAAGCAATTCGGTGACACCGAGGTGCTGAAGGGCATCGATCTCGATGTCCGCAGCGGTGAGGTGCTGTGTGTCATAGGCCCCTCCGGGTCCGGCAAGTCGACGCTGCTGCGCTGCTTCAACCACCTTGAGCAGCTCGACGCGGGGCGGGTATGGATGGACGGTGAACTGATCGGCTACGAACAGCACGGCACGTCCGGCCGCACCCTGCGCGAGCGGCGTCCCCGTGACATCCGGCGCCAGCGCGAGCGGATCGGCATGGTGTTCCAGCGGTTCCATCTCTTCCCGCACCGCACAGCGGTGCAGAACGTGATGGAGGGACCCGTCGCCGTCAAGGGCCACTCCCGTGCGCAGGCCGAGAAACAGGCCCGGGAGCTGCTGGACGATGTCGGTCTCGCGGACCGGGCCGACCACTACCCGGGACAGCTGTCCGGCGGGCAACAGCAGCGGGTGGCGATAGCCCGCGCGCTGGCCATGGAGCCGGCGCTCATGCTCTTCGACGAACCCACTTCCGCTCTCGATCCCGAACTCGTCGGCGAAGTCCTGGGCGTCATGCGCGACCTGGCCCGCAGCGGTATGACGATGGTCGTCGTCACTCACGAGATGGGGTTCGCGCGCGAGGTCGCCGACCGTGTCCTGTTCATGGATCAGGGTGCCGTCGTCGAAGCCGGGAGCCCGGACCTCCTGTTCACCGACCCGCAGCACGAGCGCACGCGGGCCTTCCTTTCGACGGTGCTGTGATGGGCCGCCCGCTGGATCTGCTGCTGCGCGGCGGCACGCTCGTCGACGGCACCGGCGCCCCCGCCAGGGAGGCGGACATCGCGGTGGTGGACGGACGGATCGCCGTACTCCCCGCCGGTACCCCGGCCTCGGCCACCGAGAGTCTGGATGTGACCGGCCAGGTCGTCACTCCCGGCTTCATCGACGTACACACACACTCCGACGCCCTGGCGGCACCGCACGGCGCCGACGGCACCGCGGAGCCGGTCGACGATCTCCGCCTCGCACCACTGCTCCAGGGCGTCACCACGGAGATCTGCGGCAACTGCGGGACCAGCCTGTTCCCCTCGCTCCCGGAGCGGCTGCCGGCACTTGCCGAGCATCTCAGGGTGACGTTCGGGCTCGGACCGGTACAACCCGCGGTGGACTTCGACACGTTCGCCGCCGGACAGAACCTCACGCTGCGCCGCACCCACATCGCCTCGCTCGTCGGCCACGGAACCCTGCGCGCCGGGGTGATGGGCTTCGAAGCCCGCCCGCCGGGGCCCGACGAACTGGACACCATGTGCGCACTGCTCGACCGGGCGTTCCGGCAGGGCGCGGCCGGCCTGTCCACCGGGCTGATCTACCCTCCCGGCACCTACGCCGACACCGAGGAGATCGTCGCGCTCGCCAGGGTCGCCGCCCGTCACGGCAAGCCCTACGTCACTCATCTGCGCGACGAGATGTCACAGGTGGAGACCGCCCTGGAGGAGGCCCTGGAGATCGCGGTGCGCTCCGGCGCCCCGCTGCAGATCTCCCATCACAAGACCGCCGGCCGGTATGCCTGGGGCGCCACGCTGCGCACCCTGCCCCGGCTGGAGCAGGCCCGCGCCGAAGGCGTGGACGTCCTGTGCGATGTCTATCCGTACACCGCGGGAAGCACCGTCCTGCACGCCATGCTGCCGCCGTGGACGAGCGAGGGGGGCGTCGGTGCCCTGCTGGAACGGCTGAGCCGGGCCGATACCCGCGACCGGATCCGGACGGACATCGCCCAGGGTGTCAAGGGGTGGGAGAACACCGTGGGCAACGGTGGCTGGGACCTCATCACGGTGGCCGCCGCTCAGACGCACCCGGAGGCCGAGGGCCGCAGCATCGCCGACCTCGCCGCCGAGCGCGGTGTCCACCCGGTCGACTACGCGTGCGACCTGCTGCTGGCCGAGCAGGGCGAGGTGACCATCATCAGCCACTCCATGCGCGAGGACGACGTCCGGCGGGTGATCGCCAGTCCCCTGTCGATGATCGGCTCGGACGGCGTCCCCAAACCCGGCCGGCCGCATCCCCGCTGGGCCGGAAGTTTCGCCCGTGTGCTCGGCCATTACGGCCGCGACCAGCGGCTGTTGCCGCTGGAGCAGACGGTGCACAAGATGACCGGTCTGCCGGCCCGGCGGTTCGGGCTCACCGGCCGCGGCGTGGTCCGCGACGGTGCCCTCGCCGATCTGGTCGTCCTCGACCCGGCAGCGGTACGCGACACCGCCACGTTCGACCAGCCGCTGCTGGCCCCCGAAGGCATCGATACCGTGGTGGTGGCGGGACAGGTCGCCGTGCGGAGCGGCTGCCCGACCGCGAAGCGGGCGGGGGAAGTGGTGAGGATCCGATGAGTCTGGCCCAAGTGGCCGCGGCGGCGCGGCGCTCGGCCGCGCTGCCGCTCACCCTGGCCGTCGCCGCCGTCGACATCGACGGCGGCGAGACGGTGGGGGTCGACGAACACACGGTGCTGCCGGTCGCGTCCGCCTCGAAGCTGCTGCTGCTCGCCGAGGTCGCACGCCGACTGGACACCGGCGAACTGCTTGCCGACCGGACCGTCGACATCCTCGACGAGGACGTGGCGCAGGGTACCGGCCTGCTGCGCCGGATGAGCGGACGCGGCTGGACCGTCGAGGACCTGGCCTGGCTGACCGCTTCGGTCAGCGACAACAGCGCCACCAACGCGCTGCTCCGGCTGGTGGGGCGCGAGTCCACGGCCCGGCTGGCGGAGCAACTCGGGCTCGACCGCCTGACGCTCCACGACCGGGTCCGCGACATCCGGGGCCCGGATGTGCCGCCCGTCTTCGCCACCGGCACCGCGAGGGACCTGGCCCGGCTGGTGACACATGCGGTACGCGGCACGATGAGCTCCCCGGCGGCCTCCGCACGGCTGCTGCACTGGATGCGCGCCAACACCGACCACGGTCTGGTCCCCGCCCTGGTGGATCACGACCCCTACGCCCCCGGTTTCCCGGACCCGCTGCCCGACGGGCTTCTGGTGGCCAACAAGACGGGCACCGACACCGGGGTGCGCGCCGACGCCGGTGTCATCGTCGGGGCACGCCGGCTGGCGTACGCGGTGGTGGCGCACTGGGAGTCGGCGCTGGGCCCCAGCACCGAGCGGGCCGCGGTGCAGGCCATCCGGGATGTCGGCCGCGTTCTCGCGGCCTGTGCCCGGCGTCGGGCCGCCGTATGAGGTGCGGGCCCCCGAAGAGAGGCGGGGGCCCGCACGGCGAAGAGGACCCGAAGGGCGGCCCGGACACCGGCCGGCCTTCGGGCCCGCCCACCGGAACCACGGATCGGTGCGCCCGCACCGGAACGCCGCGCCGGCCCGCCCCGCCGGTCAGGACCACTGCATCTCCAGCAGCGACCGGATCTCCTCGGCGGCCGACCGCAGCTCCGCGAGGAAGATCCGCAGCAGCGGGTTGCGGTTGGTGGGCCGGGTGGCGACCCCGATCCTCCGGTGCAGTTGAGGATGGTCCAGTCGGCACACGTGCACTCCTGCCGTGTCGCCGATCCCGAGGGCCGGGACGAGTGCGATGCCCATGCCGGCGCGCGCCAGGTTGATCGTGACCTGGTAGTGATCGCTGCGGCAGTGGACCCGCGGCCGGAACCCCTCGGCGGCACAGGCGCGCTCCAGAACCGGTTCGCCGGTGTGACCGCCGTGCGTACCGATCCAGCTCTCCCCCTCCAGGGCGGCGAGCCGGACCTCGGTGCGCCGCCCGAGGGGGTGGCGCAGCGGAAGTATCACCACCTGGGGCTCGTCGAAGAACATCTCCACATTTACGGCCGCCTGCCGGCACCAGGGGTCCAGCGGATGTTCGAAGACGACCACCGCATCCAGCCGTCCCGCCTCCAGATCGGGTACCAGCTCGTGCGGCTGCCCCAGGATCAGCTCCAGTTCGACCTGGGGCCGCCCGGACGCGAAGGCCGACAGCGCCCGGGGCAGCAGCTCCAGTCCCGAGGAGGCGAAGAAGCCCAGCCGCAGGACCCCGGCCTCTCCTTCGGAGTGCGCCCGCAGGTCGTCCTGGGCGACTGCCATCAGGTCGGCGACGGCCTGCGCGTGCTCGGCCAGTCGCGCGCCGGCTGCCGTCAGCCGCAGGCTCTGCGGCTGACGTTCCACCAATGCGACCCCGAGTTCCTGCTCCAGCCGGGCGAGTTGGTGCGAGATCGCGGACGGGCTCAGATGCAGAGCCTGGGCCGCGGCCACGATGGTGCCCGTACGGGCTATGTGCAACAGGACGAGCAGTCGGGCACTGTTCAGCATCGGGCCAGATTAGGCCGTGGCGACGCACTGCGGCGTCACGGGCCGGGCCGGCTCGTCCACGTCCAGGCGCAGCAGGTCCTCCTCGGTCTCCCGGCGCACCACGGTGCGGGCCCGGCCGTCGGACACGAAGACGACGGCCGGGCGCGGCAGCTTGTTGTAGTTGGACGCCATGGCATACCCGTAGGCGCCCGTGACGGGCGTGGCCAGGAGATCGCCCACCCCGACTCCGGCGGGCAGGGCGGCTTCGTCGACGATCACGTCGCCGCTCTCGCAGTGCTTGCCGACCAGCCGTGCCCGCAGCGGTCTCGGTGCACGCGGGCAGCGCGGCAGGAACACCTCGTAGCGGCTGCCGTACAGGGCAGGGCGCAGGTTGTCGCTCATTCCGCCGTCGACGCTGACATACGTGCGCACGCCCTCGATCCGCTTGATCGTGCCCACCCGGTACAGGGTCAGCCCCGCGCGGGCGGCGATGGACCTGCCGGGCTCCACCGTCACCTCGCCGTCCCAGCCCGCGTCGCGCACCGCGGTGCGCACCCGGGCCGCCCAGTCGGCGAACGAGGGCACGGTCTGGTCCGCCTCGTAGGCGACACCGAGGCCGCCGCCGACGGTGAGCCGGTGCACCTGTGCCTCCACGGCGAACCGTGCCACAGCGGCGGCGCCGGCTGCGAGCTCCGCCGTGTCCAGCACCTGGGATCCGACGTGCGCGTGAACGCCTTCCAGGATCATCGCCGGGGAGCCGGCGGCCCGCCGCACGGCGGCCGCGGCGGTTCCGCGGGCGAGGCCGAAGCCGAACTTCGAATCGTCACCCCCGGTCCTGATCGCCTCGTGCGCACCTGCGGCAACACCGGGGGCCACTCTCAACTGGATGCGGACCGGCGGCAGTTGTCCCTCGGCATGCAGGTACTCGATGCGGTCCATCTCGTCGAAGCTGTCGACCACCACATGCCGCACCCCCGCCGACATCGCCGTGCGCAGCTCCGACTCGTCCTTGTTGTTGCCGTGCAGCACGATCCGCCCGGCCGGAACACCGGCGTGCAGTGCCACTCGCAGCTCGCCGCCGGAGGCGACATCGAGCAACAGCCCCTCCTCATGGGCCAGTCTCGCCATGGCCGTGCACAGGAATGCCTTGGAGGCGTAGGCGACGTTGTCCCGGCCGAAGGCGGCGACCGCCTCGCGGCAGCGTCGGCGCAGGTGCTCCTCGTCGTATACGAAGAGCGGCGTTCCGAAGCGCTGAGCGAGGTCGGTGAGCAGGACCCCTCCGACAGCGAGCCCTTCGGGACGGACCTCCGACGTGAAGGGCAGCAGCCCCGTTTCGATGGCTGACGACATGATTCCTCCCCAGTAGGCCGGCTCCCGGCCATCCTGCGGCCTGCACGAGGAATCGGGAAAGCGCATTCTTCCGTGGCTGAGCCTCGTGATTTTCGATGCTCATGCCGCGTCGGGACTCGGGAAACGGGCACGGACTCCGGGTGGGGAAGCCCTTCCCGCAAGGCCGTGACGGGGCCTTTGCCGCCGACGACGTGCGATCCGGTGACATGGGGGAAGGGCCGCGTCAGGCGGCCAGCCGGATTCCGGTGACCAGGTGCGGCCAGATGCGTACCGCGCAGTCCATCACCTGGTCCGACCAGGGGCGGAGCAGTCGCTGGTAGCGCGCCAGAGCGTCCGGATCGGTGACCGGGGAGCAGTATCCGGTGGCGACGACGCTCCAGCCCAGATGGGTCAGCGGATCGATGTCGTCGGCCTGGTAGGCGACCACGACTCCCCGTTCGCCGTGGTCACGGGCCTGGGCGAACAGATCCGAGTCCCGATGGGTCAGGATGATGATCTGACCGTCGTCCAGCAGATGGTTCACCGGCCGGACGGCGGGCAGCGCCCTCTGGGTGAAGACGATCCGCCCCAGCGACGCCCCGGCGAGCAGGCTCAGGGCCTGGGTGCCTGTCAACTCGACCGTGCGCCGCGGCATGGTGGCCGCCGAACCGTGGAGCGGTGCCGCGTCCGATGGCGGTGCCGCGTCCCTGTGCACGGACGGCTGGGGCGACTGATGGCATGAGTGGTTCATGGGGGCTGCCTCGTCTTCTGATCTGCTCGCCTGCCGCACGAGTACATCGAGTGGCGCCGTCCCCGCACCAGGGCCGAACGGCCCCAGGGCCGAACGGCCCTAGTGACGTCCGGCCTCCGATGGGTTCACTGCGGTGCATCGCATGCCACGGGCCGGTTCGACGGCGGCTCCGGGACCGGCCCGTGGCGTGCGGGTGCGTGCGTGCGGTCGGATCGGACCGTGCTGATGTGTGCGGGAGGGGAACGTGGTGATCGCAGTCGTCGGGCACAGAGACCTCGGCAGCGGAACTCTGGAGCTGGTGGAAGCCGAACTGAAAGCGAGGCTGAAACAGCTGGCAGAGGGCGCGGCCGCTCTGGTGCGGGTCGGACCGGGGCTGCCGCTGGTGTTCGGGCGGGCCGCGCGGGAGGCCGGGCGGAAGCTGACGGTGCTGCTGCCGGCCCAGGGAGCTGTTCCCGGCGTGCTGCCCGAGCGGGACCGGCCGGCCGCGGGTGAACTGCTGGTCCTGGCCGAGCAGGTGCGTCTTCTGCCTTTTGATCCGGCCGACCGCGACGCGTGTGTCAGCGCCGATGAACGGCTGGTGGAGACGTGCCGGACCCTGTTCGCCGTCTGGGACGGATCGCCGTCGGACGGCCGGGACGCCACCGCGCATCTGGTGGCCTTCGCGCGTGCGCGGGGGATCCAGGTGGAGGTCATCTGGCCGAACGGCTCCGTACGGGGGCGGCCATGACGGTGTCGCAGGGTGGGGCGGTGAGCGTGGCGGAAGGACCCGAGGCCGGTGATCCGGTCTGCGCCGCCGCGTCCGGAACGGGCCACGACCGGGAGTGCGCCGGGGCGAGACCGGGGTTCGGGTGGCTGTTGGTGATCACCGCCGCACTCGGGCTGCTCGGCTCGTTCATGATCACGATCGACAAGTTCGAACTGCTCGCGGACCCCGGCTTCGTACCCGCCTGCTCGCTGAGCCCCGTGGTGTCCTGCACGAGTGTGATGCGCAGCGAGCAGGCATCGGTCTTCGGCTTTCCGAACCCGCTCATCGGGCTGGTCGCCTTCGGGGTGGTGATGGGGACCGGCGCGGGTCTGCTGGCAGGTGCGCGCTACCGGCGCTGGTTCTGGCTGGGACTGAACCTCGGCACGCTGCTCGGCGTCGGCTTCTGCATGTGGCTGATGACGCAGGCGTTGTTCGAGATCGGCGCCCTCTGCCTGTGGTGCGTGCTCGTATGGGTGGCCACCATCTTCATGTTCTGGCACACCACGGTGCACAATCTGCGCCATGGCATCCTGCCCGTGCCACGTGCCCTGGTCGCGGCGGTGCTCGAGTTCCCTCTCGTGGTGCCGGTGACCTGGTGCCTGGCCGTCGTCATGCTGATAGCAATCCGGTTCTGGTCGTACTGGCAGACGTTTCTGTGACCGCGACGATGTCGGTGGGCTCGTGATGGATGTGCGCGGTCGGTATTCCGGCGGCGGCCAGCCGCGCGGAGACGGCCCTGGTCGACTCGGTCATGGATACCTCGGGGGCCAGAGCAAGAAAGGCGTGCTGCCGGGCGGCGGCCCCGGGACGCGGGGACAGTATGCCGTTCAGGACCCGCAGCCCTGCACCCGCGAAGTCGGCAGCCGCAGGGGCCGATACGAGGGTCAGCCACGGGCGTCCGCGCCGGAAGGCCTCCAGATACGCCGCGTCGTACATCTCTTCGGCCGTGCCCCTCTCCTCCGGCGCGGCGAGACCCAGCAGCAGTCGCACCCGGTGCACGCAGGACGGTTCGGTGTCGATCCGCTGGAGCAGCGCCTTCATCGGAGCCCAGCCCGTACCGGAGGCGATCAGCAGAATGTCGGAGGCCGGAGTGTGATCGGGCAGCGCCAGTGCACCGCGCGGTGCACTGATACGGACGGCGCTGCCCTCGCGCGTGCCGTGCACCAGCGCATCGCTCACCCCGCCGGCGCCCCGAGCGCGTACATGGAACTCCAGTTCACCGTCCGGATGCGGCGCGCGGGCCAGATAGTAGGGACGCCATGCCTGTTCCAGCTGCGGCGACTCCAAGGACGCGTACTGCCCGGCCTCGAAGGCATAGGGCTGATGGGGCCTCACTCGCAGCACCGCGAGATCGGGCGTGCGGAGTTCGTGCGAGGTCACTGTCGCATCCCAGCTCGGCGGTTCGGCGATCGCCTCGTCCGCACCCCGGACCATCGCCGTAACGGCCAGCCGCAGCATCCGCAGCCAGGCGTCCTCCAGCGCACTGGTCCAACGGGCCCCGGCACGCATGCGCAGCGCCTCGATCAGCGCCGCCTCGAAGGCCTCGAAATGCGCGGGGCGCACACCGAGCTTGCGATGGTCTCGCCCCAACTGCGCGAAAATGCCGATCATCTCGTCCGTACGGTGCAGGTTGCCGATCAGATACCGGAAGATTCCTACGAGATGGACCTGTTGGAACGCCATCGACTCGGGGAACAACGACCGCAGATACGGGTGCCGCTCGAACAGAAGCCGGTACAGCTCGGCGATCAGCTCCTCCAGCGGGCTCACCAGTGGCAGGAATTCACTGATCAGCAGTTGGTCGGCCGTTCCGTCGTACGCCTGCGGGGCCTTGGCGCTCCACCGTTCGGAACGGCTGCCGGACGGGGCCAGGATGCGTCGTCGCAGCCGCATCGCGTCATGCCGTGCGAGCAGTGCGTGGTAGTCCTCGCTCGGGGTGTTCATGGGCCGGTGACTCCTCGGAGCAGCGCAGTGGGGGGCGGGGAAAGAGACGTCCGTGGCGCCCGGACGATCTTGGCGGCGTCAGTATGGCACCGCGTCCAGCCCGCTGACCGGCCCTGGCCACAGGGCCTTTCGGCCCTGTTCAGAGACCGTTCACCATGCTGTGGCACCCCGGCGGGACCATGGCTGCGGACGGGCACATACTGGTTCCGGCCCACCCCTTCCCCGAACCGATCGAGCATGGTGTGAACGAGTCCGCGAAGTCCCCGCTGAGCACGTCCCCGTCGCAGTCCGCCACCCCCGTACGTGTCTTCATCCTCGACGACCACGAGGTCGTACGGCGCGGCGTACGTGATCTGCTGGAGGCCGAGGACGGCATCGAAGTCGTCGGCGAGGCGTCCAATGCCCGGGAGGCGCTGGCCCGCGTGCCGGCCAGCAGGCCGCAGATCGCCGTACTGGACGTACGCCTCGGCGACGACCAGGGCGGTGACCACGCCGGTATCGAGGTATGCCGGGAACTGCGGGCCCTGATGCCCGAACTCGCCTGCCTGATGCTGACGTCGTTCGATGACGACGAGGCGCTGTTCGACGCCATCATGGCGGGCGCCGCGGGGTATGTGCTGAAGCAGATCAACGGGGCGGATCTGATCGCCGCCGTACGCACCGTCGCGTCCGGCACGTCGATGCTCGATCCACGGACGACCGCCCGCGTGATGTCACGGCTGCGGGGCACTCAACGAACCCCCGCCGAGGAGTCCGCGACATCGGAACTGGACCGGCTCACGCCCAGGGAACGGCAGATCCTGGATCTCATCGGCGAGGGCCTCACCAACCGTGAGATCGCGGAACGTCTCTTCCTGGCCGAGAAGACCGTCAAGAACCGTATCTCCTCGATTCTCGCCAAACTGGGCGTGGGCCGCCGGATCCAGGCCGCGATGCTCGTCGGCCGGCTGAAGGACCGTCAGGGGCGGCCACCGGTCGCGGGAGGCTGACAGGCGCTCGGCAGGCGTCAGTCGTGGAGCGGCACGCGCCAGACGATCCGGGTCCCGCCGTCCGTCGGCCGTTCGACGGCCAGTGTGCCACCGCACAGCTCCGCCCGCGTACGCATATTGGCCAGCCCTCCGGGGCGCCCGGCTGCCGGACCGTCGGCATCTGCCGCCGTCCCTGTCCCGGGCGCGGTCGTCGCCGTGACACCGCCCCGAATCCCGATGCCGTTGTCGGTGACGGTCAGGGTCACCGCGTCGTCGGCCGACAGCACGATGCCGATACGGGTCGCACGCGCGTGGCGAGAGGCGTTGGACACCGCCTCGGCGGCGACCGCCACCACGTGTTCGGCCAGTTCGTCCGGGACCGTGGTGTCCACCGGCCCGTCGATCCGCAGGGAGGGCCGGAAGCCGAGGGCGTGGGCCGCCGTGCGAGCGGTCTCCGTCATCCGGTGCCGCAGCCCGCCGCGACCCGAACCGTCCGCCGTCCGCAGATCGAAGATGGTGGACCGGATGATCCGGATCGTGGTGTCCAGATCATCCACCGCCCGGCTGACCCGCTCGGCCGCGTCCGGCCGGTCCGCGATGACACGCGTGGTGCTCTGGAGAGTCATCCCGGTCGCGAACAGCCGCTGAATCGCGAGGTCGTGCAGATCGCGGGCGATCCGGTCCCGGTCGTGCATGACGGCGAGCTCCTCGGACTCGGCCCGCCCGCGGGCCAGTTCCAGGGCGATGGCCGCCTGGTCGGCGAAACCCGAGACCAGTGCGACCTCGGTGTCGCCGAACGGCGGGCGGCCCGCCGGCCGCCCCAGGCGCAGTGCGCCCCGTGCGCCCGTGTCGACCTGCAAGGGCACCGTCACCACCGGCCCAAGACCTTCCTCGGCACCGTCACCGAACGGATGAGCCCGGGGATCCGTACGGACATCGGCGCAGTGCACCGGCGTCCCGGTACGGGCGGCAAGTCCGGCCAGTGATCCCCGCGCGGGCACGGACAGCCCCGTGACCCGCTCGGAATCCCTGCCGTGGGCGACGGCAACGGTGAGGCGTGCCTCGGCCCCGGGCGCCTCCGAAGCCCCGGAGAGGGGCGCGGGCGGCGTCGGCAGCAGGATCGCGGCCCGGTCGGCCCCCGCCACCTCCATCGCCCGCTCGGCGATCAGTTGCAGCACCTCGTCGGCGTCCGTCCCCGAGAGCAGGGCGCGAGTGATCTCCCCCAATGCCTCCAGGCGCCGCTCCCGACGGCGGCTCTCGTCATACATGCGGGCATTGTCGATGGCGACCCCGGCCGCGATCGACAGGGTGGTCAGCACCGCTTCGTCATCGGCGTCGAAGCTCACCCCGCCCCGCTTCTCGGTGAGATAGAGGTTGCCGAACACCTCGTCGCGCACCCGCACCGGCACTCCGAGGAAGCTGTGCATGGGGGGATGATGGGGTGGAAATCCAAAGCTGCGCGGATGGCTGCTCAGATCGGTGAGCCGCAGCGGCTCCGGGTGGTGGATCAGCTCACCGAGGATGCCGCGCCCGCACGGCGTCTGGCCGATCACCGCGGCGAGCTCCTCCGATATGCCGACCGGCAGGAATTCCAGCAGCTTCTGCCCGTCTCCGACAATGCCGAGCGCCCCGTACTCCGCGTCGGTCAGGGTCACCGCGGCTTCCACGATCCCGCGCAGCACCTCGGGCAGTTCCAGGCCCCGCCCCAGGCTCATCACGGCGTCCAGCAGGCTGTGCATCCTGTCCGGCCGGCTGGGCTGAGGCCAGGGCGCCGAGCGGGGGCAGGAGGCTCCGGTCGATTCGCGGGCAACGGAAGGGGAGCCGGGGGAGCCGGGAGAAGGGACTCCGGAGGGAGAGCCGGACGCGGTAGGTGCTGTCTCTGTCATCGGGGCGCCGCTCTCTGAGTCCGTCCGTGTGCCGTATGCCGGGAATGTGCTCACCGGATCACCTCAGGGCTGGGACCGGTCCACGGACGGTCAGCCTACGGCAGCCACGGGACCGGTGGCCCCGCAGTGCACTCCCGTCCCCGGGGACCGGCTCGGACCGGGCCGGTCGGCCGCCTGATCGACCGGCAGTAGGGCCGGTCGGCCCCGTGGAAGGTGCCTGTCGGTCCCTGGAGGGCTTGGAGGGCCACGACGAGCATGGTGCGGCCGGGAAGGTCCGGTCCGTCCCCTCGTGATCCGCCGGACCTTCCCGACCGCTCCCCGGATCCGCCCGTGCGGCCGGGGAGCGCCCGAAGAACCGCAAGAGCTGGAGGACACGGTCCGGTGGACGCAATGGAATCGCACGGCAATCAGGCCGCCCCCGCGCAGGGGCCCAAGCCCCCGGATCCCGGGGCCGCGGCCGCCGACGCGCACTCCACCAGGAACGACCACCCGGCCACCCGGGCCGGCACGGAAGAGGGGGCGACGCAGCCCGGTACCGGTCTGCCGGGCCGTTCGTCCCGCGGGCGGATCGTCGTCTCGTGGCTCACCACGACCGACCACAAACAGATCGGCACGCTCTATCTCGTCACCGCGTTCGTCTTCTTCCTCATCGGCGGCGCGATGGCACTCGTGATGCGCGCCGAACTCGCCCGTCCCGGAACGCAGATCATGTCCAACGAGCAGTTCAACCAGGCATTCACCATGCACGGCTCGGTGATGCTGCTGCTGTTCGCGATGCCGCTGTTCACCGGATTCGCCAATTGGCTCATGCCGCTTCAGATAGGCGCGCCCGATGTGGCGTTCCCTCGGCTGAACATGCTGGCGTACTGGTTGTTCCTCTTCGGTTCCCTGATCGCCGCCGCGGGGTTCCTCACCCCCCAGGGCGCCGCCGACTTCGGATGGTTCGCCTATGCGCCGCTGTCCGACGCCACGCATTCCCCGGGCATCGGTGCCGACATGTGGATCATGGGCGTGGCGCTCTCCGGATTCGGTTCCATTCTCGGAGCGGTGAACTTCATCACCACCATCATCTGCATGCGCGCGCCGGGAATGACCATGTTCCGAATGTCGATCTTCACCTGGAACGTACTGCTGACCGCTGTACTCATCCTCCTGGTCTTCCCCGTCCTCGCCGCAGCGCTCTTCGCACTGGAGATGGACCGCAAGTTCGGCTCGCACATCTTCGACCCCGCCAACGGTGGCGCGCTTCTGTGGCAGCACCTCTTCTGGTTCTTCGGCCATCCCGAGGTCTATGTGCTGGCTCTGCCGTTCTTCGGCATCGTTTCCGAGATCGTTCCGGTCTTCTCCCGGAAGCCGATGTTCGGCTATATCGGGCTCGTCGCCGCGACGATCGCCATAGCCGGACTGTCCGTCACCGTCTGGGCCCACCACATGTATGTCACCGGTGGTGTGCTCCTGCCCTTCTTCGCCTTCATGACCTTCCTGATCGCTGTACCGACGGGAGTGAAGTTCTTCAACTGGATCGGCACGATGTGGAAGGGATCGCTGTCCTTCGAGACGCCGATGCTGTGGACCACCGGGTTCCTGATCACCTTCGTCTTCGGCGGACTGACCGGAGTCATCCTGGCCTCACCACCACTGGACTTCCATGTCTCCGACTCGTACTTCGTGGTCGCCCACTTCCACTACACGCTCTTCGGCACGGTGGTGTACGCGATGTTCGCCGGATTCCATTTCTGGTGGCCCAAGTTCACCGGCAAAATGCTCGACGAACGCCTGGGCAAGATCACGTTCTGGGTGCTGACGGTCGGTTTCCATCTCACGTTCCTCGTGCAGCACTGGCTCGGGGCCGAGGGAATGCCTCGCCGGTACGCCGACTATCTCGCCGCTGACGGCTTCACCGCCCTCAACACCCTTTCCACCATCGGCTCGTTCCTCCTCGGACTGTCGTTCCTGCCCTTCTTCTACAACGTTTGGAAGACCAGCCAGTACGGCAGGAAGGTCACCGTCGACGACCCCTGGGGATACGGCCGCTCTCTGGAATGGGCCACGCCCTGCCCTCCGCCGCGGCACAACTTCACTTCACTCCCCCGGATCCGCAGCGAGTCCCCGGCCTTCGACCTGCACCATCCGGAGATCGCCGCACTCGAACTCGAACCCGCCGTACCGCACTGACCCTCCGTCTCCCCCGCATCCCCACCCTCAGGAGAGTGCTGTCCGATGTCCCACGGTGTTCTGGCGGTCGGTGTCGTCGCGTTCTTCGCATCCGGCAACGTCTGGTACCTGCCTGCTTATGTCGACTTGCGGGCGGGCCGCGACCGGCCGCGTTCCCGGCGGCTGGCGGCGGCCGCGGTGCTGACCGGGTGGGGATCGGCAACCCTCACCTTGCTTCTGCTGCTGACGCCGGTCGCCCCGGCCACGGTTGCACTGGTGGCGGTCGCGGGCACCACCGCTGTGGTGTCCCTGGCCGTCCAGGCGTGGCTGCGACGGGGCCAGGAGCGACGCGAGGTGGAAGACTGCTGGTCCGCACTCTTTCCGGTACGCACCGCCGGCCCGGTGGGGACCAGCGAGGACGAGCAGTGAGCCTCCGCTCCCCCATCCGGCTGCATCCGCCACCAGCGTGGTCCCGGACGGGGTCGAACATGATGTGCGCTCCTGGGTCGGCTGAAGCTCGATCTGGTCGAGGGCGCACCGCAGACGTACCGACGCGCAGGCGACGGACTCCATCTCCTCATGCTGCCCCATCGAGGCAGCAGCAAATTCAGGTGTAGAGGAAGATGTCAAGGGCTGAAAGCACGCGGTCGATCTTGTTGGCGAACACGATGCCGGTGCTGCTGCCCCCTGCGAAGAGCAGGCCGATCGGGCTGATGCTGCTGTCCCAGGTCCCTTGGTCAGGAAACGGGATCCAACACCTGTTCGCGACGCCGCCCGAGCCGTTCCCGGAGCAGTGGGGGCCGGGGGCGTACGGCATATCCGGCCCGCCCCCGGCCCCGGCCTTTCCGGCTCAGCCCTTCGGTTTGGTCAGGTAGGCGTCGATCACCCGCATCGCTTCTTCCGTCTCACCTCTGCGGTAGAGCCAGTGGCCCACGACATCCATCGTGAACAGGGATGCCTTCGGGAAGGCACGTGCCATGCGCTGCGCGCCCGGCAGGGGGGACGCCATGTCATGGGTGGCGTTTACCACGAGGACGGGCGGAAGGTCGCCCTTCGCCCGGGCGGGCTGGGGCTTGGGCGGCATGGTCCAGCCCTGACAGCCGAGGACGATGTCCAGTGCCTGCGCGTTGTAACGGACATGCGGGGCGGCCTTGGCGACCCGCTCGCGGATGGCCCGGTACTGGGCGAAGTCGCGGATCCGGAAGTCGTAGTCCCGGCACAGCACGAGGCGCGACTTGAGGTCGGCGCCGGCGGGAGTCCAGTTGACCTCGCCCTTTCCGGTGTGCAGGGCGGCCAGCTGCTGTGCCGCCTCCTGCGGGTTCCAATGGCCGAGTGCCCTGGTGAGGAAGTCGGACAGCTTGTCGGCGTCGACCTTGGTTTGTGTCGGTCCGTTCGGGCCCGGCTCGCGGAGCTTGCCCGCGTCGGCGCGGGCGAAGAGCTCGTCCGTGACGGCCGTCAGGTCCTGGCCTGCGAGCGCGCAGTCCGCGTTCTTCTCGCACCAGGCCGCGAGCCGCTTCAGGGCGCTGTCGATGGTGACACTGCCGTCGGTGAGGTACCGCTCGGCGTCCGGCCGGTCCGGGTCCATGGCACTGTCGAGGGCCAGCGCGCGAAGCCTGTTGGGAAACAGGCGCGCGTAACGCTCGCCGAGGAACGTGCCGTAGGAGTGGCCGAGGAAGCTGATCTCGCGCTCGCCGAGCGCGGCGCGGATGGCGTCCATGTCGCGGGCCACGCTCTCGCCGTCCATGTGGGCGGCGAGCGGACCTGTCCGCTTCAGGCAGCTTTCCGCCAGCCGGCCGTTCAGGGTGCGCAGTCGCTCGAACTCGGCCGCATTGTGAGGGCGGGCCGGGATCGAGGCGGCGATCGTGTCGTCGCAGTCGGCGTTCTGGCTGCGACCGATGCCGCGCGGGTCGAATCCGACCATGTCGAAGCGCTGGAGCATGGCCGGGTCGTAGCCCTCGACGGGATCGTCCGCGTACAACGCGTCATCGGCCCCGGACGCCCCGGGGCCGCCCGGGTTCGACATCAGGACGCCGATCCGCCGCGCGGGGTCGGTGGCCCGGTGGCGGGCGACGAAGATGCCGACCTTCGGGCCCTCCGGCTTCGACCAGTCCACCGGAACCTCGACCGTCGCGCACTGCGCCCTCGGGCTGGGGTCGGGGGAGGGCGGCTCGGCCTTGGGGCAGGCGCCCCAACTGATCGGCGCGGGAGCGCCCATGGCACCGGACGGCTCCTGGGCGGTCGCGGCGGGGACGCTTACGGCGGAGGCCGACAGGGCCAGGAGTACGGAGACAATCCGCCGTCTCGTGTTCGGTTTCGTGTTCACACGCATGCTCGTGTTCATGCCCGTCACTGTTCCGGCCCCGTATGACGGAGCCTCCATGGGCACATGGTGAGAACGTAACAAGGGGCCGCGGAACCTCCGGCTCCGTGCCGTGCAACCACCGCCGCCTGCGCGGCCTGGTCACCGCCGCATTCTTCCCACGCCGCTCGGCCGCACTGCGCCCCCGGATCGACGCCATCGCGAAAGAACGCTCTCGTGATGCAGGGCGGGCGGAGGGGGCGGAAAATGAATGGTATGGGTGAGGAGCGTGGGGGGCAACGCACAGGGGGGCACCGGGTACGGCTGCCCGGATTTGTCCGCGAGGACGAGATCGGGCTCGGGGAACTGGTGACGCGGGCGACGAAGGCCGTGGGAGTCGCGCCGTGCGGAGGATGTGGGCGGCGGGCACAGAAGCTGAACCAGTGGGTCACCTTTTCCAAGCAGCGCCGGTAGTGCCTGGCGGGAATTCAGGAGACTTCCGTGAGTTCTTCAGTGAGCGAAGACGACGTACTCGTCCACAGCGGTCGGGAACCATGTGACCACTCCCCCTTCGTGTATGCCATCGGGCAGATCCACTGCCGGTTCCCGAACCAGGGCATCGAGAAGGAGTTCGCGCAGGTGATCGGGCGGACAAAGACCAAGGGACTCACGGACAGTCAGGCGATGCGCGAGGCACTGGCGCTCCCGGAAAACCGCTGTCTGGCCCGACAGTTGACCTATGTACTGTCGATACAGGGGGTGGAGGCCTACGTCCTCCTCCCCAGGTACTCGGAGGACTACGGCAAACTGATCGACGCACTGCGACCGAATCCGAGCCCCCTCGATCTCGATGTGGTGATCGGAGTGCGCGGACCGATCTCGATGCCCGATGAATGCAATGGTGTGCCACTCCCCGAAGCCCGGTTCGAACAGTTGTACTCCTTTGATCGCACCTCACTCGTCAAGGCCATGAAGAAGCCGAGAGGAATGACGAGCGAACAGTTCGAAGCGGCGACGGAAGAAGTGCTGACGAAAATCCTTCAGATCGCCGAGAACACGGGTGCGACCCATGAGGCCCGCGCCGCGAATTATGTGGCGTGCCGCTATGCGGCGGTTTACACAAAGACATTTGAGTCGTTCGCGAACGATTTCGCCCTGGCGTCGATCGATGTGCACCCGTCCCCGGTCGGTGAAACCCGACACGTCATGGAATTCACGCTGTCGTACACTGATCGCCGGACCGATATGACGGACAGGTTCTCCGTTCTCGTCGACACCCAGGACATGTATCCGTTCCTGCGGAACCGTCTCGCACCCAGCCTCTGAAACCGCCGAAACCTCCGGGAGAGGTGAGATCGGTGAGCATCCCCCAATTCACTGCGGAATCCAGTGTCTACGGTGTTTTCCCTGCTCAGCCATCGTACGGAGTGTGCGAGCAGGAGGCACATGTGGTCTGCCGGCAGCAGTGCAAGGACGCGTACGATCCAGCATCCTGCCAAGACCGGTGCACGAAGCAATACATCGCGGAGTGCATCTACGAGCCCTACTGCTACACGCAATACTCATGCAATGCCGACGGGGTCAAGGTGGCTGTCGAGTACTGCCGTCAGTACGACGGCAGCATCACCTCGTCCGAGCCGACCACCGTCGGCTACTGCTGACCGACGATCGTCACCGGCGATGCGTCCACTTGACCACGTTCGGCTCCGGACGCTGATGGCGAGCGGGCCCGGGAACCCGGAGATCGTGGTCGGCGTCGTGGACGGGGGTGTGGCGCTCGATCATCCGGATCTCGTGGGGCAGCCGGTGCGGAATCTGGGACCGGTGGGGGAAGAGTCATCCGGTGGCGGGGCACGACAGCACGGGACATTCGTCGCCGGGATGCTGGCCGCCGGGCGGTCGGCGGCCACACCGGGGATCTGTCCCGGCTGCACCCTTCTCGTGCGCCCGGTGGCCGGGGTCGACACACCGCCCGCCGCACCCGCCGAACTCGCCGCCGGACTGGACGAGGTCATCGACGCCGGGGCCAGGGTGGTCAATCTGAGCCTCACCTTGCGCGAACTGCATGACCCGCGTGAACCGCACGAGGGACCGAGCGCGGCGGGCATCAGAGGTCTCGCCGCGCTCCTTGACGCGCTCGACCGGGCGAGAAGCCTCGGGGCGGTCGTGGTCGTGGCAGCGGGCAACGAAGGGCTCGTCGGCGGCGGTTCCGTGATCGTGCGGCACCCGTGCGCGATCCCGGTGGTGGCGTACGACCACCGGGGACGGCCCCTGCCGTCCTCGAACGTCGGGCCGGGCATCGGGCGGCGTGGCCTGGGCGCACCCGGCGAGAACATAGCGGGCCTGGGCGTGACCGGTCCGGTGGCAGGTGACGGCGGTACGGCAACCATGAGCGGCACGAGCGCCGCCGCGCCGTTCGTCACCGGGACGGTGGCGCTGTTGTGGTCCCTGTTCCCGGCGGCGTCCGCCGCCGAAGTGCGATACGCGGTCACGGGCCTCCTCGTACGCCGGTCTGTCGTACCGCCCCTGCTGGATGCCGCAGCCGCCCGCCGCGCGCTGACGGCGCTCCGAGCGGCCGATGCCCGTTGACCGCTCGGAGCGAAGCGGTCAGTCAGTCGGAGGGAAACAGTCAGTTGGCCCGTCGGGCCGGTCGTCCGTCAGTCCGGCCAGTCACCCGCCGGTCCTTCGGTCCATCAGTCCGCCGGCCCTGTCAGCCCGTCAAATGCCGGCCCTGTCAGCCCGTCAAATGGGGATCGTGTCCAGGAACGAGATACGGCGGCTGGTTCCGCCCGTGACCGGGCTGTCGGGCTGTACGTCGTACTCCCGGATCAACACCCGCATCGCGCGGTCGCCCACATTGGCCGGCAGTTGCACGGTCTTGCGCCAGATCCCGATGACGCCGGCGATGGGGTCCCGGTCCATCGTGACGGGCGGGAACGTGTCGAGGGTGATCCACCCGATGTCGTCGGTCAGCGAGGTGCTGCGAATCTGCACGACCACGGTGAACTCCGAGGTGAGACCGTCCCTGCCGGGCGGCGGGGCCGCCCCGACGACCGTCACCGTGACCGGGGATCCGGTCACGGACCCGCCGACCGTCACCTTGCTGCGGCGGAAGGCGGGAAGCTGTACGTACCCGGCGTCCACGGTCGAGGACGCCCGCAGATCCTCGGGATCCAGCAGGGAGTCCGGCTGGAGCCGGATCACCTTGAGGTTCACGAAGGGCTGGTAGGTGGTCTGCCCGGCGAACTGGACGTCGGCGTACCACAGCCGCCGGTCGGCGTCGTACTCGACGGGGTACCCCATCGCGTGGCCCTGGGCCAGCGGCACGTCGATCGCCTGTACCAGGTCGGCGGGCCGGGGGAAGTCGAGGACCGGAGCATCACCCGGGTCGCGGATGGGGTCGCGGCCCCAGGTCGTGGCCCACTCCCCCGCTGCCGGGTCGGGCTCGGCCATCGGGTCCAGGACTCGCACGGCGAGGAGTTCGCCCTCCCCCGAGGCGTACCAGGGCCGTCGCAGGTGGATTCGGACGGTGCCGGCCTGGCGGACGCTGGTGATCACGCCGCCGGACCGAGTCTGCTGCCAGGCGAAGGCGGGCACTGCCGAGTGCACCACGGGCACGGGCGGCCGGACGGTGGACGGCACGTGGAGGGTGGCCTGGGCCCCGCCGCGCGTGACGGGCGGGACGACGAAGGCGACATCGACGGACGCGCCGTCCGGTATTGCGCCGCCGTCGACGCGCGCGATGCTGCCCGCGTCGTCGTCGACGGTGACGTCCCATTCGAGGCTGTAGGCGGTTCCGGGTGCAGCCGGTGTGCCGTCCGGGTTGAGCGGCGGGACGGCCGCGCGGACGACGACGGTGCCGGGCACGAAGGCGCCGGCGACGTCCACGGGGGCGGTTCCACCGAGAGTGACCGTGCGCCGCTGGGTGAAGTAGGGGACGAAGCGCGAAGTGCCGACGGGTGTGTACTGGATGACGCGATGCCGGGTGTCGCCGGGGTCGTGGCGCGCCCGGAAGGCAGTGGTGGTGAGGAGGGGCCCGCCCGGGTCTCCGAGGCCGCCCGGGTCTCCGAGGCCGCTCGCGTCCGGGCGCAGGACGGCTCGGGCGGGCGTGGTGGTCAGTTGGTCGCGTGACAGGTCGTCGACGATCTCGTTCCACCATGCCTCGGTGTGCACGGAGAGGGTGGAGGCGCCGTGGACACTCATCGTGGGGTCGTCGATGGCGTAGGCCGTCTCGCCGGGCTCGCGCAGGATCTGCACGCCGCCGAAGCCGGGCGGGTCGACAGGGCAACGGACCGCGTGCACCATCGTGAGGTCGGTCGAGGGCGTGAGCCCGGCGACGCGGCCGGACAGGGCGGCGGCGCGGGCCGCCGCGATCTCGTCGGCGGGCCGCCCCGGGGTCCCGGCGAACCACCGCCACAGCCCGAGGACTTCCTCGTCGCCCGCGCTCAGCAGCGCGCTGAGGGTGGCCGGGAAGGACGCGGCAGGGCTGAGGGTCACCCGCACGACCCTGGCCGCGAGATCGACGGTGGCGGTGGACTGGGTGGTTCCGGGCGAACCGGGTTCGATGACGAGCCGCATCGGGAGGCGCTGGTACCAGCTGTCGCCCGGGGGCCAGGGGGTGAGCAGTTCGGGGGTGTCGGGCACGCCGTGCAGAGCGATGCCCCGGCACAAGGGGTCCGGCAGCCAGGGCAGGCTCATGGCGTCGGTGTCGAGGTACGGACTACCGCCCGCGCCCGGGTCCGGGGTGCCCGTGACCTTGCCGCCGTCGTACTGGGTCAGCAGGGTGTGGACGGCGGGGTCGGGCCGATGGGTGCCGGGTGCGTCGAGCACACCGTGCCGCTCCAGCATCAGCACCGCCGCCTTCGGGGCCAGCAGATGGCGTTCGCAGGTGGCTCCGGGGACGACCGCGGCGGGGTCGGTGTTGTCGGTGCGCACGACCAGGTCGGTGGGCGACTCCCCGGCGTCGATGGGGCGGCGCAGTACGAGTACGGGTGCGGGCACCGGCTCGTAGCGGGCGTACGTGAGCGGCACGGTCGCGGGCTCTCCCGAGCCCTGGGCCGGGGCGCTGGTGAACGGCGTGGCACGCCCTGCCAGGTCGACCAGGCGGGCCCGGAACTGGTAGGAGCGCCCGTAGCGCAGGGTCGGCAGGGAGCCCGCGGGGGTCTTGACGGAGAAGGAGTAGGGCAGGTCGGGGTTCTTCTGCGGGTCGGGATCGGTCAGTTGGCCGTCGATGCCGAGGGTGCGTCCGTAGGGTTCGGTGACCAGGCTCCAGTTGTTCCAGCGGAACAGCGCCTGCGCCAGCCGCGTGACGGGGTTGCCCTGGTCGTCGGTGCCCCGGGTGACGGCATCGGTGAGCGTCCCCTCGTCGTCGATGGGCAGCGAGTCGCTGTAGCCGTCGACGTGATACGCGCCGACGCGGGCGCAGAGCGGATACCACTGACCGGAGCCCTCGTCGAGGACGTCCACGCGGATGCCCTGCTGCACATTGCCCGCGTGCAGGGCGATCGCGTCGCCCTCGCCGCCGGCCGCAAGGTCCGCGTCGATGTCCGCGGCCTCGGCGAGGGCGGCCCGGAAGGCGATCTGACGGTCGGCTTCCGCGACGATGATGCCGTCCGAGCGCAGAGCGGGGGGCTGGAGCACGGGCGGCGGATCCCCGGTGCGCGGCAGACCGCGCAGAGTGTTCGCGTACGACTGGAGCGCCAGCCCGCCCGCGTCCACGTCGAAGTCGTACGGGGTGTAGACGGTGATGTCGTCCAGGGGCAGGAACAGCGCGCCCGCCGTGCCGTTCTCCCGGGCAAGGGTCAGCGTTCCGGCGTGGGCGATGCAGCGGGTGCGGGGGCGGTAGTTCTCGATGAAGGTGCTCTGCTGGGGCACGGCCTGGAGGGAGACCGGGCCTTCGAGGCCCGCCGGGAGGGTGATGCTGATCCGGCGGATGAGTCCGATGGGGACGGTGAGGCCGGGGTGGTCGGCGAGGGCAGCCTGCAGGGTGTGGAATTCGTTCTGGGGCGTTGTCCCGTGCCCGATGTGCATTTCTTCCCCGGCCGCGGGAGTGAGGGGCCGGTGGAAGTCCGCCAGCCGGGTCCATCCGGCCGGGTCCCGTTCGTCGCTGTCGCCGACGACTCCGCTGCGCATCAGGGCCTCGTACGGGGACGCGCCGGGCCCGGAACCCTCCCGCGCGCCGACGAGGTGGACGAGCCGGTCGATGCCCGCCCACCGGTCCGGCGCCACGTGTCCGCCGGAGGGCGCGACCCGTTGCCCGTCGGCCGGGCCGGTGGGCGATGCAGGGGCGACGGTGAACAGCCGGGTGTACTCCCCCCGCAGGGACCGCGCCACCAGGTGGTTGGGGTACGACTGGAGGGGCTGCCCGGCCGGCCGGCTGTCGAAGACGAAGGGGCGGACGAGTATGGAGGCCGGGAACAGCGCTTGCCACAGCGCGGTGTCCGGCGGACCGCCGAGGAAGGTGGCGGGTGTCGTGACGGAGGTGCCGTCCGGCTTCTTGACGATGACGACGAGGGTGAAGGCGAAGGTCGGCCATGCGGCGATGTCCGTGTAGCGGGAGAGCGGGAGGACGGCGGTGCCGGGCGGGTCTCCCTCGTCGTTGGACAGCCGGATGCTGAGGACGAGCGAGAGCGGTACTGTGCCGACTGCGGTCGGTTCGGCTGCCGGGTCCGGCAGCAGCGTCCACACGATCGTCTGTTTGATCATGCCGATCACACATCTTCCATGGTCGCGAACGCTGCGCAGCGGTCCTGCCACGTCGTCGCGGTGGGGAACGCGTCCGGGTACGTCGGATCTCCTCCGCCGCCGAACGAGCGCTCCACGGAGAGGGTGACCGACTGGGAGAAGAAGGCGACCCGCACCCGCACCGTCACTGCGGCCGTGCCGTGGATCTCCTGCCGGGTGGGCCCGCCCGGCGCGGCCGGGTCCTTGGGGACCTCCCGGGTCTCCAAGGCGAGATAGAACTCCACGGAGACACTGACGATGCCGAGGACGTCCAGCGCACCCACGGCCCGCAAGAAGCCGCGTAGCTTGGACTTCTCGTCCTCGATACTGATGTAGACACCGGCGGTGACGGACACCGAGCCGCTGGCCACGCCCAGATCCAGAGCGGTCGCGGCGCCGAACTCCAACTGGGCTTCCAGGGCCACGACGTGCCCGGACTCGACGGTGATCGAGAAGAAGCCGCCGCCGCCGAACAGGGAGACGGTGACGAGGAAGGGCTGGTCACGCGAGGAGACGGCGAAGGTCGCGCGGACCGGGGATCCGTCGAAGGGGAGGACGACGGTGCTCGACAGCGCCAGGTTCTGAAGCAGGAAGACGCCTGCGCCGATGGTGGGGACGGCCAGACCGTAGCCGACTTCGACGCCGGAAGTATCCGCTCTCACCCGTGGCCCGCTCGGTGGCGACGGCAGGTATGCGCGCAGCCGGTCCAGGAACCGCAGGTCTCCGGAGAAGCCGACCTTGCCGACCTTCGCGTCGAGGGAGGGGGACGTGCCGGGTTTTCCGGTGAAGGCCATGCGGTCGAAGCCGATGTCCAGGATCCCGGCGAACGACAGGGTGAAGCAGCGCAGTTCGCCCCGGACCTCGGCCTGCGGCGGAGTGCCGTCGAACCGTACGACGGTGATGCCGTGCAGGTCGAGTGTGGTCGCACTCGTCGTCTGCAGCGGCCCGAAGGTGCCCACGCTCACCGGGGGCCGCCAGAGCAGTTCTGTCCGTACGGCCGTGGGCGGCTGAAGATCGCCCGGCGGGCGGATCACCGTGGTGACCATGCGGGGGGCATCCGTGCCGTCGCCGACGCCGACCGTGGTGGGCGGGATCAGCCGGGTCAGGTCCAGGACGCCGAGCAGACGGGTGGGAACGAGGCTGCCGGCGGTGGGCGGTGAGAAGTAGTCGGCCGGGTTGAACTGCCCGGACTTGAATTTCTGGAGGTCCCCGCCGACCAGGCCCGCCGTGCTGGACAGGCCCGACACCGGCAGCGCCAGCGAGGCGATCGCGCCCGAGGCGGTGGGCGGTGGGGCGAAGGCGACAGGATCCGGAAGGAGGGCGTACACCTGGTGGGTGCCGGCGAGGCCCTGGCTGACGTAGTCGGCGTCCAGTTCCAGCCGCCGTACCGCGCCTGTCACCCCCGCCGGGGCTGCCGACGCGGTGGGACTGGGGGCGGTCAGGGCGTCCAGGGCGGGGATACGGGCCTCGACGGCCAGGAGCCGGGGATGTGCGGCGAGGCGGCCCGCCTGCTGGAGGGAGACCGGAGGTGCGGTCGAAGGCTCGGCTCCGACGCGCAGGGCGGTCACGTCCACGGTGGACGACTCCGCGTCCGTGCCCTGTACGGGGGCGAGTTCGAGGCGGCCGGTGGCGGGCAGCGCAATGTCCTTGGACTTGGCCTCGTACTCCACGAGCGCCCCGGCCAGTCCGCCGTAGGCGGCGTCGCCGCGGACGAAGACGAGCGACGAGGTGAAGTCGACCCGGTGTCCGAGCCGGTCGGTGGCGGTGAGACCGAAGAGCAGCCGCTGGCCGGGCCGGTCGGCCGCGTGCAGCCAGTAGCCGACGTCGTCGAGGGGTTCCTCGGTGTTGCCGATCTCCGCTTCCAGGGGGTTGTTCAGCCGCACCTTCACAAAGGGGAAGGCCCGGCTCCCGTGCGGGAGGGTCGCGACTCCGTCGTAGGTGATCTCGGGCTGCAGCACGGTCAGCCGGGCCACCTGCACCAGGCCGAGGTCGAGATGCCGCTCGGTGCGGGTCGCGACCTGCACCGGGAAGCCGAAGGGGAGCAGATAGCCGCGCTCCAGCACCTGGACGACGATGTCACGGCCGCCGGCCGAGCGGTGGCGGTAGGCGGTCACGCCGAGCGCCGGGAAGTCCGCCCAGTTGCCCACCAGGTCGACGTCGGCCCCGAGGGCGCTGAGGGCCAGTACGTCGGCGACGACAGGCCTGCTGGCGGTGGCGTTTGTGATGAGCTGCCGGTGGATCGCCATCAGCGAGCTGAGGAAGGGGTCTTCGGTGCGGGCGGGGCCTGCGGAGCCCAGGGACACGGGCGCGTCCGGGGAGGTGAGGCGGGTGTGCCACAGACCGGTGGTCCCGGTGGAGCTCGTCACAGGGTACGTGCCGTGGGTCCAGGTCACATCGGTGGTGGGGCTCAGGAAGAGACCCCACACGCATTCCAGGGAGGTGTCGTCCGGGGACATCGGCAGCCCTGCCCAGGCCAGCAGCCCGGCGACGGTGAGCGGCACGGACGCACCGGCCGGCACCTGGAAGGTGACCCGGCTCTCATCCGCGTACCGCACCTCCTTCGTCCCGGTCGAGGAGGCGTCGGGCGTCGTGGCCTCCTCGAGGACGGCCTGCGAAGGGAAATGGACGGTGATGCAGCCCGGCAGACCGGGGGTGCTGGGCACGAGGAACGCCGATCCGGCAGTGTCGGTGCGTGAGAGACCGGCGAAGGTGAAGTCGAGGACCACCATGTCCTCGCGGCGCATGAGCGTGATGGTCTGACCGTCCATGGGCGTGGACGAGGCGGCGCACATGTGCACCAGCTCCCTTGGGTCTCCAGGGAATTCGCCCCGCATACGATTCTTTCATCCGCCCCGCGGCCGTGCCACCGGAGCACCCGCGCCGATGCCGGCCCGGCGTGATCACGGATGTCGCCCGCCCCGTCACCGAGCGGTCAGTCGGCCGTCACGGGGGCCCGAAGAGCCGCGGCATGGCTTTCCACCGGGCCGTGAGCCGGCTGCCCCAAGGACTTTCCGGCCACAGTCGGCGCGCGGGGCTTCCCGAGGCCGAGGACGATCTGCTGGGCGCGTACACAGCGCAAATGCTCAGCAACTGACAGCCTGTCGCCGACCCCGATGAGGCGGACTCGGCTCTCGCGCCACACGCGGACACAGCGGTGACGCCGCATCGGACGGGGGAACCGATGCGGCGCCGGTGTTCACTGCCCGGGCTGCTTCAGCCCGTAGACCCGGTCGAGGGTTTCGACGGTACGACTGCCTGCGTTGTCCCGGAGTTCGGCGCGTCGCGGTAGAGCCCCCGGCGTTGCACTCAGCCGACCGCCACCGGCGACGAGCCGCCCGCCACGGCCAGACGGGGCTTCCCGGAGCCGTCCGCGGGGACGGTCCAGATGTCGCTCGCCCGCCCGGCAGCGCCCGGCAGCGCGTAGGCAACCGTGCCGTCGTTCAGCCAGGCTGCCTGGTCGTCGACGCTGCGGCTCTCGGCGAGCGGCGTCTCGCGCATGGTCCGCAGGTCCAGGGCGTACAGCCGCCAGGGCGCGGCCGGGTCGTCGGAGACCTTCTTCTTGAAGGCGATCCGGGTGTTGTCGGGCGACAGGGAAGGACACTCGGCGTTCTGCCGCAGCACCTTCGCCGACCAGTTCCGCATGTTCCCCTCGACGAGGTAGGTGCGGCCCTTGGTGGAAACGGTCGCGTAGAAGCGGTTGTCGTCGCGGGCGAAGGTCACTCCCCAGTAGTTGACGTCGGGGGCGTGGTAGCGGACGCCGTCCATGGTGAGGGGGATGTCCTCGATGGATTTGATGAGGTAGCCGGTGCGCAGGTCGAGGATGGCGGTCCGCGTCGAGAAGGCGGTGGTGGAGTACGAATCACCGGTGGCGAAGACTGTCCAGGAGAGCATCCGCCCGGAGGCGGAGACCCGCGCGCGGTTGGGCACCCCCGGCACCACGACCCGGCGCGTCTCGCGCAACCGCCGGTCGAGAACGACCGCGTATGTCTTCGGCAGCACCCCGGGCTCGGCCCGCAGGCAGAGTGCGCTGTCACCGGAGGCGTAGAACCGGTCGCAGGCGGGACCACCGCCGGTGCGGGTGGCGGGAGTTCCGGCACGCGGTTGATGGGCGACGCGTCCCGTGGCCGTGTCCCGGAAGTACAGCGCGGGTCCGGTGAGCGTGAACGAGGCGTCGGCATCGCCTCGTCGGCCCTCCGAGCGGTGTTGCACGTGCTGGACGTACCCGACGGAGCCGCCCGCGAGGAGCAGCACCGCGGCCACGACGACGGCGATGCGGGCCCGCGGGCCCAACGGGGTGGCGGTTCTCGGGAACCTTGCACTCATACGGTCCGCCTCTCGGGAATGCTTGCTCCCGGCCCCTCGGGAGCCTGGGTGGCTGACGGGTTGCGCGGCAGCAGTGCCCAGCCGCCCACAAGTGCGGCGAGCAGGGCGGACAGCGCCGCCCACAGGGCGGGACTCGGCCCCCACGCCGTCCACGCGGCACCGAAGCCCGCCGCGGCGAGCATCCGGGCCAGCGCCTGGCCGGTCTGGAGCAGGGCGAGCCCGCCCGCTCTGCCGTCGGCGGGCAGCACGGGTCCGGCGAGGGCCATCAGCACCCCGTCGGTGGTGGCGTAGAAGATGCCGAGCAGCACGAGGACGGGCACCAGGAGTAGCAGGGCCGGGCCGCCCGTCGGGGCGAGGAGCGTGGCGTACACGCCGAGCAGGGCGATATGTCCGTACAGGAACGGCAGCCGTCGGCCGACCCGGTCCGCGACGCGCCCCGCCGGGACCGCGAGCAGCAGGTAGCACGCCGCCGCGCCGAGCGGGAGCAGCGGGAACCAGCCGACGGGAAGGCCGAGACGGCGTTGGAGCAGGAGGTAGACGAAGGCGTCGCCGATGGTGGCGGCTCCGAGCAGGGCGGCGGCTCCGAGGATCCGCCGGAAGGCGGGATCACGGAGTGCTCCGAGTACCTTGCGCCCACGAGGTGTTGTCTTCTCGGCCGGTGCCGGCCGGTGTTGTCCGGGAACGTACAGAACGAGGAGCAGCACCCCGAGCAGGCCGACGCAGAAGCTGACGACGAACACCGCGTCGTAGGCATCGGCGGTGGCCCAGAGCAGAGCGAACGCGGCGAGGGGGCCGAGCAGTGCGCCCGTGGTGTCCATCGCCCGGTGCACGCCGAAGGACCGGCCCAATGTCTCGGGAGGGCTGCTCAGGGTGATCAGCGCGTCACGGGGCGCCGTACGGATGCCCTTTCCGACCCGGTCGGTGGCGAGGGCGGCCGCGATCCCGGCGGTGGCGCCGCCCGCGAGGAGCAGGCCGAGCCGGGAGAGGGCGGAGAGGGCGTAGCCGATCCCGGCGACCCGTTTGTGCCCTCGGCCACGGTCTGCGGCATGCCCGCCGAGCAGCCGCACGACGGAGGCTGCGCCGTTGAACAGGCCGTCCAGGAATCCGAATTGGAGAGGTGAGAGACCGAGTCCGAGGACGAGGTAGAGCGGCAGCACCGCGGTGACCATCTCGGAGGAGATGTCGGTGACGAGGCTGACCGTGCCGAGTGCCAGGACGGTGCCGGGGATGCGCCGGCCCGACCCGCCGGTGCGGGTCGGTGCCGGCGCGTCCCGGCGGCCTGTGGTCGCCAGATACATCAGTGGCAGGCGTACTTCGGGCTGGCGTCCTTGGTCTTCCCGTCGGTGCCGACGTAGCTCCAGCTGTAGTCGGAGTCGGTGAAGTCCAGCTTCAGCACGCCGTATTCACCGCTGATCCGCTTCTGGCTGTTGGGCTGGACGTTCTCGATGGGATACGGCTCGGCGCCGCCCATGCCGCCGACGATCTCGGTGATACCGTCCGCGGTCGCCTTCCCGTCGGGGTTCTGCGGGGCGAACCGCTCGTAGTGGTGGTCGTGCCCGTTGAGCACGAGGTCTGCCTTGGCCCCGTAAAGGATCTTCCAGACCGGCCTGCTGACCGGGTCGTTGCCGTGTCCGCCCGAGGAGTACAGCGGGTGGTGGAAGAAGGCGGCGATGCACGCCTTGCTGTTCTTGGCGAGGTCGGCCTTGAGCCAGTCGATCTGGGCGCTCCGGTCGAAGGAGTTGGAGTCGAGGGCGATGAAGTGCCAATTGCCCTCGTCGAAGCTGTAGTAGCTCTTGCCCTGGGGATACGCGATCGCCCCGTAGTACGCCTTGTAGCCGGCCAGCGCCCCGGCCGGATCGTACGTCTCGTGGTTTCCGGGTACCGGATGCGTCTTGTTCTTGAAGGCTCCCCAGGTCTTGTCGTAGTAGGCGCGGTAGTCGGAGATCCGGGCGTCGTCGTACTGGTTGTCGCCCATCGTCAAGTAGAACTTCGGATTGAGCTTCTGGGCCAGTGCGGCGGTCTTGGGGTGCGCGCAGTCGCTGTCGGAGGCGGTGCACTGGGCGGCGATGTCACCGGCGGCGACCACCGTGAAGGCGCCGGTCTGCGGGGGCGCGCCGTCGAAGGTGCCGTACACCTCGACCTCGTGCAGCGAGTAGCCGTAGGCGGTGCCGCGCGCGGTGCCGTACACGCGCAGGTAGCGGCCCTTGCCGGAAAGGCCGGACCAGTCGTCGGTGCCGCCGTTCCCGGCCTTCTCGTCGGCGAGCCGGGTCCACGTGGTGCCGTCCGCGGAGATCTCGATCCGGTACGCCTTGGCGTACGCGTCCTCCCAGCTCAGCTGCACCCTTGTGACGTCGGCGGTCCCACCGAGGTCGACGCGCAGCCACTGCGGATCCTTGCCCTCCGCGCTCGCCCAGCGGGTGGCGGGGTCGCCGTCGAAGGCGTTCTGCGGGCCGTGGCCGGAGTCTTCTTCGGAGGAGGCGGTGGCGGTCTTGCCACGCGAGATGAGTGGGTCGGCAGCGGCGCCGGCCCGGTCGGGGTAGGCGAGCAACAGGCTGCCGACGAGGAGGAGTACGGCGGCGATGACCACGCCCACCGTACGGCGCCGCGTGGACGTGAGGAGCGGAGTTGAGCCGTTCAGGTACATCCCTGGACTCCTGGCCTTGGGGGGTGGCGAGAGCTGGGCATCGGTGCGTGACCCCGCGCCCCGCCCGGACGCGGGCAGGGGACGGCATCGTGGCGGCCGGACCAGAGCTCTCACTGAGCGCGTCATGCCCATGGGGACGGGGCACCGCGCCAGGCCGCCGCCCGGAATGCTAGCGAACAGTAAACTTTCCTACCAGTCCCCAAATCCCCTTGATCCGGCTTCCGTTCGACACTCTGCCGCATCCGGCCACCGGCCCTCGTCGGCATCGTCACGAAGCTGGACGCAGTGGGGCGTCCGACGCGTCGGTGTCGACGAATCCGGGTGGGGCGACGGAAGTGCGTCCGGCTCCTGGCGGTCCGAACCGGTAGCGCTTCCAGTTCCCCCGCGCTGCACAATCGCTACCCGTTGCCGCACCCGATGCGAGAGAAGTTCCTCCGTCGCCTGTGGACTTCCGTCGGCGCCTGATCAAAAATGCCCAGTGGAGCGGTTTACCGGTCCGGGGATACGTTGGCCCGCGTCGTACACGATCCAGGCACCCGTGTCTGCCGATTGGAGCCGCACCATGAAGGACGTCACCGAGCTGACCGAAGGCTGGAGCCTCAGCCACGACGGGGCGTCGCTCGATGCCGCTGTCCCTGGCTGCGTCCACACCGATCTGCTCGCAGCGGGGATCATTCCCGACCCGTACATCGGCCTGAATGAGCACGAGGTCGCGTGGGTGGGACGCCGCGCATGGACGTACACCCGCGAACTCCACCCAGCAGAGACGGCCCAACACACCTACGAGCGGACCGACTTGGTCTTTGACGGCTTGGACACCTCCGCACACATCGAGGTCGCCGGGAAGACGCTGGGGCGCACTCGCAACATGCACCGCTCCTACCGGTTCGATGTCACCGGCCACACCGGAGAGCTCCGCGTCGAGTTCGCCTCGGCCTACGACGAGGCCGCCACCGTGGAGAAGTCGACCGGGCCCCGCCCGAACGCCTATCCCGAGCCTTTCCAGTACATCCGCAAGATGGCGTGCAGCTTCGGCTGGGACTGGGGACCGACGGTGGTGACCGCCGGCATGTGGCGGCCCGTCCGCCTGGACCACTGGTCCACCGCGCGCATCGCCCGCGTCCGCCCCCTGGTGACGGTCGAGGGCACGACGGGGCTGGTGGAACTGCACGTCGAGGTCGAGCGCACCCGGCAGGGCGCCGACCGTCCTCTCGTGGCGCACGCGTCGGTGGCCGGTGCGACGGCCCGCGCGACCATCGACGGGGACCGTGGCGTGCTGTTGCTGGAAGTCCCGGACGTGGCCCTGTGGTGGCCTCGCGGATACGGCGAACAGCCGCTGTACGACGTGGCATTGACCATCTTCGACGCATCCGTCCCCGGCCGGGCTCTGGACACCTGGGAGCGGCGGGTCGGCTTCCGCACCATCGAACTGGACCGCGGCGCCGACGAACACGGCACCGGCTTCACCTTCGTGGTCAACGGTGTACGCGTCTTCGTCCGCGGCATCAACTGGATCCCCGACGACGTGCTGCCTTCCCGTATCTCCCCGGAGCGCTACCGCACCCGGCTGCGGCAAGCCACCGACGCCAACATCGATCTCGTACGGGTTTGGGGCGGCGGGATCTATGAGGACGACGCCTTCTACGACGCCTGCGACGAGCTGGGCCTGATGGTCTGGCAGGACTTCCTTTTCGCCTGCGCCGCCTACCCCGAGGAGCAGCCACTGCGCGGCGAGGTGGAGGCGGAGGCCCGCGAGAACGTCGTGCGGCTCATGCCGCACCCCAGCGTGGTCCTGTGGAACGGCAACAACGAGAACCTGTGGGGCTTTTGCGACTGGGAGTGGGAGCCGGAACTCGCCGGCGACTCCTGGGGCGAGGGCTACTACCTCGGACTCCTGCCGCGCGTGGTCGCCGAGCTCGACCCCACCCGCCCTTACACCGCGGGCAGCCCCTGGTCCGGATCGTGGGACCACCACCCCAACGACCCGGACCACGGTACACACCACTCCTGGGAGGTGTGGAACCGGCAGGACTACACGGAGTACCGCGCGAACGTGCCGCGGTTCGTCGCCGAGTTCGGCTGGCAGGCGCCCCCGGCGATGGCCACGCTGCGCCGCGCCCTGCCCGGCGAGATCCTCGCCCCCAACTCCCCCGGCATGCTGCATCACCAGAAGGCCGGGGACGGCAACGGCAAGCTGGACCGGGGCGTCGCCCGCCACTTCGTCCTGCCCGAGAACGACTTCGACCGCTGGCACTACCTCACCCAGGTCGTCCAGGCCCGCGCCGTCGCCACCGGCATCGAGCACTGGCGTGCGCACTGGCCGCGCTGCGCTGGCACTGTCGTATGGCAGCTCAACGACTGCTGGCCCGTCAGCTCCTGGTCCGCTGTCGATGGCGACGGCCGCCTCAAGCCGCTCCACCACGAGCTGCGCCGCGTCTACGCCGACCGCCTCCTCACCCTCCAGCCGGACGGCGAGAACGGCTCCGGCCCCGTACTCGCCCTGGTCAACCAGTCCGCCGAGCCGTGGACCGCCGCCGTCGCACTCCGCCTGATGCGGGCCGACGGCTCGCTCGCCGCCCGCGCCCGTCTGGAGCTGACGGCGGCACCGCGCACGGTGCTGCGCGTTCCGGTGCCGCAGGACGTCGTGCCGGCCACGGGCTCGGCCGAGGAGTACCTGGCGGCGGACGCCGACGGCCTGCGGGCCCTCCACTTCGCCGTGCGGGACCGGGAGTTCGCCTACCCGGAGCCGCGGTTCGGGATCGCTGTGGAGAACGTGACCGGCGACCGGGATTCGGTCGACGTCGTGGTGACGGCACAGACCTTGGTGCGGGACCTGCTGCTCCAGGCCGACCGCATCGCACCGGACGCCTGCGCGGACCGCGGTCTGGTGACCCTGCTCCCCGGCGAGCGGGCCCGCATCCGGGTACGCGGGGCGGCCGGCGTGGGGGCCGACGCAGTCCGGGCGGCAGTCTTCTGCGTGGAGCCCGCGTGAGCGCCCCCCGCCGAGCGCGTCACGAGGAGACCGCGCTGCAGGAGGGCTGGTGGAAGGGGCGTCAGGTGGGCGGGGCCGCCGATTCCCCGCACGGAAAACCGGAGGACCGGCGTGGTCGGCGATACTGCCGACCACGCCGGTCCTGGCCCGCGGAGCGGGAGAGGGTCCTACGACTCAGTAGGCGGAGTTGACGTTGTCGATCGACCCGTAGCGGTGCGCGGCGTAGTTGGCGGCCGCGGTGATGTTGGCGACGGGGTCGGTGACGTTGTACGCGGTGCCACCGACGTGGTACGCGCTGAAGGTCGGCTGGATGACCTGGAGCAGACCCTTGGAAGGGATGCCCTTCTGGGCGTTGACGTCCCAGTTGTTCTGCGCGTTCGGGTTGCCGCTCGACTCGCGCATGATGTTGCGGTGCAGCCCCTCGTAGCTGCCGGGGATGCCCTTGGCCTTCATGATGGCCAGCGACTGCTTGATCCACCCGTCCAGGTTGTTGGCGTAGCCCCTGGCGGTCTGGCTGCCGTCCGCCGAGGCCTTGACCACGGAGGCGCCCACCGATGTCGTCTCGGCGGCCTGCGCGGATGTCGAAGTCAGCGTGAGGGCTGCTGCGGCGGCACCCATGGTGGCGATGCCTGCGACGGACAGCGTACGGAGGCGGGCGATGCGGCTGGTGCGGGTCTGCGTGTTCGTGGTCATACGGAAGGAACTCTCCAATGGGGACGTCATGGTGTTGCCGGCCGGTCTCGGTTGCGGCGGCCTGCGGAGCTGAACCCCGCTGTTGCCGGCTCGAGCGAACCGATCCGGCGAATCCGCCTGACCCGGCCGCTGCTCCCTGCAACGACAGCCATGGTTAGCGGTGGGCCGAGGGGAAAGCAATTATGTGACGTACTACCCAACTACGGAGAAATGTCCGAAATGAGAATTTGAATGGCTTTTAAGAGCCTCTGTGGCGCTCTCGGTCCTACTACCGTCGTTAGGATGTGATCCAGCTCCTATGGGTGGCATCACATCCTCGGTCCCCGGCCGGGGGTCTCGGCGGGTCTCCGGCAACGCACGAACGGGGCACTCCGGCGGCTCCCGCCCCGCGCGCATACGCATACAGCCACCGCACGGCTCCGCGACGGCAGCGAATGGCGGATCAGCGCGGGCGGGGGCGCCAGGCGCTTCGTAGATTGGCGAGAACACCTCGACCACCGGAAGGCCGGTGCGGACCCGTGACACCGCAGATCGACTACAGGGGGGTGTTCGCGGCCACGCCCAGCCCGTACATGGTGCTCGACCCCGACCTGGTGATCGTCGACGTCAACGAGGCGTATCTGCGGGCGACCGGCACCGGCAGGCAGGATCTGGTCGGGCGGTATCTCTTCGACGCCTTCCCCGACAATCCGGCGGCTCCGGATGTGCACGGGGTGCGGAAACTGCACGCCTCGCTGCGCCGGGTCCTCGGTTCGAGGGAACCGGACACGATGGCGGCGCTGCGGTACGACATCCCCGTCGCCGACCGGTCGGGGGAGTTCGAGGAGCGGTGGTGGTCCCCGATCAACGCCCCCGTGCTCGGGCCGGACGGACGGGTGGCATGGATCATCCACCGGGTGGAGGACGTGACCTCGTTCGTCCTGTTCCATTCCGGCAGTCCGGTCGCGGGCAGCGGCCCGCACAGCCAGCGACAGGCCATGGAGGCCGAGCTGTACGCCCGGGCGCAGCAGCTCCAGCAACTCAACGAGAAGCTGCGCCAGGCCCACGCCCGGGAACGCCAGGTCGCCGTCACGCTGCAGGAGGCGATGCTCCATTCCCCGGACCTGGGCGAACACCGGAACGTCGCGGTGCGCTATCTGCCCGCCACCGGGACACTGAACGTGTGCGGCGACTGGTACGACCTGGTCGACCTGCCTCACGGCGTCTTCGCCGTCGCGGTCGGTGACGTCGTCGGCCACGGACTGGCGGCTGCCGCGGTCATGGGCATGCTCCGCAGCGCCCTGAGCGCCGCCGTCAGAGCGGTCGACGGGCCCGAGAGGGCCCTGGACGTCCTGGACCTCTATGCCCGGTCCGTGGACGGCGCGCTGGCTACGACCACGGTCCAGACCGTCATCGACCCCGTCGGCCGCGAGATCTCCTACAGCGACGCCGGTCACCCTCCCCCGGTCCTGGTACGTCCCGACGGCAGCTGCGATCTGCTGGACCGGGCCACGGACCCGCCCCTGGCCGCCCGCCCTCGCCACGCCCCCCGTCCCCGGGCCGCCATGTCCTACGCACCGGGCGACACCCTGGTCCTGTACACCGATGGGCTCGTCGAACGCCGTGGCGAGGACATCGACACCGGTCTGGGCCGGCTGACCGACGCCCTGTCCCACTACCGGCGCCTCAGCCCGGAACGCCTCGCCGATGCCCTGCTGGCCCGTCTCGGCGTCAGCGGCGGCGCCCGTGACGACATCGCCCTGGTCGTCGTCCGCCTCTGAGCCCGCGGCCTGCGAACGGCGCGCGGCGATTGACGGCGGAGCAGGTCCTTCCGGCACAGCGCCCGGACCGATGCGGACTCACGCGGGTTGCGGTGAACCACTCGCCGGGGGCTCCTCGGCGCCGAAACGGGGCAGAGCCGTGGCGCTGTAGTCCGCTACGGCCGCCTGCAAGCCGATGTCCACCTGTGCGCGTTCGGACATGTGCCACCGGTGTTCCAACAGCTCGTGATAGAGCTCGGCCGGGTCCATGGAGCTGCGGATGTCCCGCGGCACGGCACGCACCGTGGGCCTGAACACCTCGCGGACCCAACGGTGGGCGAGCACCTCCGCCCGGGCACCGAGCGGGTCGCCCGGTGCGTGGTCCTCCTGGGTCGCCATCCAGCTCTCCAGGTCGTTGAGGAGCCGTCGGGCCTGGTTCTCCTCGGCGTCGAGACCGGTGAGGCGCAGCAGCTGGCGTTGATGGTGGCCCGCGTCGACGACCTTGGGGACGAAGGTGATCGTGTCACCGTCCGAGGAGTTGACGATCTGCATCTCGGCGACGTCGAAGCCGAGGTCGTTGAGCCTGCGCACCCGTCGTTCGATGTAGTGGTACTGGCCGGCGGGATAGACCGAGGTACGGGTCAGCTCCGTCCACAGCTCCTCGTACCGCTGGCAGATCTCCGCGCCGAACGCGATGGGGTCCACCGAGGGGTGGAGCGCACCGGAGGCCTCCAGGTCGAGCATCTCTCCGCTGATGTTCACCCGGGCCAGGTCGATGTCGTAGGCGCGCTGCCCTGCGCTGAGCCGGTCGTGCACCTCGCCGGTCTCCGCGTCCACGAGGTAGGCGGCATAGGCGCCGGCGTCCCGGCGGAAGAGTGTGTTGGACAGGGAGCAGTCGCCCCAGGCGAATCCGGCGAGGTGCAGCCGGACCAGCAGTACGGCGAGTGCGTCCATGAGCCGGTGCACCGTGGTCGGTCGCATGGTCGTCTCGAACATCGAGCGATAGGGCAGGGAACCGTTGAGGTGACGGGTGATCAGCATCGGCTCCAGTGGCGCCCCGTCGCCGCCGGTTCGCCCGGTGACCACCGCGAGTGGGTCCACCGCGGGGATCCCGACCCGGGCCAGGGTGCGCAGCAGCTCGTACTCGCGTACCGCCGGGCGCTCGGCCAGCTCCTTGATCGCCACCACGTCGGACCCGGCTCGGGCATAGCGCACGATGTGGCGGGAAATGCCGCGCGGCAGCGTCACCAGGTGTTTCTCCGGCCACTCCTCAAGTGGCAGATGCCAGGGCAGTTCGAGCAGGAGAGCGGGGTGCTCGGGGTTGGTGGCGCTGAACCGCAATGCCATCGTTCGCCTCGCTCCTACGGTGACGGGACCATCAGTGTGACGTAGCCGCCCGGGGCTGCCGGTGCACGGGGCCGGCACGGTACCCGGCCGCACGAAAGGATCATCACATGCCCACGATCAAGACTCTGCCGGTCCGCGACCGCGGAGACGGTGCTGCGCCGCCCCGAGGACTGGCTGCCGGGAGCGGTCAGCGCCGGCATCACGGTACGCGCGGCGGCCCCCGCCCCTGCACAGGCCCACGCCCACGCCCAGATCCCCGCGCAAGCGCAGATGTACCCGGGGCGCCCCGGGTACCCGGGCCACCGCGTTGCCGGTTCCTCCTCCCCCTCCTGTCCCGCACAGGCATCACCGGTACAGGTGGTGCGTACCCGGGCACGGTCGTACTGTCGATTCAGGAACGACCGCTGAAGGAAGGGCACCGCCACCGGCACTTCTCCTGACGCGCGGTCTCGGCCCCACGGGGCCGGACCGGCGCGGTCGGGATGCCGTGCGAACTCGAAAAGAGGCAGCTGGGAGCCGACATGCAACGAGACAAGTTCAGAGCAGCGGTCATGATGTGTGCTGCCGCGACGCTCGTGGCGACGGCGGTACCGACATCCGCTTCCGCAGCGTCGTCCTCACCCGCTCGCACCGTGGCCGTCGACTGTTTCTCGGATCCACAAGTACGCCCCGGCGACTTCCTGCTCGCCTGCGGGGACGGCAACAACCGTCTCATCGGCCTCCGTTGGACCCAATGGGGACCGGCGTCCGCCGTGGGCAGTGGACTCGACGCGGTGAACGACTGTCGGCCGGATTGCGCCTCGGGCACGTTCCACTCCTACCCCGTCAAGGTGAGGCTGGACCGTCCGCAGAGCTGGGAGAACCATCCTGAGCTGCAGCGTTTCACCCGGCTGCAACTCACCTACACGGACAGCACGCCGTCTGATACACACCGGGTCGTGACGTACAAGCTCTGGGACTGATGCATCCGGGCGGTGGTCGGCGGCGGCCGGGCTACCCGGCAGCGGCGGCGGTATTCGCCGTCGGGATGGCCGGAACCACCCTGCCCACACCGTTGTACGGGCTCTATCAGGAACAGATCGGGTTCTCCGAGCTGATGGTGACGGTGGTCTTCGCCGTGTACGCCATCGCGGTCATCGCGGTGCTGCTGGTGATGGGCAACTATTCCGACGAAGTCGGCCGCAGGCCCGTGCTCCTGTGCGCCATGGCTCTGTCGGCCGCCAGCGCGGGATGTTTCCTCCTGGAGAGCGGCCTGGCCTTGCTCCTCGTGGGGCGGATGATGTCCGGCTGCGCGGCCGGTCTGCTGAGCGGCGCGGCGACAGCGGCCGTCATCGAACTGGCAGGTCCCGGGCAGCAGGCGCGAGCCGGCTTCGCCGCCACTGCGGCGAACATGGGCGGCCTGGGCTGCGGGCCGCTGCTCTCCGGCCTCCTCGCGCAGTACACCCCCTGGCCGCTGACACTTCCGTTCTGGGTCCATCTGGGCCTGGTGACCGCGGCCGCCGGAATCACCTGGCTCCTGCCGGAGACCGTGGCCGAGCCGAAGAGGTGGCCGCGTCCGACGCCACAGGGAGTAGCGGTGCCGCCCGAGGTCAAGGGCGTATTCATGCCCGCCTCGCTGGCGGCGTTCGCGGGCTTCGCGCTTCTCGGGCTCTTCACGGCGGTGGCACCGAGCTTCGCCTCGCGGACGCTGGGCGTGCGCAACCTGGCGGTCTCCGGTGCGGTGGTGTTCTCCGTGTTCCTCGCTTCGACCGCCGGGCAGTCCTTGACGCAACGGATCGGCGCGCGTCGCGCGCTCCCCGCGGGGTGCGGCAGCCTCGTCGTCGGCCTGCTGCTGGTGGCTGCATCGCTGATCGCCGAGTCGCCGGCCCTGCTCGTCCTGGGCGCGCTGTGCGGCGGCAGCGGCCAGGGACTTGCCTTTCGCGCGGCACTCACCCTGATCGGCGGAGCCGCCCCGGCACGGCATCGTGGCGGCACCATCTCGGCGTTCTTCGTCGTCGCCTACGCCGGGCTCGCGGTCCCAGTCGTCGGGGTCGGCGCGCTGGCCACCTGGTTCGGGCTCCGCCCTGCCGGGCTGATCTTCACGAGCTGCGTGATCCCGCTGGCGGCCGGGGCGGGGACGTACGCCTCGCGCAGGCTGCCGAAGTGAATCGCACCGGGAGCACCGCGGGCTTGTCCACGCCGTGCGGGGACGCCGCACGGCAGTGAATGGACGTCCGCCCGCCAGCTGCTGCCTGACATGGCAGCAGCCTCCTGCTCTCGCAGGAGGCTGCCACTGATGGTGAATCCGATCTCTCTCTGAGAGGAGCCGTCCTCGTGGAACATGCTACGGCGATCGACGAGGAGTGCCCACTCCAGCGGGACTCGCTCCGAGCGGTGCGGGGCTGCCGGACACTGTTTTCCGGCCGCGTCGCACTGCGTGTTCAGGGGCGCCGTGCTCGGCGACCCCTCGGCATCCCCGCCCCGGCAGGACGCCGAGCGGGTGACCGCGTCCCGCGCCCACTCGCCGCGGGTGCACGGACCCGGCTCCGGAGCTCCTGGAGCACGATGTCGCTGCCTCGTCGCCGCCGAGAGAGTTCGAGCGGATTCTCCACGAGGGGCAGGCCCGCCCGGCACTCTTGCTAGACGTTTCGTCCAACAAGCGAGGGTGGCGCTCAGGTGAACCGGAACGTGCCGTCGTGGCTGCTCAGGGGCGAACCGGTTGACCCTCGGGGCGACATGGAGATCGGCGAAGGCATCGACATAAGAAGGCCGAAAAAGCCGTAGCGACAGCCGCACAGTCTCGATCACCTGCCGAGCACGGTTCCAGGCACCCCGTCGGCCGGTCCAGACATCGAGGACGGCCGAATGACCGTCCCGCCCGCTCACGCTACCGTGTGCTACCAGCGCTCTTCCGGCTCCCGTCCCGGGACACCACGTCACTCGGGACGAGCCTTGCCGGCGCCCGCCCATGTCCACTTCCGAGCATGTTGCACAGCCTCTCATCTCCGCACCGATATGTGCGGACCGCGCGACAACCCATGGAGAACACGTTGAGGACGAAGTTCCGTTCTCGTATCACCGCCCGGCTCGGGCGCACGTACCTGTCCAGGATCCAGAAGTACGGAATCGGCTCCTCCACGATCCGGCTGCTGCCCGAGGACCTGCTGATGCTCCTGCGCAGGGATGGACTGGACCCGGTGGACAAACTGGCGGGGCTCCAGGCGAAGGCGCCGGTGTCCAAGGTGTCGTTGCCGTTCGGCATGGATGTCTGGGTGGTCACCGGGTACGAGGAGTCGAAGGCCGTCCTCGGATCGGCCGACGGATTCAGTACCGACTTCGCCCACCTCGCGACGAACGCCGGAGTGGCGGCGGAACAGAGTCCCGGCGGGCTCGGGTTCAGCGACCCTCCGGTGCACACCCGGCTTCGGCGCATCCTGACCCCGGAGTTCACGATGCGCCGGCTGCGCCGGCTCACTCCCAGAATCGATGCCATCGTGGAGGAACGCCTCGATGCGATGGAAGCCCGACAGGGCCCGGTCGACCTGGTGAAGGACTTCGCACTGCCGATCCCCTCGCTCACGATCTGTGAACTGCTCGGCGTGCCCTACGGGGACCGCCACGACTTCCAGCAGCTGGCCATGGACCGCTTCGACCTCTTCGGTGGCACGACCGCACCCTTCGGGGCCATGTCGGAGTCACTGGCGTACTTCAGGAACGTGGTCAGGATGCAGCGCGAGGAGCCGGGCGACGGCCTGCTCGGCATGATCGTGAAGGAGCACGGCGACAGCGTCGACGACGAGGAACTCGCGGGCCTCGCCGACGGCGTGCTGACCGGCGGATTCGAGACGACCGCCAGCACGATCGCCCTGGGCTCCCTCGTACTGCTGCAAAACGCCGAGGTCTTCGAGCGGATACGGACGGACGACGCGGCCGCCGCGCCGTTCGTCGAAGAGGTGCTGCGCTACCTCTCCGCGGTACAGCTCGCCTTTCCCCGGTTCGCCCGTCAGGACATCGAGATAGCGGGCGTGGTCATTCCGCGGGGCGACATGGTGCTCTGCTCGCTGAGCAGCGCCAATCGCGACCCGTCGTACGTCATGGACGACGGACGCTTCGATCCGCACCGCAACCCCTCGGGGCATCTCGCCTTCGGGTACGGAATCCACCGCTGTATAGGCGCCGAACTGGCGCGCATGGAACTGCGCTCCGCCTATCCCGCCCTGGCCCGGCGGTTTCCCCGGATGCGTCTCGCCGTCCCGCCCCAGGAACTGACCTTCCGCAAGCTGTCGATCGTGTACGGCGTCGAATCGCTGCCGGTACACCTGCGCTGAGCAGGCGCGATGCCGGATTCGACGGGATCTGCTCGTGCCCGTACCGGCGACGCGGCTTCACCACACCGCGGGGGCCACGGCCGAGGTGACGCAGGTTCGCCTCGGCCCGGCCGCACGGCTCCCCATCGTCTCGTCGATACCGGCCAAAACGAGCAGGGTCCCGTCGGCACTCTGAGGACGACCAGCACCACCACGACCGCCGTCGCGACGAGCAGTGCCTGAAGCACGGACAGCACCTGGAACAGAGCCGGCACGAGCACCACGCACAACAGCAGACGCATCCTGAGGATCCGGAACAGCAGCACATGCAGTCCGCGCAGGAGGTTCATGTTGAGCGCCACCGGGGATGTCGACTACAGGGGGGTACCGTCTGCCCTACCAGGTGACGGTGATCCGCTGCGGACTGCGGGAGGTGCTGCCGCGTCGCCATTCGATTTCTTCGGCGGGTTGCGCCAGACGCAGGCCGGGGAAGCGGGCCGCGATCCGGTGCAGGGACAGCTGGAGTTCGAGCCGGGCCAGCCAGGCGCCCAGGCAGTAGTGCGGACCGGCGCCGAACGACAGGGTGGGGGCTGCCAACGGGGCGAACAGGTCGTCGAGTTGCCGGGGCGGGAACACGTCGGGATCTCGGTTGGCCATGCCGCAGTCGGCGAGCACCACCGAACCCGCGGGGATGGTCACGCCGCCGACCTCCGTATCGACGGCGGCGTGGCGCGCGGACCCCCGGTCGTCGCCGAGCGGAATCAGGTGGAGCAGTCGCTCCGCCACCGCCCCGGCGGCCTCTTCGTCCTCCCCCAGGCGTTGCCAGCAGTCCGGACGTTCACCGAGCAGGTGGAGCAGGGAGTTGCCGAGCATCGTCATGGTGCTGTCGTGCCCACCCACCACCAGCCCGCACACGAGGTCGACCAGTTGTCCTTCCGGGACGCCGCCCTCGTCATCGGCCGCCCGGACGAGCGTGCTGGTCAGGTCGTTGCCGGGTGCGCTGCGCCGCTCGGCCAGCAGTGCGGCTCCGAAGGCGGCGAACTCCGTCAGGGCGGTCTCCATCTCCTCCTTGGGGTGGGAGCCGTCGGAGAAGGCGTACTCGCTCCAGTGACGCAGCCGTTCCCGGGACAGGGCATCGAGCCCCATCAGCCGGCTGATCACGTCGATGGGGAGCGGAAGGGTGAAGCCGGCCACCAGATCCACCGGAGGCTCCCTGTCGGCGAGTTGGTCCAGGCGCTGTTCCACGATCGACGCGACCCAGGGCCGCCAGCGCGCGACGGCCCTCGGAGTGAAGGCCCGTCGCAGAGTGCGGCGGAGACGCAGATGGTCTTCGCCGTCCTGGTTGAACATCAGGTCCAGGCTGCCCACCAGGCCTGATTCTCCCGTCAGGGACGGGGCGTCCGGTGCGTGGAGCCGCGCGCGTCCGAACCGGGAGTCGGTCAGGACCTTGCGTACGTCGGCATAACGGCTCACCAGCCAGGCCCGGCTCCCGTCCGGTAGCGCGACGGGGCCGGGCGGTCCGGGCGGGTCGAAGTTCAGACGGTGCAGAGGGAGCGTGGGCGGGCCGGTCATCAGGTCGTTGTCGTCAAAGCGGGGCACGGGACCTCCAGGCGTGGAAAGCGGGCGATCGGGGGGCTGCGGGGGCAGCGTGCGGTCAGAGTTCGACCAGCACCTTTCCCCGGCTGGCTCCCCTGTCGTGGTAGAGGCTCCGATAGGCCTCCGGGATGTTCTCGAAGCCGTGGTGGAGGGTGTGACCGCAACGGACCTCGCCCCGCCGGACCTTGCCGCCCAGCTCGTCGTGGAGCGCGCGCCAGTTCTCCTCGGTGAACCACTCCAGGGAGAAGATGCCGCGCACGGTTGCCCGCGGGAACATGATGTACGGCAGCAGGCGCGGCCCGACGGTGTCCCGGCCGACCTGGGTGGCCCACTGCCAGCACACGGCCACCTGACTGTCGATGTTGAGCATGGAGAACACGGCATCGGTCACGGTGCCGCCCAGATTGTCGAAGTACTTGTCGATTCCGTCCGGTGCCACCCAGGTGAGTGCTTCTCGCACGGATTCGCAGCTGTCCCCGTGGCGGTAGACGACCACCGCGTCGAATCCCAGCTCGTCGAGGTACTGCGCCTTCGCCGCCGTCGACGTGGTGCCGACCACCCGGGCCCCCGCGAGCTTGGCCAGCTGGCCGACCAGCGAACCCACGGAGCCGGAGGCGCCACTGATCACCACCGTGTCCCCGGAGCTCACCGTCAGGAACTTCGTCAGAGTGCCCCAGGCGGTCATTCCGGGTCCGCCCATGACGCTCAGCGCGGTGGGGAGCGGAAGCGCGTCGTCGTACCAGTGGGGCTCCAGGCGGCGGAAGGCCGGGAAGACCATGGGGAACGTACCCGTCTGCCAGGGGGTCGCCGCTCCGCTGCTGACGAGATGGGTGCGCCAGCCGCCGAATCCCTGTACCAGATCACCGGGGCGATGAGCCGCCCGCGGTCCGGCTTCCAGCACCTCCATGATCGAGTCGGCTCCCATGTGCGCGCCGAGAGGGGTGTCCAGCGCGATGCCCTGAAGGTAGGGGTCCACCGAGACGTAGCGTGTCCTCAACAGCATCTCGTCCGGGGCCAGGTCGACATCGAGCTCCTCCTCGACGAGCCCGTAGATCCTCTCGATGTCGGGGACCCCCTCGACGTGCTCACGGACCACCCATTTCCTGGTTCTCATCGTGTTCCCTCTCGCTCGACGGAGGACGAACGGCTCTGCATGACGGGCCGCGCGTCCGGTCGGGGCCCCACCGGGACGACGAGGTGGGTCGGGGGCGGCCCGCTCTCGTCGACGGACGCCGTGAACGTCCGGCCGTCGTCCCTGCAGATGAACTGCATGACGTGCCGGCCCGCCGCCGCCGCACGGATCAGGCCGCCTGTCGTCGCCCATACGCCGGACTGGTAGAAATTCCGCAGTCCCGGCAGGCCGGGGCCGTGCTTCTTGATGAGCGTCTCCAGCGTCTCCCCGCTCTCCACGAACGGCTGCCAGCCGAGGACGGTGCCGTCGTAGTTGCCGGTGTAGCGGACCTGTGTGAGCGGGCTCGACACATCACGCACGGCGATCGCGTCCGTGATGCCGGGGTGGCGCCGTTCCAGGAATGCCACGAGTGCGTCGCGGGCCCGCCGTTTGGCCGTGTAGTACCCGCGGCCGTGGCGTACCGGCAGTGTGTGCAGTTCCTGGCCGCCACGGGTCCGGGTCACCTGCTCCGGTCCTTCGTCGAGGGCCCGCCAGGGGGCGATGTCGCAGAAGTAGGTGACGTACGCGATGCTCGTGCCCTGGGGAGAGAGTTCCGGGTAGTACCTGCTGCGGAACTGGACGTTGATGCTGGGGTGGCGGATGCCGGTGAGTTCGGCCGCTTCCGATGCATCGAGCAGATAGGTCGTGCAGGGATCTGCGTCGGGGAAGTCACGGCGCAGGCCGAGGAAGAGCGTGAAGTATCCGGGGAAGACCATGCCGGGTTCACGGATGGTCTTCGTGTACAGACGGCGGTACGCCTCGTTGAGGTAGCGGCCGCCGAGCAGATCCATCATGGTGGTACGGCCGTCACAGGCCGAGACGACAATGTCGGCGCGCAGTTCGCGCCCGTCGCTCAGCCGGACCCCGACCGCCCGGTCGTCCTCGACCAGTACCTCTTCGACCTTGGCGTTGTAGGTCACTTCGCCGCCGAGTCTGCGGTAGCGCCGCTCGATCGACTCGGCCAGCCCGAGCGATCCGCCCTCGGGGACGCCCGCGGAGAGGTTGGCATGCGAAGCGAGTTGGAAGTGGAACGGCAGTACCGGGAACGCCGGGTGCTTCTCGAACAGGATGAAGTTGAACGCCTCCCGCAGCAGGGGATCCTTGAACCTCGCCGAGTAGTCGGTCATCAGTACGCCGATGGTCTTGCGCACGGCATTGAAATAGGGGACGAAGGACGCCAGCATGCGCCAGCGTTCGGGCATGGACATCAACCCGACCGGTTTGAGGAACGGATAGACGGCGAGGCACTTGCGGAACACCCTCAGCTGCTTGCAGAAGTCCCGGATCAGGGCGGAGTCGACGGGCGAGAGCTCGGTCAGATGTGCCTGGAGCCGGTCGGGATCGGAGTAGAAGTACACGGCCCGGCCGCACCGGCCGCGCACGACGTTGAACACATCGAAGTGCCGTACCTCCTTGCCCTGCAACGCACCCAGCTCCAGCCAGATCTGGTGCATCTCGTTGCCGGGTCCGCTGCCGAGGAGCCAGCTGACACAGGGATCCAGGGTGAAGTCCCCGCGGTCCCATGCCGTGCAGCAGCCGCCCGGCAGTTCATGCATCTCCAGGATGTGCGTGCGGTAGCCGTTCATCCGGGCGTAGCAGCCGGTGGACAGACCGCCGAGCCCGGCGCCGATGATGATCAACGACTCCCGTTCGGAAGGCGACACGAACCTGCTCTCCTCGGTGTTCATGTGCGGGAGTCCCCGCGCGCGGACCATCTGTCGAGCTGAGGCAGCCGGCCCAGCTTTCCGGGGTGCCAGGGTTCGCCGCCCGGGCTCTCGGAGGCCGTGAACCCGCGTCCCAGCTCGTCGCAGAGGTACTGGATGACGAAGCGGCCGGTCGACGCGGCGCGGATCAGACCGCCCATACCGACCCACTGCCCGGCCATGGAGAATCCCCGCAGGCCGGGCAGGCGCATGCGGTCCTTGCCGACGAGCTTGGCCGCGATGTCGTCGGCCTCGGAGAACGCCTTCCAGGCGAGGATGGAGCCGTCGTGGTTGCCCGTGTACCGCCGGGTGGTCGCCGGGGAGGCGACATCGACGAGTTCGATGCGTTCGGCCGTGCCCGGCAGTCGGCGCTCCAGGAAGTCTCTGACGAAGCCGGCGACTCGGTGCTTCTGCGCCCGGTACTCCTTGCGGTCGGCGGAACGCAGTGCTTTCCAGTAGGCGAAGTCGCTGAAGTAGGTGCAGTGGACCACCGATCTTCCGGGCGGGGCGAATCCGTCGGAGTAGTGGGAGCGCAACTGGACCACCAGACTGTTCTGGAGTGCGCCGGGCAACCGGGCGGCGTCCTCGGGAGGGAGCAGATACGTGGTGCTGTGCGCCCGGTCGGGCCCAAGGTCGCCCCGGACCCCGACGAAGGCCGAGACCACCGCGGGGAAGAGAGCACCCGGTCGGTGCAGCAGGTCGTCGTACAGCTTGTCGATCCGGGGCCCGGTGTACCTGCCCTGCAGGAGACCGTGGATCGTCGTGTGGCCGTCGCAGGCCGAGACGACATGGTCGGCGTAGTATCGCCTGCCGTTGCGCAGTTCGATACCGACGGCGCGTCCGTCCTCGACGAGGATCCGTTCGACCCGTGCCCGGTAGTCGATCTCACCGCCCAGCGTCGTGTACCGCTCCTCGATCGAACGTGCCAGGCCCAGTGAACCTCCTTGTGGGAAGCCGGCGTTGTGGTGGTGGGCGCTGGCCATGTTGAACAGGTACGGGAGCAGCGGGAAGCCCTCCGGGTCCTGGAAGAAGATGTTGCGGAACGCCCGGCGCAGCAACGGGTCCTGGAAGCGGTCGGCGAACTCGTGCATCGGTGTCGAAGCCGTACGCCAGAACAGCCGGAACGCGGGCAGGACGGTGCGGAGCGTCTCGGCCCTCTCGCGCACGGTCCGCAGGGCCGGGGCGGTCAGGAACGGATACAGGTCGATGGCGATGAATCGCCTCAGGTCCCGGCAGAACGAGCGGATCAGCCGGGCGTCGGCGGGCGAGAGGCCGAGCAGGTGGCGCTCCAGCCGGTCCGGGTCGTTGTAGAAGACCACCGACCGGCCGGCCTCGTCGACGACTCGGTTGAACATCTCGAAGTTGGTGATGGTCTTGCCGTCGAGCGCCCCCAGTTCACGCCACACCTGGTGGGCGTCGTTGCCGTCGGCGGTGCCGATCAGCCACTCGATGCAGTAGTCGAAGATGTAGCCGTCGCGCGACCATGCTGTGCAGCAGCCCCCGGGCAGCACGTGCTTCTCGAAGATGCGGGACCGCATTCCGTTCATCTGCGCGTAAGCGCCGGTGGACATTCCGGCGACGCCGGCACCGATCACGATGACCCGGGGTCTGCCGTCCGCGTCCCGTCCGCCGGCGCTCCACGGATCGTCCGTGTCACCGGCCATCGGCGCCGCCCTCCTGGAGGATGCCGCGCACCAGCTCGGCGTTGCGGGCCACGTGCTTGGGGTCGAGCATGTCCGCGTGGATTCCGGAGCCGCGCAGGAGGGCTGTGGCCGTGGTGGAGCTTCCGTGCCAGGTGCCGCGTGCGCCCTCGGTGTAGAGCGCGGTCTTCTCCTCGTCCGTGACCACGCTGACGGTGGCGGAAACCGTGCCGAGGTTCGGTGTGCGTCCGCAGAACGCCAGGTATTCCGCTGCGTGGTCCAGGGTTTCGCGGGCGACGATCTCCGACCCGGTGTGCTTCCGGAGGTGTTCGGCCAGTTCCGCCTCGAAGATCTCGAGGTGTTCGGGGCCGGGGACGTAGGGCTCCAGGATGCGGTGCGAGTCCAGGACGATCACGTGGTCGACCTCGCGTCCCCGGGCTTCGAGCTCCTTGGCCACCTCGAACGCGAGGTTGCCGCCGAGGGAGTAGCCGAGCAGCAGGCATCGGCCCTCGGGTCGCAGGGACTCGATGTGGTCGGCGTAGCGGGCCACCTTGTTCTCGCCCGGGACGTAGTTGAAGGCGATCAGCCGGTACAAGGGCAGCTGCGCGGCGAAGGCCCGGTAGACGAGTCCGTGGCCGCCCGCCGGGGGGAAGCAGAACACCGTCGGGTCCCGGTCGCTGTTGAAGCTCAGGAAGGGCAGATCGTCCGAGACGCCGCCGGTGGCGAGTCGTTCCACCGTCGCGGCCATCCCGTGCAGGGTCGTGACCCGGTACAGCAGGCTGACGGGGATTCCCACGCCGAACTCCTGGCGCAGCCGGTGGATCAGCTCGATCAGCTTGATGGAGCTGCCTCCGGCCTCGAAGAACTCGTGTGTCAGGCCGACCCGCTCCAGGCCCAGCATCTCCTTCCAGTGCCGGGCCATGCTCATTTCGAACGGTGTGCCGAGCACCTCCTCCGGTTCGTCGTCGGCGTCGAAGCGGGGCGTCGGGAGGGCGGCGACGTCGACCTTCCCGTTGGCGGTCAGCGGCAGTTCCGGCACTGCGACGAAGTGCGAGGGAACCATGTAGGCGGGCAGCAGTTCCGCGAGGCGCCGTCGCAGCGCGCGCTGGTCGAGCGCTGTCCCGTCCGCCGGCACGCAGTAGGCGCAGAGCACGTCCTCCCCCCGGGCGTCGGGGCGCACGGTGACGACCGCCCGGGCCAGCTGGGGCCACTGGGCGAGGTGGGTCTCGATCTCGCCGATCTCGATCCGGTGGCCGCGGAGCTTGACCTGGTCGTCCACCCGCCCGAGCAGATGGACCCGGCCGTCGGCGTCCCAGCAGGCCGCGTCGCCGCTCCGGTAGAGGCGTACGGGTTCGGCGCCCGGCTCCCGGCTCATCGTCCGGGTCACGAAACGCCGGGCCGTCTGCTCGGGGTCGCCCGCGTAGCCGAGCGCGACGCCGTCGCCGCCGATCCACAGTTCGCCCGGTACACCGGGCGGCACCGGCTCGCCGTGCCGGTCGAGCACATGGAGCGTGCTGTTGTTCAAGGGCCGCCCGATCGGCACGGTGCGGCCGGGTTCCAGGTCGTCGACGGGTCCTTCGAAGAAGGCGCTGTCGATGGTGGCCTCGGTGACCCCGTAGGAATTGATCAGGCGGGTGTGCGGTCCGCACAGGTCGCGCAGCCGTCGGTACTCCCCGGTCTTCCATGCGTCGGACCCGACGACCAGCAGACGCATGAAGTCCAGCCGCAGGCCCTCCCGTCCGCAGTGGTCCATGAGTCCGCGTACGACGGCGGGGACGAACTCCGCGCAGTCGACCCGCTCCTCGCGCATGGTCCTGTAGAGGCGTTCGGTGTCGAAGAGGAGATCGCGGTCGACGAGCACCAGATTGCCGCCGGAGCACAGCGCGCGCACCAGATCACCGGTGAAGACGTCGAACGACGGGGCCGCCATCTGCAGGTGCACCCGCACGTCACGGTCCAGCCGGTACTCCTGGAGCCAGGCTCCGTACGCCGAGGCGAGGTTGCGGTGGCTGACCTGCACGGCCTTGGGGTGCCCGGTCGAGCCGGAGGTGTGGATGATGTACGCGGGCGAGTCCAGGCCCGCCGGGTCGTCCGGTCCGGCCGCGGGCGACCGTCGGCCGTCCGTCGCGGGCTCCGCCTCGTAGAGTTCCCGTAGGGTCAGCGTCTCTGCCGCAATCCCTGCCATCCGGTCCCGGGAGGTCTCGTCCGCGACGACGAGGAGGCCGGCACCCGCGGTCCGCACGGTGTGGGCGACACGGTCGGCCGGGTGGTCGGGCGGGAGGGGGAGGTAGGCGCCACCGGCCTTGAGCACCGCGAGGAGGGCTACGACGAGGTCGGGCGACTTGTCCAGGCAGAGCGCCACCACGCAACCGGGACCGGTCCCCAGCCGGCGCAGCCGCTGCGCCAGTTCCCCGGCACGGCGGTCCAGTTCCGCGTACGTCAGCCGGAGGGCCGTCCCACGGCACGACGGGGCCGTGACGGCGATCGCGTCCGGGCAGCGGGCGGCAACCTCGCTGATCAGCTGGTGCACGGGCCGGACACGATCCGCCTCGTGCTCCCCCGCTCCGGGCGGCAGGGCGGTGCGCGCGGCGCCGCTCCACTCGCCGACCAGCCGCTCGCGCTCCTGGGCGCCCAGCATCTCCAGCCGGGTGACGGGGTAGTCGGCCGGTGCCCTGGTCATGCTGTCGAGCAGGGTGGTGTAGTGCGATGCCATCCGCCGCATGGTCTCGGGCAGAAAGAGGTCGGTGTTGTATTTCAGGACGCAGTGGAACCGGTGCTCCGCCTCGTCCTCGTAGACGGACAGGGTGACGTCGAACTGCCCTTCTTCTTCGGGCAGTTCGATGTATTCGAGCCGGTAGCCGTATTTCTCGGTGGCGACCTGGTGGGTCAGCAGGATGAACATGGCCTGGAACACCGCGGAACGGCTGGGATCGTGCTGGAGCCCCAGTTCGTCCACCAGCAGGACGAACGGATACTCCTGGTTGTCGAGGCCTCCCAGCACGGTCGTACGGACCTGTTGCAGCAGCTGGGCGACCGACGGCTCGCCGGACAGGTCCGCGTGCAGCGGGAGCGGGTTGACGAAGTAGCCGTAGACGGAGGCGAACTCCTGCTGGATCCGGCCGGTCACCGGGCTGCCCACGATGACTTGGTCCTGCCCGGAGTAGCGCTGGAGCAGCACGTAGTAGGCACTGAGCAGCACCATGAACGGGGTCACGTCGTGCTCGCGGGCCAGGGCGTGCACGCGAGCGGTGAGAGCCGTGTCCAGTGCGAAGAACTCCGAGGCCCCGTTGTTCGTCTGCACGGCCGGCCGGGGTTTGTCGACGGGCAGTTCCAGGACCGGCACCTCGTCCGGCAGCTGGGAACGCCAGTAGTCGAGCATGCGCTGTGCCGCGGGACCGCCCAGGAAGCGGTTCTGCGCGTTGAGGAAGTCCAGGTAGCGCGCGGTGACGGGCGGCAGCGAGGGCTCATGGCCCTGGCGCAGTCCCTCGTAGACCGCGAGGAGCTCCTCGATGAAGGTGAACGTGGAGATCGCATCCGAGACGATGTGGTGGACCGCCTTCATGATCACCCAGCGGTCGTGGCCGCGTTTGAAGAGGCGGAAGCGGAACAGCGGGTCGCGTTCGAGGTCGTACGGCTTGCGGTATTCGGCCACGATCGTCCGGTGGATGTCCTCCCATTCCTGGTCCTGCACGTCGAACAGCGCGAGGTCCGGGCTCCGGTCGGACGACACCTGCTGCAACGGCAGGCCGTCCACCGTGAGGAAGTTGGTGCGCAGCGCGGGATGACGTGCGACCAGGCAGCGGACGGCTTCGAACATCAGGTCGGGGTCGAGGGCGACGCGGACCTCGACCGCGCCGCCGATGTTGTATGCGTAGCCCTCGGGGTTGAGCTGCCTGAGGAACCACAGGGCCTTCTGGTTCTGCGTCAGCGGATGGCGGAGCTCGTCCTCGAAGACCTCCACCGCCGCCTTGTCGTCACCTCCGGGTTCGAACGCCACCGCTTCGGCCAGACCGTCGTGGAGCTGTGTGACCAGTTCGACGACCGGGGTGCCGCTCAGCAGAGCCACCACGGGCGGGGCGATACCGAGTTCGGAACCGAGCCGGGCACGCAGCTCCATCGCCAGGAGCGAGTCGAGCCCCAGCGCGTTGAGGCCCGCGTGCGGATCGATCTGCTCGGGGCTCGTCCGCAGCACCGAGGCGGCCACCGCGGTGAACCGTCGGGCCACCAGGGCCAGGCGCTCCGCCGCGTCCGCCCTGCGGAAGATGTCGACGATGCCGTCGCGCGTGCCCGCGTCGGCCGTTCCGTCGGAGGCCGCCGCCGCGAGTTCGGCGACCAGCGAGGGAGGGGAGGCGTACCAGGACTGGAACACCGGCCAGTCGACGACCGTCGCGACGAGCAACTGGGCCCGGTCCTGGCCGATGACGCGTTCCAGCACCGCCATGCCGACGTCCGGTGCGAGCGAGCTCATCCCACGGCTGTGGAGGTAGTGGTCGACGAGTCCGAGCTCTTCGATCATGCCGGTGGCCCACGGTCCCCAGTCGATGCTGAGTCCCGGCAGTCCGAGCGCGCGACGGTGCTGGGCCAGCGCGTCCAGGAACGCGTTCCCGGCCGCGTAGTTGGTCTGACCGGCCGTCGTCAGCAGGGAGGCGATCGAGGCGAACAGCACGAAGTGGTCGAGCGGTTCGTCCCGCAGATGCCGGTGCAGCAGATACGCGCCGACGGCCTTGGGGTCGTGGGCCTCGGCGAACGTGCGGTGGTCCATGTCCGTGACGAGTGTGTCGCGGACCTGACCGGCCAGGTGGAACACCCCGCGGACCGGCAGCGGGTCGGTGAGGCGGTGGGCGTCGAGCCAGGCCGTGAACGCGGTCTCATCGGTGATGTCGAGCGGTGCCAGGACGATCCGGGCGCCGAGCGCCTCCAGTTCCCTGACGAAGGCGACGGCACGGCCCTGGGCCGTGGCGGGGTCGAGTCCGCGCCAGGCGGACCGCTCCGGCAGCGCGGTGCGTCCGATGAGGATCAGACTGCGCGCCCCACGTCGTACGAGCGTCCGGCAGAGGAGCCGGCCGAGTGCTCCGAAGGCCCCGGTGACCAGGTAGCCGCCGTCGGCGCGCAGGCGCAGTGGAAGGGGGCGCGTCAGCCCCTCGGCCCGCCGCACCCTGCTGGTGAGGCGGCCGGTGCCGCGCAGCGCGATCTCCTCCTCGTCGTCGGTGAGTGCCTCGCGCAGCAGCGCCTGCGCGTCGGCTCGGAGTCCCTCGTCCCCCTGCCGGCCGGGATCCAGGTCGATCAGCTTTCCGCGATGGGAGAGCAGCTCCTGGTGCCTGAGCACCCGGCCGACTCCCCAAGCCGGCGCCCCCAGAGGCTCGACGCTCTCGCCGGACTCGACGCACTGCGCGCCGCGGGTCACGATGTGCAGCCGGCCGCCGGCCCCGCGCCGGAGCAGTGTGCGGGCGAGCGCGATCAGTGAATACGCCCCGGTTTCGCTGTGCCGTACGACGTCCTGCCCTGCGGCCTCGGTGAGGTGCGGCAGGTCGAGGTTCCACAGATGCACAACGGTGCCGAAGGACGTCCCGCCGTCCTGGCCGCGCTTCCCGCCCTCGTCCAGGTCGGCGAAGAGCCGCTCCAGATCCGGGCCGGACCCCGGCACGACGGTGAACTCCCCTCCGTCTCGCGCCCTGTGGTACGCCTTCCCGGGACGCACCAGGTGGCAACGCACACCGCGCGCGACGAGCAGGGCACTCAGCGCGTCGCCGACACCGTGGCTGTCGGCGAACACCAGCCAGTCGGTATCGGTGCCGGGACCGCCCTGTGCGGTGTCCGTGCCCGTGTCCGTGCCCGCGTCGAAGGGCCTGTCGATCCAGACGGTTTCGGCGAGCCAGGAGTCGATCGTGCCCAGGCCGACCGCCGTGGGTGCCTTCTCCACGTCGGCTGCGCGGAATCCAATGATCCCGCCCAGAGGTTCACCGCTGTCCGTGTGGACGGTGATGTTCCCGACGAGCTCGTCCGCGTCACTGCGGGTCACCGTGGCATGCACCCAGATCGGCTGGTCTCCGACCGGGGCGAGGCACATCTCGTCGATGGACAGGGGCAGGCGGATGCCGGAGGTCTTCCGGTCCGCTTCCCCGTCGAGGAGCTGTGTCGTCAGCAGGGACTGGAAGCAGGCGTCGAGCAGCACGGGATGGATATGGTGCCGGGCCGCGTCGTCACCGAGCGCCGCAGGCGGGCTGAGCCGGGCGAGGACCTCGTCGGAACCGATCCACACTTCGTCGATGGCACGGAACGCGGGACCGTAGTGGTAGCCCAGGGCGGCCAGCTCCGCGTAGCAGTCCTCTCCGTCCACCCGGCGGCGGCTGCGGGCCCGGACGGCCTCGGTGTCGACGGTGGGGCCGGCCGGGCGCGGCTGTCCGGAGCGTACGACGCCGCTCGCGTGCACCGCCCGGTCGCCCTCCGTCTCCCCTGCCGAGGCGATCGTGAACGCCGCGTTCTGCGGCGAGAGCGTCAGGCGTACGGCGCGGTCCTCGCCCTCGGGCAGGAAGAGGGCTTTGCGGAATTCGACATCCGTCAGCACGACGTGCGTGCCGCCGGTCAGGGAACGGACCGCCTGTGTGGCCATCTCCAAGTACCCGGCCGCCGGAAAGACCACGGTGGACTGGATGCGGTGGTCGTCGAGGTAGGGCAGCCGCTCCGTGTCGAGTGTCGTGTGCCAGGCCGGTTCGGTGTGTGCCGTACGGCGGCCCAGCAGTGGGTGGACGGCGTGGCCGAGGCGGACCTGCGCGACGGGGCCGGGCTCCGTCCAGTACCGGTCGCGCTTCCATGGGTAGCGGGGAAGCGCCACCGGGCTGCCCACCGGGTGCAGGGTGTCCCACGCGACCGGTACTCCGAAGTTGTGCAGTTCCGCCAGCGAGGCGGCGAAGCGCTCCGGTTCGTTCTCCTGGCGGCGGATCGAGGCGACGGTGTGTACGGCCGCGTTCCGGCCGTCGAGGCACTCACGGATGGAATGACCGAGCACCGGATGCGGGCCGATCTCCAGGAACAGCCCGTACCCGTCGTCGGCGAGCCGGTCCACGGCCGCACGGAAGCGGACGCGGTGGCGGACGTTCTTCCACCAGTACCCGGCGTCCAGTTCACCGCCGTGCGCCGTGCCCTCCTGGCCCGTCAGATACAGCGGAACCGTTGCCGCCCGTGGGGCGAGCCCGTCCAGCGAGGCCAGCAGTTCGTCCTTGATCGCTTCCATGGCCACGCTGTGGTACGGGACCTGGACCGACAGGAACTTGGCGAAGATCTGCTCGGAGCGCAGCCCCTCCGCCAGTTCGGCCAACGCGTCCCGGTCCCCGGCCAGTGTGACCGCCGAGGGGCTGTTGACCGCCGCAACGGACACCCGGTCCCCGTACGCGGCCGCCCGGAGCTGCGCCTCCTCCTCGGGGAGACTCACGGCGAGCATGGTGCCCGTACCGTCGAGCCGCTGCTGGAGCCGACTGCGGTGCAGCACGACCCTCACCGCGTCCTCCAGGGTGTAGACCCCGGCCTCGTAGAAGGCGGCGATCTCGCCCGTGCTGTGACCGACCACGGCGTCGGGCCGCACGCCGTAGTGGCGCCACATGGCGGCGAGTCCCACCTGGACGGCGAAGTTGGCCGGCTGCGCGAGCCACGTCTCGCCCATGCGCGACGCGGCTTCGTCGGCCGTCATCTCATCGATCAGGGACCAGCCCGCCAGCTTGCGGACGACCATGTCGCACCGGGTGACGGCGTCCCGGAACGCCTCGTCGCACTCGAACAGTTGGCGGCCCATGCCCCACCACTGCGGCCCCATACCGGTGAAGACCCAGACGAGGCCGCGCTGTTCGGTGTCGAGCTGCCTGCCATGGACCACTCGGGGGTGAGATTCTCCCCGCAGGAAGGCGGCGAGCCCTTCGTCCAGTTCGTCCCGGGACGAGTACACGACGGAGAGCCGTGACTCGAGGTGCTGGCGGCGGCGGGCAAGCGTGTACCCGAGGTCGGACAGCGAAACCCCGGGACCGTGGGACCCTGCCAGCTCGCGACGGATGCCCGCCGCCACCTCCGGCAGGGCCTCCGGGGTCCGGGCGGTCAGCGGCAGGACGTTCCAGGACCGTTCGCGGAGCGCGGGGCGCCGGTCCGCCCGCTCGGGTGCCGCCTCCAGCACGACATGCGCGTTGGTACCGCCGAAGCCGAACGAATTCACCCCGGCTCGCGCGGGCCCCTCGTGCTCGGGCCAGTCGGTCGGCTCGGTCGGGATCAGGTACGGGGAGGACTCCTGATCGATGGCTGCGTTGATACGTTCCAGGTTGATGTGGGGCGGGATGCGGCGATGCTTGAGGCAGAGCACGGTCTTGATCAGTCCTGCGATGCCCGCTGCCGCTTCGGTGTGCCCGATGTTCGTCTTGACGGACCCGACGTAGCACTTGGCACCGGGTCTGCGGCCCACGGCCAGCGCCCGGCTCAGCGCGTTCGCCTCGATCGGGTCGCCGACCGCCGTCGACGTGCCGTGGGCCTCCACGTACTGCAAGGAGCCGGGTGCGATGCCGGCTCCGGCGCAGACACGCTGGATGAGAGCGGCCTGGGCGTCCGCGCTGGGCACGGTGATGCCATTGGTGCGGCCGTCCTGGTTGACCCCCGTGCCGAGGATCACCGCGTGGATCGGGTCGCCGTCGCGTACGGCGTCGGCGAGCCGCTTCAACGCGACCATGCCCACGCCTTCGGCCCGTACGTAGCCGTTGGCCGAGGCGTCGAACGTACGTGATCGGCCGTCGGGAGACAGGAAGCCGCCCTTCGTCTCGGCGATGGTGTACTGCGGAGCCATGTGCAGCAGGACGCCACCGGCAAGTGCGAGGTCGGTCTCCCGGTTGTTGAGGCTCTGGCAGGCGAGGTGCACCGCCACCAGGGAAGAACTGCACGCCGTGTCGATCGACAGGCTGGGGCCGCGGAAGTCGAAGCAGTAGGAGAGACGGTTCGAGACCATCGTCATCATGGTGCCGGTGGCGGTGTGTGCGGCCAGTGAGGCGAAACTCAGATCGGAGAACTGGAGGATCTTGTAATCCAGCGTGAACGCCCCCACGAACACGGCGGTATTGCTTCCGGCGAGCTCCGAGGGCCGCTGCCCGCCGTCCTCCAGCGCCTCCCAGGTCACCTCCAGCAGCTTGCGCTGCTGAGGGTCCATGTGGTCGGCCTCGCGCGGACTGATTCCGAAGAACCCGGGGTCGAACTCGTCGAAACCATCGATGAATCCGCCACGGCCGCCGATCAGGCGTCCCGGTTTCTCCTTGTACTTGCTGCCGAGGGTCGTGACGTCGTAGCGGTCCGCCGGTGTCGGTGTGATGCAGTCCTTGCCGTCCATGAGGTTCTGCCAGTAGGTGCGGTGGTCCGACGCACCGCCGGGCAGTCGGCAGCCCATGCCGATGATCGCTACTTCGTCGCTCACAGATGCACTGTTCACGTCGGGCAAGGTGGTACTCCTCAAGTCGTGGCATCGGGACATGGCATGGATACGAGGGGGCAATGCGGTTTCCTGAAAAAGAGGGGCCGGTCAGGCGGCGCCGGGCCCGGCCCTCGTCGAACGGCGCCAGGGGTGCAGAAGGGTGATGGCGATCTCGCCGGTCGGGGGGAACGACGCGGGGTCGTCCATGCCGACCGCGACCGGCTCGCGGCCGGGCCGCCACGTGTAGCTGTCGAAGAGGTGGTCCCAGATCGACAGATCCGAGCCGTAGTGGCCCGCTTCGGACAGGTCGATGCTGTGATGCAGGCGGTGTTGTTCGGGACTCGCGAGCACATGGTTGAGCCAGCCGATGCGCACGTCGATATTCGCGTGGACGAAATAGCCCTGGGCGGCCACGAAGAGGCCCACGACGAGTACGGAGTCCTGAGAGAAGCCGACCAATGCCAGAGCCAGCTGAACAGCCCCTTGCGCGAGCACGATGTCGAGGACATGATTGACGCCATTATTGGCGACATTCACTTTTTGCGGCACGTGGTGCACTCCATGCAGTCGCCACAATATCCGGTTCGCGTGGCCCAGCCGGTGCATGAGATAGCTCGCCAGCGAGCCCGTCAGCAGAGCCGCGGGGATTTCGACCCAGAGGTGGAGCGCCGGCACTTCCGGGGTCACCGCGGAGACAGCTGCGGTGACGAGATACTGGGCCAGGGCACTGGCCGCCACCGTCAGCAGGAAGTAGACGCCGTACCAGCGCCATTCGCTGGGGCTCGGATGCCAGGAGCGCTGGTGCGGAATCAGTCGTTCGAGCACAGCGAGGTAGGCCAGGGCGCCGAGCAGGAAGAGCGGGCTCACACGGCCCGGATCCCAGTCGAGGCACAGAGCCGCCGTAGCCACCGAAACCGTGGCCACCAGCAGGAAGGGATACGCCGACAAACGAAGAACGGCCCGCCCCGCACGCACGGCGGATCCTTTCCGCAGCACCGGAGCAGTATCCGGCTGCCGGTCACCACCGGGCAGTGGTTCGCAGTTTTCCATCTGTAGCACCTTTACAGAGGAACCAGTACAGAAGAATGCGCAGACCTCGAAAGAGGAACTGACTGATGACTTCCTGCGGGCACGCGGGACCAATTCTCCTCACGGAAGTTTTCACACATCGACAAACCGCACACTTGAACGCCTTTGTGAATTACTTCACGGACTCCGCGGGCCCGGGCGGGACCGCCGGGTCGAGCCCGCCCTAGTTCATTTTCCCTGCCCAACCCTCCCAACCGTCCGATTCAAGCCGCGTCCCGTTGCGCAGGACAGAGGGCGAGATTTTGCCACCCCGTCCGATTTTCAATGCAACAGGCGGACCAGCAGGGCCTAATGCGAACAATTCGATTTGCCGCCAAGTGGGTTACTCATAACACTAATCATTTCTTGCGATTTTCCATTACCCCTTTCCGTACGCGTTTCCTCGGACCTGTCGTCGCGGGTCACGTAAACCGGGAAGAAGCCGCCAGGGCCGGAAGGGCGCCCCTCTGCCGCCCCGGTGGGCAGCCCACTCCGGCCGCGGCGGCGGCGCGGCTTCGGCCCCCGGTCCCGGCGGAGCGCAATCGGGCCCGCCGTGGCTCATAAACGCCGGATCCGGAGGGGTGACCGTGTTGCTCACACGGACGGCGGCCGAGGTCCGCAGACATGGATGTGTTCCATGACGGAGACCTCCTGGCCAACCAGGGCGAGAAGCCTCTCGTCGCCGATCAGCGCTCGGGCGGAAGCGCCCGGCGTCTCCGGCGCGCCGCGCGCCGGTCTCGTCCTCGACTGGGTACACACCCTCGTGGCGGTGGCGTCGACGCCGAAGTCATGCACGACGCCACGGCCGTCGGCCGACCGGCCGGACTACGAGAACCGGAAGCGGGAGGCGCTGGACGAATCGGCCTCACACCTGCCGCGGTTGCTCATGAATATCGAGGACGAGGAAGTGCCGGTTCGCATGCCGGCCCCGATGAAGCCCGCAGAAGCGGGCGGAAGCCCCATGGCCCGACCTGTTGGTGGGCATCCGCAACCGTGGCGTCACCGGGCACGGGTCGGCTGCGAACGCAATGCGGCGGCGACGGACTCCAGAACCGTGATGGGGCGCAGCAAATCCCCGTAACCGATCGGGGGCCTCCCCGTACGGACCATCCCCAGAAACGCTTCGAGGCCCGGTACGCAGTACTGCGCGTCGAGCGCGAGTGTCTGCTGGACCATGGTGTTCCGGGTGAACGTCATTCCATGGAACGGGATCTGGTCCGTTTCGTCCGGCTTGACGAAGTTCACGACGACACGCGTGCCGCCGGCGGTGAACGACGCGGTGACCGTGGTGTCGGTGGTGTCGGTGCGTACGTCGTGGATCTCACCGGGGGCGAGCCTCAGAGCAAGGTCCACGGGGTGAATGCCGTAGAAGAAGATCCCGCCGTACTCGCTGTCGGGATCGGCGGGCCCGGACATGACCACTGCGTGCGGCTGCCCGCCCCGGGCAGACCGGGCCACCAGTGCGTCGGCGTCGGGAATCCAGCGGAGCGCCGAGGACGACGTGAGGGGCGCATCATGGGCGAGCGCGGTATCGATCATGACCCGGGCGTCCTCGACGGTGCAGGCCAACGGCTTGTCCACGAACACCGGAAGCCCCTCGGACAGGAAGGGGATGGCCCGGTCGCGGTGGTGCGCGCCGTGCCGGTCCGCGACGATGACGGCGTCCACCAGCCCGAGCAGGCCCTCGGGCTCGTCGACGATCTTCTCCACCTTCCCGGTGGACGCCAGCACGTCGTTGCGCCGACTGTGCCCGCCACTGAGAGCCACGACGCGGGCATCGCCGCCCGCCTCGCGGACGTTGAGATGGCCGACGATGTGGTCGACATGGGTGTTCTCAGTGCCAACGATCCCGATACGCATCGGGAGAGGCTACCTTCACCATGACTCGCCTGCTGACGGCACTCCCCCAGGTCATCGGGCAGGCCGGACCCGGACCTCGTCGCCACGGCATGCCACACGCGTCGGCGGCGGGGGCGGGCGCCGGTGTCAGATGAGGGCCGGCGCCAGGATGGCGGCCGCCTCGGCGATCAAGAGGTCATCCATCGGGGCGTCCTCCGCGTGCTGGGTGGACAGGACGGCCAGCACGATCGGCCCCCGGCCGGACGGCCAGGCGATGCCCACGTCGTTCGTTGTCCCGTAGCGGCCGGTGCCGGTCTTGTCGCCGATGGTCCAGTCCTCGGGAAGACCGGCGCGCAGGCGTTTGCCGCCAGTCGTGTTGGCCAGCAGCCATCCGGTCAGTCGCTTGCGGTCCCCCGCCTCCAGGGCATGTCCGAGGGCCAGCCGCGCGTAGGTCCGGCCGATGGCCCGGGGGCTGGTGGTGTCGGTCGGACGCTGCGGTTCCGCCGAGTTCAGCTCTGGCTCCCAGCGGTCGAGCCGGGTCACCGTGTCCCCGATGGACCGGCAGAAGCGAGTGACGGACGCCGGTCCGCCGAGTTCTTCCAGCAGGAGGTTGGCCGCGGCGTTGTCGCTCTGCGAGATGGCCGCGCCGCACAGGGCCTCCACCGTCATCCCTCGCGCGAGGTTCTCGCACAGACCGGTCACGGGTGCCCCTCCCGCCCTCTCGATGTCCTGCTCCGTGTAGTGGATGACCTTCGAGAGGAACGACCCGTCGTGGTCGAGGTCCCTCAGGACGGCCCCGACGGCCAGCGTCTTGAACACCGAGCACATGGGGAAGCGCTCATCCTCCCGATGGAGGACGACCTTGCCCGTCACCGTGTTCCACCCGAACACCCCCAGGCGGGCGGCGTGATCCCGTTCCAGATCCTGCAACTTCCGCGCCGTCTCGTCCCCCTGGGCGGAGGCGTACGCGGTCGATGGCATGGACGCCGTGGCCAGCACCGCCCCCACACCTCCTGCGAGCACCGCACGGCGTGACGTGCCCCTGCTTGCCTTCACGATCTCCCTGCCTTTCTCCGGGTGCGGCCCGCCTTCTCGCAGGCCACTTCTTGCACATGACGTTTCCTGTAGCTCACCAGTTGCACACGAAGGGGACGCATCCGACGACCCGGTCGACGATCCCGCTGGGGAGCGGCAGGTGCTGGACAGTGTGACCGAATGCGCGAGGAGACTGGGTGGGGATCCCGAGACGACCCGGCGGATCCTCCGGGACCGGATCGAGGCGGCCAGGGTGGCGCAACGTGGGCTGTGCCGCCGGTGGCAGGACCATCCGTCAGCGACGCCCACCGAACGGCCGAGTTCACCGAGGTGCGCAAGGAGGTCGACCGCGTCGATGAGGCCCTCGTCCATCACCTCGGCCTCCGGAAGCGTCGCCACCGCCCCGCCCCGCTGTCGGCTGCATGACGGCACCCCCCTGGCGGTCACGCACACGTTCGCTGGGTTCACTATGTCGCGGCAGAGGCGTTCGACACGCTGACGGGTGAAGAGGAGGGCCTGGACGGGGCGTTGGAGGCCGCGGGCCTGGACATCCCGCGCAATCCCGAACCGAGCGGCGGGCAGTGGGACGTACGGGACCCGGATGAGACGTCCCGTCGGCTGCCTCGTCTCAGCAGGATGTTCCCGCTCACCCGCTGAGCCGGCACTCTGGGTCGCGGTGGGTCAGCCCGCGGGCTCGTCGCCGACGACCTCGACCTCGGCGAGGTCGTCGACACCCGTGAGGCGTACGTCGTCGAACATGACGAGTGCGCCGAACTCGCCCGCCCCGGGCGCACAGGCGAAGCGGATCATCCATTCCCTGCCGCCGGAGAAGGTGAACTCCGGCGCCCAGTCCGCCCAGCTCGATTCCTCGCGAGCGCCTCCCACGGCGATGGCCGCCGCTCTCAGGTGCCGTGCGGCGTCCGCGCAGACGGCATCGATGAAGCCGGCGTCGAACAGGGTGCGCGGGTGCTCCTCGATGAGGCTCACCGGGATGTCGGGGAGGTCGCGGAGGTGCCCGGTGCAGCAGCGGAGTCCCTGCGGCGCGCCGATCTCCTCGATTGCCACGACGGCCCCCTGTCCGCCGAGCCGGTCCGCGGCCCGAAGGACATCGGTCATGGTCCCGTCCCTCGTCGCCGCGCGGGCATCCGCGCAAGGGGGCTTCGGATCCCCGGCCGGCACTCGGTCCGCCGAGGAGGCTCCGGGTCTGCTGCGAGCAGGGTTCACACCAGGTCCTCCGTCGTGATCAGCGCGCCGCGCAGAAGCTCGCTCAGGAATGCTGGGACGCCTCTTCGTTTCATACCCTGAAGATCCCATGGAATCGGGCGAGCAACATGCCCCGTCATGGCGATGTTTGTGCACGTGACGTCGGCAGCGAACGCACAGCGCATCCGACGGTCCGGGCAGCCGACCAGGGACGGGGCAGTGTGCGCGGGATGTACTGCGGATGCGCCCGCCGGCGCGCTCGCCCGTCCGCCGGCCCGGGTGTCCTGTACTTGGATCGCTCCGCTCCGGTTACTCCGGCCAGGAGGAATCCAGGATGGTGTCCACGAAGTTGCCTCGCTCGAATCCGGGTACATAGCGTTCCAGGACATCGGCCTTCACATTCCCGAAGGTGGTGTCCGGCCTGCCTTCGATGCCTTCGGTGAACGCACGGAGAATGCGCTTCTTGAAATCGGGACGGGGATGGAGGGAGACGATCGCCGCACGGTCCGCGTCACTGATGTCGGCGTAGCCGATGCCGAGTACGTCGTACTCCACCCCCGCGGTCACCAGCGCGACCTCGGGCTCCATGAACTGGGGAATTCCCGGCGTCGTATGGAGCGCGATCGCCGTCCAGACGCGGCGGACGCTGTCCTCGGGCACACCATGGGCCTGCAGGAACCGACGTGCCTCGTCGGCGCTGTCCACCTCGAACCGGCGGCCGCTGCCGCGGAATTCCTCGTTGAGACCCAGGTCGTGGAACATGGCGCCGATGTAGAGGAGTTCGGGGTCGAAACTCAGCCCCCTGTTGCGCCCCTGCAGGCCACCGAAGAAGTAGACCCGTCGGGAGTGGTGGTAGATCAGGTCGTCTGCCGCGTCGCGCACCAGCTCGGTGGCGGCGGCGGCCAGCGCGGTGTCGGGCACCGTCACACCGGAGGCGGCGGGGAGATCGGCACTGCTGGGCATGCGGACTCCTTCGTAGGGGGTACGTCGGCTCGTTCTGTCCGATTCTTCAGCCTGCGGCCCTCCCTCGCCAGGTCAGGGACCGGTGGTCTCCTCCCGGCCCGTCGGAAACCGGTGGAGATGGGCCAGGTCGTGCGGGATGGGACCGTCGGGGCGGAAAAGAGGTGCGCTCTCCCCGTCGGCGGCCGTGGCCGGGGCGTCCGTGAGGCGCAGACGTGTGCGCAGTCGCCCGTAGAAATCGTGCGGGCCGAGCCTGATGACGCGCAGACGGTGCGGGGCCGCGTACACCCCGAGCCAGTCCCCGGCGTCCAGCACGCCGCGCAGCTGCCCGTCGATCGTGACCGCGCCCTGCCCCGAATGGGGCAGGACCCGCACCGCGACCGCTTCGTCCGGCGCGGCGACCACGGTGCGGTTGAAGGTCATATGCGGTGCGACGGGAGTGAAGACGACGGCGTCCATGCGGGGTGAGAGCACCGGTCCTCCCGCGGCGAAGCTGTAGGCGGTCGACCCGGTGGGCGTGGCCATGATGACGGCGTCGGCCGAGTACGAGGCGAGGAGCCGGCCGCCGATGTAGACGCCGAGGCTCACCTGCCGGTCGCGTGCGAGCTTCTCGACCACGACATCGTTGAGGGCCGTGACATCCAGCGCCACTCCCCAGCCCTCCGCCCCGGCCTCGGCCTCCCGGTCGACCTGGGGCGGCGGCAGCATCGGTCGGCGTCCGTAGGCCATCAGGGCATCGATGTCCTTGGGGACTTCCAGCACCCGGGAGGTCCTCATCGTCAGCGTCATGCGCTCCTCGACCTCCGCCCGCCCCCGGTGGACGGCGTCGAGTGCCCGGACGACGTCCTCGGCCGGCACCTCGGTCAGGAAGCCGACCCGCCCCAGGTCGATCCCGAGAACGGCGCCCTGGTTCTTGGCCGCGATCCGGGCACCGCGCAGGAACGTCCCGTCGCCTCCGAGTGTCACGATGAGGTCGGGGTTGCCCGCGACCTGGGCCTCCTCCCGTCCGCCACGGCGACGCGCGTCGTCGCGCCACACGTCGATGTCCGTGCACGGAATGCCGTCGCGGGCACACCAGTCGCGTACGACGCGCGCCGCGGCAGCGGCCTCGGGACGGCCCTGGTGGACGACGACTCCCACCCGCTCGACACTCATCTCGCTCCGGCTCCCCGCGCTGCGTCGTGGTGACTGTGACCATCTCCTGGTGCCACCTTGACGGTCCGGGGGCGTGGCCGCCCCGCCGCCGGGCCGCCCCGCCGTCCGCGGTCAGGCGATCGGGCCACCGGGGAGCGCGGCGCAGCCGGGGCCGTGGCTCCCGCCGCCGCCTCGTTCGGCCCGCGGACCACCAGTGGTTCCACCGCCCGGGCCGCCCGTCTCCCGGCCCCGGCCACGTGGTGGCCTGGACCCGGTCGTCCGGTCAGGTCTGTACGTCCTCCGGGATGCTGACCAGCCAGCGGGTGTCCTGGCGGGGCCGCAGGTAGAGCGCCCAGTACAGCGTGGCGGCGGCGGTGATCCCGCCGGTCCACAGCAGGTACTCGGTCTCCTGCTGGGTCAGGATGTACGCGAGCACCGCGATGAGCAGCACGGGAACGGCCGGCCACAGCGGCATGCGCCAGGCCGGCGCCTCGCGGTGCGCCCCGCGGCGGCAGAGCAGGGCGGCGACCGCGACCAGCAGGTACATGCCGGTGACGGAGACGCCGGTGACGCCGTACAGGGTGTCGAGATTGACGAAGCAGAGTGCCGCGCCTGGGATGCCGACGACCAGGGTCGCCACCCACGGGGAGCCGAACCGGCCGAGCCGGGCCAGGGCGTTGTTGAGCGGTTCGGGCCACGCCTTGTCCCGGGCGGAGGCGAACAGGACCCGGGAGTTCTGGATCACCATGACGATGCCCGCATTGATGATCGCGAGGGCGACGCAGAGGCTGACGAACGTACCGACGGCCGAGTTGGACCAGGCAGCGACCATGGTGTTGAGGTCGCCCGAGGTCAGGGCCGCGAGGTCCGGGGCGCCCAGCGTGATGGCGATGACCGGTACCAGGATGACCGCCGTGGAGATGGCGAGGGTGGCGAGGACCGTACGGGCCACGTTGCGTCGCGGATTCTCCAGTTCCTCCGAGAGGTAGACCGCCGTGGAGAAGCCCTGGGTGATGAAGAGCGCGATCGCCAGGCCGGATACCACCATCATCGCGGTGACCGTGGAGCTCGTACCGCCCGACGAGGCGACCGAACCGTGCATCAGCGCGGAGGCCCCGCGCTCGGAGTGCGCGAAACCGAGAACGGCCACGACGCCCGCCGCGATCACTTCCAGGACGAGGAAGATTCCGGTGATCCACGCGTTGGCGCGCAGGTCCAGGAGCCCGGCGAGAGTGGCGAGCAGCATGACGCCGGCGCCTGCGGCGGGGGCCGGGATGTGCACGACGGGGGCGAGGTAGTCGGCCGTGCCCATGGCGATGACCGGGGGCACGATCATCACGACCAGCAGGGAGAGCACGAAGACGAGCCATCCGGCCAGCCGTCCCGCCATGGTCGACACCATGGCGTACTCGCCTCCCGCACTCGGAATGAGGGTGCCCAGCTCCGAGTAGCAGAAGGCGACCGCGATGCAGAGCAGCGATCCGACGGCGATGGTCAGGGCGGTATAGGTACCGAGGCTGGAGAACAGGTCCGGTACGACCACGAAGAGTGTCGAGGCGGGCGTCACGCAGGAGAGCGTGAGCAGCGTTCCGCCCACGACGCCGATGGAACGCTTGAGCTTCTGTGGGGTGGGGCCGGTCGCGGGGGCGAGCGCCTGGGGAGCGCTGAGCGTTTCCGTCATCGTGCGATTCCGATCAACAGGTGCGGTGTTTGAGCACGGGAGCGGTATCGCCTCCAGACAGAGGACGTGGTGAGTGGTTTCGTCGCTCCCGGCGACGACATGCAATCCTGACGAGTTCCGCAGGTCAAGAGCCGTTCACCTACGGAATTCGTTGTTTCGGCGAGTAAATCTAACGTTTTGGCGCTAAGAATGCGTCATTCCGCTGGGGATCGGCGGGTACGGGAACCGCAGCGTGGCCCGGCGGAAAGTTTCGCCCGTTCCAGATTCCGGAAGGGCGGGGCGCCCCGGAGCACCGGGGAGCGCGGACGGCCGCCATCGCGCACGCACTTCGGTGCGGGTGCGCGTCCCCGGACTTGATGCCAGCCTGGATGCATGGCTTGGGCGTCATGGACGACTCGTGGTGTGTTCTCCGGGCACGGTGGTGTGCTGACGGACGAGGCCGGCGTCCTGTCCGGGGACCTGACGGTTCACACGACCTGGGCCGATGACACGGCCCAGGTGACCGTGCAGTACACGGGTGCGATCGACTGGTTCACCATGTCGGGCAGCCCCGTGTCGTGCGGCTCGGAGGATGACAGCCGGCGCCTGCACGACGCGGTGGTGAAATCCGTCCGGGCAGGGGCGGGGGCCACCGTTCCCAGGCCTCCGCCGGAGTAGCCGATGCGCGGGTCGCTCCCCGCCGGGTCCCTCCCGGTCCGGCCGCTGCCATAAGGTCTCTTGAGTGAGCAGAGCTTTCAGCGGCTGGACAGAGCAAGCATTCGAGCTGCTTCTGCGGTTGGAGGGCACCCCTTCGCAGGAAGAGCGCGAGAGACACCGAAAGGACCGGGAGCGCCTGGTCCGTCAACCCATGATCGCGTTGCTGAACGAGGTGGCCGACGCGGAGGGGGCGTACGAGGACTTCTCCGTCTGGGGGTTCCGCAAGGACCCGTGGTGGTGGCAGCACCAAGTAGCGGTGATCCGGATCGCGCGCAATGTCGAGATCGGCCTCCGCTTCGACCTCGACGGGCTCCGGATCAAGGGTGGCTGGACCTACCCGGACCCGGGGCAGATCCCGTTGTTCCGTACGGCAGTTGCCGCGCAGGAGAGCGGACCCGCGCTGGTGCGCGCCGTCGAGACGCTGGAAAGGCGGGGGTACGAGGTCACCGGCGATCTGATGAAGCGCGTGCCACGCGGCCACGACGCCGGGCATCCGCGCGCCGACTACCTCCGGTACCGCTCGATCTCCGCCGCCCGGCCGCTCGGCGGGGACTGCGCGCAGCACACGCCGGCCCTGCCCGGTGCCGTGCTCGCGGCGGCAGAGGAACTGGAGCCCCTGCTCTCCTGGCTCGCCGGCCATGTGACCGTTCCCGGTCCCCGCCGAGCCGCGTAGCACCGCCCCCGCACGCTGCCCGCGGGGGGCGGGATTCCGGTCCCCCCTCGATCACTCCACGATCGTGCCGCTGCCCGCACGCGCGCAGGGCGGGACTCCTGCCCTGTTCGTCGCCTACTTCTTCGGAGAGGCTGCCCGCACGCGCCGGGGCTCCGCGTCCACCGGCCCGTTTCCGGACGGCACGCTGCCGACGCAGGTGCGCGAGGCAGGGGTTCCGGCCTCGCGCACATCCGGGGCAACGGCCGGAAGGCGGTCCCCGACCGTCGAGAGGCCCTTCGCGAGCGGCATGACCGCCCTCTCACCACTCGTCGGCCCTGAACCGCCACCGGCACCATGGGGCGTCAGTAGGCCCCGAACACGTTGTCGATCGAGCCGTACTTGTCGGCCGCGTAGTTGCAGGACGCGGTGATGTTGGCGACCGGGTCGTAGCTGTCCAGCGACGTACCGGGCACGTGGTAGGCGCGGAACGTCGGGTCGATGATCTGAAGGAGACCCTTGGACGGCGTTCCGGCGACAGCATTCGAGTCCCAGTTGTTGACGGCCCGGGGGTTGCCGGAGGACTCGCGCATGACGTTGCGGTGGATGCCGTCGTAACTGCCGGGGATGCCGTGCTTCGCCATGACGGCCAGCGACTCCCTGATCCAGCCGTCCAGATTGTTCGTGTACGTGGCGGGCTTGACGGCCGGTGCGGCCGTGGTGGTCGTCGCCGGTGCGGCACCGCTCACGGCGGACACGCCGGTGGAAGCGTGTGACCCGGCCTTGGCGCCGATGGTCAGCTTCATGCCCGGGACAATCAGAGCGGGGCTGCCACCCACCACCTCTCGATTTTCCTCGTACACCTTCTGCCAGCCACCGCTGACGGAATACTCCCGCGCGATCTTGGAAAGGGTGTCGCCCACGGTCACGGAATGGACGGCGGGTGCGGCCTTCTGGACGGAGATTTCCTTGACAGTGGCGGCGGACGACGCCGCGGCCTTTTCGGCGGCGACGGTCTGCGCCGGTGCGGCCGAGGCGAATCCCGCACAGACCAGCGGAAGCACGAGGGCGGCCCCGCCCGTGGTCGCGGCGATGAATCCGCGGGTCAGCGAAGTGGACTTGCGACGATAGGACTTACCCGTGGTGGGCATGGCGAATTCCTCTCCGTCGCCTGCGAGGTGAGCTGTCGGGTTCAGACTGGAGATGTCTGGCCGCATGCAACTGCGGCTTCACCCCGAGCCGTTCCGAATTCCGGATCGGCGACCTACCTGGGTCCCCCGCTCCTGCCGTACGCGATCGGGTCGGATTCTCGGACGGCGGCAGGATTCGGCGTTCCGTCCGGATTGACGGTGACCGTAGGCGAGAAAGGCCGAATGGAACAAGCCCCTATTTTTTGATCACAATTGATTTGCAAGATCGAATCACAGAAAGGCAGTAATCCACCTCACACCACATGACCAAATTTCCTTGCACAGAAGGGAACGGCGCGCGCAGCCTGCCGCCTTGAACCGTGGACGTGACTCACACCACGCAGTTCCCAAAAGTCACATTTCGGACAGAGCTCAAAAGTCGCAACTCTCTACAAATACCCCCTAATTAACCAAGCGGGCATGTTCGACAAAGCGCCCATATAGGGACATTTGCCCGCCTGTGCTCGCACTCTCGCTCCGGTGCGCCGCCCCCCGGGGCGACCGCACCTGGCAGGACCGGTCGGCGGTCCGGCCGTGCCACTCCCCCGCCCGGCACGGGGCTTTGCCTTTCGCCCTCCGGCTCACTATCGTCTTGACCGTCCTGTTGTCTCCGATAGAGGTGGACGTTGCGCATCTGAGGTTCGCGATCATCGCGCCGTACGGCTCCGGTCGTACGCCCGTCACGCTGTAGCAGTGTGTTCTCCTGCCCGTGACCCCGCGTGGATGCGACCTCGGTGCAGGAGCCGTCCCTCGATCTCTCGGACCGGCGCACCCTTCCCCTTCCGGTCGCTGCGTGGTGCTCGCATACGAAGCCCTCACTCACCAGGCTCACGACTGCGAGGATCACCATGGCGACACCCACTGCCCCCAATGTCTCCCTCACCTGCTCCGCCCTGTCGTTCCAGTGGCCGGACGGCACGACCGTCTTCGACGGGCTCTCCCTCGGCATCGGCCGCGGCCGCACCGGTCTCGTGGGCAACAACGGCGCGGGCAAGTCCACACTGCTGCGCCTGCTGGCCGGCCTGCTCCGCCCCTCCCAGGGCTCGGTGACCGTCGGCGGCAGCCTCGCCCATCTCCCGCAGAACATCACCCTCGACACGTCGTTGCGGGTGGACCAGGCCCTGGGCATCGCCGAGCGGCGCGATGCGCTGCGCGCCATCGAGGCCGGGGATGTGAACGAGAAGCACTTCGAGACGATCGGCGACGACTGGGACGTGGAGGAACAAGCCCTCGCGACGCTGGGGTCGCTCGGACTCGGGTACCTCGAACTGGACCGCACCGTGGGCCAGATGTCCGGCGGGGAGACCGTCCTGCTGCGCCTGGCCGCACTGTTGCTGGAACATCCCGATGTCCTCCTGCTCGACGAACCGACCAACAACCTCGATGTCTTCGCGCGTCGCAGGCTCTACGACGCCGTCGACAACTGGCGCTCCGGGGTGCTGGTCGTGGTCAGCCACGACATCGAACTGCTGGAGCGCGTGGACCGCATCGCCGAACTGCGCGCCGGATCCGTGGGCTGGTACGGCGGTGGCTGGTCCGCCTACCAGGAAGCCCTCGCCACCGAACAGGAGGCCGCCGGACGGATGTTGCGGGCCGCCGAGGCCGACGTGCGCCGGCAGAAACGCGAATTGGAGGAGACCCATGTGAAGCTGGCCCGCCGCCAGCGCCAAGGCAGGAAGGCGGAGGTCGACGGGGGCCTCCCGAAGATCCTCGCCGGCCGCCGCAAGCGGTCCGCGCAGGAGTCCGGGGGCAAGCTGCGCGGTGTCCACGAGGAGCGGCTGAGCGAGGCGCGCGAACGCCGCGAGGAGGCCGCGGACGCGGTCCGCAACGACGCCGAGATCCGCGTGAGCCTCCCCCACACCGCCGTTCCCACCGGCCGCACGGTGCTGAGCCTGCACGAACTTCGCCCCCGGTTCGGGCGGCTGCTCCAGGGCAACCTCCATGTGCACGGACCCGAACGGATCGCACTCGTCGGCCGCAACGGCGCCGGCAAGACCACGCTGCTGCGCACCCTCACCGGCGAACTGGCCCCGCTGTCCGGCGAGGCCAGGACGTTCGTACCGGTGCGCTTCCTTCCCCAGCGGCTGGACGTGCTGGACGACGAGCTGAGCGTCGCGGCGAACGTGGCCCGTATGGCTCCCGGGGTCACCGACAACCACATCCGCTCCCAGCTCGCACGCTTCCTGTTCCAGGGGAAGCGCGCGGAACAGCCGGCGGGCACCCTCTCGGGCGGAGAACGCTTCCGCGCCGCGCTCGCGGCGACGATGCTCGCCGCACCGGCCCCGCAGTTGCTGATGCTGGACGAGCCGACCAACAACCTGGACATCGCCGGCGTGCGACAGCTGACCAGCGCACTCCAGTCGTACGAGGGTGCGCTGCTGATCGCAGGCCACGATCTTTCGTTCCTGGAATCCGTCGGCATCACCCGCTGGCTGCTCCTCGGGGAGGAACTCCAGGACACCACGGCGGAGGAGGTGCGCGAGCTGCTCTCGACGCCGGAAGCGGACTGAGCGACCGCGGCAAGGCCCGCACCGGCAGAAACACATCCGGGTGCGGGCCCTCAGCGGAGTGGAGGCCCGCACCCGGCCAGAGGTCAGAACCTTGCGATGATCTTGTTCATCTGCTCGATCTCGGCGGTCTGGGCGGTGACGACGGCCCCGGCCAGCTTCTTCGCGTCGGCGTTGGCGCCGTTCTTCCGCTCGTCCTCGGCCATGGTGACCGCGCCTTCGTGGTGGCCGATCATGAGCTGGGCGAACTGCTTGTCGAATTCCTTGCCCTTGGCTGCTTCGAGGTCACTCATGTCCTTGCCCGACATCATCCCGGGCATGCCCGAACCTCCGTCCGAGCCGTGGTCCATGCCGGGCATGTCGCCCATCGCGGGCGAGGACGAGGACTCGGCCAACGGCTTCCCCCAGGAAGTCAGCCAGCCCTTCATGGTGTTGATCTCGGGATCCTGCGCCTTCTCGATCGCGGCGGCCAGTTCCTTGATCTCGGAGTCGGCGGCGCGGCCGTCGGCCAGCTTCGCCATGTCGACGGCCTGCTGGTGGTGCGGGATCATCTGCTGAGCGAACTTCACGTCCGCATCGTTGAACGCGCCGCCGGGGGTGGCCGACGCGGAAGCGCTGCCGGAGCCGTGCCGCGTTCCGGGGACGGCCGAGCCGTCGGAGTCGTCGGAGGAACCGCAGGCGACCAGTGTCAGCGCGAGGGCGGCGACGGTACCGACGGCCGCGACGCCTCGACGGCGGGCGGCGGCGGACTGGGAGGAAGACAGGGAAACGGACATCACGCGTTCTTTCCAGGTGATTGCGCCACATCGGCGGCGCGCGAAACGGGCAGGAACCTCCGGCCGGTCCGGGCCGAGGGCCGGGAACCGGCGGACGCCTGTCACGTCCGCGCCACGCACACCTGGAGCAGCAGCTCTCTGCCGGCGAACGGCGGCCCCCGCCGGGCCGGCCCCCGCACCGCTGTGCGTGGCCTGCCGAGGACCCGTACGACCAGGACCACGAGGCCCAGTGCCATGAGCAGCGGCAGCAGCCGGTCGCGCGCCTGGGTGGACACGCACGACTCGCCGTTCATCCCCGGCGCGGCGACGTCCGCCCGGGCCGTGCCGTGCTCTTCCGGCATCGCCGCGTGTCCGGCAGCGGTCGCCATGGGCATGGCCTGATTCGAGGTCACGGCCATGGCACCGTGACAACCCTCGGCAGCGCTCGCCGGGGCCCCGTGCATGAGGAACAGCCCGCACAGGACGGCACACAGCACGAGCAGCCGGGACATTCCCGGTGTGCGCGTCCGCCTGCGATCCACGGCTGCCTCGAATTCCCATGCGTGCGAGTCCTGCGGTACGGGCCCGACGATACCCCCACAGGGTTTCCCGTCCCTGCCGCACCCAGTCCCTGCCGCACCCCACCCCTTCACACGCTGTACCGCCCCGGCACCGTGCTCGGCCGGCGTGCCCGGCCACTTCGCGTACGGACCGCGGTGGGACCCACGCATGCGGGACGCCCGGGTGGGAGGGAGCGATGATGCGGGCGCCGGCACCGGCCGAAAACCCGGCGGGCCTTTGGGTCCGGGGCGGCTCACCGGCCGTTGCGGGCCCGGGTCCATGCGGCGTCGCGCAACAGGCGCAGGCCATTGAGGCCGACGATGACGGTGGAGCCCTCGTGTCCCGCGACCCCCAGCGGCAGCGGCAACGTGCCGACGAGGTCCCAGATGACGAGCCCGGTGATGAAGACGGCCGCGACCATCAGGTTCTGCACCACGAGGCGGCGGCACCGGCGCGAGAGTGCCACGGCGGTGGGGATGGTGGCGAGTTCGTCACGGACGACGACGGCGTCGGCGGTCTCCAGAGCGAGATCCGAACCGGCTCTGCCCATGGCGATTGCGGTGTGGGCGGCGGCGAGTGCCGGGGCGTCGTTGACTCCGTCCCCGACCACGAGGACCTTCCGCCCGGCGCTCTCCATCTCCTTGACCGCACGCACCTTGTCCTGCGGCATCAGGCCGGCCCGGACGTCGCCGATCCCGACATCGGCGCCCAGACGAGCGGCGGCGCGGGGGTTGTCGCCGGTGACCAGCACCGGAGCACTGCCGGTGAGGGCGGTGAGGCGGGCGACGGTGCCCTGGGCGTCGGCACGCAGCCGGTCGGCGATGCCCAGAGCGCCGGCGGGCGTGCCGTCGAGGACGACCAGCACGGCGGTACGGCCGTCTTCCTCCAGTTCCGCGACGAGCTCGGCGGCCGCTTCGTCCCCACGGCCGTTCAGCAGACGGGCGGGGCTGCCGACGGCGACGGTACGGCCGTCCACCGTCGCGGTGACGCCGGCACCGGGGGCGGAGGTGAAGTCCTTCGCGGTGGGCAGGGCGAGACCGCGGGTCCGGGCGGCCTCGGTGACGGCCCGCGCGAGGGGGTGCTCGCTGGGATGCTCGGCGGCGGCCGCCAGAGTGAGCAGGTCGTCCGGTGTCGGGCCGGAGGCCGGCAGCGGGCGGATGTCGGTGACGCGTGGGGTGCCTTCGGTCAGGGTGCCGGTCTTGTCGAGGGCCACGGCGTCGATCTGTCCGAGGCGTTCCATCACGACGGCGGACTTGATCAGCACGCCGTGCCGTCCGGCGGTGGCGATCGCGGAGAGCAGCGGCGGCATGGTGGCCAGGACCACGGCGCACGGCGACGCCACGATCATGAAGGTCATCGCCCGCAGCAGCGTCGGCTGCAAGGCCGCGCCGAAGGCGAGGGGCAGGGCGAACAGGGCGAGGGTGGCCGCCACCATGCCGATCGAGTACCGCTGTTCGACCTTCTCGATGAACAGCTGGGTGGGGGCCTTGGTCCCGGAGGCCTCCTCGACCATGGCGACGATCCGGGCGATCACCGAATCGGACGGGTCACGCTCCACCACGACGCGCAGTGCGCCGGTGCCGTTCAGCGTCCCGGCGAAGACCTCGTCGCCCCGTTCCTTGGTCACGGGCAGCGGCTCGCCGGTGATGGTCGCCTGGTCGACCTCGCCGGCCCCGTCGAGGACCCGGCCGTCGGCGCCGACGCGCTCGCCGGGGCGCACCAGGATCACGTCCCCGACGCTCAACTGCCCGGTGGGCACCGGCTCTTCGGTTCCGCCCTCACCGAGGCGGGTCGCCGTGGCGGGCGCGAGGTCGAGCAGGCCGCGCACCGAATCGGCGGTCCGCGCGGTGGCGAACGCCTCCAGGGCGCCCGAGGTGGCGAAGATGACGATCAGCAGAGCACCGTCCAGCACCTGCCCGATCGCCGCCGCGCCGAGGGCGGCGACCACCATCAGCAGATCCACGTCCAGCGTCTTGCCCTTGAGGGCCTTCAGCCCCTCCCACCCGGGCTCCCAGCCACCCGCGACGTACGTCAGCGCGTACAGCGGGCCCCACGCCCACCACGGGGCACCGAGCAGGTGCAGGGGCAGTGCCGACAGGAACAGCCCCAGGGCGGCCGCGGCCCAGCGGGCTTCCGGGAGAGCCAGGATCCGGGTGCGCCGTCCGGCCGGGTCCGCGTCCCGCACCGGTTCGGCGGACGCGGCCGGGCGGGTGAGGGTGAAAGACATGGGCGGTGATCCTTCACACGAGACGGCGGAGTGCTTCGACTCCCGCACCATACAGGATCACATGAACACGCATTCATGTGTTCATCTCCGTAGGATGAGGCCATGGGCCACGGAGCTGACGCGAACACTGCTGCCACCGCGCGCGAGCGCCTCGACGCCGTGGGGGCCGCCGATGTGGCGGCCACCCTGCAGGCTCTCGCGACCCCGTCCCGGCTCCGCATTCTCGCCCGCCTCCAGGAGGGTCCGTGCCCGGCGACGGAGCTCGCCGACGCGGTCGGCATGGAGCAGTCCGCCTGCTCCCATCAGCTGCGGCTGCTGCGCAACCTCGGCCTGGTCGCCGGCGAACGCCGGGGCCGCTCGGTGATCTACGCGCTGTACGACAACCACGTCGCCGAACTCCTCGACCAGGCCCTCTTCCACGTCGAGCACCTGCGCCTCGGCCTGCACGACACCCCCGCGGGGGAGGCGGCGGGAGCCGGTGGCACGGTGACGGCCGATGGGGTGGTGACGGCCGCCCGCTGAAGCCGGGCAGGGAGCCGCCCGGTGCACCCGGACGGCAAAACCCTCCGGCCGGGCTCACCCGTTCATCCGGTGGCACCCTCCCGGGCGAGAACAGCCCCCAGGAATTCCCCGAGGATCCCGTCGAAGACCTCCGGCCGTTCCATGTTGGGGAAGTGCGCGGCGCCCTCGACCGTGGCCGCACGCCCGTCGGCGACGATCCGCACGAGACGTCGGCCCATGCCGATGTGGTCGTCCGAATCGATGCCGCCCTCGATCGCCAGCACCGGGACCGTGATCCCCGCCGCCCGCGTCCAGGTGTCGGTCACGGGCACACGCAGATCGGGTTCGCCGCCGGTGTGCTTGGCGACCGTCCGCACCGTCATCTCGCGCAGTCGGCGCACGACGACGGGGTCGACGTCATCGAGTGTGCGGTGCGGGCCCGCGACGAAGAGCATGAAGGCGTCGATCCAGCCTTCGACGTCTCCGGCGGCCAGAGCGTCGGCCTGCGCGGCCTGCACCTGCAGGACCCAGGGGTCATTGAACTCGGGCTCACTCGTTCCGGCGCCACTGACGACCAACGCACGCACCAGACCGGGGTGTTCGAGCGCGGTGTCGACCGCGGTGGCCGCCCCCATCGACACCCCGGCGAGGACCGCGGGGCCCGCGTCGAGGTGGCGCAGCAGAGCGGCCAGGTCATCCGTGTGACGGAACGGCCCGTCGGCGTTGGACGATCCGCCGTGCCCCCGGGCGTCGGGCACGATCACCCGGTGGGTCCGGGCGAGGGCCGGCACCTGGTCGTCCCACATGCCGTGGTCCAGGAATCCGCCGTGCAGCAGCACCAGAAGGGGGCCCGTCCCGATGTCGCGGTAGACGAGACGACCGTCGCCGATCTCGAAGGAGAACAGATCTGTAGAAGCAGTCATGACAACCAAGGTGTCATTTATTTCCCAACTTGGCAACCGAGGTGTCATGATGGCCGGGTGACCGACACTGAATCGCCCCTGGCTCCCGAGGATCTCGCCCACCGGCTCACGGAGGTCTTCGCCCTGGTCGGCCCGCTGTACAGACGGGTGCAGCGCAAGGTGGAGCAGGCCGCACCCATCGAGGGCCTGTCCGTCGGCGTGCGCGCCGTCCTTGATCTGCTGCGTGAGCACGGGCCGATGACGGTTCCCCAGATGGGCCGTGCACAGGCGTTGAGCAGGCAATTCGTGCAGCGCATGGTCAACGACGCGGTGGCGGCGCAACTCGTCGAGGTCATCCCGAACCCCGCCCACCGAAGGTCTTCGCTGATCCGGCTGACCGGCAGCGGCAGGGCGGCGATCACCGCCGCCCTCGTTCGCGAGCAGACGCTGCTGCGGCAGGTGGACGGGGACCTGACGAATGCCGAGGTGACGGCTTGCGTACGGGTGCTCAGCAGGATGCTCGACGTTTTCGACGGCGTCGACGTGGACTGACACCGACGCCCGTCGCGCCCGTCCACCGGGCGCGCCGGGTGTCCTCGCCGGTCTCCGTGCCACCGAGTGCGGAACCATTTCCCTGCGTCTACGCTCATATGTGGATCTATGCCGCCAACGCTCGTGACTCGACAGGAAGCGAGATCTCCATGGAGCGGCTCAAGGCGTCGGGGTTCGTCGGGGAACTCTCGGCGGAATTCCTCGGGACGATGATTCTCATCCTCTTCGGCTGCGGTGTGGTGGCGCAGGTCGTGGCCGGCGGAGCGCTCACCGATCCGCCGGGGGGTCTCGGGAATCACGACAGCATCGCCTGGGCATGGGGCCTCGGAGTCACCTTGGGTGTGTACGTGGCGGGCAGACTGAGCGGAGCCCACCTCAATCCCGCCGTGACTCTCTCGCTCGCCGCCTTCAAGGATTTCCCCTGGAAGAAAGTTGCTCCCTACGCGCTGGCACAGCTCGCCGGGGCTTTCATCGGGGCATTGGTGGTGCGCTGGAATTACGCCGAGGCCCTGGCCAAAGCCGATCCCGGACACACCATCAAGACGCAGTTCGTCTTCTCCACGCTGCCCGCCAACGGAAACCCCGCGCTTCCTGTCAGCGAATGGGGCGCGCTGCGGGACCAGGTCATCGGCACCGCCATTCTCGTACTGCTGATTTTCGCGGTGACGGACCTTCTCAATACGCCACCGGGCGCCAATCTCAGCCCATTCGTCGTGGGTCTCATCGTGGTGGCCATCGGTATGGCGTTCGGGACGAACGCCGGGTACGCCATCAATCCCGCTCGTGACTTCGGGCCCCGGCTCGCGAGTTTCCTCACCGGCTACGGAGGGGCATGGCGGGACCAGTACGGGAATTTCTACTACTGGGTGCCGATCGTGGGGCCGCTCGTGGGAGGCCTGGTCGGCGCGTTCCTCTACAAGACCTTCATCGGCCGCTTCCTGCCCACCGCGGAACCGGAGCCGGAGGGCACCATCCCCACACCGGCGCAGACGTGACGCCCGGTTCCTTCGTCGAGCACGGATCCAGGAAAGGCGGCACGCCATGGCGGACTTCATCGGCGCGGTGGACCAAGGCACCACCAGCAGCCGCTTCATGATCTTCGATCACGACGGGAACGAAGTGGCCAGGCACCAGTTGGAGCACGAGCAGATCCTGCCCCGGCCCGGCTGGGTGGAGCACGACCCGGTGGAGATCTGGGAGCGCACCAACTCGGTCATGCAGAATGCTCTGCGCGCCGGAGGTCTGAGCGCCACCGATCTCGACGCCATCGGGATCACCAACCAGCGTGAGACCACCGTCGTATGGGATCCCCGCACCGGCCGCCCGTACTGCAACGCCATCGTGTGGCAGGACACCCGGACCGACTCGATCGCCAACGCCCTGGAGAACGAGGGACACGGCGAGGTCATCAGGCGCAAGGCGGGACTGCCTCCGGCCACCTACTTCTCCGGCGGGAAGATCAAGTGGATCCTCGATCACGTCGACGGGGTCCGCGAGGCCGCGGAACGGGGGCACGCGGTGTTCGGGAACACGGACTGCTGGGTGCTGTGGAATCTCACCGGAGGTCCCGACGGCGGCATTCACGCCACCGATGTGACCAATGCCAGCCGCACGATGCTGATGAACCTGGAGACGCTCGACTGGGACGACGAACTGCTGGGCATTTTCGGCATTCCGAGGGTCATGCTGCCGGCCATCAACCCGTCGTCCGACGCGACGGCGTACGGCCGCACACGCACGTCACGGCCCCTGCGGGCCGCGATCCCGATCACCGGAGTACTCGGCGACCAGCAGGCGGCCACCGTGGGCCAGGTGTGCTACGAGCCGGGCGAGGCGAAGAACACGTACGGCACCGGCAACTTCCTCGTGCTCAACACGGGTACGGAGCTGATCCGGTCGCGGCACGGCCTGCTCACCACCGTCGCCTACCAGTTCGGCAAGGGCCCGGCGGTCTACGCCCTGGAGGGCTCCATCGCGGTCACGGGTTCGGCCGTGCAGTGGCTGCGGGACCAGATGAAGATCATCACCGAGGCCGCCGAGAGCGAATGGCTCGCCCGGACCGTCGAGGACAACGGCGGGATGTACTTCGTTCCGGCGTTCTCCGGCCTCTTCGCCCCGTACTGGCGCTCGGACGCCCGCGGAGCCATCGTCGGACTCGCGCGCTACCACACCAACGCCCATCTGGCGCGGGCCACTCTGGAGGCCATCTGCTACCAGAGCCGGGATGTGGTGGAGGCGATGGAGCAGGACTCCGGGGTCCATCTCGACGTGCTCAAGGTAGACGGCGGGGTCACGGCCAACGACCTGTGCATGCAGATCCAGGCGGACGTCCTCGGGGTGCACGTCAGCCGCCCTGTCGTCGCCGAGACCACCGCGCTGGGCGCCGCGTACGCGGCAGGGCTCGCCACCGGCTTCTGGCGCGACCGGGGCGAGTTGCGGGAGCACTGGCAGGAGTCGAAGCGCTGGGAGCCGCATTGGAGCGAGGAACGGCGCGCCGAGGGTTACGCCGACTGGAAAAGGGCGGTCGAGCGCACCCTCGACTGGGTGAGGGTGGAATGACACGGGGCCCGGCGACCGCGCCATACGGGCCTGATCCGGCCGGTACGGCGCGGCCGGATCAGGCCCCGGTACGCAGTCCGGCCAGCAGCTGGTAGACGGTCTCGGTGCCCTGCCGGAGGGCATCCACCCCGATGTGTTCGTCGGTTCCGTGCATGCGCTTGAGCATGTCCCGGTTCACGGTGAACGGGTACATGCCGTACACGGGTACGTTCTGTTCCCGGAACGGCACCGCGCTGGTGACCGCCTCGAACTGGCAGGCGGTGGCGCGTACTCCGGGGTGTGTCCGGCGTACGGCCGTCTGCCAGGCGCGGAAGACGTCCGTGTCGTAGCTGGAATCGGGCGTGGCGAGATAGCCGCGCAGCCGGTCCAGCGCCTGCTGCTCGCTCTCACCGGGGTTCCCGACCACGGTCAGCGTCGCCCGGTTGCCGATCAGTGAACGCAGTTCGGCGACGATCCGGCCCGGGTCGTCGGCGCCCGGCAGGAAGGCGGCCCGGAACTCCGCGGTCGCCGTGCCCGGCACGATGCTCGGGTAGTAGCCGGACTGCGCGGAGGTGAAGGCGAGCGTGGTCCGCAGCATCGCGTTGTGCAGCTCCGGGGTCTCGCTGAGCCGCACCACCGTTTCACCGGCCCTGTCCCGCTGCTGTTCCGAACGGGCGTCGAGCATCGCTCGGACGGCCTCGGCGAGCGGCCGGTCGGTGGTGGCCCCGGCGAGCTCGGCGAAGTACCGCCGGGACAGTGCGTTGGGGCGGATGCGGGCGCGCCAGTCCCCCAGTTGCTCCAGCACCTCGCCCAGTCTGATCACGGCCTGTCCGGTGAACGGCTTGGACGTGTGGGTGGCGTACGAGGAGGTCTCCAGGCGCAGCAGCAGGGAGCGTTTGTCGTTGCAGGTGAGCGAGGCGATCATGGGTGTCGTGCCGTCACGCTGGTTGAGCACCCAGCCGCCCTCGGTGACGACCGCGCCCGCCTCCACCTTGCCCGGGTGTTCGGTGAGGAACCAGCGCACCCCGTAGGGCCCCTGCTCCTCGTCGCAGTCGGACCAGAACACGATGTCGCGGTCGAAGACCGAGCCCTCCCGGACATGGCGCAACAGGGCGGCGACGAAGGCGGCGTTGACACCCTTCATGTCGAGCGCGCCGCGGCCGTACAGCTTGCCGTCCTTGATGTCGCCCGCGAAAGGGTCCGTCGTCCACGTGTCGCCGATGGCGGGGACCACGTCGGAGTGGCCCAGCAGGACCAGTGGTTTCTTCCGGGCGGGGCCGCCGGCGGGGACCCGGGCGAAGAAGTGGACGTTGCCCTCCTTGGGGGTGGGCACGATCTCGGTGCCCACCCCGGCCGCGCGGAAGATGCCCTGGAGCATCCGGGCGAGCGGCTGGGTGAGCGCTCCGTCACCGGGGTTGCTGGTGTTCTGGCGGATCATGGCCACGGCGAGGCCGACGGGGTCGGTGGGATCCCCGTCGAAGGTGACGCCGCCCGCAGCGGGTGCGGGCGCGGCCGATGCCCTGGGTGACGCCGACGCCACCGCGCCGAGGCCCAGCACGGTACCCGCGACCGCCGTCGCCCCGGCGCCGAGCACGGACCGGCGCGACGGCCGTACCCCGGGGAGGCCGTCCAGGCAGGCGGAGACGACCGCGGCCGGATTCTCCTGGTGGGCGTAGTGGCCGCCCTCGACGGACAGCGTCGTGCACTCGGCACGGGTCCAGTCGGCCCAGCGGCGTACGGTCACCTCGGGCACGTGCGGGTCGTCGGTGGCCCACACCGCGCGCAGCTCGACGTGCGGTACGGGGGTGCGGCTGCCGTCGTAGCCCGCGGCCAGTCGCAGATCGGCGATGACGGGGGGCAGCAGCACCTCCTCGAATTCGGGGTCCGCCAGCAGCTCCGGGTCGGTCAGCCCGGTCCCGGTGACGAAGGCGCGGGCGTCCTCGACGGTCACCTCGTCGCCATCGCCGTGGAAGTCACCGGGACACTGCCCGGCCACCGCGCACAGGCGCGCGACCGGCACCCCGGCGTCGAGCAGCCGGCAGCACGTCTCGTACGCGAGCAGCGCGCCGAGGCTGACGCCGATCAGCACCAGTCGCCGCCCGCCGCGCAGCCCGCGAATCTCGGCCGCCACCGCATCCGCGTAGGCCGCCATGCCGGTGACCGGCTCCTCGTCGACGCGGGTACCCCGGCCGGGCGGTGTGATCAGCGCGAGCGTGGTGTCCTCGGGCAGCAGGCCCCGCCAGTTCGCGAACGTCGAACCGTGCGCCCCGGTAGGTGCGAAGCAGACGGCGAGAGTACCGGCCGCGCCGCCCTGCGGCTTCTCCTCCGGCACGCTCAGCCATGGGACGCTCATGCCTGCTCCTCCTGCTGGGTCTCGCGGCACAGTGCGGCGATCGCACTGACGGTGGGCGCGCCGAGGATGCGGCGCAGTGGTACGCGCCGGCCCGCCGTGCCCGCCAACCGGTTGGCGAGCCGCACGGCGAGCAGGGAGTGGCCTCCGGCGTCGAAGAAGTTCTGGTCGGCCGACGCCGGCGGGGCGCCGAGCAGTTCCTGCCAGACGGCCGCGACGGCGGCCTCGGTGGCGTCGGACGGGGCGAATCCGGCCGTGTGTTCCTGCCCGATGCTCTCCACGAGCGTGCGCAGGGCGGTGCGGTCGAGCTTGCCGTTGGTGCTCAGCGGGAGCCGTGGGAGCTGCTGGATCCGGGCGGGCAGCATGTAGTCGGGCAGCCGGTCGCGCAGATACGCGCGCAGTGCGGCGGGGCCGGTCTCCTCGTCGGCGGTGACGCAGGCGACGATGCGCGTTTCGCCGTCCTCGCTCTGCGCGTACGTCCCCGCGTCGGTGATGTCCGGCGCCTTGCGGAGCGTGGCCTCGATCTCCTCCAGTTCGACGCGGTAGCCGCGGACCTTGATCTGGTTGTCGGCGCGACCGGTGATCTCCAGTGCGGCGTCCGGCAGTTGGCGGCCCCGGTCGCCCGTGCGGTAGTGCAGTACTCCGGTGTCGTCCGTGGTGAAGCGGTCCTCGCCGTCGCCGCCGAGGTAGCCGAGGGCGAGCGGTGGTCCGGAGACCCACACCTCGCCCGTCACACCGGGGGGCAGCCGTCGGCCGAGCCGGTCGCGGACCGAGAGCGAGGCACCGGCCACGGGGCTGCCGACGGGCACGCGTCGGGCGTCCGCGGGCAGCCGGGCGGTGTCGTAGGCGGCGACGTTGGAGGCGGTCTCCGTCATGCCGTACAGGTTGAGCAGTGTGGCGTCGGGCCAGACCTGGCGGAAGCGCAGGACCGTGTCCACCGGCAGGGTGTCGGCACCGCTGGTGACCAGTACGGGCTGATGCCCGCCCGGGCGTTTCGCGCTCTCCTCCAGCAGCCCCGTAATCAGTTGCGGGGTCAGGAACAGGTGCGTGATCCGCTCCTGTTCGACGGCCGCGGCGAACAGCACCGGATCGAGGAGCTCATCGGTGCCGAGCACGACGGACGGGATGCCCTTGAGGAGTCCGCCCAGCAGTTCCCAGGGCGAGGCGACCAGGGCGAGCGACTTCTGGACGGCCAGCACCGCGTTCCCGGGGAACGGATGGTCCTGCCACATCCACTCCAGCCGTCCGCGGACCGACCGCCGGCTGACGCGTACGCCCTTGGGGTTCCCGGTCGTGCCCGAGGTGTAGACGATGTGGAACAGCGCGTCCTCGTCCGGCTCCTGCTCGGGGGCCTGGTGCAGTGGGCCCTCGTCGAGACGGGCGAGCGTGACGCGAGGGGCGTCCAGAGTGGGGAACTGGTCGAGTCCGGGTTCGGCCAGCACGCAGTGCGGTCCTGTCTCCTCCACCATCCGGCGCTGTCGTCGCACGGGTATCGCGGGGTCGAGCCCGAGGTAGGCGGCGCCCGTCTTCAGTACGGCGAGGACTCCGGCGACGGCCGCCGGGCCGCGCTGAGCGGCGAGTGCCACCACTGTGCCCGGGCCGGTGCCCTTGGCGGCGAGCCGGGCGGCCAGCCGGCCACTCCATTCGTCGAGTTCACGGTAGGTGAGACTGGTGCCGGTGTGGCGCAGGGCTACGGCCCGGGGGCGGGCCGCCACCTGCTCGGCGAAACGTTCCAGCAGGGTCGGCATGGTCATCGGTGATCGTCTCCGGGCAGCAGATCGAGGGAACGGATGGTGGTGTGCTCCGCACGCTCCGGGTCGGTGAGGGCCCGCAGCGCGATCAGCGTGGATTCCAGTACGTTGCGTGCGGCCGGGGCGTCGAGCAGTTCCCGCTGGTAGGCGTACTGCAACAGCAGGTGGCCGGGACCGTGCGGCTGGACGTACAGCGCGCAGTCGTACTTGGTGTAGCCGGTGTCCAGTTCGACGAAGCGGAACCCGACGTCCGAAGCGGTGGTGGCACGCGCCGGGTACGGCAGCATGTTGAGCATGGTCTGGAAGACCGGTGTCGCCGAAGAGCTGCGCGAGGCCGCCGGTAGTCTCCGCAGCGTCCAGCCGAAGGGGTGCTCCGCCGCGGCGTACGCGTCGTACACGGTCTCCCGCACCTGTGTGGTGAACTCCGCGAGGGTCGCGGCCGGATCGCAGTGCAGGCGCAGCGGCAGCATGGCCAGGGTGAACGCCGGGACCTCGGCCGTCTCCGGCCGTTCCCGGCCCGCCATCGGTGCGCCCACGATCACCTCGTCGGCGTCGCTGTAGTAGCTCAGGGCCAGCGCGTACGCGGCCAGCAGCGGCACGAACGCGGTGGCGGAGGCGGACAGGGCGGTTTCGCGCAGCCGTTGGGACAGGTGCGCGTCGAGGACCGCCTCGGTGATCTCGCCCCGGTAGGTGGGTGTGGCGGGTCGCGGCTTCTGCGCGATCTGCAGCACCGGGAGTTCGCCCGCGAGCCGGCGAAGCCAGTACTCCCCCGCCTCGGCCACCTCCTCGGTGGCCAGCCGCGCCTCCACGTGGTCCAGGTAGCGGTCGTACCGGGTGGCGCGCTCCGGGTCGGGTGCGGCCGGCTGCTGCTCGTACAGCTCGGCGAGCCGCTGGAACAGCACGGTGGCACCCCAGCCGTCGAGGAGCAGTTCATGCATGGTGACCAGCAGCCGGTGCTGCCCGCCCGGCAGCCGGAACAGCTCGGTCCGCAGAGCCGGTCCGGCGAGGAGGTCGAAGGGCCTGGCAGCCTCCTCGGCAGCCACCGCGCGGAACTCGTCCACGGTGAGGTCCCGCGCCCGTGCGGGCAGCGGCACCTCCCAGTGCGGGTAGTGGTGCACCACCTCCTGCCCGCCCGGCTCGCCGGTCTCGGCGAACCGGGCGAGAAGGAGCGGATTCTCGCCGAGGAGCAGCTGCCAGGCCCGTGCCAGCCGTGCCACGTCCAGCGCCCCGTCCAGTTCCAGGGAGCCCTGGTAGCTGTAGTAGGGGCTGAGCGGGTCGAGTCGCCAGTGGAAGTAGACACCGGCCTGTTGCGGGGTGAGCGGCCGGGTCCTCGGGGCGTCCCAGGCATGCTGCGAGGGGCTGTCGGCCGTCCGCTGCTGGTGGCTGCCGAGTGCGGCGAGCGCGGCCGGGCTGCCGTCGCGCAGCACGTCGCGCAGGCCCGCGGCCGATCCCGTCCCGCGCAGGGCCGCGACCAGTCGCATGGCCAGCAGCGAGTCGCCGCCCAGCTCCAGGAACGAGTCGTTCCGGCCGACGCGTCCGGTGCCGAGGAGGTCGGCGACCAGGGCCGCGATCGCGGACTCCGCCTCGCCGCGCGGCGGCGTGTACGGGCGGCGGTCGGGACGGCTGCGGCGCGGGGGTGCGGGGAGCGCCTTGTAGTCCGTCTTGCCGTTCCGGGTCAGCGGGAGGCGGGGCAGGACGACGAAGGTGCGCGGCACCATCGGTGCGGGGAGCCGTTCGGCCAGATGGGCGCGGAGCGATTCCTCGGGCACCTCGGCGCCGGCGGCCGTGACATACGCGACGAGCCGTGGCAGCTGGGCGGCCACCGGGGTGTGGGCGCTCTCACGGGCCACCAGGGCGCCGGTGTCGTCGGGGGTGTGGACGGTGACGGCGCAAGCGGCGATCCCGGGGTGGCCGCCGAGCACCGCTTCGATCTCGGCGAGTTCCATCCGTACGCCGCCGAGCTTCGCCTGCCGGTCGACCCGGCCCAGATACTCCAGCTGGCCGTCCGGCAGCACGCGTACGGCGTCCCCGGTGCGGTAGAGGCGCCCGCCGCTGTTGCCGAAGGGGTCGGTGAAGAAGGCGAGTGCGGTGCGGTCCGGGTCGCCGAGATAGCCGCGGCCCACGACGAGCCCTCCGACGAACAGTTCTCCGCTCTCCCCCCGCGCACAGGCGTGCCATTCCCCCTCTTCGGCACGGAGCACGTAGAGTTCGGCGTTTCCGACGGGCGAACCGATCGGCAGATGGCGTACCCCGGCGGCCGGAGGGCCCAGTACGGCGTGGGTGACATCGTCCGAACACTCGGTGGGGCCGTAGGCGTTGAGCAGTCCGATGCCCGGCATGGCCTCGTGCCACCGTCCGGCCAGGGCGGGCGGCAGCTCCTCGCCGGTGGCGATCATCCAGCGCAGCGCGCCGGGGCCGGTCCCCGCGCTGTCGTGGGCGTCGAGCAGGAAGCGGATCAGGGTGGGTACGGTTTCCAGCACCGTCGTTCCGTGTCCGCGCAGCGCCTCCAGCAACAGCGCGCCGTCCTGCGCCAGTTCGTCGCCGAAGACCTGTACGCAGCCGCCGACGAGCAGCGGCGCGAGCATCTGCCAGACGGAGATGTCGAAGCCCAGTGGTGCGGTCTGGGCGAGCCGGTCGTCCGCGGTCAGGCCGAGGTCGTCGACCTTGGCCCACAGATGGTTGAGCATCCCCTGGTGCTCGACGACCGCGGCCTTGGGGCGTCCGGTCGAGCCGGAGGTGTAGAGGATGTACCGCACCTCGTCGGGGGCGGGCGGCGCTGTCCTGGTGTGCCGGGACTCCGCCGGCCGGGGTGTCGCGGTGGGCACGCCGGCCGCCCGGGCTCCCTTGACCAGTTCGCCACTGTGCTCCGGCCCGCCGGTGGTCAGCATGAGCACGGCGCCGCTGTCGGTGAGCAGGGACTCGACACGGGCGGCGGGCCAGCCCGCGTCCACCGGGAGGTAGACGGCGCCCAGCAGCTCCAGCGCGAGAAAGGCCGTGACCACGTCGCCGCCGCGCCGGCCGCCGACCGCGACGATCTGTCCGTGCGAGACCCCGGCGGCCGCCAGCCCGGCGGCGGTGCGGCGCATCCGGTCGGCCAGCTCGCCGTACCCGATGGATACTTCGCCGTCGTCGATCGCCGTGCGGTCCGGGCGCGCGGCCGCGTGCCGCTCGACGTACGCGTGGACCCCTTCACCCAGATCGTACGGTTCGCTGCGGGTGAGCGCCGCGGCGATGGCCCGCTCCCGCGTCCCTTCGGCCAGCGGAAGGACCGGATAGTGCTCGGGCAGGCCGGTCACCGGTCCCCCTTCTTCTCCGCCGTGACGAGCAGGTACTCGACGGGCACGCCCATGCCCCGTGCGTCGGTGGTGTGGAAACCCTCGGTCATCTCGACCATCTCCGCCCGCAGTTCCTTCCAGCGCGAGGGCGGCGAGATGGTGTTCCTCGCCGCGATGCAGGGGCCGAAGCAGTTCTCGAAGAAGGTGACCAGATCCTCCGCGGTACCGAACGGGTAGAAGAGTTCCCGGCGTTCGGACGTGATCGTGAATCCGGGGCCGAAGAGTTCGCCGAGATAGTCCCGGGAGCCCCAGAGCATGGGCTGTCCCTGATGGCCGTTGGGCGAGGGGAAGTACGCGGAGAGGATCTCCTGGAAGTGGGCGGTCCAGCTGCGTGCCGTCCAGTTGCACATGCCGATCCGGCCGCCGGGCCGCAGCACCCTGGCCATCTCTCCCGAGGAGGCGGCGTGGTCGGGTGCGAACTGGATTCCGTAGGTGGAGGTGACCAGGTCGAACGAGCCGTCCTCGAAGGGGAGTTCCTGCGCGTCGCCGCGGCGCAGCACCGCCTCGACACCGGCTTCCTCGAAGCGTTCGCGCGCGTCGGGGAAGAACTCGTCCGTCAGGTCCAGCCCGGTGACCACGGAGCCGCGCAGGGCGGACAGCAGGGCGACGTTGCCGTTGCCGGTGGCGATGTCGAGGTGGCGGGTGCCCGGTTCGGGGGCGAGCCGGCCGACCAGTTCCTCTGCGCCGGGCCGCAGCAGATCGGCGACGTGCCGGTACTCTCCGTACGACCACATGGTGCGGTTGATCTCCTGGACGTTCTGGTCGATCGTCATGCGGATCCCCCTTCAGAGTGTGAGCCGGGCGCCGAGACCGGCGGCTTCTGCGCGAGCGTGGATGCGGTCGGCGACGGCGACATCGAGGATCGACATGCCGAACGGGTTGCTGATCACGATCTCGTCCTGGTCACGGCGGCCCGGGTGGCGGCCGGTGAGCACATCGCCGAGGGTGCCGTCGACGCGGCGGGCGCCGGGCTGCGCGGTGATCCCTTCCCGGGGGTCGCCGTCGGGGCCGAGCAGGGTCCCCGCCCGGTGCATCCGGCCCAGCAGCCGGCGCGGGTCGTCACGGACCAGACTCCAGTCGTCGACGATCACCGTGCCGGCCGCGAGAACCGCCGCCTCGGTGAGGTCGTCCAGCGAGACATGGCAGACGAGCGCGCCCGGGCACAGCCAGTCCGGCTCGATGTAGCCCTGGGCCACCGTCGTCACGGGTACCACGAGTTCCGCGTCCCGCACCGCCTCCCGCGGTTCGTCCGCGAGCACCGTCTCGATGTCCGCGGCCCCGGGGAGCGACGCGATGTACCGGGCGACGGATTTCGCGCGGTCGGGCGCCACGTCGTACAGCGCTATGCGGTCCAGGGTGGGAACGGTGCGCAGCAGCAGCGCCACGTGCGCCTGTGCGAGCGCGCCGCAGCCGAGGAGCGCGAGCCGTCGTGGCTCCTCGACGGCCAGGTGGCGGACGGCGAGGGCCGTCACCGCCGCGGTACGCATTGCGCTGATGTACGCGGCCTCCATCAGGGCGAGGGGACGGGCGGTCTCCGGGTCGAGAAGGAGGGTGAAGCCCTGGGAGCGCGGTATGCCGCGCCCCGGGTTGCCGATCGAGGCGTTGATGGTCTTCATTCCGATGACGGGCGGCCTGCCGTCCTGGACCAGCGCGCCGGGCATGGCCAGCAGCCGGGCCGAGTCGCCCTGCGGGGTGGTCCAGCCGAGATAGGCCTCCTCGGGAAGGACCGACTGTCCGGCGGAGTGCAGCGTGAGCGCCTCGGCCACCGCCGCCACGATGTCCACGTCGTGGGCCGCCTCGATGACGTCCGCGCGGGTCAGGTAGCGGAAGTGGCTGTCGGGATATTGCTCGAAGTCCATGGCGGGCGGGGCTCCTTGGCGAGAGGGTCGGTGATGGTGTCGGACGGGTCCGGGGGTCAGTCGCCGGTGCCTCGCGGTCCGCGCAGCATCGCGAAGGGGACGAGCGCGCCGAGCAGCAGGACGCAGGCGAGCGCGGCCCAGCCGGCCGTGCCGAGGGCGAGGACGACACCGGTCATCAGCACCGGGCCCGCGACCCGGTTGGCGACGGTGCGGCTGGTGTTGAACAGCACCAGGTAGGCGCTGCGTGCCCGCTCCGGTGCCAGGTCGAAGGAGAGGGTCCACGAGGCGCCGACCTGGAGGAGCTCGGCGAAGGTCAGCAGGACGACGGCGGCGCCGAGCACCAGCAGTGCTTCCCGCGTCCCGAAGGCCGGCGCCGCGGCGAAGGCGAGGGCGCCCAGGCTGAGCAGCAGTGCTGCGGTCGCGTACGAGTACCACGCCCGGCGCGTTGTGCTGTAGCAGCGGTTGAGCGGGTACTGCAGAGCGATGCACAACACCGTGTTGACGGCGTACAGGATGCCGACGTAGCGCTCCGGCACATCCGTCTCGGTGACGAGCCACAGCGGGAAGGCCACGTTGAGCACCGGCATCCAGAGCGACACCAGTGCGTTGTACGCGGTGAAGCCCAGCAGTCGGCGGTCCTTGAGCAGATCCGCGACACGGGCGCTCTCGACAGCGGTCGCGGCTCCCTCCCCCCGCGCGGTGGCGTACACCACGGCCACCACCACATAGGCGAGTGCGCCGCCGATCAGCAGCGGCCGGAAGGCTCCGGGTGCCCCCGAGCCCAGGGCGAATCCGGCGATCAGCCCGCCCAGGCTGATGCCGAGGTTGACGACGGTGCGCTGCACGGCCATCACCTTCGCGCGCAGACTCTCGGGGGCCCTCGCTCCGACGTACGACTGCACGAGCGGGGGCGAGGACTGCTCGGTGACGGCGATGACGGCGACCACGAGGAGGAAGCTCCACCAGCCGTCCACCCACAGGTAGCCGACGGTGGCCAGCGCGCGAAGCAGCATCACCCCGATCAGCACGGGCTTCGGACCGAAGCGTCCGGCCAGCCGGGCGATGGGTACGGCGGCGGCGATGGCGACGGCTCCGCCGATCGTCAGACCGGTGCCCACGGACGAGGTGCTGAGATGGGCGACCTTGACGAAGTAGATGGTCGAGACGGCGAGGAACAGTCCCGTGCCGGTCCACTCGATCAGCGTGGCTCCCTGGACCAGCGGCAGGAACTGCCGGTGGTCGGTTCTCGTCCGCCGCCGCCGGTCAAGGGTGGTGCTCGTGCCCATGGTCAGTGCTCCTGGTGCTTTCGGTCGAAGAAGAGGCCTTCGCGGCGCAGCTGTTCCACGGCGGCGGTGATCTCCTTGACGATGCCCTGTTCGGTCGCCCAGTCGTCGGAGTAGAGGGTGTCGCGGTATTTCCCGCCGCCGTCGGCGGCCAGGCAGACGGCCAGCCGGTCGTCCGCACGGCCGTTGTCCTGGTCGGTGAGCAGCGCGCGCACGGCACAGCCGCTGGATCCCCCGAGTACGAGTCCCGCGTCCTCGGCGAGGATCCGGCAGACGGCTATCGCCTCGATGTCGTCGACGTGCACGGCACGGTCGTAGCTGTGCGGCCCGTTCAGGAAGACCGAGGGCCGGCTGGCTCCGATGCCCGGGATCAGCCGGAATCCGGCGCTGCCCGCGACGGCCAGCGAGCCGCGTACGTCGACGGCGACCGCGGCGACGTCGGGCCGGTGCTCGCGCAGATGCGCGCTGATACCGGCGAGGGTGCCGCCGGTGGAGACCGGTATGTACACCGCGCCGAGGTCCGGTCCGGCCTGCTCGGTGATCTCGGGTCCGGTGGTGCGGCGGTGGATGTCGGGCGAGGCCCAGTTCTCGTACTGGTTGGGCCAGCGGTATCCGGGGTTGCGGTCGCACAGCTCGCGCACCGTGCGCAGCCGGCTCAGCAGGTAGCCGCCCTGGCCATCGGGTTCGTCGACGACGATCACCCGGGCGCCGAGGTCGGCGAGCACGGCGCGGGTGGCGTGCGGGGTCTTGAGATCGACCACCGCGACGAAGACACAGCCGATGGAGGGCAGCAGCCGGGCCAGGGCCAGACCGAGGTTGCCGGAGGTGGACTCCACCACCACGGTGCCCGGTATGAGCGGCTGTTCTTCGTGCAGGGCCCGCAACAGCCCGACGGCGCTTCGGTCCTTCACCGATCCGGTGGGGCCGTGCTCTTCGAGTTTCAGTCCCAGACGCCGCACCCGGCCCCGGTGGGCGACGTCCAGGTGAAGTAACGGAGTCGTACGGAGGGCCCGTGCCAAGACGGGTTTGACACGCGGCACTGTTTCCCCCTGAACGATGTGTCGTTGACCTTTTCCACGGTTCGACCGCTCTGCCCCGCTGTGCGCACTCAGACCTTAGGCATCCGCCCCCCGGCGCACCACGCCCTTGCTCCGCGCATCTGCAACCACTTGGCCAGAACGGCGCTTGACGCTCCTCGGGTGCGTCCGGCGCCCTGCCGGCCGTCCCAGCACCGGCGCACATACGACTCGGTGGCCGGCCGGGCGCGGGGCGCGGCCGGCAAAACGAAATGGCTGGTTCGGTGCAGTGGGAGCCGTACGACCGGGGACCGTTCCGCCCCGACCGGATCACGAACCGCGCCGGTGAATCCGGCAGGCCCGCAGGGCGGGCGTGCTGTGGGATCCGGCCCGGAGCGGCGAGCCGTCAGCAGATCCGCGGCAGTTGCTCCCCGACCGGCAGGTCCACCACCCGTGTACCGCCGAGCCCGGTGCGGGCCACCACCATGCCCGGGTGCGCGTCCACCACCTCACCGATCACGGCCGCGTCCCGGCCCAGCGGGTGTGCGCGCATGGCGTCCAGGACCGCGTCGCCGTGTGCGCGCGGCACGAACGCGACCAGCTTCCCCTCGTTGGCGACGTACATCGGGTCGATACCCAGGATGGCGCAGGCATTGGCCACCGGCGCAGGGACGGGGACGTTTCGCTCCTGGATCACGACGCCGGTGCCCGATGCCGCCGCGATCTCGTTGAGGGATGCGGCGAGCCCTCCGCGAGTGGGGTCGCGCAGTACGTGCAGATCCGGGGTGACCGCGAGCACGGCCTCCACGAGTCCGCCCAGCGCCGCGCAGTCGCTCTCGATCTCGACTCCGAACTCCAGGCCCTCGCGCACGCTCATGATCGCAACACCGTGGACACCGATCGCCCCGCTGACGATCACGACGTCGCCCGGCACGACGCGCTGCGGACGCAGATCGACGCCGGCCGGGATGAGGCCGATACCGGCGGTGTTGATGAAGATGCCGTCCCCGTGACCGGCCTCGACCACCTTGGTGTCCCCCGTGGCCACTTCCACGCCCGCATGGCGCGCGGCGGCGCCGAATGCCTGGGCCACTCGGGCGAGGACGGAGAGTTCGACGCCCTCCTCAAGGATGAACCCGCAGGACAGGTAGGCAGCACGCGCTCCGCTCATCGCCAGGTCGTTGACGGTCCCGTTCACCGCGAGGTCGCCGATGCTGCCGCCGGGGAAGAACAGCGGCCGCACCACGAAGGAGTCCGTGGAGAAGGCCAGCCGGGCGCCGCCCAGCGACACGGACGCCGAATCGCCCATCTGCGCGAGCGTCTCGCCTCCGAAGGCGGGGGCGAAGACATGCTCGACCAGTTCGGCGGAGAGTGCGCCGCCACCGCCGTGGCCCATCACGACGCGCGGATGGTCCCGCAGGGGGGCCGGGCACGTCCATGCCGTGGGATCGAGCGGCGGAATACCGGAGGGCGACGCTGCCGAAGCGTTTGGGGAGCTTGTCGTTCCGTCGCCGCGCGTGGGGGTCTCGACCGTCTCAGCCAACGGGGCTCGCCTCCACAGAAGAGGTGTTCTTCATGTCCAGCCGCCGGTAGAGGTAGTACGCGGCGCAGGCGCCCTCGCTGGAGACCATGGTCGCTCCGAGCGGGGTGCGAGGGGTGCAGGTCGTACCGAACGCCTCGCATTCGTGAGGCTTGAGCATGCCCTGCAGCACCTCCCCGCTGCGGCACTGCGCGGGTTCACGGGTATCGATACCGGCCACCGGGAAGCGGTATTCCGCGTCGTAGTCCCGATAGCGCAGGGAGAGCCGCCAGCCGCTGCCGGGAATGACTCCGATGCCGCGCCAGGCCCGGTCGGCCACCTCGAAGACGTCCTCCAGCATGGCCAGGGCGGCAGGATTGCCCTCGGGGCGCACCGCGCGCGGGTAGGCGTTGTCCACCGTGTGTTCACCGCGCTCCAGTTGCGCAACGGTCCGGCGCACGCCTTCCAGGATGTCCAGCGGCTCGAAACCGGTCACCACGATCGGGACACCGAACCGTTCGGCCAGCCCGGGATACTCGCCCACCCCCATCACGCTGCACACGTGCCCCGCGGCGAGGAACGCCTGCACCCGGCAGCCGGGCGACCGCATGATCGCTTCGATCGCCGGTGGCACCCGGACGTGGGACACCAGCAGACTGAAGTTGCGGATGCCGAGCCTCCGTGCCTGACAGACCGTCATCGCGTTGGGTGGCGCGGTGGTTTCGAAACCGATTCCGAAGAACACGACCTCCCGGTCCGGGTTCTGCTGGGCGATCTTCAGCGCGTCGAGCGGGGAGTACACGACCCGTACGTCGCCGCCCTCGCTGCGGACCCGGAAGAGGTCCTTGGCGGTCCCGGGCACACGGAGCATGTCGCCGAAGGAGCAGAAGATCACCTCGGGGCGGGCGGCGATCGCGAGCGCCTTGTCGATGACTTCCAGGGGCGTGACGCACACCGGGCAGCCCGGTCCGTGGATCAGTTCCACCTGGTCCGGCAGCAGTTGATCGATGCCGTGCCGGATGATGCTGTGGGTCTGCCCGCCGCAGACCTCCATCAGCGCCCACGGCCTGGTCACGGTGGAGTGGATCTCGTCGAGCAGCCGCCGGGCCAGTCCGGGGTCCTGGAATTCGTCGATGTACTTCACTTCCGCGCCTCCCGCGATGCGTCACCGGCATCGGGCAGCGGCAGGCCGCCCGCCTCCGCCGCCATTTCCCAAGGGTCGCCGAACTCCTCCTGAAGCATGCCGAGCCGGGCGAACAGCTCCAGCGTCTGCCGGGCCGACTCCTCGTCCAGCTTCTGCAGGGCGAACCCCACGTGGACGATGGCGTACTCGCCGACCCGGAGGTCCGGCAGATACTCCAGACATGCTTCCTTGACCACTCCGCCGAAATCGACGGTGGCCATGCGGGTGCCGTCCCGTTCCTCGATTTCCAGTACTCTGCCGGGCACCGCCAGGCACATGGCTTCTCCTTGCTGTGGTTGGTCGTCTGCCCGGCTCCGCCGGGACCTGCCGTCAGGGGGTGGCCGTGCTCCCCCGCGCCGCACCGATGCCGCCCGTGCATGTCCGGGCGGCCACCATCACCTGCCCCAGGGCCAGCCCTCCGTCGTTCGGGGGTACCCGGTGGTGCCGCAGGACGGTGAATCCGCGTCGGTGGAGCGTCCGGGCGCAGGCCGAGGAGAGCCGCGTGTTGGCGAACACTCCGCCGGTCAGGGCCACGGTGTTCAGGCCGTACTGCTCGCGCGCCAGCACGCAGGTCCGGCGGACGAGAGCGGCGACCGCCTCGTGGAAGCGTGCCGCGACGACCCCCGGCGCGGTCTTGGCGCGCACATCGTCGACCACCGCCGAAAGCACGGGCCCGGGGTCGGCGATCAGCGCGCTCCCGCTGCCCGGCGCGGGAGCACGCAGCGCGAAGCCGTATCCGGCGCAGTCGCCCTCGGCCGTCCCCAGCGCGGCGTTCTCCAGCTCGACGGCGGCCTGGGCCTCGTAGCCGGCCCGGTGGCAGATGCCGGTGAGGGAGGAGACGGCGTCGAACAGCCGACCCATGCTGGAGGTGGGGACACAGTTGAGATTGCGCTCCAACTGCCGGGCCAGTACCGCTTGTTCACCGGGCTCACAGGCGACCGTGCACGGCAGGTCCCGCGCCCAGCCGATTCCGGCCGCGTGCAGATGTGCCAGAGCCATACGGTAGGGGCGGTGTACGGCGGCATCGCCGCCCGGCAGGGGAACGTACGCGAGATGCCCGAACCGGTGGTACCCGTCGTAGTCCGCCAGCAGGAACTCTCCGCCCCACACGGCCCCGTCGTCGCCGTAGCCGGTGCCGTCGAACGCGACGCCGATCACCCGGTGGCTGCCGTCCAGGCCGTGCTCGGCCATCGCCGAGGCGATATGCGCGTGATGGTGCTGTACGCGTACGACGTGCCGCGCGCCGGCCAGACGCCGGGTCAGCTGCCCCGATCGGTACCCGGGATGCCGGTCGACGGCCAGGACCCCGGGTCGCACTCCGGTGATGGCCGCCAGCTGCTGTCCGGCGTGCTCGAAGGCGTGTTGTGTGGCGAGGTCGTCCATGTCGCCGATGTGGCCGGACAGCCAGGCCCGGCGCCCTTCCGCCAGGCACAGGGCGTTCTTCAGGTCGCCCCCCGCGGCAAGGATCGCCGGTACCGGGAAGGGCAGTTCGACGGGCCGGGGGGCGTATCCGCGTGAGCGGCGTACGGTGAGCCGCTCCCCGTCGCAGACGCGGACCACGGAGTCGTCGCACGGTACCTGGATCGGGCGGTCGTGGACGAGCCAGGCGTCGGCCAGGCGGGCGAGCCGGTCCAGCGCCTCGGCGTCGTCGGTGACGATGGGCTCCCCGGCCACGTTGCCACTGGTCATGACGAGCAGGCCCGGCCCGGCGGGATCCCCGGGCAGGCCGAGGAGCAGGTGGTGCAGGGGGGTGTAGGCGAGCATGATGCCGAGGTCGGGGCTGCCCGGGGCGACGTTGTCCGACGGTTCCGGCGCACCCGGCGCGCAGGCGGCGCGGCTGCGGCGCCGCAGCAGGACGATCGGCCGGACGGCGTCGGTGAGCAGGGCCCGCTCCTGGGCGCCGATGTGGACGAGGTGCTCGATGGCGCCGATGTCGCGGGCCATCAGGGCGAACGGCTTCTCGCCACGGGCCTTGCGGCGGCGGAGTTCGGCCACCGCCCGGGGGTCGGTCGCGTCGCACGCGAGGTGGTACCCGCCGAGCCCCTTGACGGCCAGGATCGCCCCCTCGGCCAGGAGTCCGCGGGCCTCGGCGACCGGGTCCGTCGCGGTCACCCGTCGCGGGGCCCCGTCCGGATCCGGAGGCGCCACCAGCAGATCGAGGCGGGGGCCGCACCGGTGGCAGGCGACGGGCTGGGCGTGGAAGCGGCGGTCCGCGGGATCCGCGTATTCGCGGGCGCAGTCGGGGCACATGGGGAAGCGGGCCATGGTGGTGTGCGCGCGGTCGTACGGCAGATCCGTGACGATGGTGAAGCGCGGCCCGCAGTTGGTGCAGGTGATGAACGGGTGCCGGTGGCGCCGGTCCGCGGGGTCGGCCAGCTCGGCCAGGCAGTCGGCGCAGGTGGCTGCGTCCGGGGGGACCAGGGTGCGTGAGGGGCCGCCGCTTGGGGAGGCGACGATGGTGAACCCGGCACCGCCCGCGGCGGGAACCTCGCTGTGCTCGACGGAATCGAGAACGGCCAGGGGCGGTGCGTCCGCGGCGATCCCTTCGCAGAACACGGCCACGGCGGCCGGTGGGCCCTCGACTTCCGCGACGACCCCCTCGGGGGTGTTGGTGACGTGCCCCGCCAGACCCATCGCGACGGCGCGCGTGTACAAGTAGGGCCGGAACCCGACGCCCTGGACCACGCCCCGGACGACGACCCGGCGGCGCTGCGTCGGCTCACCCGTGGCCGGGCCGGACCGTTGCGCCGTCACGCGCGGTTCTGTGCCATGGTGCCGGACCCGTCCGGCACGGTGCCCGGTCCGTCGCTGTCGGCATGCGTGTGGGGCCGGCCGTGAGGTGCCCCGCCATGCTCTGCGTGTGCATGGGCGTGCGCGGAGTGGTGCTGCCGGGCCATGACGGGCCGGTGGACGGGGGCCCCGTTCGCGGCCTCCAGCGACCGGTCCAGGAGCGCCCCGATGCCGTCGCCGCGCCGGGCCGAGGTGAGGACCACCTCCACACCGGGATTGACCTGTTCGACGTGGGCGCGGAAGGCGCCCTCGTCGAACTGCACGGCCTCGGCGATGTCCGTCTTGGTGACGAGCACCAGATGGGCCAGACCGAAGGCCGTGGGGTACTTCAGAGGCTTGTCCTCGCCCTCGGTGACCGAGGCGAGTACGACCCTCAGTGTTTCGCCGAGGTCGTACGAGGCCGGGCAGACGAGGTTGCCGACGTTCTCCACGAAGAGGAGCCGCGTATCCTCGGGCAGCCACCCGTCGAGATGCCCGCCCAGCATCCGGGCCTCCAGATGACAGAGTCCGTCGGTGAGCACCTGCTTGACCGGGGCGCCGGAGCGGGCCAGGCGCATGGCGTCGTTCTCGGTGGCCAGGTCGGCGGTCAGCGCCGCGACCGGGACGCCCGTCTCACGGGCCAGGACCAGTTCGCGTTCGAGCAGTGCCGTCTTCCCGCTGCCCGGGCTGGAAAGCAGATTGACGACCGCGGTGCCGCGGGCGGCGAGTTCGGTGCGCAGGCGGTGCGCTGTCGTGTCGTTCTTCGCGAGTACCGCCTGCTGCAGGTCGACTACACGGCACATGGTTCAGCGCTCCTCGTAGATCGGTTCATGGATATGTCCCTGCGCGGGTCCCTCGTCCCAGTGGACGTCGGTGATGTGCAGTTCGCGGCCCGAGAGCAGCGCCGCGGTGGCCTCGCCGCACCTCGGGCAGCACAGCTGCGGCGGCATCCCGACCGCCCATTCGTCCGCACAGGGTGCGCAGCGTGCTCTCGCCCGTACGGAGTCCATGACGAGCTGCGCGCCTTCCAGCACGGTCCCGGCACAGGCCAGTTCGAAACAGAAGGACAGTGCGTCGGGGACCACTCCGGCCAGCTCGCCGACCTGGAGCCGGACGGATGTGACGGCAACGGCGCCGCCTGCCCGGGCTGCTTCTTCCACCTGGCCGACGACGGCCATGGCGATGGACATCTCGTGCATGGGTCTCCGTCCTGCCCGCGTCATTACACCGGGGTGTCGCCGCCGCGGCCGGTCCGGCTCGCCGACGCCGCACGGCACGTACGTCGTTCGGGGGCAGCCCTGGGCCCGCGGATCCGGATGCCGTCACATGCACCGCATCCGCACGTAGCGCTTGATGTCGGGCAGTACCTGGGCCACGATTACGGCCACGGCGGCGGCTACCGCGCCACCAATGATGATCTTCTTCATAACGGTGTTCGTCTCCTCAGTTGATGGCCGGGCCGGCCGTCGGCTGTGCGGTGGGGGCGGTCCGTTCCTGGTCCCGCACAAGGCGCAGGACCAGGTTCACCGCCTCCGGGACGGCAGCGGCCACGGGATCACTCAGGCCGATGCCCTCTTCCACGCGGGCGGGTTCACATCCGACGACCAGCGTGCGTCCCGGGGGTACGCAGCCCGTGCCGGCACACAGGGTTTCCAGCAGGGTCAGTACCGTGTCGGGGGACATGCGGTGGCCGTCGAGCAGAGCTTCCTGCGGCTCGATACGGCCGGGCCGGTCGGCCTCGATCAGGTACAGCGTTCCCGGATCGCCGCCGCGTTCGGTGGCGTCGATCAGGACCAGCGTGTCGTATCCGTCGAGGAGCTGATACGCGAGATGGACTCCGCGCACCCCGATGTCCACCGCTTCGACGTGTCCCGGCAGGGGGACGGACGCCAGTCGCCGCACGGTCTCGACACCGAAGCCGTCGTCGCCGAGGAAGATGTTCCCCACGCCCGCGACCAGGGTGGTCGCTCTCCGGTCCGGGGACTGTGTCATGCGTCCTCCAGAGGTGCGACCTCATCGGGCTGGAAGTACAGGAACCGGCCCTGTTCGCGCCGGATGTCGGCGCCCGGGTCGCCCTCCACGGTGACCGCGAGGTGCACTCCCCCGTCCACATCGTGGAGCACTGCTTCGACCAGTGCGCGGCGGCCCTGCAGAAAGAGGTCCTGGGCGTCGGTGCGGCGCAGGCCGGGCCGCAGGAGTACGCGGTCGCCCGTGCCCACCGGCCGGCCGTCCACCAGGATCCGGTCGCGCGCCGGATCGGCTCCGGCGTCGGAGCCCGGGTCCCACCACGGCTGGTCCGGCCGGATCAGGTCGTACTCGTCGGCTGCTTCCGGCATGTGCCGAGGCCCGTCCGGCGCAACAGCGCCGGGCGCGCCCGGCGCTGTGACTTCCCGCAGCGCCCGCACCGCGCCATGGAGCCGTTCCAGGACCTCGGGGGGCATCGAGTCGGCCAGGTCGATGACCGCGGCCGCCCGGTCGTCCGTCCCCCGGGCCTCGCGCTTCTCCTGGTCCGTGAGGGCGGCCGTCCGCAGCGCGAGGATCTCGTCGATCTCCGTGGAGTCGTAGAGCGCTCCGGGGCTCTCCGGGGCGATGGCCGGGTGGTCCTCGAGGATGATCGGGGATGAGAGCACCAGGTCCGCGCGGCCGGGCTCCCCGGCCAGCACGGGCCAGGTGTGCAGATTCCGGCAGCCCGCGACCGCGCCCTTGGCCCATTGCGGAGGGTCCGTCATCGAGAGGAACGAGCCTGCGCTGAGGCCCAGGAGCAGGTGCGCGGCCACCAGCGACCGGGGCAGAGCGGCGTCGCGGTCGGCGGCGCCGGGATCCGGCGTCCAGGTGCTGGTGTTCTCCACGACGGCGGTGAGCCGCATCGCCCGGTAGGGGCCGTCGAGTTCGGCAGCGGACAGCCGCACCACGCCGCTGATCTCCTCGCAGCGGCGCACCAGACGGCCCACGGTCCGGCCCTCCTCGTCCCGGACGGTTTCGTGCTCCTCGCGCGCCGGGCGTGCGAAGGGGACGACGAGGCCGTTGCCGGTGAGCTCGGCCGGGGTGGCGAGCACTTCGACGCGTTCCTCCCCGCCTTCGTCCCAGGGCACCAGGACCCGGTCGGCGAGGTGGAGTTCGGGGACGGTCTCGAAGCTGCCGTCCTCGCGGAGCCGCTGTACGGTACGCCGCTGGGCGTGCAGAAACCGCACCTCGGCCGCCAGAACCGCGTCGGCCTTCGGTTCCATCAGGCACTCGGTGCGCTGGAATTCGTGCTCTTCGACGGCTGCCGTCCAGGCCGGTGGCACGAGCACCCCGAACTGCCAGCGGAGCCGGTTCTTGGCCGCCGACGCGCGGTACGGGTACAGGACGTAGCCCTCGAAGAGGACGGCGTCGGCCACGCCACGGGCGGCGGCGAAACGGGTTTCCAGCGCGGGGGTGAACGCGGTCGTGGTCATTGCGCCGCCCTCTCGGCGAGCATGGCGAGCCCGGCGTCGGCGCGTGCGGGGTCCGACGGCCGAAGGGCCGTGGTTCCGGCCGCGTCGAGAAGTGTCCGGACGGTCGCCTCCCAGGAAGGCAGTGCGTGCCGGGAGCGGAAGGCGAGCAGCGCGTCCATGGTGTCGCGGGGAAGGCGGATCCAGCCGCATCCGGGGAAGTGCTGGTCGACCATCTCCTTCCACACCGCCACCGGCATCCGGAAGGGCGCCTCCCGGTCCCAGGGCACCGGCTCGACCAGGAAGCCACCGGAACCGGTGAAGGCGGTGCCGGAGAAGAGCATGAGGAGCGGCACCTCACCGTCCGTCAGCGCGTTCACATACCGTGTCGCAGCGATCTCCAGGTCGTAGGTGCAGGGCACGACGACGTCCGTCTCGGTCTCCCCGGTGAACGCCGGAACCATGACCGGGACCTGGGTGAACTGCACGGGCTGAAGGGTGCTGCCCCAGCGTGAGCGCTCTCCGAAGAGATCCGTCAGGCCCTCGGCCTCGGCCGTTTCGTAGCCGCGCCGGGCCGGCTCGATGCGGATCTGGCAGCGCAGCGCGAGCGCGTGCACCCGCGCTTCCTCGGACGCGGTGATGCGCAGCCGGAAGACGAGGGTGGGGCCGGCGGCGTACGGATCGGCGCGCACGCCGGTGCAGGTGAAGGTGAAGTCCGTCATGGCCGTCGCTCCCCCACGATCGCCTCGGCCCGGCGTTCGATGTGTTCGAAGAACGCCTGCAGATCGGCACGGGCCTCGGCTCCGCCGTCGAAGCCCTGCCACAGCAGGCGCATACGCCCCACCAGTTCGTAGCAGATGTCGATCGGTACCAGATAGCACTCGGCCCGGCCCTGAGAACGGCGCAACAGCAGTGCTTCCACATCGGGTTCGAGCAGCTGGGAGAGACGGCTGCCGCCGAGGACCGTCTGCCAGGTCGATGGATCGAGTTCGCTCTCGGTGGCTCCGGCGGGGCTCGGGTAGAGCGCCACGAGCCGGTCCAGTGCGGCGTTGCGGAAGAAGAAGGCGACGCCTACCGGGATCTGGAGGAGCTCCCACGCGTTGTCGTCGAGACGGTGGTCGTGGTCGGCCAGGTAGCGGTCCGGGACGTTCCGGAACCTGCCGTGGGCGGCGCCCGGCCGGTCGAACAACAGGGCGCAAGCGGTGCAGGCGCACGCGAGTGAACGCTGCTCGGTGTCCACCACATGCCGGTGGTCTCCCTCGGCCACCGGGATCCCGCAGAGTTCGCACCGCTCCTGGCGGGGTCCGCGCGGTGCCGTGAAACGCCGCAGCGTGCGCACACCCGGGGCGGGGGCGGGCCGTCCGGCCCACGTCCGGGGCGCGCTCATGATGTCCTGGCCGGGGCCGGCCGGGTGGTTGCCACGGCCTGCGGCGGACGGGTTCCGATCTGGAGGAGGGCCGGCTCCGGGGCGTTGGCGTCCGGTTCCATCGCGACCGTGGTCACCTCCGGTGCGAAGCAGGCCAGGGAGTTCTCGACGGACTGCTGCACCGCCGACGCCCCGGCGCAGCCGCAGCCGCCCGTAGCAGCGGCCCGCAGGCGCAGGGTGCCCGTGCTCTCGTCGAAGGTCACCATCTCGACGGGATCGCGGACGGCCGCGAGGGCCCGGCCGATGCGTGTGCCGGTGTCCTCGGGGTGCAGGTCGTGCAGGACGAGTAGGCTCGACACCAGGTCGTCGCCCAGGAGTTCGTCCAGGGTGTCGCCCGTCTCGCGGCCCGGTGCCGCCCGGAGCCGGTCGAGGATACGGGCCAGCCCGGCGCCGTAGAAGTCCATCAGGACCCGCACCAGTTCCTCGGCCGCCGCGGAGGTGTTCCGGTCACCGGCTGCCGTCAGTTGCTCAAGCACCTCTTCGACGCGCCGGCCGGCCCGCTCCGCTCCGGAGTCGTCCGTGGCCGCGCTCATCCGCCCAGTCCGCTCAGCCCGGTGGGCACATGCATCTTCTGCACGGTCCTGCCCCCGCCGACGTACATGTGGACGCCGCACGGGAGACAGGGATCGAAGCTGCGCACGGTGCGCATGATGTCGATGCCCTTGAAGTTCTCCGGCGGGTTCTCCTCGAAGATCGGCGTGTTCTGCACGGCGTCCTCGTAGGGCCCGGGAGTCCCGTAGGTGTCCCTGGTACTGGCATTCCATGGCGTCGGAGGGTAGGGGTGGTAGTTGGCGATCTTGCCGTCCCTGATCACCATGTGGTGCGAGAGCACGCCGCGTACGGCCTCGGTGAATCCGACACCGATGCTCTCCTCGGGGACGTCGAACTTCTCCCAGGTCTGTGTACGTCCGGCGCGGACCTCCGCCAGGCCCTGCTCGGCGCAGTGCAGTGCGATCGCGGCCGCGTACGCCTGGAAGTAGGTGCGGGCGCGGTTGCGCTCCAGCGCGTTGCTCCACTTCGGGATCTTCCACTCGAAGGTGGTCTCGGGCTTGGTCATCGTGCGCGGCAGGTTGATGACGACGCTGTGGCCGGTGGCCTTGACGTAGCCGACGTCGACGAGCCCGGAGAGCGCGGTGGACCAGAGCCGGGCAAGGGGGCCGCCGCCGGTGTCCAGGGCCAGATGGTCCTTGCCGTCGAACCAGCGCGGCGACATCACCCAGCTGTACTTGTCGTCGAAGTTCCGCTTCTGCGGCGCGGGGATCGTGTGCTGGTTCCACGGATGGCGGGGGTCGACCGGGTTGCCGAGCGGGTCATGGGTGACGAACTGCTCCTTGCCCTGCCAGTCGTCGTAGTACGAACTGCCCAGCAGGATCCGGATGCCGAGGTTGATCTCGGTCAGATCGTTGGTGACCAGCTTGCCGTCCACGATCACACCGGGGGTGACGAACATCTTCCGTCCCCAGTTGCTCATGTTGGCGTACGTGAAATCGCAGTGCTCGGGGTCGTTCAGCGCTCCCCAGCAGCCGAGCAGCACGCGCCGTCGGCCGACCTCCTCGTACCCGGGCAGGGCCTCGTAGAAGAAGTCGAACAGGTCGTCGTGCAGAGGCACGACCCGCTTCATGAACTCCACGTAGCGCGTGAGCCGGCTGAGGTAGTCGGTGAAGAGCTGGACGGAGGCGACGGTGCCCACACCGCCCGGGTAGAGCGTGGAGGGGTGCACGTGGCGCCCCTCCATCAGACAGAACATCTCCCGCGTGTAGCGGCTCACCTGGAGGGCCTCGCGGTAGAACTCGCCCTCGATGGGATTGAGCGACCGCATGATGTCGGCGATCGTGCGGTATCCGTGCTCCCCGGCGTGCGGCGCTTCGGTGCGCTCGGCGAGTTCCAGGACCCCGGGGTTCGTCTCGCGGACCATCTTCTCGCAGTAGTCGACCCCGACCAGGTTCTCCTGGAAGATGTTGTGGTCGAACATGTACTCCGCGGACTCGCCGAGGTTGATGATCCACTCACCGAGGTTCGGAGGCTTCACTCCATACGCCATGTTCTGCGTGTACACCGAGCACGTGGCGTGGTTGTCACCGCAGATCCCGCAAATGCGGCTGGTGATGAAGTGCGCGTCCCGGGGGTCCTTGCCCCGCATGAAGACGCTGTAGCCGCGGAAGACCGACGAGGTGCTGTAGCACTCCGCGACCCGCTTCTGCTTGAAATCGATCTTCGTGTGGATACCGAGACTGCCCACGATCCGGGTGATCGGATCCCAGGCCATCTCCACCAGGCCGCTGCCGTCGCCGGCAGCCTTCGTCGTCGGTGCCATCGTGTCTGCCGTAGCCCTTCTGAGAAAGGTGAGGTGAGGTCGTCACCGGAGGGTGTGGAGTGCGAACGGGGTCCTGGGCGTGTTCACCACGGGGGCCGGTAGCCGGTGGTCAGCCGGCCCCTCTTGTGCCGCCACTTCGGTTCCTTGTCCACGGTCTTCGCCGTGATCTCCCGGAGCCTGCGGATGACCGCCCCGTACGCGCCGCTGGCGGTGCTGGAGAGCTTGGCGCCCGGCGGTTCATCCATGAACGGCATGAATTTGTCGGGAAAGCCCGGCATGGTGCAGGCGATACAGATACCACCGACGTTCGGGCAGCCTCCGATGCCGTTCATCCAGCCGCGTTTGGGTACATTGCACTTGACGACGGGACCCCAGCAGCCGAGCTTGACCAGGCACGTGGGCGAGTCGTAGGTCTGGGCGAACTCGCCCTGCTCGTAGTAGCCGGCCCGGTCGCACCCCTCGTGCACGGTGGCACCGAACAGCCAGGTCGGACGGAGCTTGTCGTCCAGCGGGATCATCGGAGCGGATCCCGCCGCCTGGTACAGCAGGTAGGTCAGGGTCTCCGAGAAGTTGTCCGGCTGGATCGGGCAGCCCGGCACACACACGATCGGGATCCCGGCCTTCGACTTCCAGTCCCAGCCGAGATAATCGGGCAGGCCCATGGCACCGGTCGGGTTGCCGGCCATCGAGTGGATACCGCCGTACGTGGCGCAGGTCCCGATGGCCACGACGGCCAGGGCCTTGGGCGCCAGCCGGTCGATCCACTCGCTGGTGGTGACCGGCTGGCCGGTCTCCGGATTGTCACCGAAGCCGCACCAGTACCCCTCCGGTTTGATCGTCTCGTTCGGGATGGAACCCTCGACCACCAGGACGAAGGGATCGATCTCGCCGCGCTCGCCCTTGAAGAACCACTCGATGAACGTGTCCGCACCGCCCACGGGGCCGCTTTCGAAGTCGATCAGCGGCCAGTGGACCTCGATCCTGGGCAGCCCGGGCAGCGCACCGGTCACGATCTCTTCGATGCTCGGCTGCATCGCGGCAGTGAGGGCCACCGAGTCACCGTCACAGCTCAGCCCCGCGTTGATCCAGAGGATATGGATCGGGGACTCTTCTCCGGTGGTCGCAGCGGGTGCGTCCACGGCGTTCGACGTTGCTGCATCCATGAGGATGCCTCCCTGGGAAGAGACACACGGAGGCCGGCACATCGGCCTTCACTGTTCTTGGTAGCAAGCGTTCGGTGCGGGTACCTCGCGGTGCGCCGCCAGTGCGGTGACACGGGGCTCTCCGACGGACGGATCCACCGGAGATCCGTCGGCCGGGACCGGGACGGGGTGCGCCGGGCGGCCCCGCGGAGGGTCCTTGAGCACGAACGCGTGCCGTAGCGCGTGGTAGGAGGACTGCGGATCGAAGAAGGTCCGCCGCATCGCGGCCAGCTCCTGCTCCCGGTAGTCGGCCAGGGGCCGATGGGCCTCGTCCCGGTCCCGCCCGGTCTTCTTCGCGGCGATCCGCGACGTCGCCCCGGGCGACACGGCCAGGCGGACCGCCAGCCGGGTGGCCTCGCCCGCGAACGACTGCGCATCGCAGGCGATCGTCCGGTCGGCCAGGCCGAGCCGCACCGCGGCCTCGGCGCTCACCGGCAGCGCTTTGTCGGTGAGGCGTTCCGCGGCGGCGGCCCCCACCCTGCGCGGCAGCGTGTAGGTCCAGTACTCGGAGCCGTACAGCCCCATCAGACGGTAGTGCGGGTTCAGCACCGCGCCCGATCTGCACCAGATCTCGTCCGCGGCCAGGGCGAGCATCACTCCGCCGGCGGCCGCATTGCCGCCGATGGCGGAGACCACCAGGCGGTCGGTGGTGGTCAGCACGGCCTCCACGAGGTCGTCCATGGCATTGATGTTGGCCCAGGACTCCTCGCCGGGGTCGGCGGCGGCCTCGATGACATTGAGGTGGATGCCGTTGGAGAAGAAGTCCCGGCCGCCCCCCAGGACCAGCACCGAGGTGGGCCGTCGGCAGGCCAACCGGTAGGCGTCGTGCAGGCGTCGGCACTGCACCGTGCTCATCGCACCGCCGGGAAAGGAGAACGAGAGGAAGCCGGCCTGCCCCTCCTCCCGGTAGGAGATGTCGCTCCAGCCGGGCCCGCGCGCTTCCTCGGACAACGGCGCAGGACACTCGGGCAGCGCGGGCAGACGCCCGGCGAGCGCCGTCACGGCGGGCAGTTTGAACGTGGCCGGCCCTCCGGGCCTGCGACGGGGGCGGAGTTCGGGAATCCACACCGCGCCGTCGGTCGTCGCCCGGCAGACGGCCCCGGCCCTCACCGCCACCAGCTCGCCCGGTGCGCCGCGCAGTTCGTGCTCCGGGTGCCCCCCGTGCAGAAACCATTCACCGCCGAGCAGTTCGTCACGCACGCCGGGGTACGAGTCGGCCGCTCGCAGCTTCCGGAGGACCACTTCCGTGGAGTCCGACGCCCAGTCGATGCGACGGTGCTCCTGTCGGAGGTACGGCCGCGTACGGATGCGCAGTTCCTCGTTCCCGCCGGTCTGCGCACGAGGAACGTACGTACCGGCCGAGAAGCGCTCGACGGCGAGATGCACGGCCCGCAGAGCGGCGTCGGAGACCTCGTTGCGGTACAGGTCGCTCTTGCCCACCGGTGACATCGGAAAGGCGGCCGACGCCCAGACGGCGCCGGCGTCCATCTCCTCGTCGGCCTGCAGGACGGTCACGCCCCAGGTGTCCGCACCCTCGTCGATGGCCCAGTCGAGGGAGGAGGGCCCGCGGTCGCCCGGGGGGCCCGGATGGACGACGAGGCAGGTGTGCGCCGCCCATACCTCCCGGGGGATGGCGGTCTTCAGCAGCGGGGCCACGATCAGGTCGGGCGCGAACTCGCGCACGGCCCGCCGCAGCGACGCATCGCGCGCGGACTTCTCCGGCAGAGCGAGTTCCACCGCGACGACGTGGCCGCGGTCCCTCAGTTCGGCATGAACACGCTGCGTGAGGCTGTTGAAGGCGCTCGCCACGAGCAGGATGTGCACGGCAGTCTCCCAACGCCGGGCAGATCCGGCTGCTTGCGATGGTGGGACACCGCCGACGGCGCTCCACCGGCACCAGGCCGCCGAGTCACCCGAAAGCGAACACATCTGCGACCACTCAGTGGAACCCGGGCACCGAGCCCCCGCGCACCCGGTGGATGCCCGCCGGCCGACCGGCGGCACGGCGCGAAGCCGAGCCCGCACTCCCGGCCCAACTACGGTCCCCCTGGGCCCGATCGGGGCCGGACGACACGATCCGCCCCGGTGCCTGTTATCTTTGCGTGACCTCGCGACGCAACTCTCGGTCACGCTTTGGCCTTTGCTGCGACGGAGTCGGCGAGGGGGGAGCGTGTGCTCACCCTCTGGGCGTTTCCGTCCGATCAGCAGCCCCAGGGCCGAAGCCGAACCCGGGATGCGCACGCCTTGCACCGGCCGAGCCGAAGGCGTGACAGCGGACGAGCAATGATCACTACATGTGCACGGGCACGGTCGCAGTCCACGGCCGGCCCGGCCTGTCACGGCTGGACGGAATGACACAGCACAAGGCATTCAGCAGAATGGCGCGCTCCGCCCGCCCCGCGCCGGGCCGCGGCACGGGGCGCCGAAAGCGGTCGAAGCGGCCACGCCCACGCCTGTTACGCGGCCCGGACTATCCACGCGCGGGCCGGCACGGCTGGCAAAGGTGGGTGCCCTCGTGGCGGCTGGTCGTGGGTTCGTTCCTGATGATCACGGCAACGCTCGCGACCGTGGTGGGCATCGCCTACGCGCGTACGGACATCCCCAAGGACCTCAACGCGTTCGCCACACAGCAGGACACTGTCTACTACTGGGCCGACGGCACTCCCATGGCCCGTACGGGCTGGGTGAGCCGCCAGGAGATGCCTCTGTCGAAGATTCCCGACGACGTCCGATGGGCCGTGCTGGCGGCCGAGAACGCCGACTTCTACTCGGACCACGGCATATCGGCGGAGGGCATCACCCGCGCGCTGTGGCGCACGGTCGGCGAGGGCGACACCCAGGGCGGCTCGACGATCACCCAGCAGTACGTCAAGAACGTCTACCTCTCGCAGGACCAGTCCTTCTCCCGAAAGTTCACCGAGATGCTGCTCGCGGTCAAACTCGACCGCCATGTGAGCAAGGACGAGATCCTCCAGGAATACCTGAACACCAGCTGGTTCGGCCGTGGCACCTACGGTCTCCAGCGCGCGGCCCAGGCCTACTACGGCAAGGAGGTCACCCAACTCGACGCCAGCGAGGGCGCGTTCCTCGCGTCCCTGCTCAAGGGCGCCTCGCTCTACGACCCCGCCGTCAACCCGCGCAACCGTGACCGCGCCGTCGCACGGTGGAAGTGGACGCTGGACCGCATGGTCGAGATCGGCAGGCTGAGCCCGGCCGAGCGTGCCCGGTACACGACCTTTCCCGAGCCGAAACCCCTTCACAAGCCGAACAGCACAGCCGGGCAGGACGGTTACCTCGTCCAGCTCGCCGAGTCGTACGCCAAGCGTGCCGGGCACATCTCCGACGCGCGCTTCGACCTCGGCGGCTACCAGATCTACACGACGTTCGAGAAACCGCGGATGACCGCCCTCGGCCAGGCCGTGAAGGATGCGCGTGACACGCTCGATCCGAAGCAGCGCAAGGCCGACCGCCACGTCCGGTTCGGTGCCGCGACCGTCGCCCCGGACGGCCGGATCCTCGCCGTGTACGGCGGACCGGACTTCGAGCGGCAGGCCTTCAACGAGTCCAACGCCGGTACCGTTCCCGCCGGTTCGGCCTTCACACCGTTCGTCTACGCCGCCGGTCTGGAGCACGGCATCGCACGCCGGCGCGACGGCCCCCGGACCACCGTCACGCCCTCGACCGTGTACGACGGTGACGACGGCATCCCGGTCATAACACCCGAGGGCCCCTACTGGGACCGCAGCGGCAGGATGGTCAAGGGCCAAAACGACGGCGATCGTTCCTACGGCCGCATCAGCCTGCACGACGCCATGGCGAAGGCCGCGAACTCGCCGTTCCTTCAACTCGGCATGGACACAGGGCTGAAGCAGGTCCGCAGTACGGCCGAGGCAGCCGGGCTGCTCCCGTCCAGCTTCGGTCCACCCGTTCCGGCGTTCTCGATGGGCAACTCCACACCGAGCGCCATACGCATGGCCGACGCGTACGGCATGTTCGCGGCCCGCGGCATGCACACCGATCCGTACTCGGTACGAAAGGTCACCCGCAACGGAGAGCCGGTCCGGCTGGACCTGCCGCGGGCGAAGCGCGCCGTGCGGTCCGAGGTCGCGGACGAGGTCACCGCGTCGCTCGCACGGCCCGACGGAGAAAACCGCGCCGGATCCGCCCCACCGGTCGCCGCCAAGGCCGGAACCACCGAGGACGACACCGCGCGCTGGTACGTCGGATACGACCGGACCGCATCCACGGCCGTCGTCGTGTACCGCATGGACCTGGCGAAGAGTCTGGCACCACTGCCGCTCAAGGGGCTGGACGGCGGCTCGGCGGCCGGCCGAAAGCTCTCGTCCCGGATCTGGAACACATACACGGAAGCCATGACGAAGTGACAGACACCAAAGAGAAATCCGTATATCACCGGATCCGGGCCCGCGCGACGCCCCGTATCGTGCTCGGACTCGCGGCATGCCTGGTCGTGTCGGGTTCCGCGGCGCTGATCCCGCTGGCGTCCGACGATTCGTCGGACAGCCGGACCCCGCGGCAGGGCACGAAAACCGTCGCCGCGCCGACGCCCACCGCCCGGGAGCGCCGTGAGGGCGACGGGAAGGGGGCCGAGGAGGAGAAGTGGGACGGGAAGGTCAGGATTCTGGGCGACGGATCAACGTCCTACACGGGTCCCCAGCCGGGCCGGTTGAAGGCCGAGCGGCTCAAGCCGGGTGAGAAACCGCCGCAGTTCGTGGTGTTCTCGTGGGACGGTGCGCTCGAGGGCGACGACCGTATGTTCTCGCGGTTCCGCCGTGCGGCGAAGGAGAGCAACGCGCACATGACGTTCTTCCTCACCGGGATCTACCTGCTCCCCAAGGAGAAGAGGAGGCTCTACGAGCCGCCGCAGCACGGCCCCGGAGCGGCCGCGATCTCGTACCCGACGCGTGAACACATCCGTATGACGCTGAAGCAGCTCGGCGGCGCCTGGCAGGAGGGCAACGAGATCGGGTCCCATTTCAACGGTCACTTCTGCAGCAAGAAGGGCGGTGGGGACTGGAGTACGAACGAGTGGATCAGCGAGATCAACCAGTTCTACTCCTTCGTGCAGAACTGGAAGACCAATACGGGCTTCACCGATCTCGATCCGCTGCCGTTCGACCCCACCCGTGAGGTCGTCGGCGGGCGGGCCCCCTGTCTCGAAGGCCAGAAGACCCTCCTGCCGGCGACCAAGCCCTTCGGATGGCGCTACGACGCGAGTTCCCCGGGGGACTTCCAGATCTGGCCCTCCAAGAAGAACGGTGTCTGGGACTTCCCGTTGCAGATGCTGCCGTTCCCCGGCAAGGATTTCCAGGTGCTGTCCATGGACTTCAACTTCCTCTACAACCAGTCGGAGGGCACCACCGAGGGCGACCCCGCGAAGTACGAGAAGTGGCGCAAGGAGGCAAGGGACTCGTACGTAGCCGGGTTCAACCGGGTGTTCCACGGCAGCCGGGCACCACTGTTCATCGGGAATCACTTCGAGGACTGGAACGGCGGGATCTACATGGATGCCGCCGAGGAGACGATGCGGGAGGTCTGCCCGCGCAAGGAGGTGCGCTGTGTCTCCTTCCGTGAGCTGACGGACTGGCTCGACGCGCAGGATCCCCGGGTCCTCGCCCAGTGGCGAACGCTCGACCCCGCCCAGCCTCCGAACTGGAAGCAGTAGGCGGGGCATCGGGCCGAACGGGTCCGGAGCGCGCGGGCGTCCTCGGCGCCCGCGGTCAGCCCGCCTTCTTGACGAACTCCGTGGTGTACGTCTTGGCGAGGTCCACCTTCGCGTTCTTCAGGTTCGGGTTGAAGGCCTTCAGGACCCGTTCCACAGTGGCGGGGCCGTCCTCGGGCATGACGCCGTCCGTGGTGAACATGGGCAGGGTGCTCTTGATGGCCTCTGCGTAGAGAGCCTTTCCGCCGCCCTGGGCGTAGTCGGCGGGCATCTTCGCGGCGATCTCGTCGGCACTGTGCGTGGACATCCACTTCAGCGTCCTGACGAAGGCGTTGGCCAGTTTCTGGACGGTCTCCTTGTGGCTGTCGACCCACTCGGTCTGCATGTAGAGGCTGGAGGACGGGTAGAGCCCGCCGAGCGCCTGCTTGGAGCCCTCCGGAGTCCGCATGTCGATGAGGATCTTGCCGAGCTTCTTGTCCAGGACGGTGGCGACCGTCGGATCGGTGGTCATACCGCCCTGGATCGAGCCCTGCTGAAGGGCAGAGATGAACGTCTGCCCCGCGCCGACGGCCACGGGCGTGAATTCGCTCGTCTCCACCCCGTTGCTCACCGCGAGGTATTTCGTGAGGAAGTCGGTCGAGGAGCCGAGGCCCGTCACACCGAGCTTCCTGCCCTTGAAGTCCTTCGCGGACTTGAGGTCGTCCGCCGCCTGGTTGGAGACGATCTCGACCTCGCCGGGGGCCTGGGAGAACTGGACCACCGACTCGACCTGCTTGCCCTTCACCTGAAGGTCGAGGGTGTGGTCGTAGAAGCCCACGGTGCCCTGGACGTCGCCGGAGACCAGGGCCGTCTCGGCCTGGACACCCGCGGGCTCGGTGAGCAGCTGGACCGACACGCCCTCGTCCTTGAAGTAGCCGAGCCGTTCGGTGAGCATCGCCGGGAGGTAGATGACCTTGTCCAGGCCACCGACCATGATCTTGACCTGGTCGTTCTTGCCACCGGAGGCCGAGGTGGAGTCGCCGCCGCAGGCGGTCAGGCTGGTCAGGGCGAGTGCCCCGGCGACGGCGACGGCCGAGATCCTGGTGGATGTACGCATCTGATTCACGTCCTTGTGAGGAATCATTCGGGGGGGTGGGGTTCGCTGCGGGGGTCAGCGGGCGGTGTCGGCCTCGGCCGGTTTCCAGCGGAAGAGCCGCTTCTCCAGGAAGGTCAGCAGGCCCTCGGCCAGCAGCGCGACGATCGCGAGGATGACCATCGCGGCGTAGACACCGGCGGCGTTGAACGTGCCCTGGGAGGCGGCGACCAGCAGTCCGAGCCCCTTGGTGGCGCCGATGTACTCACCGACGATGGCGCCGATGAGGGCGAAGCCGAAGCTCACGTGCAAGCTGGTGAAGATCCACGACGTTGCCGAGGGGATGACCACCTGAAGGGTGACCTGCCGGTTGCTCGCGCCCAGGATGCGGGAGTTGGCGACGAGGTTGCGGTCGACCTCCCTGGCCCCCTGGAAGGCGTTGAAGAAGACGGGGAAGAACACCAGGACGACCGCGGAGGCGACCTTCGAGGCGGGGCCGAGGCCGAACCAGATGAGGAAGATCGGGGCGAGCACGATGCGCGGCAGGGCATTGAGCACCTTGATGTACGGACCCAGAACATCGGCGGCGAACCGGACACGGCCCAGTGCGATTCCCAGCAGCACGCCGGCGATCACACCGATGACCCAGCCGAGCAGCGCTTCGTAGAGCGTGTACCAGATCTGCTCCCACAGGGAACCCTGGGCGGTGCCGTCGACGACCCAGGTGCGGATCTGTTCCCAGATCTTCGACGGCATGGAGAAGTTGAACGGGTCGATGACCGCGGTACGGGCCAGCCACTCCCACAGCCCGATGACCGCGAGGAGAACCGCGACCCGGCTCCCGAGCACCAGGTACCTGCGGTTCCGGGCGGCCCGCGCCCTGGCCCGGGTGCGTTCGGTCTTGGTGACGACCGCGTTCGCGGTGAGGGTTTCAGGCGACATCGAGGGCACCCCTCTCACGGGTGATACGGACCTCTTCGCCGAGCGAGGACCAGATCTCCCGGTAGATCTCGACGAACCGGGGTTCCAGTCGCACCTGCTCGACCTTGCGGGGGCGGGGCAGGTCGATCTCGAAGACCTCCTTGACCGTGGCCGGGCCCGCGGTCATGACCACGACCTTGTCGGCCAGCGCGATGGACTCCTCCAGGTCATGGGTGACGAAGACGACGGAGGAGCCGGTGCCGGCCCACAGCTCCAGCAGTTCGTCCGACATCAGGGCCCTGGTCTGCACGTCGAGCGCGGAGAAGGGTTCGTCCATCAGCAGGATCTCGGGGTCGTTGACGAAGGTGGCCGCGAGGGCGACCCGCTTGCGCTGACCGCCCGACAACTGGTGGGGATACCGGTCCTCGAAGGTGGACAGCCCGACCCGGGCGAGCCACTGCCTGGCCCGTTCCCTCGCCTCGGGCTTCGGCACGCCACGGAAGCGCGGACCCGCCATCACATTGGACAGCACGGTCCGCCAGGGGAAGACCGCGTCCTGCTGGAAGACGAAGCCGACCTTGTCGCCGATGCCGCGCACCGGCTCACCGCCCACCAGCACCTCCCCCTCGGTGGGCTCCTCCAGACCGCTCACCAGGGTCAGGGTGGTCGACTTGCCGCATCCGGTGGGACCGACGACGGCGACGAACTCACCGCGCCCGACGGTGAGGTCCAGATCCCTTACGGCAGTGTGGAGCGCCCCCGACGGAGTCCGGAACGCCTTGCTCGCCCCCCGCAGCTCGATGGCGGGGCTCGTATCGCTGTTCATGGGGCGGGACGCTAGGTGCGGCGCGCGGACGTGGGCACCCTTGCGCCCACAACCCCTGCTTCTGCCCATAACCCGCGGTTCTGCCCGTTCTGCTCACGCTGTGGCAACGAATGGGCCACGAGGACTGTTCATCGGCGACGGCGACGTTTACGTTGCGTTCACACGAGGACGAAACGGAGCATCAGGTTCCTGGCCGACGGAAGGCAGAGGTCGAAGCACATGCGGATTCACTGGCCCCGCCGTGTCTTCGCCCAGGTCCTGCTCACCCAGGTGGCGATCACCACCGGTGTGATCATGCTCGTCACCGGGCTCTTCCTGGCGCCCCTCAGCGACCAGCTCGACGACCAGGCGATGCGCCAGGCGTTGTCCATCGCCCAGACCGCCGCCGCCGAACCCGGCCTGGTCCGCAGCCTGACCGGCAGCGACCCCAGTCCCACCGGACCGGTCCAGGCCGAGGCGGAGCGGATCCGGCGGGCCACCGGGGCGCTCTACGTCGTGGTCATGGACACCCGCGGGGTCCGCTGGTCGCACACCGACACGGCGCAGATCAGCAGGCATGTCTCGACCGATCCCAGCACGGCTCTGGGCGGCCGGGAGGTCATGCAGATCGACGACGGAACCCTGGGCCGCTCGGCACGCGCGAAGGTCCCCCTGCGCGACAGGGACGGGACCATCGTGGGCGCCGTCTCGGTCGGCATCGCCTACGACAGCGTCCATGAACGGCTGCTCGGGGCCATTCCCGGTCTGCTGCTCTACTCCGGGGCGGCGCTCGCCGTGGGCGTGCTGGCCGCCCTGGCCGTCTCCCGGCGGCTGCAGCGCGGCACCCATGGGCTGGCGTTCGCCGACATCTCCGCCCTGCTGGACGAGCGGGAGGCCATGCTGCACAGCATTCGCGAGGCCGTCCTCGCCCTCGACGCCCGGGGCCGGATCCGGTTGCTCAACGACGAGGCGCGGCGTCTGCTGGAACTGGGCCAGGACGCCGTCGGGCGCGCACTGGGCGAGGTGCTGCCGCCGGGCCGTACGACGGAGGTGCTGGCCGGCCGGGTCGGCGGCGCCGACCTGATCACCGTCTGCAAGGGACGCGTGCTGATCGCCAACCGCATGCCCACCGGTGACGGCGGAGCCGTCGTCACCCTGCGCGACCGCACCGAGCTGGAACTGCTCGGCCGTGAACTGGACTCCACACATGGCCTGCTGGACGCGCTGCGCGCCCAGGACCACGAGCACGCGAACCGGCTGCACACCGTGCTCGGGCTACTGGAACTCGGGAGGCACGAAGCCGCGGTGGAGTTCGTCGCGGAGGTGACCAATGGTCACCGGGCATCGGCGGAGCAGGTCGCCGAGCGCGTCAACGACCCGCTGCTGTCGGCGCTGTTGGTGGGCAAGTCGGCAATCGCGGCGGAGCGGGGCGCGTCCCTGAACGTCTCGCCGAACACCCGGCTCCCGGACGTGGTGGTGGATCCGCGCGATCTGGTGACGGTCCTCGGCAACCTCATCGACAACGCGCTCGACGTCGCCTCGCTCATCGAGGTCGAACTGCTCGCCGAGGGGACCACCGCGGTCCTGCGGGTCAGCGACAACGGTCCCGGGATACCTCCCGGCATGCGCGAGCACGTCTTCACCGAGGGCTGGTCCACCAAGGAGTCCCCCGCACATCGTGGCCGCGGTCTGGGTCTGGCGCTGGTGCGCCGGCTGGCCGAGCGCTACGGTGGCGCGGCTCGCGTCACCGCCAGGGCGGGCGGCGGCGCGGTATTCACCGTCGTTCTGCCCGAGGCACTCGGCGTCCGGCCGCCGACCGGAGTGGGAGAGTTGCGATGATCGATGTCCTGGTGGTGGACGACGACTTCCGTGTTGCCGAGATCAACGCCGAGTACGTGGCCAGGGTGCCCGGCTTCCGCGTCGTCTCACGCGCGCACACCGCCGTACAGGCGCTGGCCTTTCTGGAGCGCCACCACGTCGATCTGGTCCTTCTCGATCACTACCTTCCGGACGAAACGGGATTGACGCTGGTACGACGCATGCGCCAGCTCGGTCACCCGGCCGATGTGATCATGGTGACCGCGGCCCGAGATGTGTCGACCGTCCGGACGGCCATGCGGTACGGCGCCCTGCAGTACCTGGTCAAACCGTTCAGCTTCACGGGTCTGCGGTCCAAGCTGGAGGGTTACGCAGCCCTGCGCCGGGCCCTCGAAGGCGTGGGCGGCGGCCGGGGCGAGGCAGGACAGGAGCAGGTGGACCGGATCTTCGGCGCCCTTCGCACGGCGGAGTCCGGCCCCGCGGAGGCCCTGCCCAAGGGCCATTCGGCGCCCACGGCCGACGTGATCCGCCATGTCCTGTCGGCCGCCGGCGAACCGTTGTCCGCCCACGAGGTGGCCGCCCGGGCCGGGTTGAGCCGCTCCACGGCCCAGCGGTACCTCAAGTACCTGGAGGGCGCCGGCCGCATCAGTCTCAGTCTCAAGTACGGCGACACCGGCCGGCCCGAACACCGTTACGCATGGGCGAAGGAAGCCGAGGGGCGTACGGTGCCGTAGACGCCCGGCCGCAGCGCCGGCACCCCGTCTCACGCCCAGGTCGAAGGGACTGATCCATGAACCGACTCGGTACGAGGCCCCCGGCGACGGCCCGTCGCACTGCGGGGAACTCCGGCTCCGGGCCGCGGCGATGAGCCCGTCGGACGCGACGGCCGTGGAGCTCACCGCCGCGGCCGCCGATCTGGTGCGCCGACTGCACGCGGTACACGGTCCGCTGATGTTCCACCAGTCGGGCGGCTGCTGCGACGGCAGTGCGCCCATGTGCTACCAGGCCGGTGAATTCCGCACCGGCGGCTCGGACGTGCTGCTGGCCTCGTTGGACGTCGACGGGGTGGCGGAGGCTGTCCCGTTCTGGATGTCGAGGAGCCAGTACGAGGTGTGGGCGCACACCCGGCTGATCGTCGACGTGGTGGAGGGGCGGGGCAGCGGATTCTCTCTGGAGGCTCCGGAGGGGGTGCGGTTCCTGATCCGGTCCCGGCTCGTCGGCCCATGAGGCGGCGCGGCACGGCGGCGGTTTGCCGGAAGGGCAAGAATCCTTGTGAGTGCGGTGGCGGTGGCGGTGGCCGAATGATCGTGACACAGACGGTCCCCGGCCGGGGTGGCTTCGCGCCGACGGCCACCGGACCGCACCCGGCCGGACCCACGAGGAGAAACCCATGCCGCCCACCACCTCCCCCGCCGCTTCACCGCCCGACGCCGTGCACCGCGGCGATCGTGGGTCACGACTGGGGTTCGACCATCGCCGCCGACAGCGCGCTGCCCGGCCTGCGGCGGCACTGCGCGCGGTGTCCGGTGGCCGTGCCCCTGGGGCCCGGTCACCGGACGCCGCCGAAGTCAGGGCTTGAGGCTGCTGACGACGTCGGCCGTGGCCGTCAGCCCGTCCTGGATGGTCGGCGCCATGCTCGTGCCCGCGAGGAAGAACCCGAGCAGGGCGCAGACCAGCGCGTGCGAGATCTTCAGCCCTCCGTTGCGGAGGAAGACCACCGCAAGGATCAGCAGAAGTACCACCAGTGAGATCGAAATGGCCATGGCCAACCTCCTCCGCCGCGCCGGAATGCGGCATTCGGCCGCCAGTGTGGCGTAGCGGAGAGGCCATCCGGCGGACTGGCGTGTCCGCCATCCGGGTGTTGACTGGCTGTCACGCTCCGGAGGGTGCGCCCGTGGCCGGGCGGTCGCCGAGCGGAGCCGCCCCGGTCCCGGCGTCCCTGTCATGGGTACGCAGGAAGCGTTCGAGTCCGGCCAGATCATCGGTGTTGAGGTGGTCGACCCCGGCGGCCAGCAGCTCGGCCCAGACCGCCTCCCGCTCCGGTCCCGCGGCGTCCGGAGTGGCCCAGAAGCGGACGCGTTGGCCGCTTCGATGGGCCGTCGCGACGAGCGAGCGCAGTTTGTCCCGCTCGGCCACGGGGAAGGGACCCGCGCCCAGCCAGCTGAAGTTGTCGCTCCAGCTGTCGCTGATGAGCGGGATGAACGAGGCGGTGGCCGCGGTCCCGAGGTCGTCCGGCCGGCCGTCGTAGAAGGCGTATCGCGTCCGCTGCGCCTCCATCGGGCCGCGGGCGGCGCGGTCGCCGGAGACGACGGACGTGATCGCGCCGGGCCGCGTCCGGCCGTGGTGGTACGCCGTCAGCATCTCCCGGTACCGCCGGAGCTGCCGGTCCAGTTCGAGGTAGGCGGCCTCCCCCTCGGTCTTGATGTCGATCAGCAGCTGGACGGGTTCGCGGTAGCCGGGGTGGACCGTACCGTGATGGGCCCGGACCCTGGCCAGCAGCGGGTCCAGGTAGAGCGAGGCGAGGGTTCGGGTGGGGTCGAGGTCGGTGGCTTCATGGGCGACCAGCAGCTCCCCGTCCACGAGGAAGATGTCCGCCTCGACGCTGGTGAAGCCGTGGGCGAGCGCGTCGTGGAGGGGGCGCGTGTGCAGGTAGTCGTTGTGCGCGTGCGCACGGCGCAGCGGGCGCGGACGGCGGCGGTCTACGGCCGGGGGTGCGGCGGATGCCTCGGACGCGACGGCCGTCTGCGGGGACAGGACCGCGCCTGTGGCGACAGTGGCGAGCGCGGTGGTGACGACGCGTCGGCGGGTCGGGAACGTCATGGATTCTCCCGGGGACGAGGGCGGACCGGATAATCGGACGCGACCGAGTATGCGACGGCGGTCCCCGCAATGGGCGGGCGGTTCACAAGAGTTGACCGAGCCGTCGTCCGCCCGTCGACCGCCGTTACCCCGGGCCGGGCCGGGACGGTCCGGGGTGGTGGACACCGGGCGGGGCATTCAGCTCTGGTTCCTGCCCGGCATCGACACCCTGCGCACACGGCTCGCACAGGTCCGGGGGTCCGGTTCATCGCCAGGGCGCTTGCGTTCGCCGGATGGTGGAAGGTGCGGACCCTGCGCGCTCCACGGGTTCACGCGAAGGCCATGCCGTAGGTCTTCATGGCGATGGAGACACCGCGCCCCCGGTACGCGGCCCGCACCCCGGTCACCTCGTTGGAGACGAACTCCCCGTGGTCGGCTGCGGGGAGGGGACGTCCTCATCCGGCCCGGCCCGTCGCCTCCCGCGACGCGCCGGGCCCGGAGATCTCCTGCCAGCCGACGGTACGGTCGCACCAGCGTTCCAGCAGCACCCGGTCGTGACCGACCGCCAGCAGTCCTGCCCCGGACTCACGTCGGTAGGACTCGACGACCGCGACCAGCGCGGCGGTCGTCGACGCGTCGAGCATCGCCGTCATCTCGTCGCAGATCAGCCAGCGCGGCCGCAGGACCAGTGCCCTGGCCAGGCAGGCGCGCTGGAGCTGGCCGTCGCTCACCTCGTGCGGACGCCGTTGCAGCAGTTCGGCGGTGAGGCCGACGTCCGGAGCCAGCTCGGCGACCCGGTCCGTCACCTCCGCGCGTCGGCCGGTCGCGCGCAGCGGCTGGGCGATGAGTTCGCGCAGGCTGAGCCGGGGATCGGCGGAGAGCCGGGGCTGCTGGAAGACGACGCCGACGGCGGTGCGCTGTGTCCGCGGGGCACGGTGCCGCCAGCCCCGTACCGGTCGGCCGTCGAGAGCGACCGTGCCCGCGTCCGGGCGGTGCAGCAGGGCCGCGACCCTGGCCAGGGTCGATTTGCCGCAGCCGCTCGGGCCGAGCAGGCCGACGGCCTCCCCCGGTTCGATCGTCAGTGAGGCATCGCGGACCACGGGGTCGCGAGGGTCGTATCCGGCGGTGACACGGGTGAGTTCAAGCATGGGCGGACTCCTCCGAGGCTGTCCGCAGACCATGGTGGCAGGCGAGACGGCCGTCGAACGGGGGCGGGACGGAGCACTGGTCGTCGGCGCGGCTGCAACGGGCCGCGAACGCACAGCCGTCGGGGAGCGCTCCGAGTTCCGGCGGCATTCCGGGGACAGGCACGAAGGCACGCTCCGGCAGGGCGTCGAGGAGTCCACGGGCGTACGGGTGGCGCGGTCCCGGCTCCCCGAAGAACCGGCCCGCGTCGGCGAGTTCGACGATGCGGCCCGCGTACATCACGGCAACCCGGTCGGCGATCCGCTCGGCGGCCGCCAGGTCGTGGGTGATGATCAGCAGCGCCCTGCCTCCGTCGGTGTGCCGACGCAGTTCGTCGACGGTCCGCTCGACCAGGTCGCGGTCGAGTCCGGTGGTCGGTTCGTCGGCCAGGAGCAGGGGTGCGTCGCCGATCAGGGCGAGCGCGGTCGCCGCGCGCTGGGCGAGGCCGCCGGAGAGTTCGTGCGGATACCGGTCCAAGTGACCGACCGGGAAAGCGGCACGTGCGGCGGCCTGCTCGGCCGCGGCGCGCAGGGCGGGCCTGCGGCTACCGGTCAGCTCACGCAGCGTCTCTTCCAGTTGGGCCCGTACGGTGCGGACCGGGGTGAGGTGGGCCGCGGGGCTCTGCGGCACGAGTCCGATGCGGCGTCCCCGCACCGTGCGGGCGAGGGTCCGTTCGTCGGCGGCGAGGAGATCGGTGCCGTCGCCGAGCACCGCCGAGCCCGTGGTCCGGGCGTTGCCGGGGAGCAGGCCCAGCAGCGCGGAGGCGAGTACGGACTTGCCGCAGCCGCTCTCGCCGACCAGGGCGAGGCACTCCCCCGCCGCGAGGTCGAAGTGGGCGTCGCTGACGGCGGCGATGTGGCGCCCGCCACGCATCCGGAAACGGACGGAGAGCCCGCGGACGGAAAGGACCGGAGGCCGTGAGCCCGGTGACTGCGGGCCCGGAATCTGCGGGTCCGGGGACTGCGGGTCCGGGGTGGGCTTCACAGCATCAGCTCCGATCGGCGGCGCGGGTTGATCCTCTCCCGCCAGGCACCGGCGAGACCTGCCAGGGCGAGGGTCGGAATGATCAGGAACAGTCCGGGGAAGAGCGTCGGCCACCAGTCCCCGGCGAGCAGGGAACCGCGTGCCGTCTGCACGAGGTTGCCGAGGCTCGCCTGGTGGGTGGGGAGTCCGAGCCCCAGGAAGGAGAGCGCGGACTCGTGCCACATGGCATGCGGCACCATGAGGACCGCGGCGAGGCCCGCCTGCGGGAGGACCGCGGGCAGCAGATGCCGGACGACGACCCGCCCGCGCGAGGCCCCGCCGGAGATCGCCGCGTCGATGTACGGGCGCGAGCGCAGCGACAGGACCTCGGAGCGGACGATGCGGGCCGTCGAGAGCCAGTGGGTGAGGGCGACGGACACGATCACCGGGCCGACGCCGGGCCGGAACATCGCGACGATGAAGATACCGAGCAGCAGATGCGGGACGGACGAGAAGGTGTCCACGAGCCGCATGACGATCCGGTCGGTCCAGCCCCCGAACGCAGCTGCGAGCGCACCGACGGCGGTCCCGATGACGGTCGCGGTGAGTCCGGCGACGATGCCGACGAGCAGCGAGACGCGGAGCCCGTAGACACAGCGCAGGAGCAGATCACGGCCGACGTCGTCGGTGCCGAACGGGTGTTGCCAGGACGGTGGCCGGAGTTTGGCGGCGAGATCGACGGTCTGCTGGTCGAGCTGGACCAGGGGCGGTACGAACAGGACCGCGAGCAGCACCGCGGCGACGATCACGGCGGAGCTGACCACCCGGATGCGGCGGGTGGTGCGGCGTGCGGATCCGAGGACGGGTTCAGCCATCGAAGCCCACTCTCGGGTCGGCCATCGCGTACAGCAGATCGGAGAGGAGGTTGCCGAGGACGACTGCCGCAGTGGCGAGCACGGTGAGCGCCGCGAGCAGCGGGAAGTCGACGGAGGTGGCGGCCTGCACGGTGGCGGCGGCGATGCCGGGCCAGCTGAAGACCGTCTCGACGAGCAGGGCGCCGGTGATGAGCTCGGGGACGCGGGAGCCGATGAGGGTGAGCATCGGCAGCATCCCGGAGCGCAGCGCGTGGCCGAGCAGCACGGTGCGTTCGCGCAGTCCGCGGGCACGGGCGCCGCGCACCGGGTCCTCGTCCAGTGCGTCGGCGACGCCCTGGCGTACGTAGAGGAAGAACCAGGGCAGTTGGGAGATCCCGAGCACGGCCGCCGGCAGCACCAGATGGGTGGCCACCTGCCCGAAGGTGACGGTGTCGCTGGCCGCGTCGGTGAGGCCGCCGGCCGGGAGCACATCGAGTTCGAGGGCGAAGAGCCAGATGGCGAGCAGTCCCAGCCAGAAGGCCGGGGCGGCTTCGAGCGTGTACGCGGCGGAGCTGACGCACCGGTCGAGCAGGCCGCCCGGCCTGCGTGCGGCCAGCACACCGAGGCCCGTGCCCAGCACGACGGCCACGAGGAAGGCGGTCGCGGCCAGCAGTACGGACCAGCCCAGGCGTTCGCCGATGACGTCGGCGACCGGCTGGCGCATCACGCTGGAGTCGCCGAGGTCGCCGGTCAGCGCGGAGGTCAGCCAGTTCCACCAGCGCGTCACGAGGGGCTGGTCGACACCGAGATTGACTCGCAGCTGATCGAGGTTCTCCTGCGAGGCGCTGAGGCCGGCGGTGCCCGCGTACGCCTTGACCGGGTCGAAGGGGGAGGCGGCGGCGACGGCGAACACGCCGAACGTCACGGCGGCCAGGACGGGGACGGCGAGCAGCGCCCGCCGGCCCGCCATCCTGCCCATCGGCCCCCAGGGGAGGCGGTGGTTCACTTCTTCGGCGTCCAGTCCTCGACGTTCCACCACGGGCCGGATGCCAGGCCGTGGTCATGCGGCTCGACCTGGGTGGTGAGGGCCCCGAAACGGTCCTTCACGACGTAGAGGTGGTCGATGTGGGTGAGGAAGGTGTAGCCGGGGTTCTTCACCAGTTCGCGCTGGACGGTGTCGTAGGCGGCCTTGCGTGCAGCCTTGTCGCCGCTCCTGCGTCCTGCTTCGAGGGCCTGGTCGACGGCCTTGTTGTCGTACCAGGCCATGTTGTTGAAGCCGTCGCCCGCGAGCGAGGACTTCAGCATGGCGTACTGGTCGAAGTCGGGGTCGGCGGGCGATCCGCCGCCCGCGAGGACCGCGTCCTGCTTCATCCGGGGCTCGATGACTTCCCAGGTCCCGGCTTCGGTGGTGATGTCGATGCCGGCCTTCTTGGCGTCGGACGCGTAGGCCAGTGCGTGGTCCTGGCGGAGCTTGTCGCCGGTGAGGTACCAGAGCGGGAAGGCGGCGCGCACACCGTCCCTGGTACGGATGCCGTCCTTGCCGGGCTTCCACCCGGCGTCGTCGAGGATCTTCTTCGCGGCGGCCAGGTCGTGGGGGCGTTCGGTGCCCTCGGCGAACCACTCGCTGCCGGTGGGGACGGGGCCGTAGGCGGGTCTGCCCTCGCCGTTGAGGATGGAGTCGACCATGGCCTCGCGGTCGACGGCGACATCGAGGGCGCGGCGGATCGCGGTGTCGCCCGCCACCTTGTTGTGCGTGGGCAGGGTCACGGTGCGGTAGTCGTACGTCGTGGCGGCGTACGTCCGGGTGCCGCTGCCCCGGGCGAAGCCCTTGGCCAGGTTCGGCGGCAGGATCGCGCCGTCGAGTTCGCCGGAGCGCAGCCGGGTCGCGCGTACGTCGTCGTCCTTGATGATCGCCATGGTGAACTTCTTCACCTTCGGCGCACCGCCCCAGTAGTCGGGGTTGGCCCTGAAACTCAGCTTCTCGCCCTTGGACCACTTGGTGAGAAGGTACGGTCCGGTGCCGATGGGGTGGGTGGTGAAGGCACCGGTGTTGACGTCCTGTCCGCCCGCGACGTGTTCGGGGGCGATGGGCAGGACGGTGCGCTGGGCGAAGGGCGCGTAGGGGTACTTGAGCGTGAAGACGACCGTGTCGTCGCCGGACGCCTCGACGCTCCGCACCGCGTCGAGTTCGGTCCGGGACGCGTTGTTGGTCTTCTCGTCCAGGATGGTGCGGTAGGTGAAGACGACGTCCTTGGCGCCGAACGGCTTTCCGTCGCTGAACTTCACGCCCCGCCGGAGCTTGTACGTGTACGTCAGGCCGTCGGCGCTCACCTCGGGCAGCGCGGTGGCGAGCGCGGGCCGGAGCTTCATGTGCGCGTCGAGGGCGAGCAGCCCGTCGAAGATCTTGGAGTTGCCGTCCTTGCCGTAGCCCAGCAGCGGGCTGAGGCTGTCGGGCTCGTAGGCGATGCCGACCACCGCCGAGTCCCCCGAACCCGAGTCGCCGCCGTCCGGGCCACCCGGTTGTGAGCAGGCTGCCGCGGTCAGCGACAGCGCGGTCGCCAGTGCCACGGCGACCGCTCCCCGTATCGATCGGCGCGTCATACTCTGCACACCCCTTATTGAAGATCATCTGTTATTGCGAACTGATCGCAATTAAACATCAGGTAAAGGGGTGCCGGGTACCACGCCGGACGACCGGAACAGCGGAGCGGAGGTGCCTGAACACGCACCTCCGCTCCAAGTCCCGCAGCACCGATGGCCGTTCGTTCTCCCCGTCCTACGGCGCGGGCAGTTCGGCCAGCTCGGCGATCACCTCATGATGGTGTCCGGCCGTGCCGTACGCGATCGAGTCGGCCTTGGCGCGCTTGAGATACAGGTGCGCCGGATGCTCCCAGGTCATGCCGATGCCGCCGTGCAGCTGGATGCACTCCTCCGCCGCGTGCACCGCGACCTTCGAGCAGTACGCCTGGGCGACGGCCACCGCCAGCGGCGTGTCGGGGCTGCCGGCCGCGAGGGCGTCCGCGGCGTTGCGCGCGGCGGCGCGGGCCGACACCACCTCCAGCCAGATGTGCGCCATGCGGTGCTTGAGGGCCTGGAACGAGCCGACCGGCCGGTTGAACTGGTGCCGCTCCCGAGTGTGGCGGACCGCCTCGGTCAGGCACCACTCGGCGATTCCGAGCTGCTCGGAAGCGAGCAGTCCGGCGCCCGCCAGCAGCCCCCGGCGCACGGCGGAGACCGCGGACGCGCCGTCGGCCAGGCGGGTTCCGGCGGCTTTGGCGAGGGTGACGGTGGCGAGCGGACGGGTCAGGTCGAGCGGGACGAGGGGGGCGACGGTGACGCCTTCGGTGACGGTCTCCACCGCGTACAGCCCGTCGGTCGTGGGCACCAGCAGTACATCGGCCGCGGAGGCGTCGGCGACCCCGGTCACGGTCCCCTCCAGCTCGCCGGCCACGACACCGGCCGGTTGTGCCGCGCCGGGCTCCGGGGCGGAGAACGACAGGGCGAGGACCGCGGCCTTCCGTCCGGCGGCGAGGTCGCCGAGCAGTTCGGCGACCGGTCCGTCCGGTGCCCCCAGCGCGAGCAGCGTCTCGGTGGCGACGACCGCGCTGGTCAGGTAGGGCGTCGGGGCGACGCTGCGGCCCAGTTCCTCCAGCACCACGGCGGCCTCGCGGTGACCGGCGCCCTGTCCGCCCAGTTCCTCCGGCACCAGCAGTCCGGCGGCGCCGATGCCGACGACGAGGGCCTCCCAGAGCTGCGGGTCGTACGGTGTGCCGGACTCGACGCGGGCGAGCACGGTCGGCGCGTCGCAGCGGTCGGCGAGCAGCGAACGCACCGCTGCCCGCAGATCCTCCTCGGTCTGCGAGTACAGCAGATCGGGCGTCCGGGTCTCTTCGGTCGGTGCGGTCATCGGGCCAGGTCCTTCCAGGGGACGTCCTTGTCGTCGCGCGGCTCGGCGGGCAGACCGAGGACGCGCTCGGCAACGATGTTGAGCAGTACCTCGCTGGTGCCGCCCTCGATCGAGTTGCCCTTGGACCGGAGATAGCGGTAACCGGCGTCGCGTCCGGTGAAATCGACGAGCTCCGGGCGGCGCATGGTCCAGTCGCTGTACAACAGACCTTCCCCGCCGAGGAGTTCCACTTCCAGGCCGCTGATCTCCTGATTGAGGCGGGCGAAGGCGAGCTTCATCCCGGAACCCTCGGGGCCGGGCTGCCCGGCGACGAGCTGCTGGCGCAGCCGGGTACCGGTGAGCCTGACGACCTCGGCCTCGACCCAGAGGGCCAGCAGGCGCTGGTGGAGGTCGTGGGTGCGCAGCTCGGGGCGTTCGCGCCAGGTGCGGGCGAGCGGGCCGATCATGCCGCCCTCGCGCGGGATGCGTGCTCCGCCGATGGAGACCCGCTCGTTCATCAGGGTGGTCCGGGCCACCTTCCAGCCCTCGCCCACCGGGCCGAGACGCCTGCTGTCCGGGATGCGTACACCGGTCAGGAAGACCTCGTTGAACTCGGCCTCGCCGGTGATCTGGCGCAATGGTCTGACCTCGACACCGGGGTCGGTCATGTCGCAGATGAAGTAGCTGATGCCGCGGTGCTTGGGCTGGTCCGGGTCGGTGCGGGCGATCAGGATCGCCCAGCGGGCCAGATGGGCGCTGGATGTCCAGACCTTCTGACCGTCGACCACCCAGTCCTCGCCGTCGCGGACGGCGCGGGTACCGAGGGCGGCGAGGTCGGAGCCCGCGCCCGGTTCGCTGAAGAGCTGGCACCAGACCTCCTCGCCGACCCACAACGGCCGCAGGAAGCGCTGCTTCTGTTCGTCGGTGCCGTAGTCGAGGATGGTGGGCGCGGCCATGCCGAGCCCGATGCCGATCCGGCGCGGGTCGTTGTCGGGAGCATCCGCGGCGGCGAGTTCGGCGTCGACGACGGATTGCAGGGAGCGCGGCGCGTCGAGGCCGCCGAGGCCGGCCGGATAGTGCACCCAGGCCAGTCCGGCGTCGAAGCGGGCCTTGAGGAAGTCGGTGCGGTCGGTGGTGGCCGGCGGGTGGGCGGCCAGCAGGCCCTGGGTGCGGCGGCGGAGTTCGGCCGCGTCGGGGGGTGTCATCGGGAGGCTCCTGTCGGGAGGACGACGATCCGGCCGGTGCTGGTGCCGTCGGCGACCCGCTGGACGGCGGCCGCGGCCCCGGCCTGCGGTACCCGCTCGCTGATCAGCGGCTTGATGACGCCCTGGGCCGATAGGCGGGTGAGTTCGTCGTGGCAGGCACGGACGGCTGCCGGGTCCTGGGTGGTGTACAGGCCCCAGTGGAGCCCGGCGATCGAGTAGTTCTTGACCAGGGCGTGGTTCAGCGCCGGGGTGGGGATGACGCCGCTGGCGAAGCCGACGACGACCACCCGGCCCTCGAAGGCGATGCACTTCACGGACAGGGCATACGCGTCGCCGCCGACCGGGTCGTACACGACATCGGCGCCACGTCCGCCGGTGGCTTCCTTGACGGCGGCGACGATGTTCTCGCTGCGGCGGTCGACGACCAGGTCGCAGCCGAGCTCGCGGGCGGCCCTGGCCTTCTCCGGGCCTCCCACGACGCCGATGACGGTGGCTCCGGCGGCCTTTCCCAGCTGGACGGCCGCGCTGCCGACACCACCGGCCGCGGCGTGGACGAGGAGCGTCTCGCCCGCCTGGAGACGTGCCCGGCGGTGCAGGCCGAACCAGCCGGTCTGATAGCCGATGTGCAGGGCGGCCGCCTCGGCGTCGTCGAGGTCCTCCGGGGCGGGCAGCAGGGCCGCCTCGTCCGCGACGACATACTCGGCGAACCCCCCGTTCGGCAGGGCGGGGGTGGCCAGGACCCGCCGCCCGTCCGGTGTCCGGCCGCAGATCTCCACGCCGGGGGTGAACGGCAGCGGCGGCCGCACCTGGTACTGGCCGCGGCACAGAAGCGCGTCGGGGAAGTTGACGTTCGCCGCGAGTACCTCGATGAGCACCTGCCCGTCGTCGGGCGTGGGCCGGTCGGTCTCCTCGAGCCGCATCACCTCGCTCGGCTCACCGTTCCGGTGCACTCGCCATGCCTGCATGAGGGGCCTCCACAACTGTCGGCGTTACCACTGCTCCGACGCATACTAAGCGGTCGCTTGCCTCTCTGGGAACAACGTGCCGTTCCGGTTCCGGGCGGCTGCGCACATGGATGCGCCCGGTCCGGCCCGAAGAGGTTCGGGCCGGGCCGGGCGTGGGATGGACTCACGAGGGGCGGCGGACGGCGTCGGCCCGGCCACGGCACGTCGGGCGGTCCTCAGCCCTGCCGGGCCACCACTTCGGCGATCTGCGGCGCCGCCGACCCTGCGCTCCAGACGAGGCGTACGGCATCGGCCGCGCCGCCCCCGACGGTCACTTCGGTGTACGGGCCGTCGAGCGAACCGACGGTCCGCCACTCCCCGCCGGCGTCCCGCAGCTGGATATCGGCGCGGCCCACGGCCCCGCTCGGCTGGAGGACGGTGACGGAGCGCACGGGGCGTTCGGCGACGAGCCCCATCTCCAGCGCCTCCCCGGCCTCCGGGGCACGTGCCGCCCGGTAGACGGTGGACGGGTCCCCGTCGGATGCCGCCCGCAGCGAGGATCCGGGCGCGGCGGGCGGTCCGCCGGTCACCGCTCCGTCCTCGGTGGCGACGGCGAACTCCCGTACGACGAGCCAGCTGTCCTGGCCCGCGGTCGCCCGCGCCCGCACGTAGCGGGCCTTCGTTCCGGCGGGCGCGGCCGTGGTGACGTCCGGCCTCCCGGAGAAGGCGGCGAGCAGCTGCCAGCTCTGCCCGTCGGCCGAGTACTCCAGCACCCCCTCGTGGAGGTAGTCCTCGGTGCTGCCGGGCTTGGCCATGGCGAGGGTGATGTCGCCGATGTCCCGCGCCCGGCCCAGGTCCACGGTGATCCGGTCACCGGCGGCGGGCGCCCCGTCGCTCCAGAAGTAGGTGGAGTCGTCACCGTCCAGCATCCGCGCGGGCGTATTGCTCTGGTACGTGCCCAGGCTGGTCGACACCGAGGGCCGCCCGCTCATCCCGAGGATCCGGTCGTGCTCGGCCTTGGCGGCGTCGATGAACCGGTCCAGTACCCCGTCCCCGACGACGACCGGCACCTCGTGGCCGTCGAGGCCCGTGTACGTGAAGGACTTCGCCGCGGCGACCTGCGCGGGCAGCTGCTGCCGGAGTTCCCAGGCCCGTGCGCCCTTTCCGGCGCGGGCCGCCTCGACCATGCCCAGGGCGGTCCGGGCGGCAGCGGCCCAGGACTCGGTGGCGTCCAGCCAGGGGCCGGAGTCGGCGATGAAGCCGCGGTCCGGGAGGTGGCCCCGCAACCGGTCGGGGGCGGAGCCGAGCACAGCGAGCACCGAGCTGAGCCGCGCGGCGTCGCCGGAGGCCCAGTAGCCGGCGAACTCCGCCGCCAGTTCGGGGGCCTGGTCCTTGTTGAGGGCCGAGCTGTAGTTGGCGTCGGCGAAGGCCCGCAGCGCCTTCTCGGTACGGGGGTCTGCGCCCGCGTACTCCTTCAGTCCCTCGCTCCATGAGGTGCGGGGGTCGTACGCGGCGTCGTTCCAGGCGTAGTCGGAAACGGTGTGGAGCGCGATCTTCGAGGCGTACGGCTGGATCATCGGGTTGGCGGTGATCCCGGCCAGCCTGCCGGGCAGCCCCTTCTCCCGTCCATTGAACGGCCCGAGCAGCAACCGGCTGGTCGCGTAGTCGTTGACCGGGTAGTTGTCCCAGGTCAGGATCGGGTGGCCGAAGACCGTGCGGGCGGCCTCGGCCTGTGCGACAGTCATGGTCGGCGCGACGACACCGACCCCGGTCCATTCGACGAGGACATCGGGGTCGAGCTGCTCGGCCAGCGCCTTCTTGTACGGCGACGCGGCGACGTCGTAGTACTCGGTGGGGACCATCTGGAGCGGCTGGGCGCCCGGGTGGGTGGAGATGAACTCCTTGTTGACCCGGTTGAGCAGATGGGCCTGCGCCGCACCCGCCGCACCGCCGCCGGTCCCCCACTTCGCCTTGTCCTCGGCGCAGTTCCAGTCGGTGTAGCTGATGTCGTCGAGCGGCACGGCGAAGGTCCGTACGCCGATGTCCCACATCGTCTGGAACTTGTCGACCAGGGCCTTGGCGTCGGCATCCGAGCTGTAGCAGACGGAGAGGCCGGGCGAGAGCGCGTAGGTGAACTCGACGTGCCGCTCGACGGCCCGGCCGGTGAGCTCCTTGATCTGGGCCAGCCGGTCGGCGGGGTAGGCGTCGCGCCACTTCGCGCGGAGATACGGGTCGTCCTTCGGCGAGTACACATAGATGTTCATCTTGTGCTCGCCGTAGTAGTCGAGCTGGTCGAGCCGGGCCTCGTGCGACCACGGGGTGCCGTAGAAGCCCTCGATGACGCCGCGCAGTGCGGTGCCGGGCCAGTCCCGCACGGCGAGTCCGGCGACCTCGGCACCCGGGCGCTCGGCCTGCGGCAGGACTTGACGCAGGGTCTGCGCGGCGTAGTACGTGCCGGTGGTGTCCTTGCCGGCGAGGACGATGCGCCCGGCGCCGACACCGAGGACATAACCGTCGGCGGGCAGCGCGGACGGCCCGTCGAGGTGCTGGGCGGCGAGCGCGGCGGAGTCACCGACATGGACGGTGAGCCCGCTCCTGCCGGGTCTGTCGCCGCGTACGACGCGCTGCGCGCCGGCCCGGCGCAACGCGGCCTCCACCACCTTCAGGGACGGCTCGTCGCAGACCGGGCCCACCACCAGGGTGACGGTGGGGCTGATGGTGATCCGGTCGGGCCGGCTCTTCACGGACTGCGGGGTCGGCGTGATGGCGGGGGTCCGCCGCCCCTCCGCGGCTTTCGCCGGGACGGCGGTCGGGGCGCTGCCGGCTGCCCGGGCGGGCGGCGCGGCGGCCAGCAGACCGCCTGCGAACAGGGTCGCCGCCAGACCGAACGCGGTGAGACGGGGTGGGCGTGGCGTCACAGGTCCTCCATTGATCACTCAGGTCACCGGAGTCGCACAACACAACAACACTGAATTCAACATCGCGTCGATGACATGTCAATGGTCTGGACAACATCAACACGCGGACCTGCGCTTTTGCCATCAGAAGCAGCATCCATGCGCACGTGGCGGAGAACATCCACACGCTTCACTCCACCCAGAAATACCCCCAGGGGTATGGGTGCTAATCTGGAGGACAGATACCCCCCGGGGTAAAATGAATCCGAAAGGAGCCGTGTCATGTTCTTCGTCGACACCATGGAGACGACGGGCCTCGGCAACCGCAGCTATCTGGCGGGCGGCCGGCGGGCCGCCGTGGTCGTGGATCCGCCGCGCGACATCGACCGGGTCATCTCGGCGGCCGCCCGGCGCGGTGTGCGGATCGCCCTGGTGGTGGAGACGCATCTGCACAACGACTACGTGACCGGCGGTCTGGAACTGGCGCGTATCACCGGGGCCCGGTACCTGGTGCCGGCCGCGGCGGAGGTCTCCTTCACCCGCGTTCCGGTCGCCGACGGCGACACGGCACCGGTCGACGACGGCCTCGCCCTGCGCGCGCTCGCCACTCCCGGGCACACCCCGCACCACACCTCGTACGTGCTGGAGGAGCACGACCGCGCCGTCGCCGCCTTCACCGGAGGCTCGCTGCTGATCGGCAGCGTGGGGCGGCCCGACCTGGTGGAACCGCGGCTCACCGCCGAACTGGCCCGCGCCCAGCACGCCTCCGCGCACCGGCTCGCCGACGAGCTCGAAGACGCCGTTCCCGTGCTGCCGACACATGGCTTCGGCAGCTTCTGTTCCTCCTCGCAGGCCGAGGGAACAGCGACGACCATCGGCGACGAGCGCACGTACAACGACGCACTGGTCAAGGACGTGGACACCTTTGTCGCCGAGCTGCTCGCCGGCCTCGACGACATACCCGCCTACTACGCGCACATGGGACCGGCCAACGCGGCGGGCCCCGATCCGCTCGATCTGACCCCGCCCGGCACGGCCGATGCGGAGGAGATCGCCCGCCGGCTGGCCGCGGGCGAGTGGGTGGTGGATCTGCGCAGCCGGGTGGCGTTCGCCGAGGGTCATGTCGCCGGATCATTCAATTTCGAGGGCGAGGGACAGCTCGCGACCTATCTGGCCTGGCTGATCCCGTGGGGGAAGCCGGTCACTCTGCTGTCGAACACGGCCGCCGAAGTTGCGGAAGCACAGCGGGAGTTGTCGCGAGTCGCCATGGGCCGGCCGGTGGCCGCGGCCACCGGTGACCCCGAGGACTGGGTGCGCGAGCCCGCAGAACTGCGGTCCTTCCGCAGGTCCGACTTCGCGGGCCTGGCGGCGGCTCGGGCGCGCGGCGAGGACCTGGTGGTTCTCGATGTGCGCAGGAACGCCGAACAGAGCACCGGCGCCCTCACGGAGGCGGTTCACATCCCGGTCCACGAGTTGCCCCGACGGCTGGACGAGGTGCCGCCGGGCGTCGTGTGGGTGCACTGCGCGGGCGGGATGCGGGCGGCGATCGCGGCGTCGCTGCTGGATGCGGCGGGGCGTGAGGTGGTGGCCGTCGACGACGGTTTCGATGCGGCGGCAGCGGCGGGCCTGAGCCTGACCGTCCCCGCTTCCGCCGACTCCCCCATGCCCGCGGCCTGACCGCAGGACATCGGCACCCAGCACCCGCACCCGAGGAACGATCTCCATGTCTTCCCTGATGTCCTTCTTCCGTCGCGGCCCCGGCCGCCTGACCCCGGCCGAGGCCGCCCGGCGGACCGCCGACGGCACGGCGGTGCTGCTCGACGTACGTGAATCGTCCGAGTGGCACGCCGGGCACGCGCCGGATGCGGTCCATCCGCCGTTGTCCCGGCTCGCCGAGGGCGCCTCGCTGCCGGCCTCGGCGCGGGGCCGTCAGGTGATGGTGATCTGCCGCCTCGACAACCGGTCCCGGCGGGCGGCCCGGATACTCGCCGACCGCGGCTCACAGGCCGTCCACGTCGCGGGCGGCATGACCGCGTGGGCCGCCGACGGACTGCCCGTGCGCGACCGGCGCGGCGCGGCGGGAACCGTCGCATGAGCACACTGATCCTGGCGCTGACCGCCGGGGCGGTGGTGGGTCTGGCGCTCGGTGGGCTGGGCGGCGGCGGAAGCGTACTCGCCGTTCCCGCGCTGATCTACCTGCTCGGCTTCACCCCGGCCGCCGCCACCACCGCCGGCCTGCTCATCGTGATCGTCACGTCCCTCACCGGGCTGGTCGCCCATGCCAGGGAAGGCAGGGTCCGCTGGCGCACCGGAGGGCTCTTCGCGGCGGCCGGTATCGTTCCGGCCGCGCTCGCCGGGGCGCTGTCCGCGCGGATTCCGTCCGGTGTGCTCACCGCGGCATTCGCCGGGCTCGCGGTGGTCGCCGCCGTACGGATGCTCCGCCCCCGGACCGGGCCGACGCCCCAGGACTCCGTGTCCGCCGGGCGGGCCGCAGGGGCGGGCGCCGGACTCGGTGCCGTGACCGGGTTTCTCGGCGTGGGCGGCGGATTTCTCGCGGTGCCCGCGCTGGTCGCCGTCGTGGCCGTCCCGATGAGCGCGGCGGTGGGCACCAGCCTGCTGGTCATCACGGTGAACTCCACGGCCGCCCTGGTCACCCGCCTCGCCACACCGACCGCGCTGGACTGGACGGTGATCGCCCCGTTCGCGGCGACGGCGGTGCTCGGGGCCTGGGACGGGCAGCGCCTGGCCGCGAAGGTGTCCACGGCGGCGCTGCAACGGATCTTCGGCGCGGCGCTGCTGGCCGTGGCCGTCGTCATGCTCGTCGACGCCGTGACATGAGCCACGGCGTCGCCCCCCGGCGGCCGGCTCCCGGCCCGACTCAGGCCAGCGAGAGAAAGAGCTTCTCCAGTCGCGCCCGCATCTGCTCGCGGTCCGCCGGTTCGGTGCCGCCGTCGGCCATGCAGTGCTGCAGGCCCGTCGCGATGATCGCGAATCCGGCCCGGTCGAGCGCCCGGGAGACGGCCGCCATCTGCGTGATGACGTCCTCGCAGTCCCGGCCCTCCTCGATCATCTTGATGATCCCGGCGAGCTGGCCCTGAGCGCGGCGAAGGCGGTTGAGAACCGATTTCAGTTCGTCGGCCGCCATGTCGAGTTCCACAACATCCTCCTCCTGATACCCCGAGGGGTATTCTAACCTGAATGGGGAAGGAGTGGCCGAGTCCCTCCTCATCCCCGGTGAACGAAAGGAAACACTTCTCGTGACCAGCCCCGACTCCCTCTCCCCGGCCCAGGCCGCGGCCCGTCTCGCGGAGCTCACCGTCATCGATGTGCGAGCCCCCGGCGAATACGCCTCCGGGCACGTTCCCGGTGCTCTGAACATCCCGCTGGACCGCCTCCCCGAGGCCGTGCCCGCCCTGAAGTCCGCCGCGGCCCGCGGCTCACTCCTCATGGTGTGTGCCTCCGGTGTCCGCTCCACCCGGGCCTGCGACATTCTCGCGGCGGCCGACATCGACGCCGTGACCCTGTCGGGCGGCACCTCCGCGTGGGAGGGCGAGGGCCGCGATCTCGACCGTCCGGCCGGGGCCCGGGCGACCTGGCCGATGGACCGTCAGGTCCGGCTCGCCGCGGGTTCGCTGGTGGTCGCCGGCCTGCTGGCCGGGGTGCGCTTCCCGGCCGCGCGCTGGCTCACGGCGGGCATCGGCTCCGGGCTCGTCGTCTCCGCCGTGACCAACACGTGCGGGATGGCGGCGGCCCTGTCGAAGCTTCCGTACAACCGCGCCCCGCGCTCGGCCGCGAGCCTGGACGCGACGCTGGACGCCCTCCGGAGCTGACGGGCCACGCAACGGGAGGAGCCGGTCGCACCTGGTGCGACCGGCTCCTCCCGTTGCGGAAACGGCTCAGACCTCGTCCCGGGCCAGGGCGAGCAGCCGGTCCAGTACCCGCGGTCCCCCGGCACGCAGCCCGTCGTGCTCGTACTCGTCGGTCACCCAGGTACGCAGCCCACGGATCGCCGCCGCCGTGCGGAGTGCGTGACCGGTGTCGACGTACATGTCGTCGTGGTAGACGGCGGCGGCGACCGGCACCTCGTTGGCGGCCAGGCGCTCGGGGTCGTACAGCGGGGCCCAGTCGGTACGGGAGGCCAGCAGTTCCGCGGTCTCGCGCAGCGGGCGCAGCGCCGGGTCGACCTCGAAGTGCCAGGGATGGATGCTCTCACCGGTGAAGAGCACCGGGCCGTCGCCCTCCAGCGCCGTGACCGCGTCGAACTGCGGGAATTCGGCACGGACCCGCTCGGCGGCCCATCCGGTGGGCCGCTCGCCCTGGCCGTAGATCGCCTCGTGCATCAGCGCGTACAGCGGATGTCCGGCGAACGAGCTCGCCGTGCGCATGGCCTCCTGGAACGTGTCGGAGAGCTCGGTGCCGAACGGCGTGCGGACGAAGGCGTTCTCCAGCAGGTAGTGCAGCTGGTGACTGCCGGTGCCGCCGCCCAGCATGATGCCGAGGGACTGGAACCCCTCGGGCGTCAGACGGTGTCCCGCGCTCTGTGGGCGGTGCTCCGCGAGGTGAGCGGTGATCTCGCGGACGCGCTCGACGTCCTGCGGGTAGCGGGCGTAGTGGGCGGCGACCTTGCGCTCGATCCGCGGGTAGGCGGCCCGGTAGACGTCGTCGGCATGTGCGTCCAGCGAGGGCAGCCCGCCGGTGATGAGGACGGTCCTGAGCCCTTCGGGGGCGGCCGACAGGTAGCGGACGGCGCAGAAGCCGCCGAAGGACTGGCCGAGGACCGTCCACGGTTCGCCTCCGGTCAGCTGCGGACGGATCAGCTCGCAGTCGCGCACGATGTTGTCGGACCGGAAGTGGGCCAGGTAGTCGGCCTGCTCGCGCGGACCTCCGCGCAGTGGCAGGGTCTGCCGGTTGGCCGGGGTGGACAGGCCGGTGCCACGCTGGTCGAGGAGCAGCACCCGGAATTCCTGCACGGCCCGTCCCAGCCATGCCTCCGTGCCGATGAAGCGCCGGGCGCCGAAGCCGGGGCCGCCCTCCAGATAGACCAGCCAGGGCAGTTCCTCCCCGGCCCTGCCGCCGGCCACGGCCTCCCTGCCGAAGACCTCGATCTGCTCACCGCCCGGATCGGTGTGATCGAGCGGGACGGTGAAATAGCGGTCGGTGAAGACGATGCCGGGCTGCCGGTAGCTGCTCACGAGGTGCTCCTGAATCAGATGTGCCACGGACAGTTCAGCACACGGCCGTGACACGGACAGTCGCGGCCCGTGTGCGGCAGGCCCGGGGGCCTCCTACCGTGCAGGCATGATCCGGTTCGAGCAGGTCGGCAAGGTCTATCCGGACGGGACGAGCGCGGTCGACGGACTCTCCTTCGAAGTCGCCGAGGGAGAACTGGTCACCCTCGTCGGACCGTCCGGCTGCGGCAAGACCACCACGATGATGATGGTGAACCGGCTGATCGAGCCGTCGTCCGGCCGGATCCTGGTCGACGGCCAGGACATCTCCGGCGTCGACCCGGTGCGGCTGCGCCGCCGGATCGGGTACGTCATCCAGCAGGTCGGGCTCTTCCCGCACCGCACGGTCCTGGACAACACCGCGACCGTTCCCGCGCTGATCGGCTGGAAACGGGCGAGGGCGCGGCGGCGGGCGGCCGAACTGCTGGATCTGGTGGGCCTCGACCCGAAGACGTACGGTTCCCGCTATCCCGCGCAGCTCTCCGGAGGCCAGCGCCAACGGGTGGGCGTGGCGCGGGCATTGGCCGCCGATCCGCCGGTGCTGCTGATGGACGAGCCGTTCGGTGCGGTCGACCCGGTGGTGCGGGAGCGGCTGCAGAACGAATTCCTGAGCCTGCAGCGGACGGTCAGGAAGACGGTCCTGATGGTGACCCATGACATCGAGGAGGCTGTCCGGATGGGCGACCGCATCGCGGTGTACGGGGCCGGGCGCATCGAGCAGTTCGACAGCCCGGGGGCCGTGCTCGGGTCTCCCGCCACCCCCTACGTGGCACGGTTCGTCGGCACCGACCGGGGTCTGAAGCGCCTTTCGGTGACCGCGATCGAGCCCGACGATCTGGAGGAGCCGCCGGTCGCCCGGCTGGACGAACCGGTCCGGTCGGCGGCGGCACGGCTGAGCGGTGCGGGTGCCCGGTGGGCGGTGGTGCTGAACGGTGCGGGTGATCTGCACGGCTGGGTGTCGGCGGACGCGCTGCGGATCGCCGGGGAGCACGGCACGGTCGGCGAACTGGCCCGCCGGATGGACGCCTGGGTGCCGGTCGGCGCCTCGCTGAAGCGGGCGTTCAGCGAGATGCTTCAGCACGACGCGGGGTGGGTCGCGGTGCTGGAGGGGTCACGGTTCCTCGGCGTGCTGACCCCGGCCGGGCTCCACGAGGCGCTGCGCCGCTCGGTGGATGCGGACGCGCGAGGGGTGGGACGGCACGAGGTGCAGTTCGACTCGGTGTCGGACGCGTAGGAAGCGGTCGTGGGCGCGGCCCGGCCGGCCGGGACATGCCGTTCTGTGCGCGCGCCCCGGCCGCCCGTCCTACCGGCCGCGCCGGTAACTGCTGCCGTCCTTGGGCCGGACCAGCAGACCGGCGACGACCAGGTGGCGGCGCAGTGCCGAGCAGTCCTCGTGCACCGTGAGCAGTGCCTCGTTGACCTCGCGCTCGGTGTAGGTCCGGTCCCGCTCGAAGAGCGTCTCGGCGAGGTGGACCAGCACCTGCTCGCGGCGGGCCGTCTTGCGGGGGATCGCCGTCAGACGGCCGTGCGAGAAGAGGGCGGCGACCTGATGCTGCGGACCGCTGGAATCGTTGTCGGGCATGGGAGGGAGCGTCGCAGCCCCCAGGACCGCGGGCAACGTGTTTTCGCATCGCCCGCGGGCCGCCCGGTCCACACCGATGGCCCCTGGAGCCGGTCGCCCGCCTCGTGGAGCGCGACGTCCTCGGCGGCACACCGTCCGCCCCCGTACGGTGTGATCAGCCATGGCCACGGTGATCCTTCACCCCGCGAAGAAGGCGGTCCCGCATGTCCCTGTTCGATCTGCCCCTCGACGAGCTGCGCGACTACCGCAGCCGGTCGGTGGAGCCGGAGGACTTCGACGCATTCTGGTCGAAGACCCTCGACGAGGCCGGTTCCCACGACCTCGACGCCCGGTTCGAGCTGCGTACGGACACGGGACTCACGACCGTCGACGTGTACGACGTGACGTTCGCGGGCTTCGGCGGGCACCCGGTCAAGGGCTGGTTCGTGCTTCCGGCCGGCACCACGAAACCGCTGCCGGTGGTCGTGGAGTTCATCGGCTACGGCGGCGGGCGGGGCCTGGCCCACACCCATCTGCTCTGGGCGTCGGCCGGTTTCGCCCACTTCGTGATGGACACCCGGGGACAGGGCAGCGGCTGGCTCGTCGGGGACACCGCCGACCCGGTGGGCAGTGCGCCTTCGTACCCCGGTTTCATGACCCGCGGTATCGAGGACCCGCACGGGTTCTACTACCGGCGGGTGTTCACCGACGCGGTGCGTGCGGTGGAGGCGGCCCGCTCTCATCCGCTGACCGACGCGGCGCGCACCGCGGCCGTCGGGGTGAGTCAGGGCGGCGGCATCACGCTCGCCGTCGGCGGCCTGATTCCCGATCTCGCGGCGATCGCACCGGACGTCCCGTTCCTGTGCGACTTTCCGCGTGCGCTCACCGTCACCGACCGGAACCCGTACCGCGAGGTGGGCAGCTACCTCAAGACGCACCGGGGCCGGGCCGAGCGGGCGAGGGCCACCCTGTCCTACTTCGACGGGGTGCACTTCGCCGCACGCGGGCGGGCACCGGCGTTGTTCTCCACGGCGCTGGAGGACATGACCTGCCCGCCCTCGACCGTCTTCGCCGCCTTCAACGCCTACGCCCACCAGGACAAGGCCATCGAGGTGTACGACTTCAACGACCACGAGGGCGGCGGACCGTTCCAGCAGGCCGTGCAGCTGGGCTGGTTGCCCGGAAAACTGCGGGCCTGATCCGGGGGACGGCCCTCAGCCTCGCGGGACGAGGCCCTTGGACTCCAGGTAGGCACGTGCCACGTCCTCGGGCAGCCGTCGCCAGCTGTCGACCTGCTCGTCGAGCCGGGCCAGGTCGGCGGTGGTGAGCACGGTGTTGAGCCGGTCCAGCGCCCTGCGCACGCCCTCGCCGCCGGCCCGGGACCGGTTGACGACGGGGACGAGGTAGTCGGCGTTCTGCAGGTGCTTGTCGTCGGCGAGCAGGACGAGGCCGAAGTTGTCGAGGGTGGCGTCGGTGGTGGTGGTCAGGACCATCTGGTCCTGACCGTTCTGCACGGCCTGTTTGGCCTGGGTGGTGCCGACTCCCTTGGGGTCCACGGCCGTGATGCGGATGCCGTACGTCTTCTTCAGCCCGGGTGCGCAGTAGGGGCGCTGCACGCACTCGTCGCCGGCGGCCAGGCGTACGGGCAGCTTCGACCTGCCCAGGTCGCCGAGCGTCCTCAGGTGGTGCTTCGCCGCGTACGGGGCGGCGACCGCGAAGGCGTTCTGGTCGATGGCCCGCCCGGGGTCGAGGACGGTGAGGCCGCGGGGCGCCACGAGGGAGCGCAGGGCCTTCATGGTGGCGGCGAGATCGGGCGATCCGACGGGGGCCGCGTCGGCACCGTTCCGCTTGGCGTTCAGCCAGTCGGCGAAGGTGGCGGCGTACTCCGGTACGACGTCGATCTGGCCGCTCTCCAGCGCCGGTTCGTAGATCTCGCGGTTGCCGACGGAGATGATCTCCGTGGAGTAGCCGGCCCGGCCGAGCAGTGCCGCGTACATCTGGGCGAGCAGATCGCTCTCGGTGAAGCCCGCGGAGCCGATGGTGAGGTGTTTGCTGTCGCCCGGCGGTGCGGTGACCTCGCCCCGGTCCTCCAGGGAGGGCCCGGTGAAGCAGGCCGCTGCCAACAGGAGCACCGCCAGTGCGGGGAGGGCTGCGCGCGGGCTCACCCGGATTCCCCGCCGCGGGAGCGGTCGGGGACGAGCCGTTGCGCCGCTTCGAAGAGCCCTTCGACGATCAGGGCGAAGGCGGCGACGAGGACCGCCCCGGCGACCACCTGTGCCGTGGAGGCGAGGTTGAAGCCCGCGGTGATGATGCGGCCGAGTCCCCCGCCGCCCGCCAGCGCCGCGAGGGTGGCGGTCGCGACGAGTTGGACGGCGGCGATCCGGACGCCGGTGAGGATCAGCGGCAGGGCGAGCGGAATCTCGACGCCCAGCATCACCTGCCGGCCCGTCATGCCCATCCCCCTGGCCGCCCGTACGGCATCGCGATCGACCTCGCGCACGCCGACGTAGGCGTTGGTGAGCAGCGGCGGGACGGCGAAGAGCACGAGCGCGATGACGGTCGGCCACTCGCCGTACCTGCCGATCGGCGTGAGGAGCAGCAGCACCAGCACGGCGAAGGTGGGGACGGCGCGGCCGATGTTGGAGATGTTGACGGCCGGCGCGCCGCCCCTGCCGAGATGGCCGAGGACCAGGGCGACGGGCAGCGCGATCAGGCAGCTGATCAGCAGGCAGACCACGGTGAGGAACAGATGCTGGCCGAGCCTGTTCCAGATGCCGTCGTCGCCGGACCAGTGCGCCGGGGCCGTGAGCCAGGACCAGGCGTCGGCGAGGGTGTTCACGACTGCCTCCGGGTCCAGGGGGTCAGGACGCGTTGCGCGAGAAGGAGCAGCAGGTCGGCGGCGACGGCGATGACGACGCAGAGGACGGATGCGGTGAGCACCTGGGCCTTGAAGTAGGTGTTCATCCCGGAGTAGATGAGATTGCCGAGCCCGCCGTGGCCGACGATCGCGCCGACCGTGACCAGGGAGACCGTGGAGACGGTCGCGATGCGCAGTCCGGCCATGGCGGCGGGCAGGGCGAGGGGAAGCTCCACGGCCAGGAGGAGCCGGACAGGGCCGTACCCCATGCCGCGTGCGGCCTGCCCGGTCTCCTCGGGTACGGCGCGCAGTCCGGCGAGGATGTTCCGGACGAGGAGGGTGAGCGAGTAGAGGACGAGACCGGCGACGACGAGCGAGGCGGAGAGGCCGTACACCGGCAGCAGCAGCGAGAACATGGCGAGCGACGGCACGGTGTAGAGGATCGTCGTGACACCGAGGACGGGGCCCGCCGCCCAGCGGCGGTGGCGTGCCGCCAGGGCGAGCGGAACGGCGAGGACCAGCCCGATGAGTACGGAGACCGCGGTGAGCTGAAGGTGCTCGACCACGGCGTCCCAGAGAATCTCGCGACGGCTGGTCAGATAGGCGCCGCAGAGCCACTCGTTGCGCGCGAGGCAGTCGTCGGGGGGCGCGGTCACCCGTCCATTGGAGCGCGGGGGCCGGGCGGACGCGCGTCCTGATCGACCGTCCGGGGGCGGAGAGGTCCGCGTGCGCGTGGCGCCCTCGCTTCGACAACCGTCTACGCGATGGCCGGCTGGGGTGCGGTGTGCGTTCTCGGCGCCGTGATCAGCTCGCTCACGCTCCTCGTGTGGGCGGTGACCCGCGGGGACACGGCCGGAGCGTCCCCGGCTTCCGGCGGATGACGGGCACCCGCCCCACCCGTCCGGCAGGCGGGGCGGGATCGGAGCACCGCTGACAGTGCCCAGGACTCGCCCGGCCACCGCCCCCGGGGAAGGCCCGGCGGGCGTCCGGCCCGCGCCTCCCCCCGGGCGGTCGTCAGTGCGGCTCGTCCGCCGCTTCCAGGACGAAGACCGGGATCTGCCGGTCGGTCTTGAGCTGGTAGTCGGCGTAGTCGGGGAACGCCTCGACCGCACGCTGCCACCACAGGGCCTTCTCCTCGCCCGTGACCTCACGGGCGTTCATGTCCTGGCGGACGGGGCCGTCCTGCAGCTCCACACGGGGGTCGGCCGCGATGTTGTGGTACCAGACGGGGTGCTTGGGGGCACCGCCCTGCGAGGCGACCACGGCGTACGTGCCGCGGTGCTCGACCCTCATGAGCGGGGTCTTGCGGATCTTGCCGCTCCTGGCACCACGGGTGGTCAGGATGATGACCGGCAGGCCCCGCATCGTGGTCCCCTCCGTACCGCCGGAGCCCTCGAACAGCTCGACCTGATCGCGGACCCACTGCGCGGGGCTCGGCTCATACTCGCCCTTGAGAGGCATGGCATCTGTCCCATCGTCGACATGCGGATACTCGGTGGCCCGACACACGGGCCTGCGGGCGTCGACGTGTCCGGCTGCGAGAACTCTTTCATCCTCGCGCCCGCCCGGGGCCCGGACGGATTTGCGTGTCACGGCGACCGCGGGACCGGGTCACGGGTGCGGCGGCCTCAGCCGCAGTTGCAGCATCGCCTCGAACCGCGCCTCCGGGTCGTCGAGGTCGATGCCTGCCACCACGGCCAGCCGCTTGAGCCGGTAGCGGAAGGTGTTGGGGTGGATGTGTACGGCGGCAGCGGCGGCGGCCACGTCGCCGAAGGTGCTCAGCCATGCCTCCAGTGTGTCCGTGAGGGCGGTGTGGTGCTGGGCGTCGTAGGCCCGCAGCCGGATGACCGGGCCGTCGGGGAGATCCTCCTCGGCGGCGATCCGGTCCGTCAGTTCCTCCAGCAGCGAGGCGGCGTAGACGTCCGACAGCCGGGCGGACCGTCGCTGCGAGCGGCCGGAGCCGAGGACCCGCAACGCCCGGTCCGCGTCGGCACGGGAGCGACGCAGCTCGGCCGGCCGGGCGGCGAGCCGGCCGATGCCGATGACGGCGGGCACCCGGCTGCCTATGCGCCCGAGGAACGCCTCGGCCACCCGTAGCGCCTGCTCGTCCGAACTCGTGGGCAGCACGGCGTAGGTGACACCCCCGAGCGAGGCCGCGGCGGTACGGGGATGGATGGCGGCCAGATGGAGGGCGAGTGCCTCGGCGATGCGGTGGCCCGCGGCCACCCGGTCGGGTGCCGACTGCTCACCGGTCACGGCGAGTGCCAGTACGCAGGCGGGCTGCGCGGACAGACCCAGCCGCACCGCGGCCTGCGGGGCATGCGTGCCGCCCTCCAGGACCGTGGCCAGCAGATCCGCCCGCAGCCGGCATTCGACGTCCTCGCCCGTGCGGTGGCGCAGCAGATGCAGGGCGGCCACCTTCGCCGCCTCGTGCAGGGCCTGCGTACGGTCCTCGCTCAGCGGTCCGTCGACCACGACCCAGATCGAGCCGAGGATCTCGCCGCCCGCGCGGACGGCGATCGCCACCCGGGGTTTGTCGGAGATGCCGGCCACATAGACGGGCTCCTCCTTGCGGTAGAGGGCCTGGAAGGCCCCGTGCTGCTCCAGGGCGCGCAGCTTCTCCGCGGGCACCTGCCGGTCGAGAATGGTCGCGATCCTGGCGTCGTCGCCCTCGTCCTGACGGCTGGAGAAGGCCAGCACCCGCCCGCCGCGGTCCTCCACGGTGACCGGCCCGTCGAGCAGCCCGGCCGTCGCGTTGGCCAGTGCGAACAGGTCGCCGGCGAGCGGCTCGGCGCCGTCGGCCTCGTCGGGGCCTCCCACCGTGCCCAGTTCGTCGGCCGCGAGCAGCGACCGCAGCAGCGTGGCCACCTGGGCCCAGGACGCGCCGGGAGTCAGGCCCAGGACCGTCACGCCCGTCCGTGCGGCCGCCACGGACACCGGTCCGTCCACCGGCACCGGAGACCGGACTATCACGGCCGCCGCGCCGAGCCCCGAGGCCCGGTCGACCAGGGCGGCCACCGGCTCGGCGCCGTACACGCCGACGCCGAGCACGACCGCTCCGGGCAGCCTGGCCGGTTCGTCCAGGGGGTCCTGGATGAGCACTCCGGTGACGGTACGAGCCGGGTCGGCTTCCCCGGCCACCACCTCGATCAACGTCGATCCCAGATCGTTGAGGATCCGGCCGAGCACGGCTCGCGGCTGCTCCGTCATCCTCACAAGGTAGGTGATCGGAGTTCGTCCACGGCCACGGCCGCCACCTGCCCGATCACCCGGTCCGCCCGGGGATCGCGCAGGCCGGGCCTGTCGGACCGGGTGAAGACGGCCACCGCCCAGCGTCCGACGCCGGGGTCCTCGATCACCCCGGCCTCGTTGCGCCAGCCCGGCAGCGTCCCGGTCTTGCCGGCGACGCGGTAGCTGTCGTCGAAGCCGGACGACAGCCGGTGCGGCCAGATCTGCCGGGACATCACGGCCCGTACCTCGGCGCAGGCTTCGGCGGGGCCCGCCTCGTCGCGCCAGATACCGGCCAGCAGTTCGGCGATGTCACGAGCCGTTCCCCGGGTGGTGCGTTCGGGGACGCACACCGACAGTTCCAGGGCCTTCCCCGGCTCCTGTGCGGCCAGTTCCGCCATCCTCTCGTGCGCCTCGGCCTCGGTGGTCACACCGAGATCGGCGAAGAGCGATCCGGTCAGGGCCCGACAGCCGCCGATCAAGCGGGTCCGTTCCCGGCCCAGTTCGGCGAGCATCCGGTTGACCGTGTCGAGTCCGACCCGGTCCAGCACGACATCGGTGGCGGCGTTGTCGCTCATCGTCATCATCATGTGGACCAGGTCGCGCAGGCTCATCTCGATCGCGTCGGCACAGCCGGAGGTGCCGATGCCGCCGTCACGGTAGTGCGGGTCCACCGCATGGCGCTCGGTCCTCCCCAGCCGTCCCGCCGCGGCCTCGCGGGCGTAGGCCAGTGCGACCGGAATCTTGAACACGGAGGCGAGGCAGACCGGTTCGTCCGCTTGGACGCCGATCGTGCGGTCGCCGTCGATCTCGCGGGCGAAGAAGAACCCCTGGACCCCGGCCTCGTCGAATGCCGCCCGGATCCGCGCCTGGGCGGTGCCGGGCCGGAGGGTCGTCATCGGCTGATCCATTCCGTCGATTCGGTCACCTCGGCCAGCTGCCCGGGGACCGGCGAGAGTCCGAGACCCGGGGCGCGGGGAACGTCGAGATGTCCGTCCTTCAGCACGAACGGTTCGGTGATGTCGGTCCGGTAGTACCGGTCGGAGGCCGAGGTGTCGCCGGGCAGCGTGAAGCCGGGCAGCGCGGCGAGAGCGACGTTGGCGGCCCCGGCCGAGGCCGGTCTCCAGCATCCCGCCGCACCAGACCGGCACGCCGTGCGCGGCGCACACGTCGTGGATCCGCCGGGCCTCCAGATAGCCGCCGACCCGCCCCGGCTTGATGTTGACGACCGAACAGGCACCCATCGCGATGGCATCGGCCGCCGAACGGGCGGAGACGATGGATTCGTCCAGGCAGATGGGGGTGCGCACCCGCTCGGCCAGGGCCGCATGGCCCCGGATGTCCTCCTCGTCCAGGGGCTGTTCGATCAGCAGCAGCCCGTACGGGTCGAGCCGGGCCAGCTGTGGGGCGTCGGCGAGGGTGTACGCGGTGTTGGCGTCCACCTGGAGGAGCACGTCGTCGCCGAAGCGTTCCCGGACCGCGCGCACGGGTTCCACGTCCCAGCCGGGCTCGATCTTCAGCTTGATCCTCAGATAGCCGTCGGACAGATAGCCCTCGACGGCGTCGAGGAGCGCGGGGATCGAGTCCATGATGCCGACCGACACCCCGGCCGGCACCCGTGCGGCCGTCGCCCCCAGCCACTGGCCCATCGACAGGTCATGGGCGCGCAGCCAGGCGTCCAGTACCGCGGTCTCCAGGGCGGCCTTGGCCATCCGGTGCCCCTTGAACGCCGCCAGTGCCGGGGCGACCGCCCAGGGGTCGAGCGCCGGCAGGGCGTCGAGCGCGGGCACGAGATACGTCCGCAGGACGTCCGCCGCACTCGCGGTGTACTCCGAGGAGTACAGCGGATCGGCCATGGTGACGCATTCGCCGTAGCCCTCGTGGTGCTCGGTCTCGACCCTGACCAGCAGGATCTCCCGGTTGGTCAGGGTGGCGAAGGAGGTCCGGAAGGGCGCGACCAGGGGCATCGCGATCCGGCGCAGTTCCACACCGACGAGCTTCATCCCTGCTTCTCCTGACGTTTGTCGATCACGTACCAGCCGTCCCGGGTGAATCCGGTGACGGTGTGCCCCTCGGCCATCAGGCCGCCGAGTACCTCGCGCAGTTCGTACCGCCACGCGCGGGCCAGGGGCGGGTCGGCGCGGCGCAGTGCCTCGATCTCCGCGGGGATCCGGACCAGGACGGTGTCCCCGTCCCGGCGCCCGACGGCGGGGCGGCCGTCGGGTTTGGCGTCCAGGCCGACCACGGCGTGCGCGCCCGCGCCGTCGACCGTGATGACGCGGGGCATGCCCGCGGCGGCCGCGACGGCGTGTTCACCAGCCAGTTCCCAGTGGACCAGCAGCCGGTCCGTCTCGGTCCCGGCGTTGACCTCGTCCTGCATCGCCCCGTAGAAGTCGGCCAGGTACTCGGTCGGCACCGCGCCCAGTTTGGCCAGGTTGAAATAGGCGTTGCGGCTGATCAGCGGGTCGAAGGTCCAGGTGACCGCGGTGATGCCACGGGCCAGGGCCCAGGCCCGCTGATGGAGTTTGACGGCGTAGCCGACATTGCGGCCCCGTACGGTGCCCTCCACCCCCGCGATGTGCGAGTGCAGTCCGGCGGTGGCCAGGAAACCCAGGCAGACACCGACCATCCGGCCGTCCTGGTGGATCCCGACGACGTAGCTGCCGGAGTGGGCGAAGACCCTCAGCAGTTCGGGGGTGATCAACGGGTTGCCGGGATCGGGCCGCCAGATCCGGTCCAGTACCCGGCAGGCCTCCTGCATCTCGTCCAGCCCGTGCAGCTCCGAGACGGTCACGCCGGCGCGGTGGGCGGCCAGTTCCGCGGCGGCGGCCGCCCGAGCCGCCTCGGTGCCGGTCACGGTCTCACCCGGTCGGGGGCGGCCGGCGGCTCGCGCACGAGCGAGGCCACCAGAGAGGCCACCAGCGCCGCGCGACGGGGCAGTTCGGCGACGAGCACGTGCTCGTCGTCCGCGTGCGCCCCGCCGCCGACGGCCCCGAGGCCGTCCAGGGTGGGCGTGCCCGCCCCGGCGGTGATGTTGCCGTCGGATCCGCCGCCGACCGCCACGCCGCGCAGGGTGCCGAAGCCCAGTTCCGCGTAGTGGTTCCGGGCGAGTCCGAACAGCTCCGCCGACGCGCTCGCCTGGAGCGGCGGCCGGTCCGGGCCGCCCGAGAGCTGGAGCGAGGCGCCCGTGAGGACCGGTGCGAGACCCCGCACGGCGTGGTCCACCCGGTCCTGTTCGGCGGCTGTCTCCACTCGTACGTCGACCAGCAGCCGGGCGGTGTCGGGCACCGTGTTGCGAGTGGTGCCGGAGGAGGCCACGGTCGGTGTCACCGTGGTGCCGGTCGCCGGATCGGCGAGGGCGGACAACGCGAGCACCTGGTGGGCGAGTTCGGTGGTCGTGTTGACGCCGCGGTGCGGTTCGAGTCCGGCGTGCGCCGCCCGTCCGCCGATGTTCAGCTCGTAGCCGGACACGCCCTTGCGCGCGGTCTTCAGGGCGCCGCCCTCGCTCGCCTCCAGGACGAGTACGGCCCGGGTGCGGCGGGCCTCGGCCTCGATCAGGGCGCGTGATGTCGGGGAGCCGATCTCCTCGTCGCCGGTGAGCAGGACCGACACCCCGTCCAGGTCGTCGAGGACCGACAGCGCGTGGAACAGCTGCACCACGCCCGCCTTCATGTCGAAGCAGCCGGGTCCGGTCAGCCGTCCCCCGGCCACCTCGAAGGGGTGGCCGGCCAGGGAGCCCACCGGCCACACCGTGTCGAAGTGGCCGAGCAGCAGCACCCGGTCGCCGGAGCCGAAGCGCCAGCGCAGCGCGGGCCGTCCCGAACCGTCGAGCCACTCGGGTGCCGAGCCGGTGAGCCGGGTACCGAGTCCGGCGACGAGCCGGGCGCAGTCGGCCACGGCGGCCAGGTCGTCACTGGGCGACTCCGCGCGGACCAGTGCCTCGATGTCGGCCAGCAGTACCGGCAGCCCGGCCTCCAGGGCGGTGGCGATCGTCACGTCAGCCCACCTTGGGGGTGGCGCGGCCGCCATGGTGGATGTACGGCGTGCCGTCGGCGAGTGTGTAGAACACGACCGGGACCCAGAGCTCGAACCCCGGCCGCTGCACGACGAACAGCCCGGGCTCGACCGGGTGCAACTCGTACTCCTGCTCCGTGTCGGGGGTCAGTTCGGCCAGCGGTCCGGTGATCCGGTCGAGCATCACCAGGCCGCCGTCCCGCTCCACGATCTCCACCCTGGTGGAGACCCGCTGGTACACCCCGACGTAGTCGGCGGGGTCCACCGCCACCGGTTCCGTCGCCGGTTCGAGCGTGGCGCGCATCGTGACCCCGGCCAGCTCCTGGGCGATCTCCCCGAACACGTCCCGGTAGAGGCTCATGGTGTCGCCGCCGTTGGTGAGCAGGCAGATCGCCAGGTCGGCGTCGGGCAGCACCCGCAGGTAGGCGCTCTGCCCGATCGTGCCGCCGTCGTGCCCGTACACCCGGTGTCCGTCCCAGGTGTCGAGGAACCAGCCCAGTCCCCAGGCCTGGGCCAGGAGGTACGGGTCGGGAAGCTCGACCTGCTTGGTCTGCATGGCGGTGACGCCCTCGGCCGAGAGGATCTTGATGCCGTCCTCGGTGACGCCGTTGTCGAGGTGCAGCCGGGCGAACCGCAGCACTTCGCGCGGCGTCGAGCAGATCAGTCCGGCCGGTCCCGCCGAACGCATCAGCCCCCACATCGGCGCCTGTACCGGCGGGTCCCCCAGGTGCCCTATGGCGGCGCGGAAGCGCAGGACCTCCTCGGGCAGGGTCGCGGTGTGCGTCAGGCCGAGCGGACGGAACAGGCGCTCGCGCATCAGCTCGTCCCACTGGACGCCGGTGACGACTTCCAGCACCCTGCCGAGCAGGGTGAAGCCCGCGTTGCAGTACGACATGGTGGCGCCGAGCGGGTGGTTGGGGGTGGAGTCGCCGAGGAGCGCGACATACTTCTCCAGGCAGTCGTCGCCCCGGCCGGTGTCGGTGAAGAGGTCGCCGTCGATACCGCTGGTGTGGTCGAGGAGGTGACGGATCGTCACGCCATTGGTCAGTTCCTCGTTGGCGAGCCGCAGTTCGGGGAGTACGGAGACGAGCGGCGCGTCCAGTTCGAGCAGGCCCTCGTCGACCAGGGCCATGGCGACCGTGGTGGTCCATACCTTGGTGATCGAGCCGATCTGGAAGAGGGTGTCGGTGGTGGTCTCGATCCCGGCCTCGGTGTTGGCCAGGCCGACGGCGGCCTCGGCGATCAGTTCACCGCGGTGCAGGATGGCGAGGCCGGCGCCGGGGACGGAGTGCCGGTCGGCCAGCTCGGCGAGTCGGGCGGTCCAGCGGGCGGACAGGTCGGTGGTGTCGGTCATGTTCGGCTCCCATTCCGTTTTCGTTCAGCGGTCTCGGCGGGTTCGGCGGATTTCGCGGTTTCAGCGGTCGGTGTGTGTCGTGACCCATTCGACCAGGCGACGGGCGTAGTCCTCCCGGTGCGAGGGCGGGCCGTCCAGGAGGAACAGGTGCGAGCTGCCGGGGTACATGACGAGCCGGGCCGGCACGTCCCGGGTGCGCAGCGCGTGGAACCACTGCTCGGCCTGACCGACCGGGCAGGTGTGGTCCGCGGCGCCGTGCAGGATCAGGGTGGGCGCGCGCACCGCGTCGGCATGGCTGAGCGGTGAGAGGGCCGTCAGCCGCTCCGGGTCGCCGATCTCGTGGTCGGCGATCATGTGTCCTTCCTCGGAGGTGCCCGCCATGCTCGTCAGGTCGACCAGGATGCCGCCCGGTACGACGGCGGCGAACAGGTCGCTGCGGGCGGAGAGCCAGCAGGTCAGATAGCCGCCGTAGCTGTAGCCGGTGAGCGCGATCCGCTCCGGGTCGACGAGCCCCTCGGCGACGAGGGTGGCGACCGGTTGCAGGACGTCCTGTTCGTCCGTCTCGCCCCAGGCGCCCACGGCCGCCGTGTAGAAGGCCTCGCCGTAGCCGTCGCTGGCGCGGACATTGAGCGTCAGGATCGTCCAGCCCCGCGAGGCCAGCTCCTGGTGGTAGAGGTGGACCGGGTCGGAGTGCGGGGCCCAGGCGTTGTGCGGGCCGCCGTGCACGTCCACCAGCAGCGGTCCTCCCTCGGGCGTCTGCGCGGCGCGGGTGATCATGCCGTGCACCACCGTCCCGTCCGTGAGGGTGAACTCGCGTTCGGTGACGGGGTGGAGGGCGACGTCGGGCAGCGACCGGGCCATGTGGCCGGTGAGCCGCTCGGGCCGGTGCCCGGCGGCCGGCTCGCCCGCTTCCGCGGATTCCCAGGCGTCCAGGTCGAGCAGGGCGATCTCGGCGAAGTCCGACGCGTCGGAGACCACCAGCGCCGCCCGCCCCGCCTTCGTGGCGACCGAGCAGCCGCCGACCCCGGTGCCGACGGGCAGCGGGGAGGCGCTGATTCCGGCCGCGTCCACCCGGTACAGGCGGGTGGCGCCCCGGTCGCGGGCGCAGAAGACGATGGCGTCGCCGTGGAACTGCGGCAAGGCGCCCGGGTAACCCGGTCCGCCCGGCAGGACATTGCGGTCGAGAGCGGCGCTGATGGAGACCGGCGCCGATCCGTCCAGCGGCTGGCGCAGCAGCTCCAGGTGACCGACGCCGAACACGGTCCGGCCGACGACGAGCAGTGCGGAACCGTCGGGGTACCAGCTCACCGGGCCGACGAGGCCGTCTGCCGGACCGATCCGGCGGGGCGCGGGCGCGTCTTCCCCGACCCCTACGACATGGGCGGCCGAGGGACCTAACACCGCCGCGTCCGGGCCGCTCTTCGCCGGGTAGGCGAGCTGGGTGCCGTCGGGCGACCAGGTGGGCGGTCCGACGTGCCGGTCGCCCCGGGTGAGCTGCCTGACCTCGCCCGATTCCACGTCCACCAGGAACAGCTGGGTCCGGACGGATCCGATCAGGCCCGCCCCGTCCGACTTCCAGCCGAGCGCGTCGATGACGACGGGGGCGGCGTCGTCGCGCCGGGTCTCGGGGGCCGCGTACGCGATCCGTGATCCGTCCGGGCTCCACACCGGTGTGCCGGCCCCCGCCGGGCACCGGGCGGGCGTGGTGAGCGCTGTGGCCTCTCCCCCGTCGGCCGGCAGCAGGTGCAGCTGCCCCTCGCGCAGGAACGCCAGTCGCGTCCCGTCCGGAGACCAGCGCGGCGCGGTGTCCGCGGGACCGTGGGTGAGCCGCCGGGCCGGGCCGCCCCCGTCGCGTACCTCCCAGATGGACCGGACGACACGGTCGTTCCCGGCGTCCTGGGTGGACAGCGTGTAGGCGACGCGTTCGCCGTCCGGGGAGAGTGCGGGATCACCGGGGATCTCGAACCGGTACAGGTCGTCGATCGTCAGCGGTCGGCTCATGATGCCTCCTCGGCGAGGGCAAGGGCGGGTACGCAGGAGATCAGGTTCCGGGTCGTCGGATGCTCCGGACGCTCCAGCACCCGTGCGGTGGGGCCGCATTCGACGAGGTGTCCGCCGTCCATCACGGCGACCTGGTCGGACAGGTAGCGGACGACCGCGAGGTTGTGGGAGATGAAGAGCATCGCGAAGCCCAGCTCGCGCTGGAGCCCGCGCAGCAGGTTGAGCACCGCGCCCTGGACGGAGACGTCCAGGGCCGAGGTGATCTCGTCCGCGATCAGCACGGCGGGCCGGGCGGCCAGGGCCCTGGCCAGGGCCACCCGTTGGCGCTGGCCCCCCGAGAGCGCGTCCGGGGTGAGCACGGCCCGCGCGGGGTCGATGCCGACGAGCTCCAGGTAGCGGGCCACCTCCGCACCGCGTGCGGCGCGGCGCTCGCGGGCCGGTGCCTCGCGCGAGCCGGCTTCGCGGGGCAGCGCTTCGGCGACCGACGCGCCGACGGTCATGCGCGGGTCCAGCGAGGCGTACGGGTTCTGGAACACCAGCTGCACCTGGCTGCGTCCGGGCCGTCGGCCGGCCTCGCTGCCGGCGACCAGTACCCGCCCGGAGTGCACCGGTGCCAGGCCGACGACGGCCTTGCCGAGAGTCGATTTGCCCGACCCGGACCCGCCGACCAGTCCGGTGACCGTTCCCTCCGGCACCATCAGGTCGACGTTCTGCACCGCGGTGAAGCGGCCGTAGCGCACGGTGATCGCGCGCAGCTCCAGTGAACTCATGACGTTGCCTCCGCTCCGTGCGACGTGGCTTCGACGGGGGTGCCGGCCGTCACCGCGTCCACCGGGTACCAGCAGGCGACCCTTCGGCCGGGCCCGAGGCCGGCCAGCACGGGAGCCTCGCCGTGGCAGCGTTCCCGGGCGCGTTCGCAACGCGGTGCGAAGGGGCATCCCGGGCCGCTCTCCCCCGGTTCCGGGGGCCGGCCGGGGATGGTCGCCAGTTCCGTGCCGGGATCCGTGGTCATGGTCGGGACGGCCCCCACCAGCGCCCGGGTGTACGGGTGGGCCGCGCCACCGGCCAGTTGGGCGACCGGGAGGTCCTCGACGATCAGGCCGCCGTACATCACGAGGACCCGTTCGCAGACCTGCGCGACGACGGCGAGGTCGTGGGAGATCAGCAGCAGTGCGGCGCCGGATTCCTCGCGCACCTCGGCGAGCAGGTCGAGCACCTGCTGCTGGACGGCCACGTCGAGCGCCGTGGTCGGCTCGTCGGCAATGATCAGCTTCGGCTCCCCCATCAGGCCCATCGCGATGACGGCCCGCTGTCGCATCCCGCCGGAGTACTCGTGCGGCCGCTGCCGGGCACGCCGTTCCGGCGTGGGGATACGGACGGCGCGGAGCCGGTCTACGGCGCGATCGGTGGCCTGTGCGCGGCTCGCCCCGAGGTGCACCTCGGCCACTTCGGCGAGTTGACGGCCCACGCGCAGGGCCGGGTTGAGCGAGGCCATCGGATCCTGGAAGACCATGGCCAGTTCGGTGCCCAGGGGCGGATCCGCCCGCAGGTCGCGGCCGTCGAAGCGGAGCGCCGCCGCGGAGACCTGTCCCCGGTGCGGGACCAGATCCGCCAGGGCCAGCGCGCTCAGGCTCTTGCCGGAACCCGATTCGCCGACCAGTCCGACGGCCTCGCCCGTCGCGATGTCCAGCGAGATTCCGCGTACGGCCTGCCGCCCGCCGGCGAACGTCACCCTCAGGTCGCGTGCCCGGACCAGGGCCCGGCCGTCGTCGACGGCGGCCGTTTCGTCCTGCGTACGCGTCCGCTCCGGCGGCGTCTGCTCCGGTGCCTGTGGCGCCCGTCGGCCACCGGCCTGCGCGAGCACCTCACCGACCAGCCCGAACATCAGCCCCGTCAGGACCACGGCGATGCCGGGCGCCAGTGCCGCCGCCGGATTCACGTAGATCCGGTTCAACTGCTCGTTGAGCAGCCGCCCCCAGTCGTATTCGGGCGGCTGTACGCCCAGCCCGAGGAACGAGAGGCCGGAGAAGGCGACGAGGATGCTGCCCGCGGCCTGGGTGGCGAACAGGACCGACGGCTCGGCGATGTTGGGGAGCAGATGACGTACCACCAGCTTGAACCGGCCCACGCCGAGGATCCGGGCCGCGGCGACATAGTCGGAGCCCGCGATCGACGCCGTCAGGTTCTGCACCAGCCGTGCCATGGGCGGGACCATGGCCAGTCCCACGGCGAACACCGCCCCGGTGCTTCCCACGCCGAAGATCGTGGCGAGAAAGAGCAGGAACAGCAGACCGGGAAAGGCGACGAGTACACCGACGGTCGCGGTGATGAACCGGCCGAGGCGTCGGCCCACCACCGACGGCGCCACACCGAGCAGCAGTCCGCCGCTGACCCCGATCAGGGCGGCCAGCAGGGTCAGTCGCAGGGTCAGCCGGGTCGCGACCACCACTCGCGCGGCGATGTCGCGGCCGAGCTGGTCGGTGCCCAGCAGGTGGGCGGCGCTGCTGCCCTGGTTGATCGCGTCCGTGTCGACCCGCGCGGCCTGATCGCCGAGCAGAACCGGCCCGAACACGGCGACCAGTGCCACCAGCAGGCATGCGGTCAGCGCGGCGATGCCGATCGGCGTCCTGAGCGTACGCCCGAGACGGTGCCGGAGCGAGGCATCCTGTTTCTGATGAGACATCGTCAACTCCCGCGGACGGTGGACTGGGGGTCGGCGACGGCCACGGCCACGTCGACGGCGAAAGTGATCAGCAGTGCGGCCGCTCCGTAGACCAGTACGACGCCCTGGACCAGGGGATAGTCCTTCTCGGTGATCGCCTGGACGATCGTCGTGCCGAGGCCGGGCCAGGCGAAGACGTTCTCGACCAGTACGGTGCCGGCGAGCAGCGAACTGAACAGCAGGCCGCCCAGGGTGAGCGAGGAGGTCAGCAGGTTGGGCAGCGCATGACGCAGATAGCGCAGCCGGGCCGGGAGCCGCTTCGCCCGCGCGGTCCGCATGTAGTCCTCGCCCAGCACCCGCAGGGTCTCCACCCGCACGATGCGCGACAGGGTCGCCGCCGGGACGATGGTGAGCGCCAGCACCGGCAGTACGTAGGAGTCCAGCCCGCCCCGCGACGCCACCGGGAAGACTGGCCATGCCACGGCGAACGCCGCGATCAGGCCGACCGCCAGCAGGAACTCGGGCACCGCGCCCAGGAATCCGGTGACGCCGGTGAAGGCGAGCTCGCCGCGCCGTCTGCGTCCGTCCTTGGTCAGCACGGCGGCCGTCATCCCGACCGGGATGGCGAGCAGCAGGATCAGCACGAAGGCGGGGACGGCGATCTGCAGGGTCGCCGGGAGCCGGCTGGAGATGATCTCGGAGACGGGCATCTGGGCGCCGATCGAGTCACCGAGCCGCCCCTGGAAAAGATGGCCGACGAAATCGCCGTACTGCTTCAGCAACGGCTGGTCCAGGCCGAGCGAGTGTCTACGGGCGGCGATCAGCGCCGGGTCGGCGGCGGTGCCGAGCGACGCCCTCACCGGGTCGCCCGGGATCAGATGGATCATCGCGAACGCGGCCGTGACCAGCGCCGCCAGCGACACCACCAGCCGCCAGGTGCGGCGCAGGGCGAATCCGGCCCAGGGACTGCGGACCGTCGCCCCCAGGGAGTTCAGGGTGATCGTCGCCATCAGCCGGCGCTCCGCCGCAGCGTGCTGGGGATGATGCCGGCGCCGTCCACCTGGAAGGTGATGCCCTTTCCGTAGTAACGGATGGGCCTGCTGACGATCGGCACGATGTCGACGTGCTTGACCAGGGCGGCATCGGCCGCCTCCCAGAGGGCACAGCCCGAGGCACCGGGCTTTGCCGAGGCCTGCGCGGCGAGGCGGTGGTAGTCGGAGTTGTCGATGGAGCCGAAGTTGTTGCCCTTCGGCGGCGGCGGCCCGTCGTAGAACTGGGTCAGCTGGTCCGGGAGCGTGACTCCGATGGGCGCCCAGGCGATGTCCCAGTCGCCGCCGCTGAGGGTGCTGAGGATGCTCGATGAGCCGGTGGGTCTGGCGGACGCCTTCACGCCGAAGGACGTCCACTGCTGTACGGCGAGTTCGACCGCCGAGGCCACCTGTGGGCCCTGATTGGCCGGGTGGCTGAGCCCGACGGTGAGCGGTTTGCCGTCCTTGGTCCAGGTGCCGCCGCTCTTCGACCAGCCGGCCGCGGTGAGTGCGGTGGCGGCCTGCGCGGTGTCATGGGCGGGCAGGTTCCCGGTCACCGTGTCGCCGGCACAGGGGGTGGGGGCGGTCTCGCCGATGCCGGTGGCGGGCTTGCCCTTCCCGCCGGTGGCGACGTTCGCGAGCTGCTTCAGGTCCAGTACGGAGACCAGTGCCTTGCGTACGGCCGGGTCTGCGGTCGGACGGCCGGCGGCCTGGTTGAACAACAACTGCCCGGACAGCGCCTCGAAGCTCTCGTTCTTCACCTCGGCCGCGTCCAGCCGGTCCTGATCGGCGCCGTTGATCACGGCCCCGTTGATCTGCCCGGCCATCAGGAGGTTGGCCGCGGTGGACTCGTTGGCGACCACCTTGAAGACGAGCTTGCCGGGGAGGTCCGCGGCGTGGGCCCCGCCGGGCCCCCAGGTGTACTTCTCCCGTTTGACGTACGTGTAGTGGTCGCCCGGAACCGCTTCGGTCAGCCGGTACGGTCCGCTCGCGGCAGTGGCCTTGGCCAGCGCGGCCGGTGCCGCCAGGCTCTTCTTGCAGAGCAGCGGCAGCAGCCGGGACATCTCCACGATGAACGGCGCGGGCTTCGTCGTGGTGACGGTGACGGTCCGGCTCGCCTTGTCGGCCTTCGCCACGGCGGTGACGGGGACGGAGAGCCCGAGCAACGGTGACTGGTTCTTCGGGTCGGCGATGTAGTTGTACTGGGCGGCCACGTCATCCGCGGTGAGCGGCGATCCGTCCTCGCAGGTCACCCCGGGTCGGATGGTGAACTGCGCGGAGGTGGCCGTGGCGGACCATTTCTCGGCCACACCGGAAACGATCTTGCCGTCGGCCGGGACGTGCACGAGCGTGTCGTACGCGAAGGAGTTCATCGACAGTGCGGTGCTGGCCAGCGCCGTCGTGGGGCTGAGGGTGCCCGGATCGGCGGCCACGGCGAACACCACCGCCGACCCGCCGGCGCCGTCGGCGGCCGACCCGCCACCGCACGCCGCCGCGGTGGCGGCCACGCCCAGCACCGTCGCCATCGCGGCCGCAGACCGGGTCCTGCGCGTCGTTCTGGTTCTCGTCTCCGAGCCTGCGGTGCTGGCCATGGTCACCTCCGAGGGAGCGGCACGCCGCCGCCGAGTGAGGGAACCTTAGGCAGCCGTGCACCGGGGCCGAGTGGTGGCGCCGCACGAAAAACCGCCTCGCCGAATGTGCGCCACAACGAAGACGAACACCGGGGTGCGAGGGCATGAACAGCCGGATCCGGCGCGGCGAAAATCCGTTCGCGGCGGAACCGGGTGCCTGACAGCCTGTGCCGCATGACTGCCCAGCACCAAGTGCGCGCCCATTACGACGCCCGGACGATCGTGGTCTACCAGGCCTATTCACCCGCGGTCGCCGACCCGTCCCTGCGGGCGAAACGCTTCGTGACGCCGTTCTCGTTCAACCGGATGACCTGGATCAAACCGTCGTTCCTGTGGCTCATGCACCGGAGCAACTGGGCGCAGAAGCCGGGGCAGGAACGCATCCTGGCGGTACGGATCACCCGTGCCGGATGGGAGGAGGCGCTCTCGCGGGCCGTGCTGACGACGGCCGACCCGGCGGACATCGACCGGGCCCCCGTACACGTCCAGTGGGATCCCGAACGCTCGCTGCGCGGGGCGGCCCTCAATCACTACAGCATCCAGGTCGGGGTCGGACGCGGGCTGATCCGCACCTTCGCGGAGGACTGGGTCGTCGACCTCACCGACGTCACCCCGCAGGTCCGCAGGATCTCGGCACTCAAGCAGAGCGGCCGGTCCGCCCAGGCCCAGCGGCTGCTGCCGGCCGAGCGGATCTACCCGGTTCCGTCGGCCATCGCGAAGAATCTCCTCGTCGACGGATGAGCGCCGGCCGCGACGACCGGTGACCGGGAGGGCCGCTACAACGGCGATGACAGCTGCAACGGCGGCTCGGCGAGGAGTTCCAGCAGCCAGCGGGCGCTCTCCTCGTCGCCCGCCGTGCCCGCGGCGTCGGGCGTACCGGGGAAGAGGCGCCCCCAGGAGACGGCCCGGCCGATCGCTCCCAGCCGCCACGCCAGACGCACCGCGCGCCGCAGTTCCGCCTTCGTCCGGCCGTTCCCCTCCCACGGCTCCAGATAGGCGTCCCGCAGCCGGGGCAGTACCTCGGGCCCGAACCGCTCCCGGGCCTGACGGGCAGGAACCAGAAAGCTGCAGAAGGGATGGGCGACGGCGGCGTCGCCCCAGTCGAAGAAAGTGAAACGGCCCGGCTCGGGCGCGAAGAGCTGACCGTCATGCAGATCGGAGTGGTCGAGCGTATCGGCGATGCCCGCACCCGCGAGCTCCTCGCACCACTGTGCGAGGCGTGGCCGGAGCCCGCGCAACGCCCTGAGCCCGGCGGGCTCCAGAGCGGTGTTCCCGTCCACCGCCCGGTCGAAGGTACCGGGGAGCGCGGCCGTGCGGGCGCCGGGGACACCGAGCTGTTCGATCTGCCCGGTGTACGGCAGGAGTGCGCGTTGCATTCCGGCGTACTGGCGCAGCGGCTCCTCCCAGGCATGGGGATCGGCCGGGCCACGGGCGGAGTCGAGTACGTCTCTGAAGAGCGCACCGCCGTCCGGGAGCAGCGACCAGCCGCGGCCGGCGTCGACGGCGAGGGGCTTCAACACGTACGCGGGCACCCAGCGGGACAACGCCTCGGTCAGGCCCGCCTCGAAGGCGCTGGCGGGCGGGTTGGCCTTGAACCAGACGGCGTCGCGTCCCTCGACGGAGATCCGGACCAGCACGGACCACGGCCGGAGTCTCACCTTCCGTGGCCCTGTTTCACGCAGTCCGTGAGCGACGAGCCCGCGCTCCACCCATCCGAGTGCTTCCTCCCGCCAGGGTTCCCGCTCCCAGGGCGTCACCGCGTTCGGGTACCGCCCCCGGTCCACCATGTCCGGCGCGTCACGTTGCATCGCGCCATCACATCACCGTGTGCGGCCAACCTCCACCTCATTGATGCGGCACGTGCGACGACGATGTCGCCGCTCCCGGCGGTCAACGGCCCACGCGACCAGCCTCGTAGTACGCCTCGGCCCCGGAGCCGGCTTCTCCGGAGACAGCCCGTCGGCCCCCACCGGGCGGTCGGGCCGGTGACCCACCGCATGTCGGGCGTCCACCACGCCGGACGGCTGTCGACCGATCTGCCCGCGACTCCTGGCCCGGTCGAGCGCCTCCGGCAGAAGGCCCACCCCCCTTCGCGCTCTCGGTGGTGATCAATACCTCGGGCAAGCACGGATGACATATGTGAAGATCTGGCCATGAGTACATCATCGGAGTCGCCGGCCGACAGGCTTCAGACGGACCGGCCGCACTCGGCACGCGTGTGGAACTACCTGCTGGGCGGCAAGGACAACTACACCGTCGACCATCAGATGGGCGACATGATCCTCCAGATGTTTCCGGACTTCGTCGACATCGCCCGTCTTCAGCGGGCCTTCCTGGCCCGCGCCGTACGCTTCCTGGCCGCGGAGGCGGGCATCCGTCAATTCCTCGACATAGGCACGGGCCTGCCCACGGCCGACAACACGCACGAGGTCGCCCAGCGGGTGGCCCCGGAGTCGAGAATCGTGTACGTCGACAACGACCCGCTCGTCCTGACCCATGCCCGTGCCCTGCTCACCAGCACCCCCGAGGGCGCGTGCGCGTACATCGACGCCGATGTGAGGGACGCCGACGCGATCCTTGCCGAGGCCGCCAGGACGCTGGACTTCAGTCGGCCCGTCGGGCTGACCATGCTGGGGATCATGGGCCAACTCCCCGATGAGGACGACCCGTGGGCGCTCGTCGACCAGCTGCTGGACGCACTCCCCTCAGGAAGCTATCTGGCCCTCAGCGACGGCACGAACACAAGTGACGTGCTGAACCTGGCCGTTGCCTCCTACAACGCCAATTCGGCCAGCTCGTACCATCTGCGCAGCCCGGAACGGATTGCCGACTTCTTCCACGGCCTGGAGCTCGTGGAGCCGGGCGTCGTCAGGACGTCGGCCTGGCGCCCCGACCCCGCCCAGAACCCGGCGGACGCCCGGCAGGGTCACGCGGTGAGCGGCGTCGGTCTCAAGGTCTGAAACGCCGGGTCCTCCAGACGCCGAGGCCATGTGGTCCATGACCTCGGCTCCGGAGGACCGGGGGGACTGGAACGGGCGTCGGAGTGCACCAATGCCTCGGAGCGAGCAACGGGCTCACGACCTCGCCCGCGCGGAGTTCTACCGGCGTTCGAGCGATCCCCGGACGAAGGCCGCCTGGCCGGCGTGCTGCAGATCGTCCGAGATGACGCTGATCAGACGGACCCCGAGGGTGACCGGCGGCGACCACGCCTCGTCGACGACCCGGTTCAGTGCCCGGCCGTCGAGCCCACCGAGGAAATCGAGGGTCTGTTCATGGGCGTCGTCGTAGTAGCCGAGCAGTAGTTCGGGCGAGCCCACCCGCACGGCCGCGACGTCCGCATCGCTGTGACCGTACCCGGTGGCACTCTTCTCGAAGGGCAGGTCGAAACGGGATGCCCAGTCCCGGGTGAACCAGACCTGCTCGATGTCTGCCGCATCCGAGACGTGGTCGTCCTGGATGCGGGTGAGGTGCCACACGAGCCAGGCGATCGTATTCGCCCCGCCGTCGAGGCGGGCATGGAGGTCGGTGGATGACAGTCCCTCGACCGCCGAGTGCACCGTCTCCTGGACGCGATTGAACGCGTCCGTCAAAAGGTCAACGCTGTTCATGCCCTCACGATCCCCGTTCCTGCGCCCCTCCCCCGCCATCGACACGCGCCGCGCCCCGACGTGTCCTGCGGTCATCACCCCTTGACGCGCTGGGCAATTCGGCGTCCCGCGTAGAGTGGAAGCATGCGTTGACACCTGCCCGGAATGCGGGCACCCCCGTGACCTCCTTCGCAGCTGAGCGAACCCGATTCCGACGAAGGAGAAGAACCGACATGAACGCGTCGAACCTCATCGACGTCCCCGAAGCGTTCGCAGCGTCGTACGGCCGGCACAGCGGCGCATCCGGCCGCGCCTGGATCACCGCGCTGCCGGGACTGGCCGCGCAGTTCCTGGACCGTTGGACGCTGCGGCCGGACGGCCCTCCAGGACATGGCATGGCCTCACTGGCACTGCCCGTGACCCGTGCGGACGGTACGCCCGCGGTCCTGAAGCTCCAGCAGGTCACCGAGGACAACATCGGCGCCGCACCGGGCCTGCGGGCGTGGAACGGCAACGGAGTGGTGCACCTGCTCGACCACGACCCGGACACCGGCACCATGCTGCTGGAACGGCTGGACGCGGCCCGGCCGCTGTCGTCGGTGGCCGACGACAGCGCCGCCCTGCAGATCCTCGCCGAGCTGATGGCCCGCCTGGTCGCGGTGCCCGCGCCACCTGGCTTCCGGCACCTGGCCGACATCGCCGCGGCCATGCTCGACGAGGTGCCCCGCGCGGTGCCGGGGCTGCGTGACCCCGCCGAGCGGCGGCTGGTGCGCACCTGCGCGGCCGCGGTCGCCGAACTGACCGGCGAACCCGGCGACCGCTTGCTGCACTGGGACCTGCATTACGACAACATCCTCGCCGGGCAGCGGGAACCCTGGCTGGCCATCGATCCCGAACCCCTCGCCGGCGACCCCGGGTTCGAGCTGCTGCCCGCGATGGACAACCGCTGGCAGGAGGTCGTGGCGACCGGCGACGTGACACGCGCGGTGCTCCGCCGCTTCGACGTGCTGACCGAGGTACTCGGCCTTGACCGGCAACGGGCGACGGGCTGGACACTCGGTCGTGTCCTCCAGAACGCGCTGTGGGACATCGACGACGGCAGGACCGCACTGGAGCCGGCCCAGGTCGCCATCGCCACGGCCTTGTTGAGCCGTTAGGCACCTTCGTTTGGATCGGGCCGGGCGCCGCGAGCCCGGCCCGATCCGAACGGGCGGCCCTGGGCGCGGAATCGGCCGGGCCCGGCCGGTGGTCCCGCACCGGTGCCCGGCCGGAGCACCGGACACTCTCGATACTCCTCAAGTGCCGTCGGGTGGCCGGCCGGTGGCAGGTCGCCGGGCCCTTCCGGGATTTGCCCCGCTCGCGATCCCGTTCAGGCCGCGGGTGCCGCGGCCCCGGCCGTTCCGAGGTGGTCGGCGCCCGAGCGCCGGATGGAGCACCCAGCCGGCATCGTGGCGATACGGGTGAGCGTTCCGCAGCCACCCGGCACACCCCCGCAGGCGAGCCGCGACCGGAGCGGTCGGACGCCGCGGTGGTCAGACGGTCAGCTCCGCGATCCGGGCCAGTCGGCGCAAGGAGTCCGTCAGTGCCGCCCGGTCATAGGTGCTGGTGGTGACCAGCACCTCGTCCGCGCCGGTCTCCTTGATGGCCGTTTCGAGCGCCGCGGACACGTGGTCCTCCGTGCCATGGAGATGACCGCCCAATCCGCTCTCGTAGAAGCCGCGTTCCTTCTCCGTCATGGTCAGCGCCTCGACCCGCTCGGCGGGGACGAGCGGCGGGAACACACCATGGACCCGGGAGTACGCCATGGACCAGGCCTCCGGTATCAGCAGGCGCCGGGCCTCCTCCGGGCTTCCCGCCGGCGCGATCGTGCCCGACACGACCACATAGGGCCGCGGGGCCCAGGCCGACGGACGGAACTCCCGGTGGTAGCGGTCGACGGCCCGCAGCAGCTTCTCCCGGCCCCGGAGGTCCCCGACGACCAGTGGCAGCCCGGCCGCCGCCGCGATGCCCGCCCCCTCACCGATGGCCAGCACGAAGGGGGGAATCCGCAGCCCCTCGGTGGGGCGGGCATGGACCCACGGGTGGGCCCGCTGTGTGCCGTCCAGCCAGCCGAGCAGCTCGGCGAGCTGCCCGGCGAAGCCCTCGGCGGCCGACTTGTCCCGGCCGAGCGCCTTGCGGACACCGTCGGTGAAACCCACCGAGCGCCCGACGCCCATGTCGATCCGGCCGGGGAAGAGGGACTCCAGGACCCCGAACTGCTCAGCCACGACCAGCGGTTGGTGATTGGGAAGCATCACGCCGCCCGTGCCGACCCGAATGGTGGAGGTCGCCGCCGCGACCGCGGCGGCCAGCACGGTCGGTGCCGACCCGGCGACACCGGGCACACCATGGTGCTCGGACACCCAGAACCGGTGGTACCCGAGCGCCTCGGCCTCCTGGGCGAGGCACACGGTGTCACGCAGCGCCTCCGGGCCGTCATGCCCCTCACGGGTACGGGAACGGTCGAGCACGGAAAACCGGGTGGATGCGATCACGGAGCTCACACCCTTGTTCAACGTCCCGCCCCCGCCAGGATTCCCCGGCCCGTGGACGGAACCCACGCGTGCGGCCCCTGACCGGCAGCAGCGCTCGGGGGCCGGCCGCGTGGGCACGCCCACGGCACCGGTGTGGAACGGCCGGGGGCATTCGGTCGTCGTCGGCTCGACCACCCCCCGTGGCGACCACCCCACAGGACGACCACCCCACGGGACGACCACCCCACGGGGCGACTACTCCATGGGGTAGATGTCCCCGCTCGCCATGCCGCTGATCTGGTCGCTCTCCGCCTCGATCCGGCGGGCCTTGTCCTTCAGGCGCCGGCGTTCCTTGGGGTCGGTGGTGCGCTCGGCGGCGTCCTTGAGGTCCTGCGCCTTGGCGCGCATCTCCCTTATGCGACCACGGTATTCCTCCGACTCACTCATGATCACTCCTTGGGTCTGTGGGCGGAGCGGGCCCCGCCACGGAACCAGCCTTTCCGGCACACCGCGCTCCAGGCGGTTACCTGCTGTTACGCCTCCGGCGACGGAGGGCCATCCGTCAGCCCGGCGTCCCGGGCGGCCAGGGCCGCTCGGACGCGGTTGCCCACCCCCAGCGTAGTCAGGATGCGACTCACATGAGCCTTCACCATGCTCTCGCTCATGCGGAGCCCGCCGGCGGCCAGCAGATCGGGCGATGCGCTCGCCAGTCTGCGGCGGCAGCGATTCCGCCCGCAACGCCAGCACCCCGGTGTGAAGCGCCGGCAGGCTCAGCCGATGGGCCAGCACATCATGCATGCCGGCCGCGATCCGGGCCCGTTCGGCCGAACTAGCCTGTTGGGCGCGGAGTTCCGCCTGGTCTCTCGGTGAGTCGATCAGCCGTCGGCGGCTGTGCCACCACAACCCCGCCGCCAGCGCCAATGCGCACAGCAGCCCGGCGCCGTACACCGGTGTCACACCTCCGCTCAGCGGCGCGGCGCACACCCGGGCCTGCAGGCTGGTCGCCCTCGCCGCCGAAGTCGCCCGGCACCGGGCGGTGGAGGCCGCACTCGCCGAATTCCGGCTACGTGGGACGGCAAAGGGACGCATCGTGTGGGCCAACATCCCACCGGCCCGCGTATGGCGCCTGCGCTCGATGCCCGCTCCGGCGGGCACGCCCGCCCCGCAGAACGAGCAATCGGCCGCTGCCGGTCCGGGCGCCGGCTGCCCCTTCAGCCCCGGGATCGCCGCCGGGGACACCAGGATGCACAGCGGCCCGGCCGGCGGACATCCGCGGCCAGGAAGCCGAGTCCGATGGCCAGCATCCAGGAGTCCTTGGCCAACGGGATGCCGTTCTGGGTGGGCCGCAGGCTGCCGGGCTCCCGCATTCCCGGCATCCGCAGGTAGAGGCCGAGCAGGCCGCTGGAGAACCCGGTCAGCGCCAGCCCGGCCAGCCGGGTCGGCACGAAGGGGGTGAGCAGGGTTCCGCCCACCGCGATCTCCGACCAGGCGAGCAGCCGGGTGAATCGTCGGGCTTCGATCTTCTTCAGGAACGGGTAGGCGATACAGGCCATGCCGTGCACGCCCTGGGCCGTCTCCTCGTCCGCCTTCAGCTTGCCCAGGCCGGAGTTCAGGATGAAAGCACCGACGGCCAGGCGAGGGGCCACATCACGCGGTTCGAGTGTCGTCATGGGAGCCTCCGTCGTTCTGCTACCCGCGCCCCCCGTCGAGCTTAACCAGAAGGCGCCGGTGGCGCTTCACCAGGAGCCCCGGCCGCGCCGCCGTCCGTTCCGTACGTGCGCTGGTCGTCCGTCTCATGGCGTCGGCTTGATCACAGGGCGTAACGGGCACCGCCGAATCGATTGCGGCCGTACGACTCGGCGAAAGCCGATGTCGGGTAGATTTGGCCGGATGACGACGTATTACCGGAACGCGCAAGCGGCAAAGCACCAGCCGGCTCTGCTGCCCGTGCGGTCCCAGGAGGTGGACGAGGGCTACCGGCTCGTCGACCCGGACGGGGGCCTGACGGCCGTGGTGGAACATGTGCAATGGGTCGACAGTCACCCGGCGGGTCCGGACACACATGTGGTCGTCTCGTTCGAGGACGGCTCCGACATCGAGTTCCCGTTCGGCGTTCCGCTCACCGCCGTCTGGCATGACGAGCGACGCCCGGTCCCCCGGACCGGTCTCGCCGCGGCAGCCCCCTCCTCGTGGGGCAGACCGCTCGACAAGTGACGCGGATTCCGGCGACAGCATCCCCTGGGTCATGTTGCGGCTGCCCTGATCGGCCTGGCACTCCCAGCCGCCCCGGCCGCACGGCGCACTCCGGCGGCCGGGGCGGCTCAACACCGGCCTCCGGCACGGGGCCACCGCTCCCGGCATGAAAGCCACACCCGGCCTGACGCGGACTCACCGACGTTCGGGACGGGCGTTGTTCGACTTCCGTTGACCGCGGAGCAACCTCGGGCGCGCGTGCACCGTCTTGATCCACAGCAAGGCGGTTCGCCGCAAGCGACAAGCCACGTCCGACCTCCACGAGCGCCCGGGTCCGGCCACCAGTCGACTATGCATTGAATGCATACATGAAGAGAACAGTCACTCTGCCGTCGGTCCGGTCGCGCGCGAAAGGCTCCCATGCACAGCAAGGCACTGGCGCCCGAATACCAAGGCGCCCTCACCAAGATGTCGGTGAACTCCTCTCTCACGGATGTACTGGCGGCAGGAGAACGTCACCTGAGGGAGGCCGAACTCACCGGCTCGCAACAGGAGGTGGCACGGTGCGGGCTGGCAGTGGCCGAAGCACATCGCAGGCTCGGCAATGTGCAGGACGCCGACCGGGCATGGAAGGCCAGCTACCGGGCCGCCCGCTCGGCCGACGACCAGGGGGCGATGGCATGGGCCCTGTGGAGCGGCGGGACACTCGCCCGGCAGCGCGGTGAACTCCGTTTGGCATTCAGGCTGTTGGGACTCGCGGCCGATATGGGCAAACGCGGCGGGGACATCGTCGCCCGTGGCTACTCCCTCGCGGGCCTTGCCGAGACGGGGCGAATACAGGGCGACTACCAGACCGTTGCGGCCCTGCACGAACAGTTGCTCGCCGAGGCGCGCGCCCGCGGCGAGGCACGCCACACCGTGTGGGCCCTGGAGGGCATCGCACAGATCCACCGCAACACCGGATCGCTCGACAGTGCCCTGGCCATGTTCGAGGAGGCGGCCGAACTGGCCGGGAATGCGGACGACCGGCGCGGCCGGGCGTGGGCCCTGCGCGGCATGGCCGACATCATTTCCCTGCGGGACGATCCGGAGCGCGCTCTGGCCCTGCTTTCGGAAGCCGAACTCACGTGTCGCGAGATGAAGTTGTCCAGTGCACTTGCGTACAACCACAAGATGCGCGCCAACGTGTTCTACCGCGCCGGCCGCTACGAGGAGGCACGCGAGGTCTACGAGGAAGCGCTCGCCGAATTCCGCGCCATGGCCGAACCCCGGGGCGAGGCGCTGTCCCGGCTCGGTCTCGTCAAGTCGGAGGCCCGGCTGGGCCGCAGCCTCGACGAGACCGCCGCCGATCTGGACGAGCTGCGCCGCACCCTCAGCCGGATCGGGCTGCTCAACGCCCGGGACATGGTGGACAAGGCGTATGCCGAACTCGGCGTGGCACCGGCCGGGGGCCGGACGCACGAGGAAAGCGGACAGCGATGACACCAGCGTCCGTAACCCAGCAGACCCCGGCCCCGCAGATCCTCGGCCGCTGCCGGGACCTCGTACGCCCTGCGCTCGTGCGGGCCGTGCAGCGTCTGCACCCGTGGCACACGGAGATGGCCGCCTTCTCCCTCGGGTGGGGTGCGGCGGACGGCAGTCCCGTCCCGGGCTCCCAGGGCAAAGGGATACGCCAGGCCCTCACGCTGCTCGGCGCCGAGGCCGCCGGAGCACCCGCGGAGGACGCCGTCATCGGCGCGGTCGCCGTCGAACTGATCCATGTCTTCTCCCTCCTCCACGACGACATCATGGACGGCGACGAGACCCGCAGACAGCGCGCCACCGTCTGGAAGGCGTACGGAACCGGCCCCGCGATCCTGGCGGGCGACGCGCTCTTCGCCCTGGCCGTACAGACGCTGGCCGAGGCGCCCGGTGTCCACGGCGCGGCGGCGGTTCGGCATCTCGCCGCAACACTGACCGACCTGGTGCGCGGTCAGGCCGAGGACCTGCTCTTCGAGACCCGGCCCTGGACCGGGCCCGAAGCGGTGCGGCCGCAGGAGTACCGGTGGATGGCCGAGCACAAGACGGGCGCGCTCCTCGGCTGCGCGGCGGGGCTGGGCGGCGTACTGGCCGGAGCCCCGGCCACGACCGTCGACGCCCTCGCCGGGGCCGGGCGGCATCTCGGGGTGGCGTTCCAGGCCGTCGACGACCTTCTCGGAATCTGGGGTGATCCGGAGATCACGGGCAAGCCCGTGCACGGGGATCTGCGTCGGCTGAAGAAGACGTACCCCGTGCTCGCGGCCCTGGCCACGGACCACCCCGCCGCACGGCACCTCGCCTCGCTTCTCGGCACCGACGGTCCGCTCGATGCCGCAACCGCCCGCCGGGCAGCCGATCTCGTCGAGGAAGCCGGTGGGCGCGCCGCGACCCTGGCGGAGGCGCACCAGCACCTGGACAGCGCACGTCGCAGCCTGGAAAGCGTTCCGTTGGCCCCGGCCGCGCTCGGTGACATCCTCGCGCTGCTCCCGTTCTTCGTCGACCGCACCGTGTGACCCGGCGGGGTCCCGGCCTCCCCCGGATGTCACGCCGGCGTGCCGGTGGCCGGAGCCCCGCCACCGGGGATCCGGCCACCGGCATATCCCCAACGGGACCGGAGAACGGACCGGTCCCCCGGGAACCCGCCGGGCGCGGACTATTCCTCGATGGCTCCCCCGGTCCGCCGCAGGTGCTGCCGGAAGGTGTACGAGGGATCGGCCGAGCGCCGTGCCAGATAGCCGTCGAAGGACGTCTGCTCGCGCAGTGTCTCGCCCGCCCTGATCCTGCGGGCCTGCTCGCGCTCGGTCTGCCGGATCGCTTGCGCGGTCGCCAGCACCTCCTCGGCGCGTCCGGCCGGGACGAACAGCACGCCGTCCTCGTCGCCGAAGACGAGGTCCTCCCCGCTCACCAGATGCGGGCCGAAGCGCGCCGTGGTCAGCGCCTCGGGCTCCCGCTCGTCCAACCGGACCGGGCCGAGCGGGTGGCTGCCGTAACTGAACACGGGAAGGCCGATCTCCACCAGTTCCGGAGTGTCCCGGTGCAGCCCCCACACCGCCAGGGCCGCCACGCCCGCCGCCTCGGCCTCGAGTACCGCCAGATCCCCGACGCATGCCTCGTCCGGCCGGCCGCCGTTGTCGATGACCAGCACGTCCCCCTGTCGGGCCCTGCCGAACACCTCCAGGAATACGTCCACGCTGCCGTAGTGCCGCACCGGCAGTGCCCGGCCCGCGATCCGGTGGCCGGGGATCACCGCGCCGATGCCAGCCGGCGCGGCACGCAGCGGCACATCGACGCGGAGGCAGGCATCGGCCACCAGTGGTGTGGACAGGTCGTCGAAGATCTTCAGCATGATGTTCTCCCTGGCAATGTGCCGTTGTCGCACGTCGGCAGTGGGCGACAACAGCGGGTTGGGGCCGTGATGTTACTGGCGCGGGCGAGGCCCGTCGACGGGAGGACGGGAAGCATCAGCCGACGAGCCGCCCAGCACGCACGCCACGGTGGCCAGCAGCCCCGGTGGCTCCTTCCCCAGCTCTCGGCTTCGTCCGAGCAGCCGGAGACCCCGTCCAAGGACTTCGGGCCGTCTTGCGCTCGCACGTACTGGACGACGCTCCTTCCGGGCAAACACGGCCGGTCGCGGCACCAGTGGCGTACGGATGCGGCGGCCCAGTACTCGGCGGGCCCCGGTGCGGTCGTTCATGCGGCATCGTGGAAGACGAGGCCGAGGGTGCGGCGCCTCCCTGAACGGACGGTGCTGACACCGTGCCGCATGGGCGCGGTCGACCAGCCGCGCCGGGAGGCGACGGGACGGTCGCGGGTGGTGAAGACCAGCCCGTGCCCCTGGAGGAGGGTGGTGGCCGTTCCCCGGGACTGGGCGCGGGGGCGCTGCTCGGTCATGAGGAACTCGCCACCTGTGTAGTCGATGCCTGGCGTATCGAGTCCGATGACGACCTGGAGCGGGAAGAGCATGTCTCCGAAGACGTCCCGGTGCAGGGCGTTCCAGTCGTCGGCACCGTAACGCAGCAGGATCTGGGCGGACTTGGACTGCCCGGCCTCGTGGCACATGCCGAGCCACTCCTCCAGCCCGTCCGGCCACGGGGCGGGCCGTCCCAGCCTGCCGGCCCATTCGCGGGCGATCGGCAGCAGGTGCGGGTAGAACGCTGCCCTCAGCTCCCGGACCGTTTCGGGCAGATCATGGGTGAAGTAGCGGTACTGGCCGGAGCCGAAGCGGTGGCGGGCCATGTCGACGGTGGTGCGGAAGCGCTCGGTCTCGTCGTACAGACCGGCGATCGCGCGGCACTGGTCGGGAGTGAGCAGCTGTCCGGTCGGCGCGCTGCCGTACGCGTCGACTTCGTCGGTGAGTGCGGTCCAGTCGGTGGCACCGACCCGGTCGGCCAGGGTTCCGGCCGGGTGTGTCGTTGTGTCGGTCACGGGTCTGTTTCCTCAGTACGCGGTTGATGGGGGCCGACCGTTCGGACGGCCCCCCGGCCGCCCCGTCGTCGGAGACTTCTCGACGGCCGGCCGCAGTCCACCCGGCGGGACATCCGTGGCCGTGCCGAGGATCAATCGGACGTTCCTTGCGGGGCGCCGGCCCATGAACGAGTCTGCGGCGTTCGGTGGGATCCGTCCGGTGGTTTTCGGACGGCACGCTGTCCCCGGTGCGTGTGCTGCCGGCCGGCCCCGCGGACGGATTCAGCGGGCGTCATGGCAGACAGGACCAGCGTATGGCGTCGCCCGGGCCCGACGACTCCGGTGCCGTGCCTTGCCGTACTTTGAGGCCGAAGTCCCGGCGATCCGCCAGCGGAATCCCGCGTGCCCGCTTCCGTCAGCGGCGGCGGCCCGGCCGCCGAATCCGTATGGGGTCCTGCCGGAGCGCCGTACGCACCACGCCGGGCGAATCGGCGCCGACGCGCGGACCCCCACCGGATTTCCGGCACGTCGGGCGCCGCATCCGCCGGGGCACGTCCCCGAACTTCGAGTGACCGTGACTCCGCCCGTGGGGTGACATCCTGCGTATGCCGCCGCGCCGCCCCGGAACGACACGGCCCTTCCTGGTACCAGCAGGGAATGCCCAGGCCATCGCATCCGCAGCCCGACAACACGGACCCCGGCGCACCGTCCGAAGGACGACGGCACCGGATCCGCGCCGCGTCACGCCGGGCGCTGCGCGGCGTGTCCCGCCCCGCGGCCCGCAACACGGGCGTGCGACTCGCGACGGCTCCCGGCCCTCGGGACGAGCCGCGCGTGAACGCCGCGCTCAGGACGGTCGCGGCCTACGCCTGGCGGATCCTCGTCGTGGGAGCCGTCGTGTACGCGGTCTTCTCGGTGCTGGGGCGCTTCCACGAGGTGGCGACAGCCGTCTTCCTCGGCCTGGTCGTCACCGCGGTGCTGCGCCCGGTCGCCGACCTCCTGGCGCGCCGGACGCCACGCCCGCTCGCCGTCGCCGTGGCGCTGCTCGGCAGCATCGTCCTCGTCCTCGGTGTGCTGAGCCTGGTGGGCGAGACGGTCGCCGGAGAGCGCGCCGGACTGGAGCGGGAGTTCGGCGACGGTCTCAACAGGATCGAGCACTGGCTGGAGGAGCCGCCGTTCCGGCTGAACCGGGGAACGCTCGACAACGTCCGGTCCCATGTCGGACAGTATCTGTCCAGCCATCGCTCCGCCCTCATCAGCACGGCCGTCACTGGCCTGGGCCGGCTGGTGGAGGTGGTGACGGTCATCGCTCTCGCGTTGTTCTGCTCCGTCTTCTTCATCCACTCGGGCGATCGGCAGTGGAAGTGGTTCTGCGACCAGCTTCCGGAGACCGCCCGGACCCGGGTGGCGATCGCGGGCCGGGCGGCGTGGCGGACGTTCACCGGGTACACCCACGGCATCATCCTGGTGGCGGCGACCAACGCCGTACTCGTGGGCCTGGCCCTGTTCGCGCTCGGAGTGCCGCTGGTGCTTCCCCTGGCGCTGCTGGAATTCTTCGCCGCCTTCATTCCGCTGATCGGCTCGCCGATCGCCCTCGCCGTCGCCACCGTGGTGGCTCTGGCGTCGAAGGGCCCGGTCGTGGCCGCCGTCGTCATCGCGCTGATCGTGGTCATCGGCCAGATCGAGGGACACCTCCTGCATCCGCTCGTGATGGGCTGGGCGGTCCGGCTGCACCCGGTCGTGGTCGCACTCGCGGTGATCGGCGGCGCCATCGCGGCGGGAGTGCTGGGCGCGGTGGTGGCCGTACCGCTCGTATCGGTCGTCTGGTCGGTCCATCAGGCCCTGCGCCGGGCACGCGGGCCGGCGTACCCGAAGGCGTGAGCGGTGCGCGTGGATCGTGCGCATGGACCGTGCGCCGAGGTGGTGGACGGCACCGCATCCGTGAGCCGCCCGGTCCGAGGCGGGACCTCGCCCCGCCCCACGGGGTCCTGCCTCGGACCGGGCGCATCGGACCGTCAGCGGGGCGTCAGGTGCTGCCTCTTCACCACCAGGCCCTCCGGCGCGTCCACGTGCGCCGTTCCGTCGGCGTCGACGGAGATGTCCAGTCGCCCGCCCGCGACGTCGAGCCCCTCGACCTTCAGCGGACGGTAGGCCTCCGCGAACCCGGGCGCGACCGTGAGCGTTCCGCCGGGGACATCGGCGGAGAGCCCCAGCACCGACTGGAGGATCATGACGGACGAGGCCGCCGCCCAGGCCTGCGGGCGGCAGGACGCGGGGTAGGGCGCGGGCCGGGCGTCGGTCGCCGCGCCGTGACCGGCGAACAGTTCGGGAAGCCGTGCGTCGAAGCCCGCCGACGCGGTCAGCAGCCCCTCGGACAGGGACGCGGCTGCTTCCGGGAATCCTGCCCTGACCAGGCCATGCACGGCGATGGCCGTGTCGTGCGGCCAGATGGAACCGATGTGGTAGCCGTACGGGTTGTAGGCCACGGAGTCGCTGCTCAGGGTCCGCAGGCCATGGCCCGAGTCGAGGTCGGGCGCGCCGAGCCTGGCCGCCAGCAGAGCGCTCTCCTCCTGGTTGAGCAGGCCCGTTCCCAGCAGGTGTCCGAAGCCCGACGTGACCGAGTCCACCGGCCGCTTCTGCCCGTCGAGCGCCACGGCCGGGTACGGTCCCCGCTCGTCCTCCACCCAGAAGTGGCTGCGGAAGCGGTCGCGCAGCCGTTCGGCCCATTCCTCCCACCGGTCGGCGCCGGGCCGGCCGAAGGCGCGCAGCAGGGCCGCGCCGCCCCGCGCCGCCTCGTAGGCGTACGCCTGGACCTCACAGAGCGAGATCGGGTAGGCGGCGAGGCGTCCGTCGCGGTAGCGGATGGAGTCGCCGGAGTCCTTCCAGCCCTGGTTGGCCAGGCCCCGGCCGGTGTGGTCGATGTACTTCAGAAAGCCGTCGCCGTCCGCGTCGCCGTGGTCGCGCATCCAGGCGAGGGCGGACTCCGCGTGCGGCAGCAGCTGTTCGACCTGATCGGGTGCGAGGCCCCAGCGCCAGGCGTCGTGCAGCAGGGTGATCCAGAGGGGTGTGGCATCGACCGTGCCGTAGTAGCAGGGCGGCAGGGAGAAGTTCTCGTTGAAGTCCTGGGTGGCGCGGCGCACTTCGTGCAGGATCTTGCCGGGCTGCTCCTCGGTGCCCTGGTCGGACTTCGTGCCCTGCCTGCGGGCCAGGGTGCGCAGCGTACCGGCGGCGAGACCGGTGCCCAGCGGCAGCAGCATCCGGGCCGCCCACAGGGAGTCGCGGCCGAAGAGGGTGAGGAACCAGGGGGCCCCGGCGGCCAGGAACTGGTCGGCGGGGTTCTCCGGGTCGGTCAGCCGCAGCCGGTCGAGATCCGCGGACGACTGACTCAGCCAGTGATCGAAGCGCCGGTCGGCGCTGCGCAGTCGCGGCGTGCGCCAGGGCAGGCTGTCGGCAGGGGGTGCGGGGAACTGGTCGCCGTCCTGGTGTGCCGCGTCGCAGTGCAGTACCGCGCTCCATGACGACCCGGGGGCGAGTTCGAGCTCGTATTCCAGCCGTCCGGCGGCCGGGTCGACCGCGGCGGGCGCCGGGGAACTGGTGAGGCGTACGGCGATGTCGTCCCGTGACCAGTCGAGTCCGCCCCCGGCGACGGTGGCGGTGACGGGGTTTCGCGCGTATCCGGACTTGACGCGCTCGATCGGGGCGAGGTCCGTCCCGGCGGTGACGATCAGCCGGACACGGACGTGCCGGCCCCCGGCGTTGCCGACTTCGAGGGTCTCCTCCAGACGGCCGGGCGTGACGCGGCGACGCCGGTGCAGGGTGACTGCCGGGTCCGGCGTCTCCTCGCCCAGCCCGCGCAGCACACTACGGAAGGCCGCACGGTCCGCTCCCTCGAGGGCTCCGCCCACCGGGGCGAGCACGATTCCGTCCGCCGCGACGGTCAGCCGGGCAAGTGCCCTGCTGTCGCCGTGGTAGAAGCCGTCGGCGTCGCCGTCGATCTGGCCGTCCGCGTGCGAGATCGCGAAGCTCGGGGCGTACAGCGTCACACAGGCGTCATGCAGGAACGGCTGGAGACCTTCGGCCGACGGACCGGCCCCCGCCGCGGAGTTTGTTACATCGTGGGTCTTGACAGTGGTGTCCAAAAGAGCAGAACCTCTCAGGCATTGGAGCGTTCCAAGAACCCTAACGACGACCTCAGGGCGTTGACAACGTTTTTGGAACGCTCCAATGAACTCACTCGTTCGCACAACCGGTTCCGGAGACGCTCATGCCCCGCACCCCCAACAGCCCCGCACCCAAGGCCGCTTCGGTAACCCTGGCCACGGTCGCGCGGCGGGCCGGAGTCTCTCCGCAGACGGTGTCGAACGCGCTCAATTCGCCCGATTTACTGCGCCCGGAGACCCTGGACCGGGTCCTTCGCACCATCGACGAGCTGGGCTACCGCCCGCACCGAGCGGCGCAGACCCTGCGCACCCGCTCCAGCAAGCTCATCGGGTACGGCATCCGGCCCACCGCCCCCGGCACCTCGGCGCCGGTCATGGACCGGTTCCTGCACGCCCTGTCCCAGACCGCCGACGAGGCCGGCTACCGGATCCTGCTCTTCGCCTCACCTCCGGGCAGCGCCGGCCTGGACGGGTACGAGGAGCTCCTCGACCTGCACAGCGTGGACGGATTCGTGCTGAGCGGCACCGAACGGGGCGACCAGCGCCAGGCCTGGCTGGAGAAGCGCGGTGTGCCGTTCGTGGGCTTCGGCCGGATGTGGTCCGGCCGGCAGATCGGCGACTGGGTGGATGTCGACGGCGCCTCGGGCACCGACGCCGCGGTCGAGCATCTGGTGGGCCTGGGGCACCGCAGGATCGCGTTCCTCGGCTGGCCGCGCGGCTCCGGGGTCGGCGACGACCGCGCCATGGGATGGCAGCGCGCCATGCAGCGGCACGGCCTTCCGGTGCGCGGCAGGCGGGCGCAGAGCGTCGATGACATCGCCTCGGCGCAGACCGCTGTCGGGCCGCTGCTCGACGGAGGTGCCACGGCTGTGATCGCCGCGAGCGACATGCTCGCGCTCGGCTGCTACCAGGCCCTGCGGGAGCGACGAGCCGTGCCGGGCACGGATGTCGCGGTCGTCGGCTTCGACGACTCCCCCACCGCCGCGCTCCTGTCCCCCGGGCTGTCCACCGTCGCCCAGCCGCTGGAGGCCGTCGGCCGCGAATGCTTCCGGCTGCTGCTGGCCCGGATGTCGGGACCCGGCGCTCCGCCCGAGCGCGTCCTGCTCGAACCGTCCCTCGTCGTACGTGACAGCACGTCCGCGTAGGACCCCTGAACCACCACCCCCCGCACCCGTTCACGGGCCGACGGCCCGACCGCGGGCCGCCGATGCACCACACGCCCTTCCTGCTCGAACCGCCCCTCGTCGTACGTCACAGCACGTCCACGTAGGACCCCTGAACCACCACCCCCCCGCACCCGTTCACGGGCCGACGGCCCGACCGCGGGCCGCCGATGCACCACACGCCCTTCCTGGGCAACCGAGCCGCACGTCCTATCCCCCTGGAGAAATTCATGGCAACCCGCAAGGCCGTCGCCGCCCTCGCCACCTGCGCGGCGCTCCTGGCCGCCACCGGCTGCTCATCCAGCTTCGGCAGCGACAAGGAGCCGGAGCAGGACAAGGCCGCCAAGCAGAAACTGACGGTACTGATCGCCACCTCGGGGGACGCCGAGACCCAGGCGGTCAAGGCCGCAGCCGCCGCGTACGCGAAGAAGTCGGGCAACTCGGTCTCGGTCGAGATCGCCAAGGACATGAACCAGCAGCTTGCCCAGTCCTTCGCCGGGCACAAGCCGCCGGACGTCTTCTACGTCAACTCCGACCAGTTCGCGAACTACGCGAAGGGCGGCTCGCTCTACCCCTACGGGGACCGGATATCCGACGCCGACGACTTCTCCGCGCAGCTGCGCAGCTCGTTCTCGTACGACGGGAAGCTGGTCTGTCTCCCGAAGGACACCTCGACCCTCGCCCTCGCCATCAATACCGACCTGTGGAAGAAGGCCGGGCTGACGGAGAAGGACTACCCGAAGAGCTGGGAGGAGCTGAGGACCGTCGCGGACAAGCTCACCGGCAACGGCGTCACGGGGCTGGTCACCAGCGACGAGTACCAGCGGCTCGGCGTCTTCATGAAGCAGGCGGGCGGCTGGCTCACCGACCCGGGCCAGAAGAAGATGACCGCCGATACCCCGGAGAACGCCAAGGGGCTCGGCTTCGTCCAGTCCCTGCTCAAGTCCGGCTCGATGAAGTTCGCCAAGCAGGTGGACACCAGCTGGGGCGGTGAGGCGCTCGGCAAGGGCAAGGCCGCGATGACCATCGAGGGCAACTGGCTCGAAGGCGGCATGAAGCTCGACTACCCCGATGTGAAGTACGCCGTCGCGCCGCTGCCCGAGGGACCGGCCGGAAAGGGCACCCTCGCCTTCAGCAACTGCTGGGGCGTCGCCGCCGACAGCGCGCACCGCGATGCGGGAGTCGACCTCGTGAAGCACCTGACCTCCGCGAAGCAGCAGCTCGACTTCGCCGACGCATTCGGAGTCATGCCGTCGCGGACCAGCGCCCTCAAGAAGTACGCCGAGAAGCAGCCGGCCGCCGGCGCCTGGGTGGAGGGCAGTGCCTACGCACAGGGCCCGGTGACCATCGCCGGCTTCGACAAGGTCCTGAGCCAGTTCAACACCGATCTGCAGTCTCTGCGCACCACCGACCCGAAGAAGATCCTCGCCGGCCTTCAGCGCAATGGCGAACAGGCGCTCACGAAGGGCAACTGAGCTCCATGCCCATCCGCACGATCCCCGCTGGCGGGGCCTCCCGCACGACCGGTTCGCCCGGCGCACCTGACAGCGCACCCGGCGAAACCGGCACGCCCGCGAAGGCCCGCGCCCGGCGCGCGGGCCTTCGCGGGGAGGGCGCCTGGGGCTGGCTGTTCGTCAGCCCCATGGTGCTCGTCCTCGGCCTGTTCATGGTGCTTCCCATCCTGATGGCTCTGTGGGTGAGCCTGCTGCACTGGGACGGGCAGTCCAACCCGTTCTCCGGCCAGGCCGACTTCGTCGGTCTGGACAACTACCGGGCGCTCCTGACTCAGGACGGTCTCGACCGCACGCTCTTCGCGACGTCCCTGCGCAACAACGCCTATTACGTCCTGCTGACCGTTCCCCTGCAGACCGTACTGGCACTGGGTCTGGCCCTGATCGTCAACCAGAGACTCCTACGAGGGCGCGGCGCGCTCCGTACGACGTTCTTCTTCCCGTCGATCACCAGCGCCATCGCCGTCTCCACGGTCTTCCTCTTCCTCTTCCAGGGCAGCGGAGCCGTCAACTCCATGCTGTCCTGGATCGGGGTCAAGGGACCGAACTGGTTCGCCGATTCTCGCGGGGTGCTCTCCTTGGCCCTGGGCGGACTGGGAATCGTCGATCCGGATCACCCCACCGGGCTGCTGGCCGATCACTCCACACTGGGGCTGTCGTGGTTCGAATGGCTCTCGGGTCCCTCGGTCGCCATGTGCACACTCATCCTGCTCGCCGTGTGGACCACCTCCGGCTCGTTCATGCTGATCTTCCTCGCGGCACTTCAGAACATCCCGCGCGAGCTGGAGGAGTCGGCGGCCATGGAAGGAGTCAACCGCCGCCAGATGCTGCGGCACGTGACGCTGCCCGCGCTGCGCCCCGTGCTGTTCCTGGTGCTGACGCTCGGGCTGATCTCCACCTGGCAGGTCTTCGACCAGGTGTATGTGATGGGCCAGGGCGCTCCGGGCAACACGACGCTCACGCCCGCCTTCCTGTCGTACTCCGCGGGCTTCGACAACGCGGACTTCGGGCAGGGCTCGGCGATCGCCTTCATCCTGCTCGCCCTGATCCTCGTCCTGACCGCGTTCCAGCGCTGGGCGCTGCGGGAGCGTGGCGTACGCACCAGGAGGAACCGATGACCGCCGCTGGTACAGCCGTGCCCGACCGGGCTCGGCGTTCCCCGGGCCGCCGCGTCCCGCACGACCGGGGACGTCCCGTCCTGAGCCGTTTCCGCCTGCCGTGGCGGCTGGTGGGGTATGCCGCGGTACTGGGGCTGGGGCTGCTCTATCTGTTGCCGTTCGTCCTCCAGTTGGTGACGGGCTTCAAGACGGATCCGGACGCCGCCACGCATCCACTGGCCCTGTTGCCCACGACGCCGACCACGGCCGCGTACCAGCGGCTGTTCGGCCTGAGCCAGGCCGCCGACGGGGTGCCTTTCCTCCGCTGGCTGGGCAATTCGGCGCTGGTGGCGGTGCTGGTGACGGCCGGCCGGGTGCTGTTCGACTCCATGGCCGGATACGCACTGGCGCGGCTGCGCTTCCGGGGCCGCTCGGTGCTGCTGGGATTCGTGCTCGCCTTGATGGCGGTGCCCGGAGTGGCCCTGCTCATCCCGAAGTTCCTGGTGCTGAACACCTTCGGGCTCTTCGACACGTACACCGGCATGATCCTCCCGTTGCTGGTGGACGCGGCGGGCATCTTCATCATGAAACAGTTCTTCGAGTCCGTGCCGCGCGAGGTCGAGGAGGCCGCACGGATCGACGGGGCGGGGGTGTTCCGGATCTTCTGGTCCGTCGTCCTGCCGATGGCCAGGCCGGCGTTGATCACCCTGACCATCCTGTCGTTCCAGGGGTCGTGGAACGAGTTCACGCACTTCCTCGTCAGCACACAGTCCGGCCAGTACGAGACTCTCACAACGGGCCTGGCCCGCTTCGTCTCGGGCGGACTCGGCGGCGGAACGCAGTATCCGCTCAAGCTCGCGGCGGCTCTGCTGTCCACCCTTCCGGTGGCCGCGCTGTTCTTCTGTTTCCAGCGCTACTTCGTGAGCGGCGCCAACGCGGGCGCGGTCAAGGAATGAGCTACAGCCGCACCGGGCCCCGCCGTTCCGGGTGCGATGTCTTCGATCGCCTAGACTCGGCGAATGGCGAAGTACTTCGACGTGCACCCCGAAAATCCTCAGCAGCGCACCATCCGCACCGTGGCCGACAGCATCCGGTCCGGCGCACTCGTCGCGTATCCGACCGACTCCTGTTACGCGCTGGGGTGCCAACTGGGCAGCCGTGACGGCATCAGCCGGATCCGGTCGATCCGGAACCTGGACGACCGTCACCACTTCACCCTGGTGTGCCAGAACTTCGCGCAGCTGGGGCAGTTCGTGCACATCGACAACGATGTGTTCCGCGCGATCAAGGCGGCGACACCGGGCCGCTACACCTTCATCCTCCCGGCGACGAAGGAGGTGCCGCGTCAGCTGCTGCACCCGAAGAAGAAGACGGTCGGAGTACGGATTCCCGACCATGTCGTCGCTCAGGCCCTGCTCGCCGACCTCGGTGAGCCGCTGCTCTCCAGCACCTTGCTCCTGCCCGACGAGGACGAGCCACTGACCCAGGGCTGGGAGATCAAGGAACGGCTCGACCATGTGGTGGACGCCGTGGTCGACTCGGGCGACTGCGGCACCGAGCCGACCACGGTCATCGACTTCTCCGGCGGTGATCCGGAGATCGTGCGCCGCGGGTCGGGCGACACCGCACGGTTCGAGTAGCCCCGCGCCGGCGGCCACAGGGCGCCTCTATGCGGTCCTGCGCGGCCTCCGGCAGCCGCCCCCCGCAGGGAGGCGCGCCGAAGGCGGTGGTGAACCCGGCCGCATACCGGACAGGACGTTCCCGCCGGACCAGGCGTGCGCGCCGGGCCTGACGTACCGGCCCCGGCGCGCAGTCGCCGTCGTTCCGTCGGTGCAGGACCGAGGGGGGCCGCTACGCCACCGTGATCGCCTGCACCGGGCAGACCCGGGCGGCTTCCTTGGCCATCGGGGCCGCGGCGCCCTCCTCATGGCCCGGCAGCAGTTCGCTGAAGCCGTCGTCGTCCTGGGTGAACATCCCGGGCGCGGTCAGCGCGCACTGCCCGGCGCCGATGCACACATCCCTGTCGATACTGATCCGCATCAACACGCCTTCCCTTCCTGGAGAGTTCCGGTCACCACGCCACGGGCAGTTCGACCATGCCCTGGAGCGTGTCGCCGGGCTTGAACGGGATCTCGTCGGCGGGTGCCGCCAGCCGCAGCCCCGGCAGCCGGTCGAAGAGGGTGCGCAGCGCGATCTCCAGCTCGGCTCGCGCGAGGTTCTGGCCGAGACACTGATGGATCCCGAAGCCGAAGGCTACATGGTGGCGCGCCTGCCGGCCGAGGTCCAGTTCGTCGGCTGCCGGGTACGCGGTTTCGTCCCGGTTGATCGCGGAGGTGGACAGCACGACGCCCTCACCGGCCCGTATGGTCACCCCGCCCACCTCGATGTCCTCCGTAGCCAGCCGTGAGATGCCGTCGGCGACGGACAGGAAGCGCAGCAACTCCTCGACGGCGGTGGGCATCAGCTCCTCGGAGGCACGCATCCGGTCCAGCTGGTCCGGGTGTTGCAGGAGGGTGAACGTACCCAGCGAGATCATGTTCGAGGTCGTCTCGTGGCCGGCGACGAGCAGGAGCTCGGACAACTGGACCAGTTCGTCGCGGCCCATGGCCCCGGTGTCGAGCTGCCGGGCGATGAGCTCATCGAGCAGTCCGTCCCCCCGGTCGGACCGTTTGCGCTCGATCAGCTCCCGGAAGTACTCGTCGAGCGCGTCCCGCGCTTCCTCGACGTCGGCAGTCCCCGGGCCGCGCAGTAACTTGCGCGACTGGGACTCGAAGAAGTCGTGGTCGGCATACGGAACGCCGAGAAGCGCACAGATCACCGTGGAGGGCACGGGCAGCGCGAAGGCGCTCACCAGATCGGCGGGCGGGCCCTGCTCGATCATGGCGTCCAGCAGCCGGTCCACGGTCTCCTGGATCCTCGGCCGCAGTGCTGCCGTCCGCTTCACGGAGAAGCTGGGGATCAGCATCCGGCGCTGCGCGTTGTGCTCGGGGTCGTCGACGCCGATCAGCTCGACTCGGCGCCTGCTGCTCAGTGCCAACCGCTCGGCCAGTATCGGGAACGCGGGGTCCTCGCGGTCGGCCGACAATCGCCGGTCGACCAGCAGCACGCGCGCCTCGGCGTGCCCGGTCACCAGCCAGACCCGGCGGCCGTCGAAGAGCCTGGCGGGAGACACCGGAGGCAGCGGCGTTCGGCCGTCCTTCTGGGGCCGGTACTCCGTCGGTGGGTGGTAGGGGCAGGTACGGTCCTGTGGGAAGGAGACGGTCTCGGTGTCTGCCATGCCGGGCCTCGCAAACAGAATGGAGGGAGTGCTACCGATCCCTCTCCACTAGATGCCTCAGTCACCTAATTGGTCTACGCGATGTTCGGCCAACTCGTCACAGAGGCATGCCATGAGGCCACCGCGCCCCGGCCCGGAGTGTCCGCGCGCTCCGTCCGAGCGGGACCGGGGATCCGGATCATTTCCACGGACCGCCGTCCGGGCGGCGGCTTCGCGGCTCGTCCGGGGTCAGTCGGCTGTCCGGCGCAGGACCAGGCCGACGAAGCCCCACGTGTCCCGGTAGACGCGCAGCCACTCCGTACGACGGAGCGCGGCCGTATCGAGCACGTCGGCGCTGTCCGGATCCGCGGGGTGGTCCAGGGCCCAGGAGGCCAGCGACCCCCAGCAGGCCCACTCGTAGTCATCCAGCTCACGGCGCGTGCTGACGTGCCCGTGGACCGGAGTCCATCCATCGGCGACGACGCGGTCCACGGTGGTGGCCAGGTCGGTGAAGTCCCCGAGCATCTCGACGGCTTCCGGCGACGGCGTACGCTCCCAGAAGCCCTCGCCGATCAGAACGCGTCCGCCCGGGGCCAGATGCTCGCGCGCCGCCGCGAGGGTGGGCAGCAGGCCGCCGAAGGCATGGGTGGCCCCGACGCTGAGCACCACATCGAACGGGCGCGCGGAACTGAAGCGGGCCGCCTCCTGGTGGTGCAGTACGAGCCGGTCCTGGACGCCGAGCCGACTCGCCGCCTCCCGGGCCTGCCCGAGCGCGTCCTCGGAGACGTCGACGCCCTCGGCGCGCAGGTGCGGGTGCGCGGCCAGGGCACGCAGAAGCCACTCCCCGCCACCGCAGCCCAGGTCCAGCAGCCGCTCATCGCCCCGTGGGACGGCACATCGCAGAAGCTGTCGCACCGAGTCGTCGTCGAGCGGAGACTTGATCGGGTGGTTCGCATGGGCAATCCTGGACATCTGTTCACGGTTCACCGGCGCAGCCTGACAGCACCGAAGGCCCCACGCACGTGGTTTTCCCGCGGACCGGACCGGAGGACCCGGTGGCCGCCGGACAACAACCGATCCACCGGCACGGGCAATTGCTCCCGCCCAGTCGCACCCGATGCGCGTCCCCGCACTCAACTCCTCGGCTGTCCCCCCGTGTTCATCCGGCTGATTGCCCATCCACGATCACACGGGCGGAGGCCGCACGCCTTGAGGAATTGCGGCTCGTTCCGGCCGCCGATTTCCGACCCCGGTTGCGACGGGACCGGAGATCCTGCAATGCGGGGACGTCCAGCGCGCATCCGCAGCGCGCGTATCGGCAGCGTGCGAGACGGCGGGGGGCCTCGTCACCCATATCGATCAGAACTCGCGCATCGCGCAACGTCGGCGCGCCTGGACGGCCCGGGTCGTTCAGCCGGCGCGAGAAGGCGGGACCCGTCGTCCCCAGAGGCCGGCCAGATGCGTGTGGAGAACGTCCTGCGCCTCCTGCGGGGTGAGGTGGCCGATGAGGACGTGTGCGGTGAGCCCGTCCGCGAGAGCGAGCAGGGTGCGGGCCTCACCCTGCGGATCCAGGGGCACGGCGCGGTCGGCCACCTCATCGGCTTGCTCGATGAGGCGGGTGAACACCTCTTGCAGGGAAGCGTAGTTCGCCCTCAGCGTCCCGGCGAGCGGCTTGCTGACAGCCGCCTGCGCGACGAAGGCGAGCCAGACCCTGGCCTCGGTACGGTGCTCCTCCCGGAGCAGCGAGAGTTCGGTGACGGCGTGGCCCAGGGCGGTGCCGGGCGACTGGGCCGGACTCCTGACGAGGCGGGCCCGCACGCGCTCGCCGATCCGCTCGCCGATATGCCCGAGAGCGAACACGAGCATCTCTTCCTTGGTACGGAAGCACCGCTGCACGGCTCCCATCGACACCTGCGCGCAGGCCGCGACATCGCGGAGGGTCACGCCCTCCAGTCCGTGTTCGTCGGCGAGGCGGCAGACGGCCTCCGCGATCCGGCGGCGTCGGTCCGTGTGGTCGACCTGTCTGGGCATGTCCGGTCGTCTCCCTGGTTTCGCGGTACTCGTTTCACGGCGCTCCGTCTCGTACAGCACTTTATTCGATGCACCAGTATCGGTTCCCGCGCTACAGTTCCGATGCAAGTGCATCGGAACGTGTACGGGAAGGGATACGAACGCATGCAGGATGCCCTGTGGAAGATGACGGCCGCCGCCCAGGCGGAGGCGGTGCGCAGCGCGCAGGTCTCGGCCGTCGAACTGGTCGACAGCCATCTGGAGCGGATCGCCGAGGTCAATCCGCACGTGAACGCGGTCACGCAGCTCCTGGCGGACCGCGCACGCGCCGCCGCGGCACAAACGGACCGCCGGCGGGCCGCCGGTGAGACGTTGGGGCCGCTGGCGGGCGTTCCGTTCACGGTGAAGGAGAGCACCGCCGTCGAAGGCGTGCCGACCACGTTCGGGTCACCGCGTTTCCGTGATCTGGTGGCCCCGGCCGACGCGCCCCCGGTGGCACGGCTGCGCGCGGCCGGAGCCATCCCGATCGGGCACAGCAACATGCCGACCCTGATCCTGGCGGGGATGCACTCGCGGAGCGAGTTGTTCGGCGACACGGTCAACCCCTGGGACCGTACCCGGACCCCGGGCGGCACCAGCGGGGGCGACGGGGTGGCCGTCGCCACGGGCATGGCGGCGCTCGGACTCGGCAACGACTCCGGTGGATCGGTGCGCATCCCGGCCCAGTTCTGCGGCGTGGCCGGGCTGAAGCCGAGCACGGGCCGGTTCCCCGCGGATCACCGCGTCCTCGGCCCCGACGACCCCGGGCCCGCGTCCCAGATGCTGGTGACCGACGGTCCGCTGGCACGGAGCGTGGGCGACCTGCGGTTGGCGTACGAGGTACTGGCAGGGGTCGATCCGCGTGACCCGAGAGCCGTACCGGCCCCGGCTTACGGCGAACCGCTCCCGGGTCCGGTGAGGGTCGCGGTCGTGCCGGACCCGGGCGGGCACGGTGTCCACCCCACGGTTCGCGCGGCCGTCGGGGCCGCGGCCGGGGCGCTGCGCGACGCCGGGTACGACGTTCGGGAGGTGGCGGACGTACCGCGGCTGGACGAGGCGCTCGAAGCGTACGGCCGGATCACCGTGACCGAGTTCGCCGGGACCTGGCCGACGGTGCGGAAGCTGCTCGGGGACGGCGGGGACCGCTACATCGATATGGCGATGGAGCAGACCCCGCCCGCGAGCGCGGAGGAGTTCATGAAACTGATGGGCACCTGGATGAGCATCCGCCGTTCCTGGGCCGAATTCCTCCACGAGTACCCATTGCTGCTCGGCCCGGTCTTCACCGAGCCACCGGTCGAGCCGGGGTTGGAGTCGCGGGACAGGGCGGGGCGGGACCGGGTCGGTTCGGCGATGCGTCTGTGCACCGTGACCAGCTTCGTGGGCGTGCCCGGCGTGGCCGTGCCGACCGGAGTGGCCGACGGGCTGCCGTCAGGTGTGCAGATCATCGGGCGCGCGTTCCGGGAGGACCTGTGCCTGGCCGCGGCCCAGGCCGTGGAGGCCCGCCTCGGCGTCTTCACACCGGTGGACCCGCGCGGGACCGGATGACGCGGGCGGCCCACGGCCGGTCGGACCTGATCTGCGCGCCATCGGCGTATGAGTCACGTTGGCGCGAAGCCAGGCCGGTGGGTCGACTGTAGGGCCTGGCGGGCCGATCGCGTGACTGACGCGGCACCGACTTGTCCAGACGCGGTTGGTCGTGTCTGCCGCCCGAAAAAAATCTGCGCCTCGGCCTGACGCTGAGGTACGGTCCGCCGGTGATCGCTGGAGATGAGTACCTCGGAGAACGCGTAGCAGAGCGGTACGACCATTCCACGGGTACCGAGCTCCAGCAGGACGGCCTGATGAGCCACGACGAGTCCGCCTCCTTGCCGTCGGCCGTGTCCGTCGAGGCCGACGACGTGGAGGCTCGCGTGCGCTGCTTCTTCGGCCGCGACCCGGACGGGAACGTCGTCAAGGTGCTGAGCCAGTGGTGAGCAGCGACCTGGTGATCGTCGGCGCCGGCATCGTCGGCGCCTCGGTGGCCTATCACGCCGCCCGGGCCGGTGCCGTCGTGACCCTCGTCGACGCCGGGCGGCCGGGCTCAGGCGTGACAGCGGACTCGTTCGCCTGGATCGGAGCGTCCGGCGTACGCACCGGTCCAGCCGCCGCGCTGCGGGCGACCGCGGTGGAGGAGTACCGTCGGCTCGAGGCCGAGCTGCCGGGACTCCCGGTGACCTGGTCCGGCTCTCTGTCCTGGGGCACGGCGGACGGCGCGCCGGAGGCGGGGCCCGGGCAGGAGATTGTGAACGCGGCCACTGTGGCGACGCTTGAACCCACCCTGCGGCAGCCCCCGGAGTGGGCCGTCTGGGCACCCGGTGACGGCGCCGTCGACCCGGTGGGCGTGACCGAACGGCTGGTCGCCGGTGCCCTCGCCCACGGCGCCCGGATCCGTCCGGACGCCCCGGTCACCGCGGTCCGCCGGGACGCCGCGGGTCGGGTTGTCGGGGTCGAGACGGCCGCAGGGCCCCTCTCGGGTGCGACTGTGGTGCTCGCGGCAGGGGTGGCCACGGCCGCGCTGGGCGCGCCGCTCGGCATACGCGTCCCGGTCGCCCCGTCGTCGGCGACACTCTTCCGGTTCCGTGCTCCGGCCGGTTTGGTCCGCACCGTGGTCAACAACCGGGACTTCGATCTCCGGCAGGTCGGCGCGGACCGGCTACTCGCCGCCGCAGACTCGCCCGAACGGACTCTCGCCGCCGTCCGGTCCTCTTTCCGCGGCGCCGCGGACGTCGAACTGCTCAGCACCCGGGTCGGCGTACGCCCCATGCCGGCCGACGGCGAGCCGATCGTCGGTCCGGTCGTTGAGGTGCCCGGCCTCTACGTGGCGGTGCTGCACTCCGCGGTCACGCTCGCCCCGGCCGTGGGCCGCCTGGTCGCGCGGGAGCTGGTCGACGGCGCCGTCGAGCCGGTGCTGGCGGGCTGCCGTCCCGACCGCTTCTAGCAGTCGGTCCTCAAACGGATCTTGCCCAGAGTCAGTTCCAGCCGGAACGCCGTCTCGCGCTGCGCTGCGCGCACCGCTGCGGTGCCCGCCTGGCGGTCTGGGACATCCTTGCCCGGATCCAGGACTTCCCACGTCGTGCTGATCCCGCTCACCGTCCAGCGAGGCGCCAACCACAACTCTTGACAATTACTCCGCTTTCCGTCGCTCGTCCCTAGCCTGAACATGATCACTACGGGCTGCGCGCCTCATGCTACTGGCCACGCGCAGACGCCCCACCGGCCACCGGGAAGACGCCCCACCCGCCTCGGAAATTCGGTTGCGGAGGCCCGAAGGCACGCCATGATGGGCGTGACCACACCGCCGAACCTCGGGAGACCCCGAATGCGCCGACTCCTCGGAACGACCCAGCGCCCCCACTGGCTCACGGTTCTCGAGGACTCGACCACACATGCACACCCTGAACATCGGCATTCTGGCCCACGTCGACGCCGGTAAGACCAGCCTCACCGAGCGGCTCCTCTTCGACGGCGGCGTGATCGACCGGCTCGGCAGCGTCGACGCCGGCGACACCCGCACCGACGACGGGGAGATCGAGCGTCGGCGCGGCATCACGATCCGCTCGGCCGTCGCCGCCTTCACCTGCGGCGACGTCCAGATCAACCTCATCGACACCCCCGGTCACTCCGACTTCGTCGCCGAGGTCGAGCGTGCCCTGGAGGTCCTCGACGGCGCGGTGCTGCTGCTCTCCGCCGTGGAGGGCGTCCAGGCCAGGACGCGGGTCCTGCTGAAGACCCTGCGGCGGCTCGGCCTGCCCACGCTCGTCTTCGTGAACAAGATCGACCGGGCGGGCGCCCGCGAGGTGGGCCTGCTCGACGATGTCCGGCGCCTGCTCACTCCGTCGGTCGTGCCGCTCACGGGAGTCGAGGACATCGGCACGCCGCAGGCCCGGGTCGTACCGCGTCCGCTCACCGCGCCGGGGGTGGCCACCACCCTCGCCGAGGTCGACACCGGGATCCTCGCCGCGCTCGTGGACGGCCCCGCCCCGACCGAGGACGACCTACGGGCCGTGCTCGCCGCACGCACCGCCGACGGCTCCATGCATCCGCTGTTCTTCGGGTGCGCGCTGGACGGGCAGGGCGTGGCCGAACTCGTCGAGGGCATCGTCCGATTCGTACCGGCGCCCACGCCCGAGCAGCGCGGCACGACGGAGGCTCCCCGGGGCGCCGTGTTCGCCGTACGGCCCGGCCCCGGCGGCGAACGGAGGGCCTACGTCCGGTTGTACGAGGGCGAGGTGACGAACCGCCAGCGACTGACCTTCCTGCGGCGCGGGGCCGACGGGCGCACGACAAAGGTGGCGGGCCGGGCGCTGGAGCTCACTGTGGTCGGGCAGCCCGGTGCGCCCTCGCTCACCGCGGGGAACATCGCCGAGCTGCGCGGTGTCCCCGGCATCCGCGTCGGCGACCGGCTCGGGGAGGTCACCGACAGGGCGCCCCAGTTCGCCGCGCCGACCCTGGAGACCCTGGTGCGGGCACGGCATCCCGCGAAGGCGGCGCCCCTGCGGTCGGCGCTGCTCGCCCTGGCCGACCAGGACCCACTGCTGCACGCCCGGCCCGCGGGCTCCGGCGCCACCGCGCTGCTCTTGTACGGCGAGGTGCAGAAGGAGGTCATCGCGGCGACGCTCGCCGAGGACTTCGATATCGAGGCAGACTTCGAGCCGAGCCGGGTGCGGTTCCTGGAGCGCCCGGCGGGCACGGGAGAGGCGTATGAGGAGATGCCGTGGCTCGACCAGGCGCACTGCATGGCCACGATCGGCCTGCGCGTCGAGCCGGGCGCCCGCGGTTCGGGCACAGTCTTCGCGTACGAGACCGAACTCGGCGCCCTGCCCCGCGCCTTCCACCAGGCCATCGAGGACACGGTCCACGCGACGCTGCGCTCCGGCCCGCACGGCTGGGCGGTGACCGACTGCCGGGTCACGCTCGTCCGGTCCGGCTTCTCCTCGCAGCACAGCACGGCGGCCGACTTCCGCACGCTCACCCCGTACGTCCTGCTCCGGGCCCTGGACAGGGCGGGCACGCGGGTGTACGAGCCGTACCACGCCTTCGAAGTCGAACTCCCCCTGGACACGCTGGCGCCGGTGACGGCCCGGCTCGCCGCGTACGGAACTGAGTTCGGGGAGACGACGGGCGGCCGTACCGCCTGGCTGATCACCGGCGAACTCCCGGCGCGCCATGTGCGGGACGTGGAGCTGTGCCTGCCGAGGCTGACGCGCGGCGAGGGCGTGTGGTGGTCACGGCCGTCGGGGGACCGGCCGCTGCGGGCGGAGCGTTAGTCTGAGGGCCGTCGGTGGCGGATGCGGCGAAGTCGTCGCCGAGGGCGCCGCGGAGTTTGCGAATCTCCTGCCGCGCGAGTTCAACCGCTCCTCCAACCGGTAGCGGACAGCGTGTGGCTCGCGCCGAACGACGACGCCGCTGCCGGTTGGGGGACGGTCCGCGCGGTCGTCACCCGTGACGGGGTGCCGGCGTGCAGCGGCGTCGCGTTGGTCAAGCTCACCGCCTGACCGGGTTTCTGACGGTTCGCGTCGGCACCGGGCCTCCGGAGGGATGGAGGCCCGGTCGGGCGGCAGAGGCAGCACAGCCCTTCAGGGTGCCGCTGGGGGCGGCGCTTTGCCCGCGGTCCGCGGCGGGCCAGGATGCACATTCACCACGGCCCGACCGGGGCGCATCACCGAGGTTCGGCGGGCATGCCCGCGGTCCGGGCACGACGGGGGCCGCCGCCGGCTCGCGCCGGGCCGCCCCCGTCAGTGGCTCCAGTGGTCGCGCTGCGGGAGCTCGGCCCAGGAGTCGGGTGGGCCGACGACGGCGCGGGCATCGGCCGGGCGCAGCCCCGCGTAGGCACAGGAGTAGGCCACCGCGTTGCAGTGGTAGAGGTACGAGGCCAGGACTTCCTCGGGTGTGTCGTCCTGGTCCGGCGAGCCACCCGGGTGAAGGTCCCAGCCTTCGACGACGCCGTTCCGGGCGATGCTGCCCTGATTGCCGCTCTTGGGGTTGGCGTACAGCCCGTAGCAGACGGTGTCCCGGGACAACCGGGTCAGCACGCCCGGCATCTGCGGCGCGTACCCCCACGGCTGAGTGACCACGCAGCCGCCCGGCACGGTCGTCACGCCGATGATCTGCAGGCTCTCATCCATGTCGTACGCGTACGGATCCTCCACCAGCTCGTCCAGTTCCTGTCCTGCCACCGACGTCGCTTCCAAGCGGCGTATCGCCTCCCCGGCATCGATCCCGGCCACACACGCCAGGCCCGTACCCTCGTAGTGGAAGCTTCCCAGCGCCGCGACCAGCCGTCTGCCCTCCTGCGCCGTCGCGCGTTCCGCCTCGGTCAGCCCGCGTTCGCCGTCGGGTACCGCAAACAGATCCGGCGTCGGTCCGGCCAGGCTGAGCCGCCCCGGTGACCAGCCACCCATCAGGGACCGCCAGGGATCGGCTCCGGCAGCGGCGAGAGCCCTTGCGTTGTCCGGCCGGTTCGACAGCACGGCTTCCCACAACGCGGTCGTCCCGCCCTCGAGCGCGTCCACATCCGCGACGCGTCGGGCCAGTTCCGTGACGACCGCCGGTGAGCCGAAGCCCGCCGCCCGGTGCAGGGGCCGGCCCCCGCCCCAGGCTTCTGGATCGGCGCCCCGGTCGAGACGCATCCGGATGCCGTCGTGGTCCTGCCAGTCCTGCCATCCCACGCCTGACCAACCATCATGGCGAGCCGTCACCGATTCCTCCTCCAACGCCGATTCGGGCGGTTCGCACCGCCGCATACGCACACCCTCGCAGACAGGTCCGACAACGCCCCGCGCGATGTTCCCGCGTCTCCCCGGCGACGCAGCAACGGCGCTCGCCCGTGCCGCGATGTCGCCGGACACCTGCAAACAGTGCCTGAGCCGCCCGGAGAATCAACGCAGCGTCTGCGGCCGCCTGTGCCGCGGCCATCACAACACGGCGGAAGCGGCCCCTTCCCCTGCGAGAGCTGCGCGCCGGCCGATGGGCAGCTGCGGCAGCTCCGAACGCCGACGGGCGGCGTACGCCGACGCGGTGTCGGTGTACGCCGCCCTCGGGCGGGACAAGGTGCGGGCGGCGGCCCGCGGGGTCATGGCGGCTATTTCGGGTCTTGGTTGAACTTCGAGGCCGACCAGAAGTAGCCGAGTACCGCGAGGCCCAGGCACCAGACGACGGCGAGCCATCCGTTGTTGCCGATCTCGGTGCCGAGGAGCAGGCCGCGCAGGGTCTCGATGGCGGGTGTGAAGGGCTGGTACTCGGCGACCGGCCGGAACCAGCCCGGCATCGCGTCGATGGGGACGAAGGCGCTGGACAGCAGCGGCAGCAGGATCAGAGGCGTGGCATTGTTGCTGGCGGCCTCGGCGTTCGGGCTGATCAGGCCCATGCCGACCGCGATCCAGGTGAGTGCCAGGGCGAAGAGTACGAGCAGCCCGAACGCCGCGAGCCATTCCAGAACGGTGGCGTCGGTGGAACGGAAGCCGATGGCGACGGCGACGGCACCGACGAGAACCACGCTGATGACCGACTGCAGGACGCTCCCGATGACGTGTCCGATGATCACGGAGCCGCGGTGGATCGCCATGGTGCGGAAGCGGGCGACGATGCCCTCGGTCATGTCGTTGGAGACGGAGACCGCGGTGCCGACCACGGTGCTGCCGATGGTCATCAGCAGGAGGCCCGGGACGATGTAGGCAATGTACCGGGAGCGGTCGGGAGCGCCACTGCCGCCGATGCCCGCGCTCATGGTGTCGCCGAAGATGTAGACGAAGAGCAGCAACAGCATGATCGGGGTGAGCAGCAGGTTCAGGGTGAGGGAGGGATAGCGCCGGGCGTGCAGGAGGTTGCGGCGCAGCATCGTGGAGGAGTCGCGCAGGGCGAGGGAGAGGGAGCTCATCGGGCGGTCTCCTTGGGCTGGTTGGGCTGGTTCAGCTGATTGGGCTGGCTCGGCTGATTGGACTGGTTCGGCTGGTTGGGGATGGCGGCGCCGCCGGTCAGGGCGAAGAAGACGTCGTCGAGGTCGGGGGTGTGCACGGTCAGCTCGTCCGCCTCGACGCCGGCCGAGTCCAGCCAGTCGAGGATGGAGCGCAGCTCGCGCTGGCTGCCGTCGCTGGGGATCTGCAGCGACAGCACCTCGTCGTCGCGGGCGGCCTCGCCCAGGGCGGAGGCGGCACGCTGATACGCGGCCGGGTCGGTGAAGCGGAGCCGGACGTGCCCGCCCGGGATCATCCGCTTCAGCTCCTCGGCGCTTCCCTCGGCCGCGATCCTGCCGTCGTTGAGCACGGCGATGCGGTCGGCGAGCTCGTCGGCCTCCTCCAGGTACTGAGTGGTGAGGAAGACGGTGACGCCGTCGGCGACGAGTTCGCGGATGATCCGCCACATGTTGTGGCGGGAGCGCGGGTCGAGGCCGGTGGTCGGCTCGTCGAGGAAGATGATCCGCGGGCTGCCGACCAGGGTCATGGCGATGTCCAGGCGCCGCTTCATACCGCCGGAGTAGGTGGAGGCCGGCTTCTTCGCGGCCTCGGTGAGGTCGAACCGCTCAAGCAACTCGGCGGCGACGCGCCGTCCCTCGCGCTTGGAGAGATGGTGCAGGTCCGCCATCAGGAGCATGTTCTCCTCCCCGGTGATCAGGCCGTCGACGGCGGAGAACTGCCCGGTGACACCGATCGCGGCGCGTACGGCCTGCGGGTCGGCGGCGAGATCGTGGCCCGCGACACGGGCCTGCCCGCTGTCGGCGGTGATGAGCGTGGAAAGGATCTTGACCGCGGTGGTCTTGCCGGCGCCGTTGGGCCCGAGCAGGGCGAACACGGACCCGGCCGGGATGCGCAGATCGATGCCGTCGAGGACGCTCTTGTCGCCGTACGACTTGCGCAGACCGACGGTGGAGACGGCGACCGGCGCGTGCGGACCGCCACGCCGACTAGACGTGGGCATGACAGAAGAAGGCATGGGACCCTCCATTGGAAGGATGAAGTGACGGGAGAATACGGTGAGTTGAGGTCAGGCTCTTGAGGGTCAGACCTTGGCGCGGAGGACGTCGATGTTGCCGTACCGGGTGCGGGCACGGACCTCGACGGTGTCCTCTGCCTTTTCCGGGGACTCGGACGCGGTGAGCGTGTTGCGCACCTGACCGGAGCCCGAGCTGACGTCGAGCCAGGCGGCGGTGCCCTCGCGGATGCCGACCTCGATGGCACCGTGGGAGGTCTCCAACTGAACGGTGCCGCGGGCCACTTCACCGACGCGCAGGGTGCCGTGGGCGGTGGCGGCGGTGACCGAGGCCTCGGCGCGCCGGATCTCGATGTCGCCGTTGGCGCCGTTGACACGCAGGTCGCCGGTCGCGACGCCGACCGTCGTGGTGCCGTGCGAGTTCTTCAGAACGGCGGAGCCGTCGACGAGGCCGACGCGCAGGCTTCCGGAGCTGGTGGTGATCTCGGCCGCGCCCTCGACCCGGTTCACGGTGATCGAGCCGTGCGACGCGGTCAGCTTCAGCGGGCCGGTGGTGTCGAGGCGGACGTCGCCGGACGAGGTCTTCACGCACACCTCGCCGAGCCGGCCCTCGCCGAGCACCTGGGCCCAGGCGCCGGTCACGTCGACGCACGAACCCGTGGGCAGTTCGACCGTCACATCGACGGTGCCGGTGCGGCCGACCAGATAGCGCGGCTTGGGCGTCCTGACGGTCAGGACGCCGCTCGCGTACGCGACCTCGGTCTGGTCGGCCGCCCGTACGTCCTGGTCACGCTTCGGGTCGCGGGGCCGCACCTCGACGACGGTGTCGAGGCGGTCGCCCGCGGTGAGCCTGATGGAACCGGCCTCCACGTGCGCCGTGGCCGAGATCGGTTCGGGAGTGTCGAAAGAAGGCATGGCTGTACCGTCCTCTTGGGCCTTTGGGACGTCCCCGCTGGTGGGACATGGTGTGGGTGACGCAGGGCGGGCGGGGCGCGGCTAGCGCACCCAGCCCGTGATGCTCTGTCCGATGGTCTGGGTCTTCTCCGTCGCACGCGGCCGCGTGCCGCCGTCGACCGCGGCCGACACCGCCCGCACCAGCCACGCGTTGACCGACAGGCCCTCGCGGCTCGCGGCCTCCTCGGCGCGCGCCTTGAGGTGGGCCGGCAGACGCAGATTGACGCGGGCGGTGCCACCCTCGTCACCGTCGGCCGGGGCCGCGATCCCGAGCGGTTCGACGGGTACAGCCGGCTCCGCGCGGCCACCAGCGTCGGCGGGCGGCAGCGTCACCACGAAGTCGGGGTCGAGCCCGCGCAGCCGTACATCGACCGAGCCGGGGGCGAGTTCACGGGTGATCTCGTCCATCGCGGCGGAGAGCACATGGAGCATGGTCAGCCGGGTCGCCGACTCCAGAGGAGCGGTGAGCCGCTCGGCCAGCTCACGGGCACTTTCGCCGCCGGCCTCGGCGGCCACCGCGAGTTCGCGGCGGAGAGTGTCGACATACGGGGTGAGGTCCATAACGCCATCATGGCACCACAATGGCACACACGCAAGCCCGGATGGCACCTCACACCGGACGGACCTCGGGGACAGCACCCCTGAACTGCGGAAACATGGAGGGTGCGACCGAAGTCATGGTGACATCACGCATGCTTGTACGCCTCCAGGAACGCGAAATGGCATCACCCGGCACTGGATGGCACCAAGTGGTGCCATCCAGTGCCGGGTGATGCCATGTGATGCCGCAAGAAGGCGGCCGGACCCCGCCTCGCAACCCACCTCGGTCCGCACCGCTCCCAGCAGCGCATTCACCGGCCGTGGCCGACAGACGTCCTCGCCCCCCGGGTCCGGCCGCCTCCGCCGCATGCTCCCCCGGCTGTTTCCGTACCTGGTGGATCCGCCGCGAGCACGCGCGTGGCTGACCGTTGCAGCCGCCACGTCGGCGGCAGACGGCAGGCGGCAGGCGGCAGGCGGCAGGCGGCAGGCGGCAGGCGGCAGGCGGCAGCAATGCCCTGCCCCCGTCGGACCCGCTCCGCGCGGACGGCTACGCCGGAGGGGCGGCCCGGCGAGCCGCCGCGCGACGCAGCGTCGCGGCCTCGCCGGCCAGCACGGCGGGATCGTCGCCGGGCACGAACTCCACGAGCGCGTCGAGCCGGACGCGGCGCCGGTTCAGCAGGTCGAAGACCCCGGTCCACAGGTCCTCACGGTCCGCCAGCCGCAGTCGGCGGTTGCCCGGCCACCACGAGAAGACGTGCACCGCGCCGACCCGGTCGCCGAGCTCGGCAAGCCCCGCCAGCGCCTCCTCGTCGGGGGTGTCGAGCGGCGGCTGCCAGTAGGTGCGGAGGTTGTCGGCGCCCACCTCGTCCAGCAGCCGGAGGGTCGAGGCGACCGAGTCGGTGAGGGTCTTCGCATGGAACTCCAGCGCGAGCTCCAGCCCGTGGTCCGCGGCGACCCGCGCCGCCTCCCGCAAGCGGGTCACGGTCCCGCGCCGCTCCTGCGGCGTGGCATCCCGCGATCCGACTGTTCCCGCCCAGACCCGCACCCGCGGCGCACCGAGGAGCACCGCGGCACGGGCGACCACCGGGAACCCGGCCGACTCGTCCGGGGTGGCACGGAAGTACGAGCCGTACGAGCAACAGGTGAGCCCGTACCTCTCGGAAGCGTCACGGGCCGCTCGGACCGTGCCGGGCTCCTCGGGAGGCGCGTGCACGTCCGCTCCCCACTCGACCACTTCCAGGCCCGCGTCCGCGGCCCGGCGTGCGACCTCGGCGGCGGGCAGCCGCCGGAAGGTGACGGAGCACAGGCCCAGCCTGGTCACGGTGCCACCCGGCCCGGTCGGCGAACAGCTCGGAACGCGGCACGCCGCATGGCGTCGCTTCTTCTCACGGTCACTGCATCCCTTTCCTTCGGCCACCTCGCGGCGGTCCTTCTGTGGCCCTCCCGGGCCCGTACGGCGGCCGGCCGACCGGCCGCGTCCCCGCCCCGCCCACCGGAGGCCCGGACGAAAGCCCCGGAGCCCGGACGGGAGGACGGCCGCACGGTCCGCCCGGGGAGGTCGGGCGGACCGTTTCACGGCCGGCCGCTCACGCTGCGTTCGGCCCCACGTCCGCAGTCGTGAGCGGGTGGCGCAGGGCGGGCAGTGTCGCATACTCGTCAGCCCCGATGTCCCGCGTACTGCCCCGCACATCGCCGTCGATGTCGTCGTACACGGCCGGACTGCCCAGCGTGGCCGCGCCGATGGCCGGGCTGCCCGCCGACAGCCGCGAGATCCCGTCGGATCCCCGGCTGAGCCGGGGATCGGCCCGGGTGCAACCGCCCGAAGGGATATTGCCGTTGGACGCCGCACCCCACACCATGTTGCTCTGCCAGGTGAAGCCGGTGGTGGCTCCCATCGCGACGAGGCTGCCGGAGTCACCGACGAACAGGTTGTCGGCGATGACAGCGTCCCGTGGCTCGTACTCCCGGGTCTCGCCCGAGAGCGTGCTGGAGTTGCCGAGCAGGGTGTTGTGCACGATCACCGCGCGGTCGCACGCGTCGTTGCCCCGCCTTTCGTCCGCCGTCTCGCCCGCGTTGTGGTCGCGGGTGGTGCCGCTGCCGACCACCAGGGCCCGGCCCGACAGTCCGCTGAGGTAGTTGTTGACGATCAGGTGGTCATTGCCGTACAGGCGCACCCCGTCGACGCCCCCGATCAGGTAATTCCCCTCCACCGTGGAGTGGTTGCCGTGGCGCAGCACGATCCCGCCGCGGCTGTTGCGGATGGTGTTGTAGCGCACGGTGTTGTCGGAGGACTTCACCGAGATGGCCTCGGGGTCTCCGTCGCAGCGCTCGAACAGGTTGTACTCCACGATCGCGTGGGCGCTGGACAGCGCCCGGCCGCTGACGCCGAGCCGGATCGGCTCGCCGCCGTTGGCACCGGTGAAGCTGTGGTCGGAGAAGTGGTTCCTGAAGATGTGGAGGTTCTGGGCCATGGCGGTCGAGCCGGGGCCGTCGACGACGATGAAGATGCCGGCGGTGGTCTTGTCGTGGAAGTGGTTCCGGTCGATCTTCGAGTCGTTCGCCCGCACAACGACCCAGTAGAGGCCGTCGGTGTCCGCGAACTGGAAGTCGTTGCGGGTCAGCCGGATCGTCGAGCAGTTCGCCGGGATCTCCATCGTGGTGCTCTGCCGGAAGGCGAAACCGCTGACGGTGATGTTGCTCGAATTGCTGAAGACGAAGCTGCGTTCACCCCGCAGCACGGCACCGCCGAGGGTCTTCGAGACGATGGTGATCGGTGCGGCGCCGGTGCCGTTCTTGCCGGAGACGTTGATCGCGCCTCCTGACGGAACGGTGTAGGTGCCGTCGGCCAGAACGATCCGGTCGCCGGGTGCGGCACCGTTGATCGCACTTTGGAGTCCGGCCAGGGAGCCGACCGGTATGTCGACCGCCGATGCGCTGCCCGACAGCGTTGTGGTGAGGGGCACGGCGGCAAGCGCTGCCACCGCGGTGCTCCTGAGGAACGTGCGTCGTTGCATGATGGCCTCCTGTTGCGGCAAGGACGTACCGGGCCGGATCCGTACAGCCCCCGCGGCTGGACGTACCGGTGCCCCGCGGTGGGGACAGCCGGGGGCGAACCGGGCCGGCCGTCCTTCCCGTGGGCGGGCTCAGCGAGCGTGGGGGCCGACGTCGGCCGGGTTCAGCGGCCGGCGTACGGGGGGCCTGTTCACGTACTCGTCCGCGCCGATGTCCCTGGCCCGCCCACGCGGCTGGCCATCGATGTCGTGGGTGACGGGCGGCCGCCCGAGCGTGCCCGCGTCGATCGCCGGACTGTCCGCCGACAGCCGGGCGACGCCGTCCGGGCCCGTCACCAGCTTCGGGTCGATACGGGTGTAGCCGCCGGCCGGGATGTTGCCGTCGGCTGCGGCGCCCCAGAGGATGTTGCCCGACCAGGTGAAGCGCACGGTGTTCGCCATCGCGACCAGTTCGCCCGAGTCCGAGACGAGCAGGTTGTCCGCGACGGTCACGTCCCGCGGCTCGTGCGGACGCTGGCTCTCCCCAAAGAGCGTGCCCTTGTTGTTCACAAGGGTGTTGTACGCGATGAGGACCCGGTCGGGTGCGTCGTTGCCGCGGCGGGCGTCGGGCGACTCGCCGGGCAGGTGGTCGCGGGCCGAACCGCTGCCGATCACCATCGCCCGCCCGGACAGGCCGGCGAGGTGGTTGTTGACGATCACATGGTCGTTGCCGTAGATCCGCAGGCCTTCCGTGCCGCCGATGAGGTGGTTGCCCTCCACGCGGTTGCGGTTGCCGTGCCGCAGGACGATCCCACCGAAGCTGTCGCGGACAGTGTTGTAGCGGATGACGTTGTCCGAGCTCTTGACGGAAATGGCCTCCGGGTCGCCGTTGGCGCGCTCGAACAGGTTGTACTCCACGACCGCGTGGGCGCTGGACAGCGCCCGGGGGCTGACGCCGAGCCGGATCGGCTCGCCGCCGTTGGCACCGGTGAAGCTGTGGTCGGAGAAGTAGTTCCGGTGTACGTGGACGCGCTGGGCCATCGCCTCCGTGCCCGCGCCCTCGATACCGAGGTAGATGCCGAGCGTGCTCTTGCCGTGGAAGTGGTTGTGGTCGACCTCGCTGTCGTCCGCACGCACCATCACCCAGTGCAGGCCCTCGATGTCGGCGAGCTGGAAGTCGTTGCGGGTGAGCCTGATGTGTGAGCAGTTCTCGGGGACCTCCAGGGTGGTGCTCTGGCGGAAGGAGAAGCCGCTGACGGTGATGTGGCTGGACTCGTCGAACACGAAGCTGTGTGCGCCATCGAGTACGACGCCGCCGCGGGACTGGGCCGCGATGGTCACGGGCGCGCGGTCGGTGCCCCGCTTTTTCCGGATCGTGACGGGCCGGTCCGACGGGACGGTGTATCTGCCGTCGGCGACGACGATCCGGTCACCGGGTCGCGCGTGGTCGATCGCGGCCTGGAGCTCGTCCAGCGAGCCGACGGCGGTCGGAGCCGCCGTCGCACTGGCGGCCGGGAGACCGCCGGTGGGGACGGCGACCAGCACAGCCCCTGCCGCGGTGCCCATGAGGAACGTGCGGCGTTGCATGATGCCTCCGTGATTGTGGTGGTGGACCGGGGCCGGGACCTGGCTCAGCCGTCGGCCCGGTCGGCGGGGGTGTCCAGGTACAGCTCGATGACGGGTACGGGGGTGTCGGGACGTTGGACGGGGAGTTCGAGGGTGAGCGTGCCGGCGGGCTGCCCGCCCATCTCGGTGTTGAGCGCGGGACGGTCCGGGTCGATATGGACCTGGGTGATCTCTGACGCGTCGTTCAGCAACTGGGCGTAGCGGACCCGGCCGGCGAGTCCCGGCAGGTGCAGATGGCGCAACGGCCAGGCGAACAGATGGACGTAGAGCCGGTCGCCGCGCTGGGTGAACCGGCACTCGGTGGGGGCGGTGTACGGGGACGGGCCGCAGCCGCGGACCGACCGCTCGTGCAGGTCCATCCACCGGCCGATCTCGGCGAGGACGGCGACGGCGCGCGGGTCGAGGTCGCCGCGGCCGGTGGGGCCGACGTTGAGCAGCAGGTTGCCGCCCTTGGACACCCCGTCCACGAGCATCCGGATCAGCAGGTCGGCGCTCTTGTGGTCGAGGTTGTCGCGGTCGTAGCCCCAGCTTCCGTTGAGCGTCTGGCACGCCTCCCAGAGGACGGGCCGCCCGTCCTTGGTCATGGGGCCGGAGGGCTGGTACTGCTCGGGGGTGACGAAGTCGCCGGGAAGGCCGGTCCTGTCGTTGACGAGGACGTGCGGCTGGAGTTCGCGGATCATCTCCAGGAGCTTCGGGGAGTCCCAGTCGTCCGGGCCCTTGCCGCCCCACCAGCTGCGACCCTTGTACGAGAAGTCGAAGAACAGGTAGTCGACCCGCCCGAAGAACGTCAGGAGTTCACGGACCTGGCCGTGCAGATAGCGCTGGTAGTCGCGGATGTCGCGGTCGGCGGTCGCGGCCTTGAACTCCTCGTCGTCGCGCTGCGGATGGATGCCGTCCACGGGAAAGGACGGGTGGTGCCAGTCGATCAGGGAGTGGTAGAGGCCGACCTTGAGTCCTTCGGCGCGGCACGCCTCGACGAAAGGCCCGACGAGGTCGCGGCCGTACGGGGTGTTGGTGACCTTGTAGTCGGTGAGGGCACTGTCCCAGAGGCAGAAGCCGTCGTGGTGCTTGGTGGTCAGGACGACGTACCGCATGCCGGCCGCCCTGGCCGTCCTGGCCCACTGGACCGGATCGTAACGGTCGGGGTCGAAGTGGTCGAAGTAGACCTGGTACTGCTCGTCGGTCAGCTTCTCCCGGTTCTTGACCCACTCGTGCCGTGCGGCCAGGGAGTACAGCCCCCAGTGGACGAACATGCCGAATCGGTCGGTGGTGAACCAGGTCGTCTCCGGAGTTTCCGCAGTCGTCTCGGTGGCCGGGGGCCCGGCGGGCGCGGACGGGTACGCCGTTGGTGTGTCAGCGCTCGGGGTCATGGGGCATCGCTCCTTGTCGTCGGCGTCCGGTGGCGCCTTCGGTGCGTTGTTCGGCGCTCCGGTCGGCGCGACCGGAGGGCTGGTCGTGCGGGATGGTACGAGGCATGGCGGGTGTGTCGCGGTGCGACCCCACCGCCGGGCCGGGGTCTGCGGTACGGCGACGCCGCACCCGGTGAACTCCCGGAAGCCGATGATGACTTCGCCGGGCGGTGCGGGGCAGTCGGCTGCCGGGTCAGCCCTTCAGGGCGCCGGAGGACAGGCCGTGGACGAAGGAACGCTGGAAGAGCAGGAAGACGATCACGGAGGGCAGCAGGGCCAGCAGGGAGGCAGCCATCACCACTCCGGGGGTGACGGCGGGATCGATCCGCAGGGTGCGGAGCGCCAGCGGGAGTGTGTAGGAGGAGGAGTCGGTGGAGACGAGGAGGGGCAGAAGGTACTGGTCCCAGATCATGGTGAAGCCGAAGACTCCGATGACCCCGAGCGCGGGCCTGCACATCGGCAGGATGATCTGGGCGAAGATCCGCAGGTCTCCGGCACCGTCGATGCGTGCGGCCTCTTCGAGTTCCCGGGGCACGTCCTTCATGAACTCGGTCATCACCAGGATGGAGAATCCCCAGGCACCCAACGGGACGATCATTCCGGCCAGGGTGCCGATCAGGTTGAAGTGGACCACCGGCAGGTCGGAGAGGATCACGGACAGCGGGAGGGCCAGGATCTCCTCGGGCAGCATCAGCGTCGCCAGGATGGCGACGAGCACCAGCGTCATCCCGGGGAAGACCTTCCTGGCCAGCGCGTAGCCGGCGAGGACGGAGACGGCCACCTGGAGGAGCAGGCCGAAGCCGACCACGAAGAACGAGTTCAGCAGGTACGCGAGCACGCCCTGGTCGAAAGCGATCCTGAAGTTGTCCAGAGTGGCGCCCGAGGGGATGACGCTCAGCTGTGTCGGGTCCTTGACGTGGCTGAAGGCACTGACCAGCAGGGCCATCAGGGGCCCGGCGAAGACGATCAGGACCAGCAGGTGGGTGACGCCCCTCAGGATCCGCCCACCCGGGCTCCTGCTCTCGGTCAGGCCCAGCGCGGTCTCGGTCGGCGCGTTCATTTGCTCTCCCTCCGTCGCAACAGGTGGACGACGATGGTCAGGATCAGCGTCGCGATGAACAGCAGGACGGCTCCGGCCGCGCCGACGCCGAGTCGGTTCTGCTCCAGCCCGAGCTTGTAGATGAGGGTCATCACGACCTCGGTGGAGCCGTCGGGTCCGCCGTTGGTGAGCAGGAACACCTCGGTGAACACGCGCAGTCCGCGGATCGCGGCGAGGATGAACAGGATCGAGAACACCGACCGCAGTCCGGGCACCGTCACATGCCACACCCGCTGCATCCTGGAGGCACCGTCGACCTTCGCGGCCTCGTACAGACCTCGGTCCACACTCGTGAGTCCGGCGAGGAAGATCATCATGTCGTAGGGGGCACCCCGCCAGATGCCGGTGAGCATGATGGAGACCATCGACGTATCGGGGTCGTTGATGAATCCCGAGGGGCCGAAACCCACCAGGCCGAGAACGGAGTTGAGCATGCCGTCCTCGGTCGGGTGGTACATGACCCGCCAGAGTTCGGCGACGACCGCGATCGGCACCACTACCGGCAGGAACGCCGCGGAACGCACGAACCCCAGCCGACGGCCCTGCCCCTCCATCAGCAGCGCCAGTACGAGGCCGAGAGCCATCGAGCCGGCGGTCTGCCCGGCGGCGAGGACGACAGTGTGCCAGGCGGCCTCGCGGAAGCCGTCGGAGTGGAGCACCGTGGAGTAGTTCTCGGCACCGACCCACTTGTTCCCGAGGTAGGGCTGGACCTCCTGGAAGGACATGGTCAGCGCACTGGCCATGGGAATGAACTTGAAGTACAGAAAGAGGAGCAGTGCCGGGGCCAGGAACAGCCACGGAGTCCACCACCGGCCCGCCCGGCGGTTGTGTCCGCGGCGGCCGGTGGTGGCCCCGCCGACCGGGCGGCCGGTGGTCCGGTCCGCGGGGCCGGCCGCCGCGAGGGCGGCCGGATCCGCCTGGTCGAGGCTCATGACGCGGCGATTCCCTGTTCCTTGAGGATGTCGGCGAGCTGCTTGTCGAGCTCGCCCAGTTTGGTCCTGGTGTCCAGATCACAGTCGGCCATCAGCGCGTTGATGGCCTCCGCGGTCGTCTGCCGCACCGGGGTCCAGTTGGGGATCGACGGCGCGTACCGCCCGGATTTCCGGTACGCCTCGGCGTAGGTCGACCAGCGGGGGTCGGGGCGGACCTCGGAGATGTCCACCGTCTTGTTGACGGGCAGTTGCACGGTGTATCCGATGTCGCCCTGCATCCCGGTCTTCTGGCCCTCGGCCGAGAGGGCGAAGTCGGCGAAGGCGTCCTGGCCCGCCCGGTTCTCGGAGCCCGCCATCAGGTAGACGGAGCCGCCCTCGGCGAGCACGGTGGCGTCCTTCGGCCCCTTGGGCATCGGCACGACCTCGTACTTGTCCTTGCCGAGAGTCTCGTCGAAGCGGGGCAGCAGGTACGGGCCGACGACGAACATGCCGGTCCGGCCCGCCTCGAACGTCTCATTCGTGGGTGGGGTCTCCATGGTCACGGCACCGGGCTGAATGGCTTTGTCCTTGCAGCCGAGATCGCGGAACCACTGCACGGCCTCGACCGATTCCTTCGTGGTCATCGCGGGCCTGTACGTGCCGTTCCCGGTCTCGGTGATGAAGTCCCCGCCCGCGGCCCAGAGGAAGTTGGAGAAGTACCAGGAGGCGTATCCGCGCTTGGTGGAGAGGGGGGCGGCGAGGCCGAAGGTGTTCTTCTTGCCGTCGCCGTCCGGGTCCTTGGTGGTGAATGCCTCGGCCATCGCGGCAAAGTCGTCCCAGTTCTGCGGGACTTGCAGATTCAGCTTCTCCCGCCAGTCCTTGCGGATGAGCAGCGCGGACGCCTGCGCCGAGTACGGCAGCCCGAACTGCTTGCCGTCCACGCTCTTGCCGGAGTCCAGGCCCTGGCCCACGGCCTGCTTCCCGCTCTTGACCTTGTCCAGGTCGATCTCCCTGAGCAGTCCTTGACTGTGCATGGCACCGAGTTGCGTCACATCGTTCATGACGATGTCGGGAAGGTTCTTCTGCGCGGCCCGCTGCTGCAGCTTGGTCTCGAAGTCGTCGAAGATGGCCGTGACTTCGACCTTGTAGCCCGTGGCCTTCCCAAAGGCGGCGGCGAGCCTGAGCGCGCCCTGCTCTCCCGGTCCGCCCGGTGTCGTCCTGGTCCACAGTTCGAGCGGCGCCTTGGAGTCCTGCTTGGCGTCCACTCCCGCGGGCCCGGACGTACAGCTGGTGAGGACCAGTGCGGAAGCGAGGAAACCCGCACCGATCCACCGCGATCTCTGCATGACAACTCCTGTTTCGCCGCAACACAGCTGGCCTGGAAAGCGCTTGCTGGGGACGCTAACGGGGGTCTGAATCCGCGGTCAATAGTCCGATGAATGCAAAAATCTCGCGATGCCTCGCCGCGGTCGGCGAAGAGACGCCCGCGCACACCTCCCCTACGGCCCGAAGCTTCCCACAAGGCACGCGCCCAAGCCGAGATACTGCCTGCTGGAGGGAGAGATAAGTCGCCCGAGGCATCGATCACCCCACTTCGCGGAGATCGCACACGATCCTGACGGCTGCCGGGCCGACCAGAGCCAGATCACTACACCTCATCCAAGAGCCTGCACAGTCCTCCGATGTATTGTGCCGCAAGTGCGCCGAACAAGGCACTGAACAAGCCACGCCAATCCTTGACATCCGGTCAGACATTTCTCCACACGTCCGATCAGGGGCCGCGGGTCGATCCACTGGCGGTCCATGAGCAAAAGAGCCGAGGAGCGAGACGTACATGAACGAGCCGGCACCCAGGCCGACAGCATTGCTGGTCATGGAGGAAGAACGCAGATCAGACGTCTATCCCCGCGAGGTTCTCGCCGAAATCGACGGGCTCGTGCACCGGCAGGGTCCGCCCGTCACACGACAGCAGCTCGACAAAGACCCCGAGGTCCTGCGGCGGACCGACATCCTGCTCACGGGCTGGGGAGCGCCCGTCCTCGATGCCGCCTTCCTGTCACACGCCCCTCGGCTACGGGCCGTTCTCGTCGCGGCGGGCTCCGTACGGCACCTGACCACGCCTGCTTTCTGGGCACGCGGCATACCGATCGTCTCCGCGGCGGCGGCCAACGCCGTCCCGGTGGCGGAGTTCACCCTCGCCCAGGTCCTCCTCGGGCTGAAGCAGGTGCACCGCATCACCCGGGACGTGGCGAGCAGTCGTCGCTACCCTCGGAACCCCGAGGTCCCGGGCGCCTACCGGTCACGCGTGGGCCTGCTGGGGCTCGGGCACATCGGCCGCCTCGTCGCGGCCCACCTCAGCCGCTTCGACATCGAGATCCTCGCCACGGACCCCGTAGCCTCCGCGGACACCGTTCGGCGGACGGGCGTCCGGCTCGTCGGCATCGAGGAACTCTTCGCCACCTGTCACGTCGTCAGTCTCCATGCCCCGCTCCTGCCCGAGACCCGCGGCGTGATCGGAGCAGGACTGCTGAACTCCCTGGGGCCGGGCGCGACACTGATCAACACCGCGCGTGGGGCGCTCGTCGACGAAGACGCCGCGGCGGCGGTCCTGCGCGCCAGACCCGACCTCACCGCCGTGCTCGATGTCACGCACCCGGAGCCCCCGGTCCATGATTCGCCGCTCTTCACCCTTCCCAACGTGGTCCTGACGCCGCACCTCGGCGGAGCCCTCGGGGCCGAACGCCACCGTCTCGGGCAGCTTGTGCTCGACGAACTCCGCCGCTACGTAGCCGACCAGCCTCTCCAGCACGCCATCGACCCCGGCCGCGCCGCGTCCCTGGCCTGACGCCGGCGGAAGCCGGACGACCGGCTCTCTCCAAGTCCTCGTCCCCGCACCGCATGCCGCACTCCCTGTCCGCATACGCCTCGCTGCTCATCGGCGTCCGCGCCGATGAGCAGCGAGGCGTGGCTGACACCTTCGATGCGGCCTTGCGCCGGGCCTGAGCTCCGGCCGACGGGTCGTGGACGAACGGGCCGGGCGCGGGGCGTCCACCGGCAGGACGGGGTCGCGAACGCCTTCCGGGGCGCAGGACGGGCCTCGCCCGACGCAGCACGTCCCCGTTCGGCCCCACCCCGGTCGTCATCGCACACATGGCGGGTGACGATGGCCGGTGACAGTACTGAGGGACGGGGTCGGCGGGCGACATGAAGCATGGTGATGGGCAGGACGCCGGAACCCCCGGCCGGCTGGACCGCAGGCTCTTCCTCGCTGCCGCAACGGGCGGCGCCCTGGCCGGCGTCGCGGTGACCGGTTGCCACACCGCAGCGACCGGGCGGTCCGGCACCGGATCCACCACGCCCGCCGCCGACCGCCGCGCCGAAAGGGAAGACAGTACCCGGGCGGGGGACTCCGACTGGCGGGTCCGTTCGGTGGGACCGCCGGAGGCCGTCGAGGGCTATACCGACAAGGTGAGCGTATTGCCGGGCGAGGAGTTCGGCCTGTACGTCTCCACCACCGCCCCGGCGTTCCGGGTCTCGGCCTACCGCGTCGGCTGGTACGGCGGAGCGCAGGCGCGGCTGGTCTGGCGTTCGCCCCGTGTGGCCGGATCGGTCCAGGCCCGTCCCCGGCTGCTCCAGGCCACCCGTACCGTACGGGCGGACTGGCGACGCACACTCCCTGTCCGCACCAGCGGCTGGCCGGAGGGGGCGTATCTGCTGCGGCTGGACGCCGAGAACGGCCACCAGCGCTACGTACCACTGATCGTCCGCTCGGCGAGCGCGGCAGGCAAAGTCGTGCTGATGCACGCCGTGGCGACGTGGCAGGCGTACAACACGTGGGGCGGCTACAGCCTCTACCAGGGCGAGGACGGCTCATACGGCACACGGTCGCTCGCTGTCAGCTTCAACCGTCCCTATGGCAGCAACGGCGCCGAGAAGTTCCTGGTCTACGAACGGGCGGCGGTGGTCCTGGCGGAGAAGCTGGGCATCCCGCTCGCCTACACCACGGGCACGGACATCCATCGTGACCCCGGCGTTCTCCGCAACGCTGCCGGAGCACTCTCGCTGGGACATGACGAGTACTGGACCCCACAGCAACGGGCGTACATCACCCGTGCGCGCGACGCGGGCACGAACGTGGCCTTTCTCGGCGCCAACGCCTGCTTCCGCAGGGTCAGGCTGGAGCCGGACGGCACCGGCGCCGACCGCACTGTCGTCTGCTACAAGACCGACTACCGGCGCGACCCGTACCTCGCCCACCACCCGGACATGCCGACCCACGACTTCCGTCAGCCGCCCGGCGCCTCCCCCGAGTCCTCCCTGACCGGCGTCCTCTACGAGGGCTACCCCGTGGACGCCCCGTATGCCGTCCGCCAGAGCGACCACTGGCTCTTCGAGGGGACGGGGGTGAAGCGGGGAGACTCCTTCGAGCATCTGGTCGGGGTGGAGTACGACCGGGTCACTCCGGGCATGCCCACCCCGGCGCCGCTCGAGATCATCGCCCACTCCCCTCTCGTCTGCAAGGGCAAGCACAGCCATGCCGATTCCGCCTACTACACCGTGCCGAGCGGAGCCGGCGTCTTCGCCTCCGGGACGATGCGGTGGGTCGAGGCTCTGATGGCGGGGACCCGCGAGAATGGACGCAACCACGGCATGGACGCCCGTACGGGCGCCTTCGTCACCCGCGCCACGGAGAATCTGCTCCATGCGTTCGCGGCGGGCCCGTGTGGTCGGATCCGGCCGAAGCCCAGGGACAATGTGAGAGCCGTGTACGCGTCCGCACCACACTGACACCATCGGTACGGCCCTGCCGCCGGACACCGTTTGCCGGACCGGTCCGGCAAACCGGCACCGCCGGCCGCGCGGCACAAGCGGTGTGCGGTATGTGAAGGCGGCGACCCGGGCGAGGGGGGAGACCGCGACGCGGATCACGGCCGGTCGTCATCCGCCTCGCCAGATGTTGTCGAAGGCCGCCTCGTCGATGGCTCGCCGCTGCCGCTGGAACTCCAGGTCCCTCAGCGCGTCGTCAACGGCGAAGAGCACCGTCACCACCCCGTCGTCGGTCACGCCCGGGGAGTCATCGGCCGGCCTGTCCCGTATCCCGACAGCCGCCGCGAGAGCGGCGAGGACGGGCTCGTCGGACGACCAGCGGTCAGCCGCCTCACGGCGATCGGGTGAATCGGCCAGCACCATCTGACTGGTCAGGGACGGCATCCAGCGGGAGTGCCGCTGCCGAGTGATCCGCCCTTCCGACTCAAGGGCGTCCAGATAGGCCGTGGCCAGACCGCGGCCTCTGCGCCAGAGCCAGTCGTCGAGCGTCTCGTACGGTGCTTCCCGCACGAGCGACGCCGCCGCCTCGTCCAACAGACGATCAGCCATGGCCGGCGGGAGGCCCGGCACGATCCGGTCGCCGTCCAGCCGGATGGCCTCGGCGCCCAGGAGGTCGATCATTTCGGCACCCGCGAGCGCCAGCGACAGATCGCCTCGCTCCACAGGGCGTCTGGTCGACATTTCCATGGCGATAATCAGAAGATCCCTCGGTGTGGTCATGCATGGCTCCACGCGTCAAGGGCATCAGCAGCGATGCGTCACTGAACGGCTGGTCCGGCGCCGAGCGGCCATCCGGGCGTCCCTGTCGGTGGCTGCCGCGACCGCCGCACGGATTCACCGTGCGCAGCCGATGGGCGTGAAGCTCGGTCCGCCGATCTCGTACACCAGCTTACGGAGCACGGGCCTCACCTGCATCCCGCGCCGAGCGCCCTGCCGGTGACGGTGGGCGGGGCGCCACTCCGCCCGGCCCACCGTTCCCGGAGCACCGGGCACATCCCGGCGCGCTCACGGGGCCGTCGTCGGGCCAAGCGGCCGGGCAGGCGCGGCGCCGTTCGTGCACGCGCTCGCCGACGGGCCCACCGCGGATGATCCACGCGCTGTACCGGAGCACCACGATCCGGGCGGTCCCCTATCGGTCAGACGCCTTCCGCGGGAGCGGCCCGGCCCGCGTGGGGCGACATTTCCGCGGTCAGCCAACGGAAGACATACGGCACCTGGCGCCTCCACAGCCCGGTGGTGTGCGGCCCGCTCACCTCGGCCACGGCCACGCGTGTCGGGGGCACCGCCGCCCGCTGCAGAGCCAGGCCGTCACGGTAGCCGTCGTTGCGTCCGCCCGAGAGGTAGAGCGCGACGCGCGGCGGGGTGGTGGCGTGGCGCAGGATCCACAGCGGGTTGTTGACCCGTCGCAGCTCCGGGTTCCGGCCCGTGAGGGAGACCCGTTCGGCGGCCGGGTCGTTGTAGCCGGAGAGGCCCACGGCGGCCCGGTACCGGTCGGGGTGGGCGAGTGCCATCTTCACGGCGCAGTGCGCACCGGCCGAGTACCCGGCCACCGCCCAGCCCTTCGCACGACTCTGCGCGCGGAAGGTGTCCGTCACCATCTGCCGGACGTCCACGCTCAACCACGACTCGGCGTCCACGACGCCCGGCACATTCGCACACCCGGTGTCCTGGCCCGCCAGCAGGTTGGTCCGCGGCTCCACGAGAATGAACGGGGCGATCTCCCCCTTCCGCATTCCGGTTTCCAGCTGCGACTGCACCCGCAGGCTGCTGAACCACGCCTGCGCCGATCCGGGGAAACCGCCGAGGAGCTCGACCACGGGGAACTTCCGATGGCGGAAGGCCGCTTGGTCGTACTGGGGCGGCAGCCATACGTAGACCTCGCCGCGCACCCCCGACACCCGGCCTCTCAGCTGGGTGACGCGGACGCCCCGGCCCATCCGGGGGTCGTGCGTCGGGCTGAAGTTCTGGACGACCTTCGGTTCGCTCGCCAGGCGCTTGCGATCCCCGAGCCCGTCGCGTCCGAGGTTCGGCGCGGCGACGATGTGGTGTCCGGTGCCGAGCAGGTCGGCCCAGTTGTCGTACAGACCGTTGGTGTTGTTGACCATCACGAAGACGCTCAGCACGGCCGCCCCCTGCGCGAGGACGACCATCACCAGACGGACCCCGCCGCGCAGCACGGCGGGGCCTCGTACCCGGCCCCACAGCAGCAGCGGAATCAGCACGGTGACCACGGCCAGCGCGATCGTGGCCAGGAAGAACGGTGTCCCCGTCAGGCTCATCACGCCTGGGAGGATGCCGTACACGCCTCGATGGTTTACCCGTTTTCCACCTTTTTACGTCCGACGCAAGCTATCGGGTGGCGCCGTGTTGACGCCAGGAGCCGTCGGCCCGTACGTCCTGGCCCGGTCCGCCCGGCGGGCCGGTGCGCCGCCGTCCCGTTCGGACGAGCGGGCGGCGGGCGGCCCGGCGGGGCACTTCGTGACGATTGCCCGGGCCGTTCCGCAGGAGCTTCGGCAGAGATCAGCTCGCGTCGTTCCCGTACTGATGAACGAGACCGTACGCGGTTGACGGCCCGGCCGCCGCGGGGAGTCGTTGCCTCCCCGTGGGAGGATCTCGATGTGCCGACCGGACAACGTTGGCGAGGCGTTGGCGAGACCTTGGCGGCGCGGCAGCAGGACGTGAGCACGGGCTCGGAGAATGATGGAGGTCAGCAGGTCGAGGGCGGGTTTCGCCGCGGTACCTGGGTCCTTGTCGCACCTCACATCCTGGGGGAATCTCCATGCGTACGTTCCGCAGCCGCAACCGCGCCACCGTCCTCGGGGCCGCCGTGACCGCCGTACTCGCTCTCGCCCTCACCTCTTGCGGCAAGGACGGTACCGGCACGAAGGAGGCCGGCCCGGCGGACAACTCCGCACCGGCAGCTGCTTTAGCCGGGTCTTCACAGTCCACGGGGCCGGTGAAGACCAGCGGCACCACCGAGAACACCGGCGCCGTGAAAGCGGCCTCCGTGCAGACGCGCACCACGAAAGCGGGTGGCGGCACCGACACCGACAGCTATGCCTACAAGCACCCGTGCGACATCGAGAAGCTCTCGGTGCGCGTGACCGGCCGGTCGGGTGCGCCCACTCAGCGCGTGATCAAGGTACGCAACACCGGCGCGAAGGCCTGCGGCCTGAGCCACTACCCGCGCGTCAGCCTGGGCAACTCCCGTGCCGCGGACCACAGCCACGACGTCAGGCCGCTGGTCCCCGGCGGGCCGGGCGGTGCACCCGCGTACCCGGTCCACGCCGGACACACCGCCTACGCCGTGATCGACCTCGACCCGAGCGGCGCGACCACCGGGACCGCACCCGGGATCGACGAGCTGAACGTGCTGGCCGACGGCGATCACATGCCCAACGCGGCCACGCTCAACTTCCCGCTCGGCTCCGGCGCGAGGGTGCTCAAGCCGAAGCTGGGCCTCTACCGGAGCACCGTCGCCGACGCCGTCCGTTCCATGACGCAGGCGGACACGCAGTCCTGAGCGATTCGCGCACCGTTCACCCACCCGAGCGCGCGCCCCGCCCGCTGTTGTGGAAGCGCGCCGGTGTCCCGGCGCGCCGTCGCTCCTGAGCCGAGGCGTCAGCGGCCTCGGCATCTGCCGCCTCGGATGCTCGCCGCGTCGGGAGGCCCGGGTGGTGAACCCCTTCGTACGCGCTCGTCGGAGCCTCACCCCGCCGTTCGCCGCATGGTGAGGGCCAGGTGGACCTGCAGTGCGTGGTCGCCGCTGCGCCACCGGGGGCCCAGCAGGGCCGAGATGCGGTCGATGCGCTGGTAGAGCGTGTTGACATGGACGTACAGGACGGCGGCAGTACGGCTCAGGTTTCCGTCGCAGGCGAAATAGGTGAAGGCAGTACGCACCAGGTCGCTGCCGCGCGTCTCGTCGTGCTCCACCAGCGGACCGATCGTGCGGCGGACGAAACGGTCCAGTTCGTCGCGGCCCGCAGGGCCCAGCAGGATGCCGTGGATGCCGAGGTCGTCGCGGCAGGCGCCCTCGCCGGAGCGGTCCAGCGCGACCAGTACATCCAGGCAGCGGGCGGCGTCGCGGTGTGCTTCGACGACGGCCGCCGCGCCGGGTGCCGCGGGCTCCGCGCCGACCGTGACGGGGTGGCCGGTCCCGGCGGTCAGCAGCTCGGCGAGGGCCCGGGCAGCGCCGCCCGGGTCCTCGGCGGCGGGCAGGACGACCACGGTGTTGCCTCCGTACTCGCCCGCGATGCCGCCGCGCCGGGTGGCATGACCACCCGCCAGTTCCGTGATGCGGCGCCGCCCGGCGTTGTCCCCGCCCCGGGCCACCAGCACCACGTGGTCGCGCTCCAGGTCGAGGCCGACCAGCGCGGCCCGGCGGCGCAGCCCTTCGGGGTCTCGGTGCGGGGCGCCCAGCAGGTCTTCGAGGATCTCGCCGCGCAACCGGTGCTCGGCCTCCGCGACCGAGCGTTCACCGAGCAGCATGAGGGCGGCGGCCTGGGCGGCCCGTTCCAGGGCGTGGATGTCGGAGGCGTCGAGTCCGCCGCGTACGAACAGCAGCGTGCCGAGGTGTTCGTCGGCGGCGGCAATGGGGGTGACACAGACGGTTCCACGTGACGCGGAGCCGCGGCGGGCTCGGGCCCGTGCTCTCTCCCGTACGAAGTCCGCCGGTTCGGGCGGGGCTTCGCCGGCTGAGGCGAGCGGCCGGTCCTGGGCGTCGAGGACGAGGACGCTGCCGCGCAGCACGTCGGCGAGTTCCGTGGCCAGCCCCGTGGGGCCGCCGCCGTCGAGCGCGACATCGGTGAGCCGCTCATGGACGGCGGCGCTCTTGCGGACCTCTTCGAAGAGCGTGGCGTTCTCGATGGCGAGGGCGGCGTGGTTGGCGAGCGAGACGAGCAGATCGACCTCGTCCGGCGAGAAGGGCCGCACCCTGCGGTTGGCGGCGAACAGCACCCCGTACACCTGGTCGCCGAACTTCAGCGGCACGCCCTGGATGGCCACCAGCCCCTCGGCGCCGATGACACCGTCCACGTACGGAGTGTGCGCGAAGCGGGCGTCGTTGGGGTAGTCGGCGGTGTGGTACGGCACCGCGGTCGCGGCGACCAGTCCGCCCAGTCCGGCGCCGGCGGCGAGCCGGCCGGTCTTGAATCCGTCCGTTGTGATGCCGTCGGTGACGCGTACGTACGTGTCCCCTTCCTCCGCGTCGGAGAGCAGCAGATACGCGACATCGGTGCCGATGAGGGTGCGGGCACGGCTGACAATCGCCTGCAAAACATCCTCGAGATCGCGCAGCGAGGCGAGGTCACCGGCGGTCTCGTAGAGCGCGGCGAGCGCCGCCTCCCGGCGGCGGTGGGCCGCGAGTCTGGAACGTATCTCCAGGGCCTCGTCGACGAGTTGCGGTTCGGCGCCGACAGCACGGAACTCCGCCTCGGCGGCCTCCTCGCGCAACAGGCGGAGCAGAGCACCGGTGGTCGTCGGCGTCGTCGTCACCCGGCCAGTGATACCGCATCGTCACCGCCACGCACACCGGGCGACGGAGAAAATCTCCACCCGTCGCCCGTCGACGACGTGGCACACCTCCATTTCCCGCAGGGCGGTGCGCGGCCAACCATGGCCCCACCCGTCTTCGTACCCCCCGACTTCCGATCCCGTTCCCCGAACGGATACCAGCCAAGGAGAGCGCACGATGAAACTCCGTTCCCTGCGGGCGGCCGCCGTCACGCTGGCCGCCGCCCTGGCCGCGGCCCTGGGGCTCACCGCCCCCGCCCACGCGGGCGAACCGGGCCTTCCGCGGCTCAACATCACCGATACGTACGTCACCGGAATCTCTTCCGGCGGATTCATGGCCTCGCAGCTCCAGGTCGCCTACTCCGGCACCTTCAAGGGCGCGGGCATCGTCGCCGCAGGTCCGTACTACTGCGGCAAGGGCGGCATCGTCATCGGCCTGATCGCCTGTGGTACGGGGCTGGTCTCCACCGACCCGGAAGGCATCGAGCAGATCGTCCGCCGCTGGTCGGCCGAGGGACGGATCGACCCCGCGTCGAACCTGACGGGCAAGCCCGTCTATACGTACCACGGCACGAAGGACCCTGTCGTCCGGACATCGGTGAGTGACGAAGGGGTGCAGTTCTACCGGGACTTCGGGGCCCGGATCGCGTATCACGACACCGATCCGGCAGGGCACGGCTGGCCCACTCCGAACGCCCCGCTGAGCTGTGGCACCACCTTCTACCCGTTCCTGATCAACTGCGGCAACGACCCGCAGGGCGAGATGCTCCGCCACTGGCTGGGACAGGTGAACGCGCCGGCCGCCGCCCAGTCGGGCACCGTCAGCCGGCACGACCAGAACCGGTACGTGCCCGGCGGTCTTGCCCAGTGGTACAGCATGGGCAGCAGCAGTTTCCTCTACACTCCGGACTCCTGCGCGGCAGGGGCAGCATGCAAGCTGGTCGTCGCCTTGCACGGCTGTCTGAGCGACAACAAGTTCGTGGGTGACCGGTTCGCCCGTGAGTCCCATCTCAACGAGTACGCCGACACCAACAACCTGGTGATCCTCTATCCGCAGACCGACATCAGCCTCCTGCGCGGCAACCCTCAGGGCTGCTGGGACTGGTGGGGGTACACGGGCAGCGACTACGCCCAGAAGTCGGGACCGCAGATGCGCGCCATCCTGAGCGAGGTGCATGCGCTCGGCGGCTGACGCCGAAGGCAGCCGGACGCGTGTGTCTGCGCGCTGGCGGCAGCTCTCGTGCCGGCCTGCGCAACACTGCGCGGGGCGTCCCTGCCCCCACGCGGCTGACTGCCGAAGGGCCCACCGGCCCGGTCCCGGATCGAGTGGCAACGCGTAATGACGGTGAAACAGCGAGTGCGGTCCGGCCCCGCCTTCGCAGAGGATGCTGTTGGTCAAACCAACGGCATCGCAGACGGAGACGGGGCCGGCACCGCCCTCTCGGCCGGCAGGGCGGCCCCGTGTCGGCAGACGACTCGAAGAAGCCCTGGCCCAGAACCTTGGCCCCCTCGGCCTCGCCGAGGTCATCGGGCTCGGTGGGAGGACGGCGATGCGCTACGCCGGGCCTGCACGGCAGCCTCAGCGGATGACGTCGAAGACCTGCTTCTGAAGGCCGTTGGAGTAGACATCGTGCTCGACCAGCTCGAGCTTCTGGGTGTCCTTGTCCGTGGTGCTGAACAGACGCTTGCCGTTGCCGAGGAGCAGCGGGAAGACGAGCAGGTGGTAGCGGTCGATCAGGCCGGCGTCCGACAGTCCGTGGTTCAGGGTGGCGCTGCCGTGGACGGTGATCGGGCCCCCCTCGGTCTGCTTGAGGGCGGCGACCTCGTCGAGGGAACGCAGGATGGTGGTCTCGCCCCAGTTCGTGACGAGGTCGTCGTCGGTGAGGGTGGTGGAGACGACGTACTTCGGCATCGTCTTGTAGCGTGCGAATTCCTCCATGTCGGGCCACACGGGGCTGAACGCCTCATAGCTGGTCCGGCCCATGAGGACGGCGGTGGACTCCTGCTGCTCGCGCCCCTTGATCTCGAACGCCTCGGGGAGGAAGTCGACTTCCTTGAAGGTCCAGCCGGAGTTGCGGTAGCCGGGCTCGCCGCCCGGGGCCTCCACCACGCCGTCGAGGGAGACGAAAGCGGTGCTGATCAGAGTACGCATGGGCTTGTCCTTGATGTCCTGTGCGATTGGTCGTCGACGTCCTTCTCCAGGGCGATGGCCTCGAACGCCGCTCGCTCGTCGATGTGCCGGCCGCATGGATGCTGAAGCAGCATGCCATGAACGTCCGGATCCTCGGACAGGTCGGCGAGGGCGTCGGCGAGAACGGGCAGCTGACGGTCGTCGGCGTACGGGGGCGTCGAGCCAGGCCGGATGATGGCGCTGCACCTTGCTCACGGCGCGTGCGTCCGCCCTCAGGGCGGGAGCGAGTTCCGTCGGCTGTCGTCCATGCCGCGGCGGCAGGTTCCAGAGAGGCACCACCGACATCTGGACGGCCGGACTCAGCCGTCGGTACGCCTCGGCCGCATGAGGCCGGGTCGGCAGAACGGGAACGTACAGCGGTCCGGACATGGCGGCTCCCCCTCGGCCCTGCCGGTGCCCTTTCCCTCACCCCAGGGTGGGCCGCGTCGGCGCTCCGCGAAACGACGCCCTTTCGGCCCAGATGGCTGGAACGTGCAAGCGCATGGCTGTTCCTGGACAGGTGGCCCGCTCTCCCGGGATAGGCTCTCGTCGCACGGAAGGCGCACAGCGGGCATGACCTTCGCGCCCTGGCCGAAGCCGATCGCAGCCGGCCCCTACCGCACACCTCGGGGATCGTCCTCGCCATCAGGCCGTCTGCGCTGTGGAGCGGCCCCACCTCCACCCGCCCGGAAGCCGACCGGGCGATGCGCGTCTCCACCGCCACATCGAGGTCCGCTCCACAGCAATTTTGCACACCGCGCAACATTGCATAGCATGCACTTCATGAGTGCAGACGACACCCCCCTCGGACTGCGCGAACGCAAGAAGCGTGCGACGCGTGACGCCCTCGCGGACGTGGCGCTCCGCATGGCCGCGGACCGCGGAATCGAGAAGATGACCGTAGAAGCGGTCACCGATGCGGTCGGCGTCTCGGTGCGCACCTTCTTCAACTACTACCCGTGCCTGGAAGACGCGATCACCCGTCCGGACCAGGACGGCGCCGAACGGATCCGCCGGGCGGTGATGAACGCACCGGAGGAACTCACGGCACTCAACGCTCTCCGCGAGGCGATCGGCCAGGAACTCGCCCCTATCGAGGAGGGTCACGAACGCTGGGAGCTCCAAATGGCCGTACTCAGGACGAGCCCTTCGCTGCTGCCGCGATTCCTGGCCGCCCAGGGTGCGGACGAACGCGCGCTGGTCGCCGTCGTGGCCGAGCGCCTCGGCCAGGATCCGGAACTCGATCTCCACCCGCGGCTTCTCACGCACGTGACGATCGCTGCCGTGCGCGCCGCCGTCGAGATCTGGGTGGCCTCCGGCCGTACCCGCACGTTCCAGAGCATCTATCGCGAAGCGTTCACCTCGCTGGCCGACGGCCTGAGCGACTGAAGCACATCCGAAGCCCCCCGGGGCATTTCACCAGAGAATGAGGAAACGTCAGCCCATGACCGCTGCCGTCACACCCGAAACCGGTACGGCCGGTGCGCCCGAGGGGGCCGCACCCGCCATGACGCGTCGTCACATACTCCAGGCCATGTCGGGCCTGATGGCCGGCATGTTCGTGGCCATCCTGGCCTCCACCGTGGTCTCCAACGCACTGCCCAGGATCATTGCCGATCTGCACGGCAGCCAGTCCTCGTACACCTGGGTGGTCACCGCCGAGCTTCTGGCGATGACAGCGACCGTCCCGATCTGGGGCAAACTGTCCGACCTCTACGACAAGAAGCTGCTCATCCAGCTTTCTCTTTCGATGTTCATCGTCGGCTCACTCGTCGCAGGCTTCTCGCACAGTGTCGGCCTGCTCATCGTGAGCCGTGTGGTGCAGGGCATCGGCGCGGGCGGTCTCACCGCGCTCGCCCAGGTCGTGATGGCGGCGATCATCCCGCCTCGTGAACTCGGCCGCTACTCCGGCATCTTCGGCGCCGTCTTCGCCGTCGGCACCGTCGCAGGACCGCTCATCGGCGGCGTGCTCGTGGACACCTCCTGGCTGGGGTGGCGCTGGTGCTTCTTCATCGGTGTGCCGTTCGCCCTGCTCGCGATCGTGCTGCTCCAGCTGACGCTGAAGCTGCCCACGGTCCGCAGGGAGGTGAAGATCGACTACCTCGGTGCCGTCCTGATCATGAGCGGGGTCAGCGCACTGCTGCTGTGGGTGACGCTCGCCGGCAACCGGTTCGACTGGGCGTCGTGGCAGACCGCCGTGCTGGTCACCGCCGGTCTGGTACTTCTGGTCGCAGCGGTCCTGGTCGAATCCAGGGTCCAGGAACCGATCATCCCGCTGGACATCTTCCGCAACCGCACGGTGACGCTGACGACCGTGGCGAGTCTGCTGGTCGGCGTGGCCATGTTCGGCGGCACGGTGTTCCTCTCCCAGTACTTCCAGATCTCCCTCGGCAAGACGCCGACCGTCGCGGGGCTGATGAGCCTGCCGATGATCCTCGGCCTCATGGTGTCCACCACCGTCGCCGGGCAGATCATCTCCGCCCGGGGCAAGTGGAAGGGCTTCCTGATCGCGGGCGGCATCATCATGACCGCGGGCATGGGCCTGCTGTCCACGATCAGCGCGGACTCCTCGTTCGGCCTGCTCAGCGTCTACATGGTGGTGCTCGGCGTCGGCGTCGGCATGCTGATGCAGAACCTGGTGCTGGCAGCTCAGAACGACGTACCCGCGTCGGAGCTCGGCGCAGCGACCTCGGTGCTGTCGTTCTTCCGCAGCCTCGGTGGAGCGATCGGCACGAGCGCGCTGGGCGCCGTACTCAGCCACCGGGTGGCGAGCGAGATGGCGAAGGGCTTCGGCGGGGCGGCGGGCAACGGTGGGGCCGGGCACGGCGTCCCCGACCTCACCACCCTTCCCGAACCGGCCCGCCAGGTGGTCGAGCACGCCTACGGGGTCGCGACCGCGGATGTCTTCCTGATCGGAGCCCCCTTCGCGTTTCTCGCCCTGATCGCGGTGCTCTTCATCAAGGAGAAGCCGCTCAAGACGCAGAGCGGCATGGAACGGCTCGCGGAGGAGAACGCCGCCGCGTCGAAGGCACCGGCTGCTCCGATGCACTGAGCACGACGAGGGCGAGGAGGCGGGGACGCCGTGCCCGGACGGAGTCCGCGGACGCGCAGGTTGCGGCGGCCGCGTGAGGACGTACCGCGCACGGCGGCCCGGCTCCGGCCCTCCCACACGCCGGTCGTCGGGCGTCGGTCGCACAGAGCATTGCGGACATGGGCGCGGATGGTTCAGAGCCCGACGTCGCGGCCGTTGATGTCGGCGAGGGATTCGCGGCGGACCAGCAGCCGCGCACGGCCGTCGTGGACGGCGACCACCGGCGGACGTCCGACCACGTTGTAGCTGGACGCCATGGAGAGGTGGTACGCGCCCGCGACAGGGACGGCCACCAGGTCACCCGGACGGATGTCGCCCGGCATGGCCGCATCGGCGGCGAGCACATCGCCCGCCTCGCAATGCCTGCCGACGACGGTCGCCGTACGGGGCTCGGCCGTCGAGGGCCGGCCGACGAGACGGGGTGCGTAGCGGACTCCGTACAGCGCGGGCCGCGGGTTGTCGCTCATCCCGCCGTCCACGGCGACGAAGATCCGGTCGCCGGTCCTCTTGACGGCGAGCACCCGGTAGAGCGCCACGCCCGCGGGTCCGACCAGCGCACGACCGGGCTCGACGGTGAGCCGGGGCACGGGGATGCCGGCCGCCGCACAGCTCGTGGCCAGTTCGCGGCGGATGCGGGCGCCGAGCGACGGTATGTCGAGCGCGGTGTCCCCCGGCCGGTAGGCGACCGCATGCCCACCTCCCAGGTCCAGCTCCGGCAGGACGGCTCCGTGCTGGTGGCCAACCTGGGCCAGCAGCCCGACCACTCGTCGGAGCGCAGTCAGGTAGGGCTTGACCGTAGTGATCTGCGAGCCGATGTGGCAGTGCAGTCCGACCAGTTCCAGCCGCGGCTGGTCGAGTATCCGGGCGATCGCGTGCTGCGCGCTCCCGTCGGTGATCGACAGCCCGAACTTCTGGTCGTCCGTGCCCGTACGGATCGCGGCGTGGCTGCCCGCGCTCACGCCCGGAACCACGCGCACCAACACCTTCTGACGCACGCCGTCCGGGATGAGTGCGGACAGTCGGGCGATCTCCCACGCGCTGTCGATGACGATCCGTCCGACACCCAGGCGCAGCGCGGCGCTCAGGTCTTCCGGGCTCTTCGCGTTGCCGTGCAGGACGATGCGCTCCGGCGGGAAGCCGGTGGTGACGGCGAGTTCCAGCTCGCCCGCGGAGCAGACGTCCAGGCCGAGGCCCTCTTCCTGCACCCAGTGCACCAGGGCGCGGCAGAGGAATGCCTTCGCCGCGTAGACGACATCGGTGTCCGGGAAGGCCCGCAGATAGGTGCGGCAGCGTTCCCGTACCTCGCCCTCGTCCAGGAGATAGACCGGCGTGCCGAACCGCTCGGCCGCCTCGACGAGGGAGACTCCCCCCACCGCGACGTCGCCGCGGGAGGTGAGCCGCGCCGAAGCGGGCCAGACGGACAGACCCGCGGCGTTGCTCGGCGGTACGGGGGCCACGTGCGGGATGTCCGGCTCCGGCGCCGGAGCCGGTACTCCTGGCAGTGATGTGGTCATGATGTTCCCCCAGCCGGTCAAGAGGTTGATGCAGGAGACAACGGCTGTATACGGGTCGCGCGGACCCCATCGGCCGCTCCCGGTTCCCAGGCCCGTCGGCGCTCCCACCGCGGAGCGGGGGTCGTACGACGAGCGAGCTTCACAGCGGCCGCGGCACTGGGCCCGGGGACGACGAGCAGGGGATCGACGACGAGGCCGGCCACCCCCAAGGGTGCGACCAGGGCACGTACCGCCGGCTCGGAGAGGCGGATCCGGGTCTGCCCCTCCCCCAGGGCGAGGATCAGTTGTCGCTCGTTGGTGAAGGCAACTGCGGTGCGGATGCCCAGGGGTGTACGGAAGAGGCGGGCGCAACAGCCCGCGGGCCCCGGCCGGACGGGAACGAACAACGCTCCGGTCCGGTCTGGTTGAAGGGGTTCGGGGTCCTCGGCGCTCTGGTTGTCGATCATGGCACTCCTCGTGGAGACGGCGCATCGACCCGGACCACTGGTACTGGCATGCCGGGCATGGCAGTGACGCTATGCCCGCCGCGACCGGGCCGGACATCTCCGTTAGCGGACCCTTGACCCCGTACCTCCGACCCTTGACGCGCGATTGACGACGGAGCGCGGGCCGGCTTCGTCAAGGGGCTCGGGCAACGTCATGCGCGCCGCCCGCGGGCGTTCGACCCGTTGTGCCGGACATCGCTACGGGCAGTAGCGCATGCGGCCGGGTCCGGTCGGCCGGTACGGCCATCCTCGCGCGCGTCGTCAAGGATCCATCAAAGCGGACCGGAATCGAGCACGGGAGCGTCCGTCCCCGTTACACCTGAGGTGGAGGTGGGTGTCATGTCTCTGTACCTCACCCGGAACCAGGTGGCGGTCGTGGCCGCCCTCGCGCTGCCGCCGGCCGTGTGCGCGGTGCTGGTGCCCTTCCGGACCGGCATGTCCGATGCCGACGCCGCCCTGGTACTCGTCGTCGCCGTGGTTGCGGTGGCCGCCTTGGGCCATCGCCTCGCCGGTGCGCTCGCGGCCCTGTCCGCGGCGGTGTGGTTCGACTTCTTCCTCACCCGTCCCTACGGACAGTTCGCCATCGGCAAGGCTGCCGATGTCGTCACCGCCGTGCTGCTCCTCGCCGTCGGCATCGCCGTCTCCCAGCTCGCGGCCCGGGCCCGGAAGCTGAAGGTGATCGCCCTCACCGACGACGACTACCTGGCGCAGATCCACCACACCGTCCGGCTGGCCGAGACCGCCACCAGCCCGTACACCGTGATCGACCATGTGTGCCGGCAGCTCGTGGGACTGCTCGGCCTGAGCGGCTGCCGCTTCGAATACGGCACCCTCATCGGGCGCCCGCCCCGTCTGGAGGAGGACGGCACCATCACCTGGGACCACCGGCGCTGGGACGCCGACCGCGACGGCCTGCCGGACGAGGAACTGGAACTGCGGGTCTTCCACAACGGACGCTTCCACGGCCGGTTCATGCTTCAGCCCGCGCCCGGCGCGGCGCCCCCACTCGCCGCACGCCTGGTCGCGGTGACCCTGGCCAACCAGGTCGGTGCGGAACTCGGCACGGCCGGCCTTGCCTACGTTTGACGGCACGGGTCGCGCCGGGTGGAGGGAACGGGACAGACGACTTCCATCACCCTGTCGCCCCCACATTCCGGTCACACCAACCCGGCCAGATCGTGGTTGAGTTCGACGACATTGACGCGTTCCTGACCCAGAAAGCCGAGAACACGTCCCTGGACGTGGCGGGCCACCAGCGTCTTGACCTCGGTGGGGGCGAGATGGCGGGCCTTCGCGACGCGGTCGACCTGTTCGTAGGCGTACGCCGGGGAGATCGCCGGGTCGAGCCCGGAGCCGCTGGCGGTGACGGCATCCGCGGGGACGGACTCGGGCGGGACCCCGTCGAAGGCGGCGACCGCGGCGCGACGGTCCCTGACGGTCTCGATCAGACCGGTGTTGTTCGGGCCCAGGTTGGAGGCGCCGGAGGCCGTGGGATCGTAGCCGCCGGCGGACGGACGGGGCTGGAACCACTTGGGGTCGGGGCGCAGCGGCTCCTTGGCGTCCTGGGGATTCTTCTTCGGCAGGGCGAAGTTCTGGCCGATCAGGCTGGAGGCCACCGGAGTGCCGTTCGCCGTCAGCAGGGAGCCGTTGGCCTGGTGGGAGAGACCGGCCTGGGCGATGCCGGTGACGAGCAGCGGATAGGCAATGCCGGTGATCACGGTGAACGCCAGCAGCATCCGCAGCGCGGCCAGATGGTGCCGGAGTACCGGGGGAAGGTGGGTACGCACCGCGGGATCGCCTTCTTCTCTCGTCGGGCCGTCTCAGCGCAGGCCGGGGATGAACTGGATCAGGAGGTCGAGCAGCTTGATGCCCACGAAGGGCAGTACCAGCCCGCCGAGCCCGTACATCCAGATGTTGCGGCTGAGCAGTGTCGCGGCGGAGGACGGCCGGTAGCGCACACCACGCAGTGCGAGCGGGATCAGCGCGACGATGATCAGCGCGTTGAAGACGATCGCGGAGGCGATCGCCGAGGTCGGGCTGTGCAGGCGCATGATGTTGAGCTTGTCCAGGCCCGGGTACACCACCGCGAACATCGCCGGGATGATCGCGAAGTACTTCGCGACGTCGTTGGCGATCGAGAAGGTCGTCAACGCACCACGGGTCATCAGCAGTTGCTTGCCGATCTCGACGATCTCGATCAGTTTGGTCGGATTGGAGTCCAGGTCCACCATGTTCCCGGCCTCCTTGGCGGCCGAGGTTCCGGTGTTCATCGCCACGCCGACATCCGCCTGGGCCAGCGCGGGCGCGTCGTTCGTGCCGTCGCCGGTCATCGCGACCAGTTTGCCGCCCTCTTGTTCTCGCCTGATCAGGGCCATCTTGTCCTCGGGAGTGGCCTCGGCGAGGAAGTCGTCCACCCCCGCCTCCTGGGCGATGGCACGCGCGGTCAGCGGGTTGTCACCGGTGATCATGACGGTTCTGATGCCCATGCGGCGGAGTTCGTCGAAGCGTTCGCGCATTCCTTCCTTGACGACGTCCTTGAGATGGATGACGCCGAGGACACGGCCGCCGGGCGCGTCGCCGTGCCGGGTCGCCTCGCCGACGACCAGCGGGGTGCCGCCACTCGCGGAGATGCCGTCGACGATGCCGTCGACCTCTGCCGTGGGGTGGCCTCCGTTGTCACGGACCCAGCGCATCACTGCCGTCGCCGCTCCCTTGCGCAGGGACGTGTTCTGCTGAGGATCATTGAGATCGACACCACTCATCCGGCTCTGAGCGGTGAAGGGTACGAACGTTGCCCGGTCCAGTTCGCCCTCGCTCCGGCCACGTAGCGCGTACTGCTGTTTGGCGAGAACGACGATCGAGCGGCCTTCGGGCGTCTCGTCGGCAAGCGACGACAGCTGGGAGGCGTCCGCGAGTTCCTCGACGCTCACCCCCTCCACCGGCAGGAACTCGGCTGCCCGGCGGTTGCCGAGGGTGATGGTGCCGGTCTTGTCGAGCAGCAGGGTATTGACGTCGCCCGCTGCCTCCACCGCGCGCCCGGACATCGCCAGCACGTTGCGCTGCACGAGCCGGTCCATGCCCGCGATGCCGATCGCCGAAAGCAGCGCGCCGATCGTCGTGGGGATCAGGGCCACGACGAGGGCGACGAGGATGACGAGGGTCTGCTCGGCCCCTGCGAAGATGGCGAAGGGCTGGAGTGTCACCACCGCGATCAGGAAGATGATCGTCAGGGATGCCAGCAGGATATTGAGCGCGATCTCGTTCGGCGTCCTCTGCCGCGCGGCCCCCTCCACGAGTGCGATCATCCGGTCGATGAAGGTCTCCCCCGGCTTCGAGGTGATCTTCACGACGATTCGGTCCGAGAGCACCTTGGTGCCGCCCGTGACGGCCGACCGGTCGCCGCCCGACTCGCGGATCACCGGCGCCGACTCGCCCGTGATGGCCGATTCGTCGACGCTCGCGATGCCCTCGACCACATCGCCGTCACCGGGGATGATCTGCCCGGCCTCGACGACGACGTGGTCGTCCAGACGGAGGGCGATGCCCGGAACCTCCTCCTCTGCGGTGTCGGCCGCTCCGGGCCGCCAGCCGGTGAGACGGCGGGCCGTCGTCGTCGTCCTGGTGCGGCGCAGAGTCTCCGCCTGGGCCTTGCCGCGTCCTTCGGCCACGGCTTCGGCAAGGTTGGCGAAGACGGACGTCAGCCAGAGCCAAGCCGTGATCACCCAGGCGAAGACACTGGGCGCCCTGACGGCCGACAGCGTGGTCAGGACCGCCCCGACCTCCACCACGAACATGACGGGATTGTGGACCGTCGAGCGCGGATCCAGCTTGCGCAGGGCGTCGGGGAAGGACGTCAGAAGCTGTTGGGGATCGAGCAGTCCGCCCGAGACCCGGCGCTGCCGGCGCCCGGCGCCCGGCGGAACGGGAGTGGGAGTGGTGGTCGTGGACATCAGTGCAGACCCTCCGCAAGGGGTCCGAGCGCGAGCGCGGGAAAATATGTCAGCCCGACAACGATGAGGATCACTCCGGTCAACAGCCCTACGAACTGCGGCCGGTGCGTGGGCAGGGTGCCTGCGGTGACCGGGACGGGCTGCTGTCCGGCGAGCGAGCCGGCGAGCGCCAGGACGAACACCATCGGCAGGTACCGGCCGACGAGCATGACCACCCCGAGGGCGGTGTTGTACCAGACGGTGTTCGCACTCAGCCCTGCGAACGCCGAGCCGTTGTTGTTCGCGGCCGACGCGAAGGCGTAGAGGACCTCGGAGAAGCCGTGCGGTCCGGAATTGAGCATCGCGGCCCTCTCTCCCGCGAATGCCATCGCCAGCCCCGCACCGACGAGGGCGAGGGCGGGCGTGGTCAGGATGTAGAGGGAGGCGAACTTCATCTCCCGGCCCCGGAGCTTCTTGCCCAGATACTCGGGTGTACGGCCGACCATCAGTCCGGCGACGAAGACCGCGACGATCGCCAGGATCAGGATCCCGTAGAGCCCGGAGCCGGTACCGCCGGGCGCGATCTCCCCCAGCATCATGTTGAAGATCGTCATTCCGCCGCCGCCCGGCGTGTACGAGTCGTGGGAGGAGTTGACCGCTCCGCACGACGTCAGAGTGGTGGACACGGCGAACAGGGCCGAGGTCCAGATCCCGAACCGTGTCTCCTTTCCCTCCATCATTCCGCCGGCCGTATGACCGGCTGTGCTGCTGACGCTGTGCAACTCGTTGGCGGTCACGACGGCGACCGATGCGGCCCAGATCAATGCCATCACGGCGACGATGGCGTAGCCCTGCCGGTGGTCACCGACCATGGTCCCGAAGGTCCGCGGCAGCGAGAACGCGATGACCAGCATGAGGTAGATCTCGACCAGGTTGGTGAAGGCGTTCGGGTTCTCGAAGGGGTGCGCGGAGTTCGCGTTGTAGAAGCCACCGCCGTTGGTGCCCAGTTCCTTGATGACCTCCTGAGAGGCGACGGGGCCCCCGGTCAGGCGCTGATGCCCGCCCGCGATGGTGGTGACGTCGTGGATTCCATGGAAGTTCTGCACGGCACCCGCGGCCACCAGAACGAGCGCGAAGACAAACGCAAGGGGCAACAGAACGCGCACGACGATCCGCGTCAGGTCCACCCAGAAATTCCCGACGCGATCGGTCTTCTTCCTGGTGAAGCCGCGGATCAGTGCGGCGACGACGGCGATGCCGACAGCTGCGGAGACGAAGTTCTGCACCGCGAGGCCCGCCATCTGGACCAGATGCCCCAGGGCCGACTCGCCGGAGTACGACTGCCAGTTGGTGTTGGTGGCGAAGGATGCCGCGGTGTTGAACGCCAGGTCCGTGGTGAAGGGCTTCGTCCCCAGAGACAGCAGGAGATGGTTCTGCAGACGCAGGAATGCGTACAGGAACAGGACCGACACTGCGGAGAAGGCCAGGACGCTGCGCAGGTAGACCGTCCACTTCTGGTCCGCGTCGCCGTTCACTCCGCCCGCCCGGTAAACCAGGCGTTCGATCCGTCCATGATGACCGGCGGCCAGGACGCGGGCCATGTAGCCGCCCAGCGGGCGGAACGAGAGACCTAGCGCGACCACCAGGGCGAGTACCTGGAGCCAGCCCGCGAGGGTGTCGTTCATCCGGGCTCTCTCCTAGAACCTCTCGGGAAAGATCAGGCAGATGACCAGGTAGATCACGAGACACACGGCAACGATCAGGCCGACGAGGTTCTCCACGCTCACAGGCGCGCGACCCCCTTGGCGGCCAGGCCGATAAGAGCGAACACCGCTGCCGTGAGGCCGATGTACACAACGTCCGCCATGCGAGTGGCACCCCGCAGAGTCATGAGGGCAGGACTGTTCGGCCCCGCCGGCTGGAAGGTGGAGTCGATCCCGAGTACGGGGCCGGTTCACTTCTGACGCTATATCAGTTGAGGTCGTGAGGGTTCTGTCGCCCTGTGAGCCGATGGGATGACGGCGCAGTGCGCGGATTCACCCCGCGCCGCCGGATGCCTCGCTGCCGCCGGATGCGGCACCCGGAAGGGTGAGCATCACCGAGAAGGCGGGCCCCTCGGCGGTCGTCTCCAGGGTCCCGTCCATGGCCTCGGCCAAGTCGCGCGACAGCCGCAGGGACAGGCCGCCCGCCCTGGCACCCGGAGACCGGGAGGTTCCGGTGTCCACTTCCGGATCCCGGTCGGACATGCCGTCCGCCACCAGAATCGTCACCCGGCCGGCCCGGACCTCGGCGGTGAAGACGGGGGGCCGGTCCGGCGGGCTGTGCCGCAATGCGTCGGCCGCCAGGGCGGTCAGGGCCCGGGTGAGGAGAGCGGCGTCGGCGATCACATCGGGCAGCCGTTCCGGCATGCGCAGAACGATCGAGTGACCGCCGGGCCCGAGGTCGTCCAGAGCAGCGCCCAGCGCTTCGTTGAGGTCGACCGGGCGGAGGTACAGGGCGAGTGCCCCGGCGTGCAACCGACTCACATCGTCGAGATCGGTGACCAATTGCGCCGCACGGCGCACCGCCGCGCGGGCCGTGTCCAACAACTGCTCCTCCTGCGGTTCGGGCGCCCCGGCGCGTCGACGCCGCAAGCGCACGAGCGCCGCTTCGGCGGTGTTCAGCGGGGTACGCAGATCGCGGCCTGCCGCGAGAAGCAGGGATGCCCGGGTGCGTTCGGCGTCGGCGAAGGTGTCCGTACCGCCGGAGCACCCGGCAATCCGCTCCCGGGCATGGGCCAGCCCCAGTTCGGCGGCGCATGCGGCGAGGACGCGCTGGTCCTCCGTGCTCAGTCCCGAGCCGCGTGCGACCAGGGTGAGGTCGTCGTCGACGGGGCTCTCCACATCCGCCTCGTAGGGCTTTTCCGGCGGCCGCTCCCCCGCGCTGGCGACCACGTACCAGCGGGGCACGGGGGATGCTTCCGGATCCCTTTCGAGCAGGCTGACCGCATGGAGGCCGAAGTTCTCCCGGATCTGCTCCACCAGTGCCGTCAGATCCTGGCCACGCAGCATGGCGGCGGCCAGGCGGCTCAAGGCCCTCGCCTCCGACGTCGCGCGTACGGCCTGATGCGTACGCCGCGCTGCCGTTCCGGCCGCCGTGCCGACGAGAACGGCCGTGGCGACGAAGACCACGAGCGCGGTGATCTCGTCGGGGCGCTCGATGGCCAGCGTGTGTACCGGTGCGGTGAAGTAGTAGTCGACCAGCAGTGCTCCCGCGACGGCGGCGAACAGTGCGGGGTAGACCCCGCCGACCAGGGCGACCACGACGACCGCGAGCAGATAGATCACGAGGTCGCTGGAGAGGCCGAGACGGACACCCGGCGCGGTCAGCAGCACCGTCAGCACGGGCAGCAGCAGCACGGCGCCGGCCAGCGCGGACCAGTACCGTCTTGGGCCCGTGCCACGGCTCGGACGAGGAAGCCTCAGCGCAGGAGTGCCTGCCGCCTCCTCATGGGTGACGATGTGCACGTCCATGGGACCGGATCCTCTGATCGTCCGCTCTCCCACACCTGCTCTCAGCAGGGAGGCGAGACGGCCGTGCCGGCTCGCGCCCAGCACGATCTGAGTGACGTTCTCCGCCTCGGCGAACTGGAGCAGGGCATCGACGACGTCCTCGCCCGTGGTCTGGTGGTAGCTGCCGCCGAGCGACTCCAGAAGGGTGCGCTGGGCCTCCAGCACCGTCGGGTCGAGACCGGGGAGCCCGTCCTCCGGAACCACGTGGAGGGCCAGCAACTCGGTGCCGGGGGTACGAGTGCTGATCCGCGCGGCACGACGGATGAGGGTCTCGCCCTCCGGCCCGCCGCTCAGGGACACCAGGATGCGCTCCCGGGTCTCCCAGGGAGCGACGATGCCGTGTTCCGCGCGGTAGCGCTGCAGCCCCTCCTCCACCCGGTCGGCGAGCCACAGCAGGGCGATCTCGCGCAGGGCGGTGAGGTTACCGACTCGGAAGTAATGAGTGAGTGCGGACTCGATGCGGTCCGGCGGATAGATGTCGCCATGGACCATGCGGCGGCGGAGCACCTCCGGTGGCAGGTCGACGAGTTCGATCTGGTCCGCCCGGCGAGCCACCTCGTCGGGCAGGGTCTCCCGTTGTGTGACACCCGTGATCTGCCGTACCACGTCGTTGAGGGATTCCAGATGCTGGACATTGAGCGTGGTGACAACATCGACGCCGGCGGCCAGGAGTTCCTCCACGTCCTGCCACCGCTTGGCGTTGCGGGCCCCCGGAACGTTGGAGTGGGCCAGCTCGTCGACCAGGGCGACCTGGGGACGACGGGCCAGCACCGCGTCGAGATCCATCTCGGTGAAGAGCGCGCCGCGGTGCCTCAGCGTACGGCGGTCCATCGTCTCCAGGCCCTCGGCCATGGCCGCGGTGGGCCGGCGTCCATGCGGCTCGACAAAGCCGACGACCACGTCCGCACCCCCTGAACGCAGCCGCTGCCCCTCGGCGAGCATGGCGTACGTCTTCCCGACCCCGGGGGCGGCCCCGAGGTAGATCCGCAACCGTCCACGTGCCACCGGCGGACTCCTGCCCAGATCACCCCATGGCGTGTGCTCGCGCCCTTCCATGGTGCGCCCCTCATAACCGTTCCACCCGACGACACCGGCCAGGGGCACCTCGACCCCGTCGCCCGTGCCCGGGGTGATGTGACGCTCGGCCCTCGCTCGGTCGTCACGGCCAAGTGCCCGGTCATCACCTGGATCACCGGCGATCACTTCGAGGGCCGCTGGATCAGCGAACCCCTCGCCGAGGCGCGGCGGAGCGGGCTCTGGAGACGCCGGAGGGCAGTCCTGTGCCGCGGGGACGCGTTTCGCCGCAGCGGCGGAGCCGCGCACCTGCCCATGGAGAAATGGGACGAATCCGCAACCGTCGGACCAGGCGTGCAGGACTCCGAAGGCCCCAGGCACACTCTGTGTGTCACATTCCCGTCGTCAAGAGGATGATTCACGCATGATTACGCTCAAGAAGGAAGACGGCCCGGCTGATCTGGACGGGGTGACCCATCTGTCCATCGGAGTGTCCTGGGATCCGACCGCCGGCAGCAGCGGCGGGGTGATGGGAATGCTCCGCCGCAAGTCCGGTACCGACCTCGACCTGATCGCCATCGCGATGCAGGGCGGGGACCCGGTGCGCCTGGCGGGACTCGATTCCCTCGATCCCATGGGGAACGGCTCCTTGGTTCACAGCGGCGACAACCAGACCGGGCGCGGCGACGGCGACGACGAGACGGTGACGGTCGAGTTCGCGCGGATACCACCCAATATCACCTCGATAGTGTTCGTCGCCGCCGCCTACAAGAAGGGCAGTTCTTTCCAGAAGGCGCGCAATATCAGCTTCAAGGTGTACGACGCGACCGGGGGAAGCTCCCAGCAGGTCGCCGACATCTGGCCGAGCCTGCTCACCCAGGACAACGGCTGCGCCGTGGCCAAGGCCGTGCGCGTCGGCGACAGCTGGAAGCTCGAAGTGATCAATACGGCGGGGAAGATCAAGCAGGGCAATGAGCATGCCCTGATGCGCTTCGCCGTCAGCAAGTAGCAGGCATTGACCAGCCCGGCCGCGTCCACGTCTGCTCGGTGGACCGCCGGGCGGTCTCGCGCGGGGCGTCCTTTGCCGGTCGATCCGGCACATGGCCGGCCCACCGGACCCGAGTGCCGGATTTCCGACACCGGTCAGGGCCTGAACCTACGTCACTTCGCACACGCAGACACGTCGGCGCGCTCTGCCGGTCACCGGCGCCAGAAGAAGTGATGCACCACCCCACTCGGGCTCGGGATCTGCTCCAGATGAAAGCGGTCGACAAGCTCGTCGGGACTCGTCCACAGCCTCTCGCCGCGGCCGATCTCGACCGGCGCGACGGCGATATGCATCGTGTCGATGAGATCGGCGTCGAGGAACTCCCGGACCGTGGCAACACCGCCGCCGATTCGTACGTCCTTGCCCTCGGCGGCGTCGAATGCCCTCGCCAGCGCATCCTTCGCAGACGCGTCGAGGAAATGGAACGTGGTGTCGCCCAGAGTGATCGAGGGTCGTTCATGATGAGTGAGGACGAACACCGGCGTGTGGAACGGAGGTTCGTCCCCCCACCACCCCTGCCAGTCGTAGTTCTCCCACGGCCCTCGCTGCGGACCGAATTTGTTGCGCCCCATGATCTCGGCGCCGATGTTGTTGGTGAAGTCACGAGTGAGGTAGTCGTCGAGGCCGTAGGTTCCACCGGGTTCGGTCCGGGTGGGGCAGTGAGCGGTGGCGCCCGACCAGGAGAAGAACGGACCTGGATCGACGTTGCCGAACGGGCGTTCAAGGCTTTGCCCCTCCCCGGAACCGTAACCATCGCTGGACAGATTGAAGTTCTGAACGCGGACCAGCTGTGTCACCGAAACCCCTTCTGGTTGCAATATGCAATCGGTCAGTAACCTACCTAGAGTGATCTCATGATGCAACCAGTTCCCCACGACAAGCTCCCCGTGTCTCCGGGCCGGTCCGGCTGTCCGATCAATATGACGATCGAGCTCCTCGGAGACCGGTGGAGCCTGATCGTCCTGCGCGACATCATGTTCGGCGGAAGCACCCACTTCCGCGAGCTGCTCACCGAGTCCATCGAGGGCATCGCGTCGAACATCCTGGCCGGTCGCCTCGCGAAACTCGTCGCCGCAGGCCTGCTCACCCGCGACGACGACCCGAGCCACCGCCAGAAGGTCGAATACCATCTCACCGAGGCGGCGATCCAGCTCGTCCCGGTGATGGCCCAGCTGGGCGCGTGGGGTGCCTGCTGGCTGGATACGACGCCGGAACTGACTGTGCGAGCCGAACTGCTGGCCGCGGGCGGCCCCCCGCTGTGGCAGCGATTCATGGCCGAACTCCGCGCCACTCACCTGGCCGGCGCGCCGCTTCCTGCGGATGGGGTGCTTGCGGAACTGACCGCCGCGTATCACGAAGCCGTTGCCGAGCGCGGGCAGGATGCAGCTGGATAGTCCGCGCGCCGCCGATGAGCCCCCGGGTCGATCACTGCACGCAGAACCCGTGTGAGAGCACTGCCTCAACCTCGTTCCCAGCCCGTGCCGATGCGCTGGGCGAAGTTCTCGCTCCCGGCACGCTCGATCACTCGCGCCCTGGGGTCGTTGCCCGGATCCGTGTCCGCGGCAATGCGTTCGGCGCTCTGCTCGGCCGGCAGACGGGTTCCTTCCCGAGCAGGTCGCCGACCTGGCCGCGGCCGCGATGGCCTTCCGTGACCCCGATGCAGGCGATGACGAAGCCGTTCGCGCCCCGAGTCGGTACCGCCAGCCCGACCTGTTCGCCGTCCTGCCGCACACCGGTCGGCCACCAGTCGGGGGGATTTGAGTAGCTGAGCAGCTCGTCGTGGGGAGACGGTCTCCGAAGACGGATCTCAGCCGGCCGTGCCGGGCTTCGTCCCCCATACGTACCCGGCGTCGTCGATCCCGAGGAGGTTCCACAGGGAGGCCGCATCGTGGACGGTGACGTTGCCGCAGCCGGCGGTCGACGGCATGGACGGCGGCGCAGAACATACGCCGGAGTTCCGAGCCGGCTGCGTGCGGCTACCGCTCGCCGGCCGCGGCCGCGAGTTCCTTGAGCAGCACGGCAACGGCAGTCTCGGTCATCCGGTACCCGGCGGCCGACTCGACGATGCCGCCCGCCGCGACGCGCGAGGTCCACCAGTCTTCCAGGAAGCCGGGGGCGTATCCGCCGGTGCAGAAGCCGAACGGGTCGGACACCAGGCAGAAGACGATCATGAGCTCGTAGTCCGGCTGTGCGTAGGAGCGCTCCTGCGACTGCGATGCCCTGATGTAACGCTCGAAGGAATCGACCTGGTTGCCACTCGTGAACAGCCAGAACAGGTAGTCGTACATCAGCATCGACCGTGCGTCGGCGTGCAGGGCGAAGAACCCCTTCTCCCGCACGACGGCCTCAGCAAGCCCCCTCATCAGCCCGTCCACATCGGGCAGGAGGTCCGCGACTTCGCGGAAGGCCCGTAGCAGGACGGGCGAGAAGCTGCCCTCGCGCACCGTGTCCAGGGCGGCGAGCCGGTCTTCCTCCGACGTGTCGTAGGCGGATTCGTCGACCAGGCCCTCGATGAACGCCTCGAAGTTCTCCGCGACGAGGGTGATCGCGAAGTCGGCCTCCTGATCAACATGCACCACCGACGGCTCGCCGTCCTTGCCGCAGGCTCGGTAGTCGAGGGCCAGCATGTCGTGGCCCGCCGAGGGCATGTCGGCGAAGTAGACGCCGATGTCGGGATATTCCCACATGTCGATCCAGAACCGGCTGCCGAATTCGCCACCGAGTGAGTTCGGCTTCGTCCGTCCGATGCCCAGGATCCCGGTGATAGCGATGTGGTCCTCGGCCCAGGACGTCGGCTCGGCCATGGGAAAGCAGTTCCGGGTCGGGATGCCGCCGTTCTGCGCGCGCACCAGAGCGATGTAGGAGCCGGGCAGACGCTATCCGCCGAGTTCCTCCTCCAGCGAGGCGATCAGTTCCGGCGACGGCGGGGTCTCGACATAGTTCTCCAGCGCGTACGACGAATCCTCCCAGAATCCGGCGCCGTCGAAGCCCTCGAAGTGCCCCACCACGTCCTCCTTTGAATATTCTCCGGCAATCCTATGAGGCCCCGTGCCTCGCTGGGGACCGGCCCCGAATCCGATACGGGATACGTGCCGTCCCCACCGCGGCCTGCACCAACTCGCCTGCACCATCCGCTCGGGACGACTGCGAAACCCGTTCCGGGAGCACCACGAACTCCAACGCCGCATACCCATACGGTCACGGCACCAGCCAGGACGCGAATCCGTCGTGAGGGGCGGGTGCGTCCCGACGTCGTAGCGGACACCGCCAGGGGCGAGCTCATGCCGTTGGAGATCCCCCTCGGCCGTAAAGCCGGATGCGAGCACCATTCCGCAGGAACAGGCCAAGGGGCCACTCGATCGCGGCCCTGGCGTCGCAGAAGGACCAGACCCGCGGATTCCAGTACGGCCAGATGTCGGCTGATCGCCTGGCGGGACAGCCCCGGACCGTGTGGCGAGGAGGCGCTGGAGGAGCTCCGGGGCCTCCGGCTGCACATCCACCGCCGCAAGAGCCGCCTCCCCGGACGGAATACGAAGATCGGAGAGACACCCCTTGATGGTTCGGGCCGCGTGCACGAGGCCGGGAAACGGGAACTCCTCCGGCTCCTTCTCGCATTACAGAGGACGATCTGATCGTTTGATGTGTGACAAGATCACGGCGCCGTCGTCGAAAGAAGTGAGCAATTCATGGCCATGGTGGGCCTGTTCTGGATCGCCGAGGGCGACGTGTACGTGGGCGCGAAGCCGTCTGGTCTGGCTCCCGGGGTGCGGCTGACCCCCGAGGGCGTGGTGGCCCTCGGCGACAGACAGTCCGGCCTCTGCCTGTGGGAGGACATCAACTCCCTGACGGTGGTGGACGTCCCGGTGAAATCCCTGAAGCGGCAGATCGGCGCGGTCAAGGACCTGGCTCTGGGCACGCTAATGAACCTGGCTCTTCCCATGGGCCCAGGCCGGGTGGACGAGGCTCCGGCGTTGATGACGGTGCGCGTGGAATCTTCCGACGGCGACCATGAGTTGGCGGCCTACGTCGCCGCGGCCGTCGGCTACCCCCAGACCGAGGTCGACCTCTCCCGCGCCCTCCTGTCCCACCTCACGGAGGGCGCCGCGACGATGTCGACGACGCTGGCGGCGATGTCGGAGTGGGGCCGTACGTGGGAGGGAGGGTCGCCTCGGGGGACGGAGCGGGAGGAACTGTTGCTGGGGTGGGTGGGCTAAGGGCTGTCCCAACTGATGCCCCTGCAAGGTGCGCAGTGGATTGCCCGGCGATTTGCTCAACGGGTGCCGGCGGTGAATGCGCTGAGATGTTTCACTGCCGGTCAGCGGGTGCGGGTCGGCGAACAGCGCGGCTGACACCTCTTCCCCCTCGGGGGGGGAAGAGATGCTCTTCCTTCCCTCTCCCCGGGCCGGGGCATCGGCCTACTCCGCGGCAGTACCCGCTCCCGGGCTGCCAAAGGGGTTGTACCTGCTGTGCGGGTCCTCTTCGGGGGTGTGGGTGTGTGTCAGGTGGGTGAGGGCTTCTCGCCAGGTGCCGGTGTGGACGGGCAGGGGTTCCAGAGATGTGGCCAGTGTGTGAATGGCGTCGGTGGTGGCGGGGCGGGCGATCCAGTTGACGATGGATGCCAGCAGCCAGGCTCGTGTGGGTGGGGAACCGGCGTGGGGCGGTTCGGTCAGGACCGCGGTGACCGCCGGGCCGGGTTGCCCGGGCCGGGCCGGATCGGGCAGGTGGAGGACGCCGGTGGCGGGGGCGGACCGCAGTGTGGTGTAGGGCTCGGGCGGTAACCGCCAGCCGGCCCGGTCCAGCTGCCGGGCGCGTTTGACGAAGTCTGACATCCAGGTGCGGGGAAAGAGAACAGCATGCCCACCGGCGTGCACGGCGGCCCCGCACAGCAGCGGGATCATGCCCCGCTCTGGCGACGCGTGGCGTGCGTAGCCGGCGAGGACGGCAGCGAGGCTCTGCTGCAGGGCGACGGGGGTGCGGGCCCGCGTGAGGAGTTCGCCGCCGCGGAAGAGGAGGTAGAAGGTACTGGGACGTTCAACGGTGAGGGTGACGGGCGTGTAGCCGGTGTCGCAGAGACCGCCGGTGGCGGTTTCGGCGATCTGGAGGGATTCGTGACCGCGTACCGCGATACCCAGACGGGTGCCGTTGATCCGGGCGGTGAGGACGGCGTCGACAGGCTGGGCAGCGACGTTCACCGAACAACTGGTGGGCGCCTCGACGACGGTGGCCTGCGGGTCGGCGCCGCTGAGCCCGACCAGGGCGTGGCTGACCTCGTTGAAACCGGTGAGTACCCGGGGTGGCCGGCCGGGCGCCAGGAGCACGGCGGTGGGCGTGCCCTGGTGCGCCGCGCGTTGGCCGAGGCTGGTCAGGAGCTGGCGTGCGGGTTCGGCCAGAAGCCGGCCGAACAGGCTGGTGTCGTCGCCGTCGACCAGGAGCACGGAGGCATCGAGGCGCTTCAGGCTCGGAGCGTTCGCCGTGAGATCGGCGGTCAGCTGGGTGCAGAAGCTACAGGTTGCGGCCATCGCCACTACGAGCACCGGGTGTGGCGTCAGCCGGGCGCAGTCGGTGGCCTGCGCCAGCAGGTCGCCGTGCACCGCGGGTTCGGCGGATTCGGTGTCTGATGCGATGAGGCCGGCGGCCCGCCACTGGGTGAAGCAGTGGGTGTGCTGGGCGTGGTGTTCGACGGCGGGGGACCGACCGCGGAGCCAGCCGAGAGCGGTCGGACTGAGATAGGCCGCGGCGGGCCTGCCGGTGTCCAGCAGGACCCCGCCGCTGCCCAGCTCAGCCACGACCACTCCTGGTTGCAACATGACTACGGCTGCTGGCAGAAGCCGCTGTAGCCGTTGGTGGACACACACACGAGTCCGGGGCAGCAGCCGATGGATCCGGTGCAGCCTTCTCCTTGGATCCGGCAGGCGCTGGGGGCGATGAAGGCGTCGGTGAAGATTTCTTCGATCTCCGCGATCATCTCGGTGTCGGGGGTCAGGGGGCGCGTCTCTTGCAGGTAGGTGACCATGTGAAAAGAGTGAGGGATCGGCGACCCTATGTGTATCACCCACACGCATGAAGCTTGACGAGGTGATTTTGACAAGCGAAATGAGTCCCTCCGGCATCGAAGTGGGCGCGATCAGGTGTTCGACCGGCGAGTGCCGTGGATGGACAGGTGACAGACAAAGGCGCAGCTGGGGGCGGCCGTCTCACGCCAGGTCCATCACCGGCTCCCCGCCGGGGCGGGGCGGGAGAATGCCGATCACGCCAATGGCGCAGGCCAGAACTTGGCTCGTACACATGCGCGACGGTTTCGCCATTCCGGGGTTCCGCATCCAGTGGAAACGCAAACGAGGCGCGATGTGCGCTGTCGACGCCGTCCCTGACGACCGGCGACAACAGACCACACCTGCCGTCCATGACGCCATCGGCTGCGGACTCCGACGAACCGTCGCCCTGGCAGCGATCGCCCATGACTGAACCGGACCCGCAGCAAGACCGCGGAACTCCGGCTCATGGACCGTGTACTCGATGTCAGTGCGCTGCGGTAGACACTCCGGCAGCAGCCGGAACGCGACCACGGAAGAGGGCCCACCATGGCAGACAACGGAATATCAGGCGGCACACCGGGAGAAGACGTGGCAGATCCGGATCCGGCGCACGGGCTGCCCGGCCGCATCGGCGTCATCGGCGGTATCGAGTCGCTGGTCCTCGACGACCGCCGCCTGTGGTTCGGTTTCGATTTCACCTCCGACCAGGTGCTCTCCCCCTTGATCGGCGACGCAGGAGCCATGGCGCGGTACGCCGCACGGCACATGCGCCAGCGCACAGGTGCCCACAACGAGGACTACTGGACCCACCTCGTCCGGGCCGCCGTGGAAAACTCGGATCTGGTGCAGTTTGACGAGCAGCGCACCTTCACCACGCGATCGCTGGAAGCAGGGGACGCCAGCCCCGCACACGGGCACCTGCTCTACCTTCTCGACGCGGCAGCGGAGGACCCCGATGACGAGGACGGGGAGCTGCGGCCGGTACAAGCCCGGACCACGGTCGGCAACTGGTCGCTGCTGTTCGCGCCGTACGTCCGCAGCGCACAAACCGCCTGACCGCCGGCTCGGACACGCCGCTGCGCCGGCCCGCGGATCTCCGTAGAGGAGGCATTGGCGTTCGGCGCGCCACCACCAGTTGGCCGCCCGGCGCGCGACTGGCGCCGTCGGACCGGCCCCACCGAGCCGACGGCCGGACGGAACGGCCGCTCGGTATGCGTCGTACGTCATGCCGGAGCACTCTGAACTTGGGGCTGCCCGTCCCCGACCGGCAGCCCCGAGGAAGGGGTGACAGCGATGTTCGCGAGGCTGAGCACCTATGAGGGATCACCGGTTCCCGCGCAGGGAGACCTGACCGCGAACTGGGAGGCAACTCTCCAGAAGGTCCAGGAGGTTCCCGGCTTCCGGGGCGTGTACTACCTCATCGACCGAGCCTCCGGGAAGGCAAAAACGCTGACCTTGTGGGATGACGAGCAGACCATGCAGGCCGGCGAGGGAAGGACAACCCGGCTCCGCGAGGAAGTCGCGCACAGGGAAGGCCAACGGGTTGTCTCGGTCGAGCGCTTCGAGGTGGGATTCAGTCACCTGGAGACGTAGCGTTCACCGCTCCGCATGCTGACGGCACCGTGGAGTCGGCGGGCCGAAGACACCGGAGGCATTGTACGAGCAGCTGCATCCGTGCGCGATCGCAGGGGGCCACGGGTCAGCTGTCCTGCCGACGCCTCCGGGGAGCGGTACTGAGCCATTCGTGTTGTGATCGATGACGGAGGGCACAACGCTATCGAGAACGGGAGGACATCATGGCTGAGAAGCTGCGAGCGCGAGACATCATGTCCGGTGGCGTGCAGTGCGTCGGTGCGCACCAGTCTCTGTTCGACGTGGCGAAGATGATGCGCGATCTGGGCGTCGGTTGCCTGCCCATCTGCGGCGACAACAACAAGCTCACAGGCTTGATCACCGACCGTGACATCGTCGTCAAATGCTGCGCCGAGGGAGTCGATCCGGCAACCGTGCAGGCCGGATCGCTCAACGCCAAGGTGCACTGGATCGATGCCGAGGCGGACGCCACCGCTGTTCTGACGACCATGGAGGAACACCAGATCAAGCGGCTGCCGGTGATCGACGTCCAGGGCGGCCACCGCCTGGTCGGCATGATCACGGAGGCCAACCTCGCGAAGAATCTGAGCGACGAACAGATCGCCGAGTTCGCGAGCCGCGTATACGCGGGTGCCGGCATGTCGGGTCAGTCCCCCGGCTGAGGCGTCTCCTCGACCCCTGGGCGACAGGCTTCGGCCGGGTGGGGCGCGAGACGTTGCCCATGCCCGTCGAGGCGATCTGCCGGGATGCCGCCGTACGGCCGAGGCCCCGGCTGTACGGCGACGTAGGGCTGCGCCATGTACGGGTCCTGCCGCAGCCCGGCGAAGTCCTGGCCGTGCGGGCGCAGTTCGGGCTCGGCGCACGGGACCGGAGCGTCCCGGGTGGCTCGTCGGCACCAAGTACGGGCGCAGCCTGTTCGAATTGGCCTGAGCGGCGGCGTGGTCCTGTGGCGGCAGGGACTGGGCGGCCCCCTGCGCCGATCCCTTCTACGCCAACGGAGTTGTCCGCGTCGTCACGCGCGCCGGTACCGTACTCGCAGTGGACGCCGAGACCGGTCGCAATCCCGCCCGGGCGCGGCGCAACCGTCAGGTTCGAACACACGGGGGGACAGCGGCTGATGTGGACCGACACGGCCTTCCTGGTCGGCGCGGATCCGGGCGAAGTACTGCGTACGGCACCGCCGCCGGCCGACGAGGCCGAGCGGCGCACGGCGGCCGTGTACCGCTCGGTGGCTCAGCGGCTCGGCCGGGCCGAAGGCGTGAGCCGGGCCCAACTGCTGTCCCTGGAGGCGGCCCGCTTCGGGTGGCCCGGCCTGGCCGCACGGTTCGCCTCGGCCGCACCGCCCGGGGAGCCGACCGCGCCCTGGCGGGTGGGCTGGGCGACGGGACGGCGGGCCGACGAGCGGACCGTCCGGGTGATCCGCTGCGATGGCGTGCACGCGGTGCTCGCCGTGCGGAACGGGCGCCTGGTTGCCGTGGATGCCGGTCCGTTCGGCGAGGTACGGGCCCTGGACGTGCTCGACGGGACCTCGAGGGACCTGTTCAAGGCCCCGCAGGACGCCCGGGTGGTGGGGTCGGTCGAGTCGGGCGGGCGGGTACTCCTCCTCACCGGCCACGAGGCGCGCGACCGGCACTGGAACACCGACCGGCAGGGGCCCGACGACACCGTACGGGTCTGGGACCTGAGCACCGGCGAGCCGGTGGGCGAGCCGCTCGTCGTGGCCCGTGGCCGCCTCACCACGGTGACCGCCGCGCGGGCGGACGGCCGGACGCTCCTGGTCAGCGGCGGCTGGGACGGGCTGGTCCGGGTCTGGGACCCGGCCACGGGCCGGGAAGTCGCCGAGCCCATCGGGGGGCACCGGGGCTGGGTGACCGCTGTGGCGACGGCGCAGGTGGCGGGCCGCGCGGTCGCCGTCACCGCGGGAGAGCACGACCATCACGTCCTGGTCCGGGACCTGCTCAGCGGCCGCACAGTCGGCCGGCCGCTGACCGGCCACTCCGCTCCGGTCCTGGCCGTGGCCACCACCCACGCGGACGGCCGCGCCCTGGCCGTCACGGCGAGCGAGGACCACACGGCCCGTGTCTGGGACCTGGCCACCGGCACGCAGCTCGGCACCCCGCTCACCGGCCACGGCCACCGCGTCTGCGCGGTCGCCACCGCCCGCGTGGACGGCCGTGTCCTCGCCGTCACCGGAGGCTGGGACCACACCGTCCGGGTGTGGGACCTGCTCACCGGCGCACAGCTCGCCGACGCCTTCACCGGCCACGACCAGCCTGTGAACGAGGTGGCGGTCACCATTTCGGACGGACGGCCCCTCGTGGTCGCCCGGGCCACCGACGGCCTGTTGCGCACATGGCACCTCACCGGACGGCGTCACGGCGGCGAAGCCATCGACGGTCCGGGCCGGAAGGCCGCGTCACTGACCATGGCGACCGTGGGCGGCCGCCGGATCGTGGCCACGGGCCGGTACGACGGGACGGTCGATCTCTGGAACCTCGATCGTCCCCACACCACCCGGCCCCTGCCCGGCCACACCGACGCAGTCCTGGCCGGGGGCATGGCCACGGCCGTCGTGGACGGGCGCACCCTGCTGCTCACGGCGGGCCGGGACGGGCTCGTACGGATCGCCGACCTGGAGACCGGCGAGGCGTGCGGGGCCCCGCTCGACTGCCGGGACACGGAACCGGCCGCCCTCGCGACGGCCGTCGTCGACGGCCGGACCCTCGTCCTGACCGGCACCCGGACCGGAACCGTCCGGATCTGGGACCTGGCCGCACGGCAGGAGACCGAACCGCCCCTGGCCACCGGGGACGACCGGGGCGTACGAGCGCTCGGGGCCATCTCGGCCGGCGGCCGCACCACCCTGGTCACCGGCCATGCCGACCGCACCGTCCGGATCTGGGACCTGGCCGACCGTGCCCCGCTCGGCCGGCCGATGCACGGCCACACCCGCGCGGTGGAGCGGGTCGCGACGGCCCTCGTGGACGGTACGCCCGTCGCCGTCACCACTGCCGGGTACGACCCCCACCCCAGGGTCTGGGACCTCGCGACGGGCCAGGAGCGCGGCGAGCCGCTGTACGGCCACCGCCGCCGGATCGCCGACCTGGCCGTCACCGCGCTCGACGACCGGACCGTCGCCGTCACCGGCGGCGACGACGCCACCGTGCGCGCCTGGGACCTGCACACCCGCACGCGGATGGGCCGTGCCCTGCGGTTCCCCTACCGGGTACACAGCGTGACCCCCGTCGACGGCGGCGCACTGCTGGTCGGCTTCGCCGACGAACTGGCCCTGCTGCCCCGGGCAGACCTCTCGGAAAGATCCGATCAGCCCGTGCTGTGACCAGGCATCCGGGCCGCTGCTCCGCGTCTGTGCGTGGCCGGCGCTTCGCTCGCACTCCACCACTGTGCGGGACGGCTGTCCCAACGGCTCGTGGAGGTCGCCGAACAGCCCACGAGCGGCCCCGCAGGACATGCTCGTCCACCTGAGTCGGCACAGCGGACCGCCCGGAGCGCGCACGACCTTCACGAAAGCGCGGACCCCGCGCACGCCTGACAGGCCACCTCAAGAATCCGCGCCGTCAACAACCATGATAGAAGAGGGCGTTATGAACCACGAGGCATACAAAGCACGCCAACTCCACAGTCCTGTTCCGCACTCGGCCCGGGTCTGGAACTACTGGATCGGTGGCAAGGACCACTACCCGGTGGATCAGGAACTGGGAGACCAAGTCATCGCGAGCTATCCCCAGACCCGTGAACTCGCCCTGGCGTCACGGGCCTTTCAGGCGCGTGCGGTGCGGTATCTGGCCGAAGCGGGAATAACCCAGTTCCTGGACATCGGAACCGGGCTCCCCGTACAGAACAGCACCCATGAGGTCGCGCAGAGCATAGAGCCGAAGGCTCGCATCGTGTACGTCGACAACGATCCGCTGGTTCTGACGCACGCCCGTGCCCTGCTGACGAGCTCGCCCGGCGGGATGACGGACTATGTGCACGCGGACATGCTGGAAGCCGAGCGGGTGCTCCGGGAAGCGGCGCGCACCCTGGACATGACACGCCCTGTTGCCGTCATGGTGCTGTCCACGCTGGGGCACCTCGAACCCCGGGCCGGCATCGAACTCATGCGTCGGTACATGGCCGGCACGGTGGCAGGGAGCTATTTGGTCCTCTGCGACACGATCTCCACACCGCAGACACTTGCCGCGCAGGAGGCTTACGCCGCGGGCGACACTCCGCCGTATCTGGTACGCCGGCCGGAGGAGATCCTCGCGAGCGCCGAGGGGATGGAGTTGATCGAGCCCGGATTCGGTTCGATCACCCTCTGGCGAGCGGGCGAAGAGGTTCTCGATCCGGTTGACCAGTGGGGATTCGTCGCCCGCAAGGTGTAGGAAGCAATCACCGCGGCCTGTGAACTCAATGGCGGCCCCGGTACCGGGCACCGTGGTCACGTTCCACTTCATCGTGCATGCCCGCGCACAGCGCCCATGCAATGAGGAGGTTGAGGGCGATGAGCACGGTTGCCCACACGGGGTAGTAGGGCACCCACAGAAAGTTGGCGATCGCACCCAGCCCGGCGATGGCGACACCGAAGAAGCGCGCCCACACAGCACCGCTGAACACCGCGCAGCCGGCGAGGACGAGAACGATGCCCAGGATCAGATGAATCCAGCCCCAGCCCGTCAGGTTGAACTCGAATACATAGTGGCGCGTCGGGAGGAACAGGCCGCCCTTCGCGATAGCGGCGATCCCCTCGAAAATCGCCATCGCGCCACCGACGATCATCAGAACTGCTGCGAGAACGGTCAACCCGGACCGGAAGGCAATCTCCGGATTCGTGCCGACGACGCCGGATTCGGGTCTGTTGATGTCACTGGCCATCTCGGCCTCCTTGGCGGCTGAACCATCCGGCCGGCCGGATCGGCCGGTCGAGGTTCCCCCACGTCCAAGCGTGTCATGGCGTTGTTCTGACGGCACTTCGTGGCCGGTCGTCCAGGAAACCGTCCCGTTCGGGCGGATTCCCCACCCCGGCAAGGACGTTCCCGCAGGCCGGGACCCGCTCGGGCCGGGGAGCACCTCGGGGTGGTGTCACAACGTGCGCGGCCGCACTGTCAGTTCCAGAGTTCACCGAGCCAGCGCAGGGCGCTCAGGCTCGGCAGGAAGCAGTACTCGCCGCCGCGGGTGACGACGAAGCGCGGCAGTGGGGTGAGACGCCGTCGCAGCGGCCGCCGGGGAATGGTGAAGCCGGTGACTCCGTCGTGGGATCCGGTGACGGGGTCTTTGGTGTTGCCCGCGCCGAAGAAGACGCCGTCGTTCATCCACTCGGACTGGACGAACTCGAACTGCCGCCCGAGGTGGGCTCCGATGAACGCGAACATCAGGCCGCGGTCGGCCCCGTCGTCCTCCAGGACTCCGTCGGGCAGCGGCGGTCCGTAGACGGCGCCACGTCTGATCATGCGGTGCAGTCGCACGTCACCCGCCACCGAGGCGTCGCGGGGATTGGCCCGGCGGATGTGGCAGCCACCGGGCGTGATGAATCCCGCCGGGTCGTCTCGCTCGTACAGGAAGGTGTTGCGGCGATGCAGGTCGGCGCCGAGAGCGGGGTCGTCGTGCTCCGGGCTGAGCGCGAGGGGGGCTCCGCTGCGCCAGCGTCCCATGATCTTGGCCGCGAGCAGTTCCTCGTCCTTCGGAGAAGTGGCGTTGTCCCGCAGATACTGCCGGAACGCGGCGACATCCTGGTGGAGCTTGCGGAAGACCGCGTAGCTGCCGTTGCGACCCAGCACCTCCGGCCGCGGGGTCTGGAGACCTCCGATCTCGTCCCGGTAGCCGAGCACGAACTCCCCCGCCTTCAAGGGCACTTCCAGCCGGTTCGACCCGGCGATGCCACTTCCGTCGACGGCTGGATGGCTGACGCCGTCGCGGTAGCCGAAGTGCTCTGCCTCGGTGGGCAGCGCGTAACAGTCCTGCCGCCAGATCGCGGTCACACCGGAGAGGCGGTCGTACGCGGGGCGCGCTCGGTCGAGGGCCGCCTCCAGCCCTTGGGGGTCGGGCGCGACCGCCGTGAGCACCACATGGACGTCCGGCGTGCCCAGCGGGGCTTCCCAGTTCTCGGGGCTGCTCTCGCCGACGTCACCCAGCGTTCCGGCCCGGGCGGCCATCCCCTGCCGGAACTCCCAGGCAAACGTGTCCAGTGACGCCCGCGGCACACCCAGGGCCGCCAGGCCGTGGCAGGAGACCGCGGCACTGACCCAGGTGTCCCCGCGGGGGCCGGCCGAGTCGGCGGCGGAGGTCACCACCGCACTCGCCCGCCGCATCAACTCCCGCCCGTCCGCCCGGTCATCGACGCGGAACACGAGGTAGGTCGCCGCATAGGGAGTCGGCCGAGGGCTGAGAACCCCGCGCTGAATGTCGTCGAGTTCCAACGCGCCTTGCGCAGACCTGCTCACGGTCGCCTCCCTGCGGTACTACTTCGAGACGAGATTCCGCCAGAATCGCTGCAGACTCTCGTCGCCGCCGAACAGCGAACTGAAGATCGTGGAGTCCGCCAGCAGCACATCACCGGCCCGCGCACCGCTCGGTGGCATCCACAGGAACATGTTGAACTCGGTGTTGCCGGCCTCGGTGAACGGATGCGGCCTGGACGTGTCGACCGGCTGCCTGGCCAGCACGTGGATGGCCTCCGGCTCGTCGGTCGTCACGGCGTAGTGCGGCAGGTGCATATGGAAGTTGAAGTTCGTCACCCCTTCCAGCCACCCTTTCGCGTCCAGGTCCCTCACCGTGGCGAGCGGGGCGATCCGGTTCTTCTCCCGCACCGCGGGGCGGAGTCCGTAACGGTTCTCGACCGGCACCGCGAGGCCCTGCATCAGGCCCCGGACGTAGGTGGCGAATCGCTGCTGGCGGGGGACCAGGGGGTCGCCGTGATGGTGGTACTCCACGTCCCGCACGGCCAGATCGTCCGATGCACCGACGTCATGGTGGGGTCCCAGGACCAGACAGGCGTCCTCCCTGGCGAGGAAGGCCCGCAGCGCCTCGACCTCCTCGGGCCGGGCTTCCTGCCCGGTGACCATGTGGTCCAGCCCGAACACGAAGAGGGTGTCGGTGTCGGCCAGTACGCGTTCGTCGAGCGGGGTACGGAATCCGGCCTGGTCGATACGCTGGTACACGGGGACGGGGTGCCCGGTGACCTCCTCGACCAACTGCTGGAACGGCACCCAGGCCCAGAAGAACAATTCCAGCGAGCCGGCGATGCCCTGCTGGAACCGGAACGGGTCGGACCACTTCGGGTCCTCGTAGGCAGGCCACGCCACCCGCCTGACCTCTGTCATCGTGGAGAACCGGTTGTCCAGTTCCGCCGGATTCCTGCCCGCCTCGGCCGGGTAGCTCCACGAGACGTAGATGCTCACCCGTCGCCGACCAGGCGTGTATGCGCGCGGGACGTGGTTCTGGTTGTAGGTGCGCGCGGTCCTGACCTCGCTCATCTCGTCTCCGATCCGCAGGGGGACAAGCACACGGCAGCCCGCTCTCACTGCAGCTGGTCGAGCATCTCCGACAGGGCCCCCTTGATCCGCAGAGCCTTCTTGATCTCATCGGCGGACACGTACGGGTACTCCCCGTACTCGATGAAGCTCGGACAGTGGTGTTCGCGCACGAACCCGACGAACGCCTCAGGGTTGGTCCGCCAGTCCTCCGGGAACCCTTCGAGGTTCTCGAAGGCCGTGTTGACCCCCGCCCTGCCGAAGAGCGCGATGGCGTCCTCGGTGTACTTGTCGAAGTCGGTGTCGAAGATCCCCTGGTACATGAAGCGCGTGTCGTCGTCGAAGAGCACCCAGCGCAGGTAGTGCAACTTGAGTGGCGCGAGGAGATGGGGGTCTTCCTCCAGCGCCTCGGCGAGAGTGTGGCCGTACTCGCGCAGCGCTCGGGCGCGGCCCGGCTTGACCTTCGCGACGATGGTGAACCCGTGACACGCCGGTGTCTTCGGAAAAACGGGACCGTATTTCCCCTGCTCCAGCTGGTCGGTCTCGGGGATGACGGCCGCCTGCGGCTTGATGTCCATGTCCGCTCCTCGCGCCACCTGTAGGCCGGGAACAATCCCCCTGATTGTCCCATGCGGCACGGCCGTCCGCCTCGTGAGCAGTACTGGTCGTGATCCCGGTGGGCGGTGCGGGCAGCACCGTCGGCAGCCCGGCCGAACGCTGCCGCAGAACTCCGGTCCCACCGCTCCCGTGGCAGACGAGTGGCCGGGCCGTCTCCCTGTTGCGGGAGACGGCCCGGCCGGACCTGCGTGGTTACCGAACGTCGTAGGCGCGGGTGATGGTCTGAGTGACCGCGTTGCCGTTGGAGTCGGTGAGAGCAGCCTTCAGCATGACCGGCTTTCCGGCTGCGCCGGTGTGGTCGAGGACGGCCGTCCACTTGCCGTCCCGCTGCTCGGTCGGCGCCTGGGTCCAGGTGGTGCCGCCGTCGTAGGAGTAGGACAGCGAGGCCGCCGTGACCGCGCCCGGGGTGTACCCGGCGTGGCCCTCGGCCGACAGGCCGAGCTTGATGCCGCTCTGTGCCGGCAGGGTGTTCATGCCGTCCACCGGCAGGTCGTACACCGGAGCGAGGATCGGCAGGCCGCGCGAGTAGACGTCCGGCTCCCGGTGGGAGCGGAAGCTCCACGTGGTGGTGACGGCGGTGGAGCGCAGCCAGTTCCGGTCCGAGGTGTCGATCTTGGACAGGTTCTGGGTGAGCTCGTACGCGGAGTCCTCGTCCGGCACCTTGAACACGTCGTACGGCCAGGCGCTGGAGGCGATCTTCTCACCGTTGCGCTTCAGCACCAGGTTCCCGAGGTCTCCGAACGACCCGCCGTAGGACCAGTGGTCACCGGAACCGTCGACCCAGAGCGCGTTCTGGAAGCCCATCAGGTCACCCTGCCGCTCGGCGGACAGCATCGGCTTGCCGTCGGCGTCGCGCGGCGCGGCCGGCCGCAGGGGGCCGCCGTACCACTCCTCGGTACGCCGCTCTCCGGCCCGGTAGGTGCGCTCCTGGTCGCTCATGAACGCGGCGAACGGGAAGCTGGTCATCGCACTGTGGTACCAGGCGTCGTCGCCGGTCGTGTAGTAGGCCGTGCGGGTGGCCGGCACGTGGACCTGGCCGAACGGGCTCACGGGAACGTAGGCGTTGCCACTCCAGGAGGGACGGATGAACATCGCGTCGATGTAGTCGGCCTCCTTGCCCATGGCGTGCCACTTTTCGGTGACCTTGGCCAGCTTGGCGTCCTTGGGCTTGTAGACCTGGTCGGAGTGGAGCGGTCCCGAGGTCGGGAACGACAGGTTGTAGACGTAGGGCGAGCCGTCCTCGGAGCCGGTCGCCCGCCAGGTGGGCCGGAACTCGAAGGTGCCGTTCTCGGCACGCCCGTCGATGTCCGCGTAGAACTTCTGGACGGTGTCGGCGGCCATGAGCGATCCGGATATCTGCCAGGTGTCGTCCCACGTGCGGGCGTAGCTGAACGTGGTGTTGTTCACCGTCGAGGGCCGGTCCGTGCGCAGGCTCAGCCGGTTGGCCTTGCGGGCGTCGAGGACGACGGTGGTGTCACGGGTGATCCGCAGCTGCGGGCGCGCAAGGTAGCTGACCGACTCGGGGGCGTTGTCCGCGTCGAAGCTCCCCACGAAGCTGCTGAGGGCATAGTCCCCCGGGCGCACGCTGTACGTCTGGTCGGTCGCGCCGTTGTTGGTGCGGCGCTCGCCCTTGGCGGTGTCGAGGCTGACCAGGTCCAGGGAGGAAGGACCGGCCGCGGGCTTGCCGTTGCGGTCGATGACCTTGACCCGGAGGGTGACCGTCTCCGGCTGGACGTGGAGCGTCACGGGCACGGAGACGTGCACATCGCCGCCGGTGGCCAGGATCCGGCCGGTGACCGCACCGTACTGGGCGTCCTTCAGACGGGCGGTGGGGTCGATCCGCAGCGGCACCTGGACGGTGGCCCCCGCGGGGACGGTCACCTTGCCCTGCTCCAGCTCGATGACGCCGGAGCGGACATCGCTGCCGTCGTTGCCGTGCACACCGCTGACCTTCAGGCTCAGGTTGAGGTCGCTGCCGCTGGTGTTGGTGAAGGGCACCTTCACGGTGGTGCGGTCCGAGGCGTCCTGCGGCCAGTTGTAGCTGCCGGCCTGGACGGCGGGCGCGGAGAGCACCTTCTGGTGCATCGCCGCGGAAACGTCGAGGACACCGGCCCCGGTCTGGTCGGCGCCCGCGATCTGGCCGCCGGTGCGGGCGGAGGAGACCAGGGCGGCCTTGATCTGCTGCGCGGTCCAGTCCGGGTGCGCCTGGCGGACGATGGCCGCCGCGCCCGCGACATGCGGGGTCGCCATGGAGGTACCCGACATCGTCTGGTACGCGTAGATGCCACGTCCGCCCGCGTTGGCCGCCGAGATGTCGACACCGGGGGCGGCGATCTCGGGCTTGAGGGTGTGGGTGACGGCCACCGGACCGCGGCTGGAGAACCGCGCGGTGGTGTCGTCGCGGTCGACGGCCCCCACGGTCAGCACGCTGGGCACGCAGCCGGGCGAGGAGACGGTCTCGGTGCCCGAGCCGGCGTTGCCGGCGGCGACGACGAACAGGGTGCGGGTGCTCTGCGAGAGCTGTTTCGTGGCCTCGGCCATCGGATCGGTGCAGTCGCCGATCCTGGGGTTGCCCAGGCTCATGGAAACGACATCGGCCTGCTGGTCGACGGCCCACTGCATACCCGCGATGATCCAGGAATCCAGTCCGTAGCCCTGGTCGTTGAGGACCTTGCCGATCAGCAGTGAGGTACCGGGGGCGACACCCTTCTTGCGGCCGTCACTGGCCGCTCCGGACCCGCCGGCCGTGGAGGCGGTGTGGGTGCCGTGACCCACCCGGTCGTTGGTGCTGCTGGAGTCCGTGAAGTTCTTGGCCGCGGCGACCCGGCTCGCCAGGTCCGGGTGCTCGGCGTCGACGCCCGTGTCCAGCACGGCGACCTTGGTGCCCTTGCCGTCGTAGCCCTCGGCCCAGGCCTCCGGCGCGTGCACCTGCTTGGTGGAACGGTCCAGCGTGGCCTCGACCTTGCCGTCCAGCCACAACTTCTTCAGCGTGGAGGCGGTGCGTGAGCGGGTGCTGGTGACATCCCGCCAGAAGGTGGTGGCAGTGTCCTTGCCGGCCTTGAGCGCGACGCCGCCCACAGCCGGGAGGCTCAGGCCCCGCTCGGCTCCACGAGGGGCCGCCGGCGCGCTGTCGGCAACGTTCACACCGTTCTGATAGGTGGCGATGAGCGGCAGCGTGTCGGTGTGTGTGTCGTCGTATCCCTGGCGGATGAGCCCAGTGACGTTGAACAGCTGCTCGTCGACCTTGCCCTCGGCGATCGCCCGGGAGGCGTCCTCCGGGTAGACGTAGAGGTCCTTGCCCATCTGAAAGGTCTGCACCATCGGCTGTGTGCCGTCCTCGCGCGGCACAACGGCCGCCGAGCTGCGGCCCGACGTGTCCGTGGTCACCAGCACCTTGTCGCCGGTGATGAGTGTGACCGCGACCTGCTTGCCACCCTTTGCTGCGGCCCCGCTGCCGGTGACGGGCCTCTTTCCCGAGGCACCGTCAGACGGCGTGTCCGCCGCCCCGGAAGGCGTGACCGCAGTGACGGCCAGGACGGCGGCGGTCGCCGTGCCCAAGGCTATACGCGCTATGGGATGCATGAGTCTCCCTGTTTGATGCTGTGAACATGCCATACTGCGGCTGCATCCTGGCAGACCTGCCGATCACTTGGGGTTGCTGAGCGTGACGGGTTTCCCGCGTGGCGGTATTCCGTCACGCGCGCACATCCGTTACCTCGCCGGCTCGGTGGATCTCCGGGGCCCGGCAGGTGGGGGTACGCCCCGCCGGGCGGCGGAGCCCGGATGATCTCGCCAAAAAGGGCATTCGGGCACACTCCCCCCTCTTCGACCAGCAACAGGCCCGGTTTCTCGCAGGCTCCTGCACGCGCCGAGGTCGCCGCTGACCGGTCGTCGGCGCGCACGGGTTGCCGTCGTCGCCGCCGACCGGTCGTCGGCGCACGCAGGCCCGGTTCGCCGGCGGTGAAGCGGGAAACCGCCATGAGTTGGGCACTCGTCCTCGCCGGGGAACCACCCGCAGAAGGCAACTCCGCGGCTTTCCGGCGCAAAAGAGGGTCAGAGCCAGCCCGCACGTGCGGCGTGCCATCCGAGTTGCAGGCGCGACTCCGCTCCGGCAAGGTCCATCAGGCGGCGTATCCGCCGCTCCACGGTGCGTATGGAAAGGCCGAGTTGGGATGCCGTCCGCCGGTCGGAGATCCCTGCCAGGAGCAGGCCCAGGACCTCCATTTCCCCCTCGGTCGGCTGCTGATCGGCTGCCGGCTCCTCGCGCACGCCCGTGGAAGTGGTGTACATCGGCCGGGCCTGGGCCCATTCCTTCTCGAAGAGATGGACCAGAGCCGTCAGCAGGCCGCTGCGGTGCACCACGATCGCGCTCGGCTCACCGCCGGAATCCGACATGTCCAGTGGCACCATGGCGCGCTCCCGGTCCGACACGATCATCTTCAGCGGCAGCGAACCGGCCACGCGGAGCTCAAGACCTGCCGTGAGAGCTGTCCGCACGTCCCGCAGGACATCCTGACCGTCGAGGTAGTTCCTGGCAGCCACGACCCGGAAGTCGACCCCGCGGTCCAGCGCGGAATTCTCCGACATGTCGGCGTCCTCGCGCGGCACCGCGATGGACTCACCGACGAGGAAGACGAGCAGCTCCCGCTGAGCGCCGCACTGCAGTTGGTGGAACCGGCGTGCGACCTGCTCCACGCCGACGACCACCTCCACGACACCACCCGCGGTGTGTGCGGCAGAACTGCGGTACTGCTCGGTCAGCATCGAGAACGCGGACTCCACCTGGTGCAGTGCGTTGCGCTGCTGAACGAGGAGCGGGGCCAGGGACACCGAGGGCGGCGTGAGCCGGTAGCGGGCGGGCCGGGGGCCGGCCTCGCAGTCGGCCGAGTCGGGGTTCCCGCTCCCGGCCTCGGTGGCGACGGCCACCAGGCCGCGTGCGGTCAGGTCAAGCAGAATACGGGCGCATTCGGCCCTCTCGAGTCCGGTCTGCCGGGCGAGGTCCTGCGCGGAGGCGGTCGGGCGGGCCAGCAGTGCCGTGTAGATGGCCTCTTCGGCCGGGCCCAGTCCCAGCGCCTGCAGCATCCGGCTCCTCCTCGGGCGGCCACCGTGTCCGGCCCTGGCGCAGCTCGCATGCACCGAGCGGATTCTTCTCAGCCGGATCCTATCCCTCCGTCAGAATGCCGCCACCGACTGTTCACCCTGGCCGGCGACCCGGCCAGGTTTCCGGCCGTCCGGACTCCGGCCTGCTCGGAAGCCCACGCGGGCGAGGTCCTGACGGCGGTCCGGCGCGAGGGACTGCAAGCGCTCGCCGAAACCGCCGCCTCCCGTTCGCGCACAGGCGCTCCGGACTCCCTTCACCGGCCGGTTCCAGGACTTCATCGCCCGGTATACCTGGGGCGAGATCTGGGCCGACCCCACGCTCAGCCGCCGCGAGCGGAGCCTGATCACCCTCACGGCGCTCGTGGCCCACGGCCATCTCGACGAGCCGGCCCTGCACGTCCCCGCCGCCCGGCGGGGCGGCCTCACCTCCGACGAGATCGGCGCGGCCCTGCTCCAGACGGCGGTCTACTGCGGGGTCCCGGCCGCCGACGCCGCCTACACCGTGGCCCGGCGGATCCTTGAGGAGGACACACCGGGCCGGTGACGACGGGGCACGGAGACCGCGGTCAGGACTCCGCGCCCAGCCAGGTCTTCCGTACGGCGCGGAGCGGGTCGCGCTCCGTGCGGGACTCCGTGTTCCAGATACGGGTCTCGCGCCGCTCGGTGGAGTAGGAGGGCCAGCCGGCGCCGGGGTCGAGGTCGCGGACGAAGGCGACCCAGGCCGCGTGCACGGCGTCGGCGAGCCGCTGCGGGGGCGCCTCCCCCAACGCCTTGTCGACCCCTTCGGCACCCAGGAGGTCGAAGGCGAAGGGGAGGTCTGCGCAGTGGTGGGCCAGGCCCTCGAACGCGGGCGCGGTCGCGGTCCAGTCGAACTGGTAGAGCCACGTGGGGAGATCGCGGCTCGCCCGGGACTCGGCGACGGCGAGGGCGGGTGCACGGAAGATCTCGTCGGTGAGGTACTGACCGGCCTCTCCCTCCGCGGCTCCGTTGAACTCGTGCGCGGTGCAGCCGATCATCAGCGGGATGTCCTGGCCCGCTGTGCCGGCGATCAGTGCGTCCGGTACGGGTTCGGGGATCAGCACTCCGTCGGCGAAGGGGGCGAGGACCAGCATCGGGAGGGCATCGCGACCGGGACCGGGGGCGTTCAGCGCGTCCTGGAGGGCGAGGATCTCCTCGTCCGTCAGGCCCTGGAGCGCCGCGGCCGTGGCGGGCACTCCGGTACGGGCGGTGAAGAGCTCGGAGACGGTCGCCGCGAACTCGGGTCCCTGCGGGCGCATGACCGCGCCCGAAACCGAGATCGCTGCCCGGAACAGGCCTGCCGCGGACGGCGTGGCCAGGAGCGTCTGGACCGCGCCGCCGCCTGCCGACTGGCCGGCGACGGTCACCTTGTCCGGGTCCCCGCCGAAGGCGGCGATGTTCTCCCGCACCCACCGCAGGGCAGCGATCCAGTCGAGCACCCCGCGGTTGTCGGGCGCGTCCTCCACGTGCAGGAAGCCCTCGATGCCGAGCCGGTAGCCCAGCGATACCAGAACCACTCCGTCGCGGTTGAAGGCGGTGCCGTCGTACCAGGGGCTGGCCGAGCAGCCCGCGACGAAGCCGCCGCCGTGGATCCACACCAGGACGGGGAGGCCGGCCTGCCCGGCGGCGCCGGCCGGGGTGAACACATTGAGGTTGAGGGTGGAATCACCGGGAATGCAGGGCTCGGGGATGGTGGTCACCTCGGCGAACGGACGGCGCTGGGCGGTGGGCCCGTACACGCGGGCGTCGAGGACGTCGGCCCACGGCTCCGGGGGGACGGGCGCGGCGAAGCGGAGCGGTCCGACCGGCGGCCGGGCGTAAGGGATACCGAGGAAGCGGACGCCTGTCCCGGTGCGTGCACCACGCACCGGTCCGTGGCTGGTATGGACGATGTCTTCCGTCATGCGGGGCCTCTCCGGCGGTGTCGGTGAGCGGCGGGGCGCGGCGGGGCGCGGCGCGCTCGATGGGGTGGCGGGTACCCACCAGGACCTCCGCGCACTCGGCCGTGCGGTCGGCGACGACGGACGCGGCGGTGATGCACCCGTCGTGGCACGGTGTCGTGGCGTCGGCCCCGTGGTGTCTTCTTTCGCGGTCCTGCAACGGGGCCGCCGGCCTTTGGGCCCGATGTCAGCTGTCGAAGCCGAGACCGAAGCGGTCCAGGGACTTGAGCCAGAGGTTGCGCCGGCCGGCGTTCTCGTCCGCGCGGGCGAGGGACCACTTGGTGATGCCGATTCCCAGGGAGCACACCGGCTCCGGCGGGAAGGGCAGGGGTTTCTTCCGGACCATCTCCAGCGCGGTGCGCCGGGTGCGGCCGCCGGCGAGCAGGTCGAGCATGACCTCCGCGCCGAAGCGTGTGGCGCCGACGCCGAGTCCGGTGTAGCCGGCGGCGTAGGCGACCTTTCCGCGGTGACTCGTGTCGAAGAACACGCAGAAGCGGGTACTGGTGTCGATGGCGCCGCCCCACGCGTGGGTGAAGCCGACCCCCTCCAGTTGCGGGAAGGTCCGGAAGAAGTGCCGGGCGAGAGTGGCGAAGGTCTCCGGCCGCTGGTCGCGCTCGGCGCTGACACGGCCCCGGTAGTGGTGGACGGCGTCGTACCCGCCCCACAGGATGCGATTGTCCGCGGACAGGCGTACGTAGTGGAACTGATTGGCGCTGTCCGCGAATCCCTGCCGGTTGCGCCAGCCGACGGAAGCCAGCTGCGCGTCGGTCAGTGGCTGCGTCATCAAGGCGTAGTCGTACACGGGGACGGTGTACGGGCGGTGGCGGCGGAGCAGGGACGGGTAGGCGTTGGTGGCGAGCGCCACGCGTGCGGCGTCGACGCGGCCGTAGGGGGTGCGGACGGCGATTCCGGAGCCTGACTCGGTGAGCCTTGCAGCCGGGGTGTGCTCATGGATGCGCACGCCGAGGTCCAGACAGGCCTGCTTCAGGCCCCAGGCCAGCCTGGCCGGGTTGACCATGGCGACGTCGTCCTTGTTCCAGAGGCCGCCGAGAAAGGTGGGTGATTCGATCTCGGCCCGTACGGCGTCGGCGTCGAGGAGGACCGGGCGGCCGCCGTACCGAGCGGCGTTCTCGGCCTCCTCCGTCAGGCCCTCGACCTGATAGGGCTCGGTGGCCACGACGAGAGAACCGGTGCGTTCCCAGGAGCAGTCGATCCCGTGCCGTTCGATCGTGTCCTCGATGGCGCGGAGGTTCTCGCGGCCCAACTGCTCCAACAGGCCGATCTCGTCCGGCCAGCGCTGCAGTCCGTTGCTGAGGCCGTGGGTGAGGCCGGCTTCGCAGAATCCGCCGTTGCGGCCCGAAGCCGCTCCCCCCACTTCCTGCGCTTCGATCAGCACCACGTCGGTGGACGGATCGCGTTCCTTGGCGATCAGCGCGGTCCACAGTCCGCTGTATCCGCCGCCGACCACGAGCAGGTCGCAGCGGGTGGCCCCGACGAGGGCGCGGGCCGCGTGGGGCCGGTCGGGGTCGTCCAGCCAGAAGGGGATCGGTTCGGCGTCCCGGAGCGAGATGAGGGGGTCCATGAGGCGGCTCCTTCGGATTACGGAGGAACACGCCTCCGAAGTACCGCCATCAGACCGTTTGGGGGGTTATATCGTCAACGGTGTTGTCATAAGAGCTCGTACCGCCGGGCCGGCTCGCGGAAGAGTTCCTCGGCGCGCGCGGCCGGCCACCCCTCGGGCAGATGCTCGGCGGGCAGATCTCGGGCCCGGACGTCAGGCCCGGCTACGGGAATCTCCCGGAGGAGAGCGGCGCGGTGCGTCGCCCAGGCGGTGTACAGGTTCTGCGCCTGAGTCGTACGACGAGCCCGAGGAGCACCCGCCCGAGCCGCTCCCTCGGGCTCGCCCACTCCGCTCACCGTCGCCCCCTGACGGCCATGCCGCCAGGCAGGGCCGGTGGATTCCCGGCCCTGCCGCGCGGCCGGTGATCGCGCCTGCGAGGGGGGTAATGGCTTACGACAACAGCGTTGACATGTAAATGGGCACCTCGGTTGCATGAGCGCTCGACACATCCCTCCCTCTCGCCTTGGAGCACCCCATGGCCAAGCCCGATCTGATCTTCACCCGTGGTCCCGTCCACACCGGCGATCCCGCGCGCAGCCGGGCGAGCAGTCTGGCCGTCACCGGCGAGCGCATCACCGCCGTCGGCCATGACGAGGTGCGCGAGCTGATCGGTCCCGACACGGAAGTCATCGACCTCCGGGGCAAGTTGCTGCTTCCCGGATTCCAGGACTCCCACATCCACGCGGTGTCCGGCGGAATGGAACTGGCCGAGTGCGATCTGACCGGCACGGTGGGCGTCGAGGACTACCTCACCCGCATACGCTCCTACGCCGACGCGCACCCGGACCATGCGTGGATCACGGGCGGCGGCTGGTCCCTGGAGAGCTTCGACGGCGGGCTGCCCACCCGGCAACTCCTGGACTCGGTGGTCCCGGACCGCCCGGTCCTGCTGGCCAACCGCGACCACCACGGCGCCTGGGCCAACACCCGGGCGCTCGAACTGGCCGGTCTCACCCGGGAGTCCGCCGATCCCGCCGACGGCCGGATCGAGCGCGAGCCGGACGGCACCCCGAGCGGAATGCTGCAGGAGGGCGCCACCGCCCTGGTCTCCCGGCTCGTGCCGCCGAGCACACCGGCGGACCGCCTCGCCGGTCTGCTGCGGGCCCAGAAACTGCTGCATTCCCTCGGCGTCACCGGCTGGCAGGACGCCCTGCTGGGTGTGTTCGGCGGCAATCCGGACCCGTCCGACGCCTATCTGGCGGCCGCCCGTGAAGGCACGCTCACCGCCCGGGTGACCGGGGCCCTGTGGTGGGACCGCGAGCGAGGGGCCGAGCAGATACCCGAGCTGCTGTCCCGGCGGGAGCGGCTGACCCACGGACGGTTCCGGGCCCGTGCGGTGAAGATCATGCAGGACGGCATCGCCGAGAACTTCACGGCGGCCATGACCACCCCCTACCTCGACGGCTGCGGCTGCGCCACCGCCAACTCGGGTCTGAGCTTCATCGACCCCGTCGCCCTGCGCTCGTACGTCACCGAACTCGACGCCCACGACTTCCAGGTCCACTTCCACGCGCTCGGCGACCGCGGGGTGCGCGAGGCCCTGGACGCGGTCGAGGCAGCTGTCGAGGCGCATGGGCGGCGTGGCAACCGTCACCATCTCGCCCACCTCCAGGTGGTCCACCCCGACGATCTGGATCGCTTCGCACGGCTCGGCGCCATCGCCAACATCCAGCCGCTCTGGGCCGCCCACGAACCCCAGATGGACGAGCTGACGATCCCCTTCCTCGGACCCGAACGGGCCTCCTGGCAGTACCCGTTCGGCTCCCTGCTGCGCGCCGGAGCCACCCTGGCCGCGGGCAGCGACTGGCCCGTCAGCAGCCCCGACCCGATCGCCGGAATCCATGTCGCGGTGAACCGGATGGCGCCGGAGGCCACCGACGGGCGGGTCTTCCTCCCGGAGCAGCGCCTCGATCCCACCACCGCGGTCGCCGCCTACACCGCCGGCTCGGCCCATGTGAACGGGCACGACGACACCGGCAGTCTGCTCCCCGGCCACCTGGCCGACCTGGTGGTGCTGGACCGCGACATCTTCACGCTGCCCCCGGAGGAGATCGCCGAGGCCCAGGTCCTCCACACCTACGTCGGAGGCACGCTGGTGCACTCCGCCTGAGGAGGTCCCAGGGCCTCTCGTCGGCATCACGCCGGGCTCGCGGGGTCCGGTCCGGTCCGCACGGGAGTCCCTGGGACGGCCGCCGCGAGGACTGCCGGACCAGCAGGCGCGTCGGCCTGATCGCCGTCCTCGCCCCTGTGCTCGCACCGTACGACCCCGACGCGCTCGACCTGTCGGCGAGCCTGATGGGCACCAGCGGTGACCATCTCCTCGGCACCGACCAAGTCGGGCCGGAACATCCTGTCGAGACTCGTCCACGGCGCGCGGACGGGCCTGCTCGGGCCGCTCCTCCTGTCCCTCGATCCGCGGGTGACCGTGGGCCGGTGCGTCGAGGAGGTCCTGCGCCTCCACTTCCCGAGGGAGACGGCAGCCCGGCGGGAGCGCGTCGCCGAGCTCCTCGACCAGGTCGGGCTCGGAGAACGGGAGGCGGCCGCCCTGCCCGGCAAGCTGTCCGGCGGCCGGCGCCAGCGCGTGGCGATCGCCCGCGCGCCGGCCGCCGAACCGCGCGTCCTCGTCCTCGACGAGGCCGTGGCGGCCTTGGACGTGTCCACTCAGGCGCAGGTCCTCGAACTCCTGGACACCATCCGGCGCGAAGTCGGCATCGGCTTCCTGTTCGTCACCCATGACCTCGCCGTCGTCCGGCACATCACCGACGAGGTGATGGTCCTGGGGGAGGGACAGGTGGTGGAGGCGGGCCCTACGGCCGAGATCCTGGACGCGCCTGGCCACCCCTGCACACGTCTGCTGCGCAGCTCCGTCCCCCGACGCGGGTGGAACCCCGCCGACGCCGCGGCCGCCCGTCGCTCCCTCGGTCAACCCGCTGCGAGCCCCGGACACCGCGACGTTCCTTGACTCCTGCCGAACGGCCTGGAGGCCCTCGGCCCGGGTGCGGCCGACCGGCTCGTCGACGCTTCGGTCGTTACCGTGCCGCGTCGGCTGCGGCTCGGCCGCCTCGCCGCGGCCGGACCCGGTGATCTTGTCGTGGGCGCCGGTTCCGGCTTGCGGTTGCCGCTGCGTCAACTCCTACAGTCGCCTGTGCGGCCGGAGAGACCGGCCCGGCGATGGGAGACACGGTATGGCCTGGCCGATCGCGGATGTGGCCCGGATGTCCGGGGTGACCTCCCGGACACTGCGGCATTACGACGAGATCGGTCTGCTGCCGCCGGCGTGGATCGGAGGCAACGGGCACCGCTACTACGAAGAGGCCGGTCTGCTGCGGCTGCAGCAGATCCTGCTGATGCGGGAGTTGGGCCTGGGACTGCGCGAGATCCAGGCGGTTCTGGACAACCAGGTCGATCAGGTGACTGTGCTGCGCGAGCATCACCGACGGCTTCTCAGGGAGCGCGACCGACTGGGGACGCTCGTCCGCACGGTCGGACGGACCATCGCCGAACTGGAGGAAGGCAAGGACAACAACGACATGGCGAGAATCAACCGGCCGGAGAACCTGTTCGAGGGATTCGAGCACTCGTCCGCCGAGCCCGAGGTGCGCGAGCGATGGCCGAAGGCGTGGGAGCAGACCCGACGGGCCATCGAGACGATGACCGATGAGGACCAGGAGCGGTGGCAGCGTGAGGTCACGGCTCAGATGATCCGTATCGCGGAGTTCATGGTGGCCGGCACACCGGTTGCCGATCCCGCGGTGCAGGCCGAAGTGGACGCCCACCACCAGGGCATCTGCCGGTTCTGGACGCCGAACGCGGCCGCGTACAAGGGACTGGGACAGACCTACGTCGACGACCCGGGGATCCGTACGAACTACGACAAGATCGCCGAGGGGCTGGCTGTCTATCTGCGCGACGCGATGGTCGTCTACGCGGATGCCCGGCTGAGCTGACGGACGGCTCGCACTGCCGGGGGGCTGCAGACCCCCGGCGACAAGCAACTCTGCGCAGGCGTGACTGTCCGAGCAGCCGCGCTCGACACCGGAATCGCTCGGCTCCGCGCGACCACGGCCGACGCCTGAGCACCGGGAGACCCGGGCCGGGCAATGTCGGTCTGTGTGGGTCCTCGCGTCAGTCGTGGGGGACGACGGCGACCGGGCAGCGTGCGTGATGCAGGGCGGCCTGGGCTACGGGGCCCAGGTGCGGTGCCAGGGCACGAGAGTGCTGTCGTCGGCCGACGACCAGCAGATCGGCACCGTCGGCGGCCCGTACGACAGCCTTGGCAGGGCTTACGAGGGGGGTGCTGTCGGTGACGTCCACCTGCGGGAACCTGTCACGCCAGGGGCGGAGGGCCTGGCTGAGGAGCTTCTGTGCGTCCTGAACGATTCCTTCCGCCACAGCATGGTTCACGCCCCAGGGCACGTACGCGTCCACCGGCAGGCTCCGGCCGTGGACGGCCCGGAGTGGCGTGCCTCGCGCAGCAGCGGTCTCGAAGGCGAATTCGAGCAGGCTGTCGCAGGGTCCGTGCAGTTTGAGCGCCACCACCACGCCGCCCGCCGCGGTTCGAGTGGGCTGGGGGCCGTCTTCGCCCGTACTCGCGCGCACCAGGACCACCGGCCGTTCGGCGCGCGCCACGACGGGCATGCTGATGTCGCCGAGGAAGTAGCTCTCGACGGGCACCAGCCCTCGCGAACCGAGCACGAGCATCTCGGACTCCGATGCCGCTCGTAGCAGCGCGTGCTCGGCGTCGTCGGCGACCAGGCTGCCGACGACGGAGAGGCCCGGGTGGTGTGCCTGGAGCTCTGCCTGCGTGTTGTGCACGATCCGCCTCGCCCAGTAGTTCTGATCCATCTCGGCGGGAATGCGGGTCGGTTCCGGCACCAGCAGAGGCCACGCGTGCAGCAGGCGCAGCGTGAGCTTGCGGCGCTCGGCTTCGTCGGCGGCCCACCGGGCAGCGGACAGACTCTCGGGCGACCCGTCGAGGCCGACGGTGACAACTGGCTCCATGACGACTGCCTCCGTCTCACAAGAAACCTGAACGGCGGTCCGGGGCCGCCTTCCGCACTGCTGCCGCCCCTGTGCCCCTGGCCGGGGCACGGCGGACGACGGCAGGGGATGGACGGGGTGAGCATCTGCGCAGGCACGCGCCGTGCACGGGCTCCCTTCACTCGACAAGTACCCCAGATCCGCCGGTGGCGCATGCGGAACCCGGCGTGGCGCTCAGGGGAGGCAGACAGCAGGGACACGGCGGTCTCGCGTGCCGGTGGGTGGGCTCCGTACGTCGTCGGTCCGGTGGCCGGGCGCCGGCTATGGACACCGCACCGTCGGCGCTCCGGTACAGCCGTTCGATGATGGGGATCAGGCTCTTGAACGCGACCGGTCCGCCGAGCGCCAGGTTCCCCGCCGGACCTCGGCCGTCACTGTCGAGGGATCGAGGCCCACCGTCTGGCTGCAAGCACCCCCCGGTCGGTCTCCTCACGGCCGGCATCGTCACGGCGCAGGAAGACCCGCAGCAGGTCTCTGCCGTGTGACGCTCCCCGTCCGGAGCGGTCCCCTTTCATGTGTCCCGCCCCTCACCGGGCCCGGCGAGCCGGTGCCGGGCACGCCCTACCGCTTTGTACGGGTCACGACTTTGTACGGGTCACGACCGCGCCGAAGAGGGCCAGGCCCTTGATGACGACGCGGGGCGTGCCCGGTTTTCCGGTCCTGCGTGCGGCGCGCTTGTCGAAGACGCCGAACAGGCCGAGGCCCCTCACGTCGACCTCGATGTCGTCCGGAACCACGATCCTGGTGCCGCCCCACAGCGCCACGGCCCGGATCTCCGTGTCCTGGCTGCTGAAGCGCGCCTCGGACAGATCCAGCTCGCCGCCGCCCCACATCGACCAGAGGGTCATCCGGGGCGGCACGACCCACTGGCCCGTGCGCTCGAAGCCGCCGAAGATCCCCGCCACGAAACGCCGCGAGGTCGGTGCGCGGTCCACCACGAGCGAGTCCCGCGGGCCCGGCCGCGGGAGGCCCCGGCAGGCGGCCTCCAGATCGCCCCGGGTCCGCGAGGCATGCACCTCGTCCAGCCGGGGCGCAAGCTGCTCCAGCGGCAGCCGGCCGTTCTCCACAGCGGCCCGCAGCCGCTCCTCGGCCTCGTTGCGCTCATGGTCCGAAGCCAGGAAGTCGAGATCGTGCGGCGTCATGGCGTCACCCCTCCAAGATAGGCGGCAAGCACTGAGGACAGGGCAGTGCGGTAGGTGTCGTCACGCCCCGGCTCTTCGGGATCGTGGCCGAGGTCGGTCAGCCAGTAGCGCCGGCCGAGCGCGTAACCGTACGCGCCGGACATGGCCAGGAGCACCACCATCTCGATCCGCGCCCGGTCCGGCCCCTCGGGCGCGGGGAGCACCGTGCGGACCCCCTCCTCGATCGCGTCGACCAGCCGGGACAGATTGGTCGCGGAGTCCGGGGGCTTCTCGACATCCCAATCGTGGAGTTGGGACCACGTCCACAGCCGGACATACCGCTCGTCCCCGAGGATCTCGAAGAGCACCCTCGTCATCCCGTCCGCGTACGGCACGCTCCCGTCCGCCTGCATCCGCTCCCGTATCAGCTCTCGCTTGCGCTCGTTCTCACGCTCCAGAACAGCCCGCACCAGCGCCCGATAGGTGCCGAAGTAGTGGGTGACCAGCCCGTGCGTCACCCCGACCGCCTCCGCGACCCGGCGCAGCCCCACACCGTCGGGCCCATGCCGCGCAATGAGATCAGTGGCCGCGTCCAGAATCTCCGTCCGCGCCTGCTCAGGCGTACGCCTTCGTCGTCCGGCAACCATGGCCCTCTCCTGTTTGCGCGGTGGACAATACCCTGTTGTCCACCCTGACAACAAGGCTCGCGGCTGGCAACTCGCCTACCACCGCTTCGGGTTGGGTTGCGGCGTAAACCTACGCAACCAGGGCCTCCCACGCCTCGGAACCTTCGGTGAATGCAACCTTCCGCGTCCCGATCGCGAGGAGTTCATTCCTGGCTGTGCCTGACGCGTTCGGCCAGGTCGCCGATCGCGCTGCCGAGTTTCTGCACGGGGCCGGAGAGGGCGGCGAGGGCGGCCTCGATATCGGTTGTCGCGGTTGTGCAGTTATCGATGACGGCTGAGTGGTCCAGCCGGGCCCACACGGCGGCTTCGGCCACCAGCGCGTCGCGCTGGGGACTGGCGACCGGGTGCTGGGAGGCCTGGGCAAGCAGATCGCGGGCCTGTTGGCCGGGGGCGCTGTCGGTCATGGACCGCATCTTTCCAGCGCCACGACGCCGTCGTCATCGACCGACCCGCGAACAGCCGGGGACTTCGCGAAGTTCGTCGTGGTGAGAAGCGCCTTCCGGCGATTCCTGTCACCGCCGTGGCCGTGCGCAGCTCCGGCCCGCCGTGCCGGCTGAAGCCGGCGGTAGGTTGTGCGTTGACAGTTCACGCCTCGGTTGGAAGACGGACGGTGCCCATGACCGATTACGCGACGTCGCCCGGACCGGCGGTTCATCAGACGATCGATACTTCGGTGCCGCACTCGGCAAGGATCTGGAACTACTGGTTGGGCGGGAAAGACAACTACCCTGTCGACGAGGAAGCCGGCGACGCGTACAGCGCCGTCTTCCCTGGCATCGTCACCATCGCCCGTAGTAGCCGTGCTTTCCTGCTCCGCAACCTTACGTACCTGGTCACGGAGGTGGGCATTCGGCAGTTCCTGGACATTGGAACCGGCCTGCCGACGGTGGACAACACCCACGAGGTCACCCAGCGGCTCGCACCGGGGGCCAGGATCGTCTACGTCGACCACGACCCGATGGTCCTCGCGCACGCCCGCGCCCTGCTCACCTCCACCCCCGAGGGGGCGACCGCCTACGTGGACGCCGACCTGTCCGACGTCGATCGCATCCTGGCGGCCGCGGCCGAGACGCTGGACCTCACCCGTCCCACCGCCCTGATTCTCAGCAACATCCTGGGCCACGTCGCCGACTACGGGCAGGCACGGGCCACCGTCAGCCGGCTGATGGACGGACTGCCGTCCGGCAGCTATCTCTCCATCAACGACGGTTCACGGGGCACCGATGCCGGCTTCGAACAGGCACAGGACGCATACAATGAAACGGGCGCCGTGCCGTACTTCCTGCGCCCCGTCGACGAAATCACGGCGTTCTTCGACGGTCTGGAACTTCTGGAGCCAGGGGTCGTATCGGTCCCCTTCTGGCGCCCGGACCCCGCTTCCGCCACCCCGGACGCCATCGGCGAGCACGGCGGCCTTGCACGCAAGCCGTGACTGAAGCGCGAACCGTGGAAAGGGACCCGTTGCCGGCTGGGACTGATGGAGCGGGCGAACCACGGGTCGAGGATGGTCCCGCTCGCGTCTCTCCGTAAACGCGCTGCATGGCATTCCTGGAGAGCCGGACCGGGCCGGCCCCGGGAGTGGCGACCGATCTCCCGGTCCGGAGCTCCGAGTTGGCTGCAAGCCATTGAGGGGCTTGAGGAGTTGATCTCCACCCGGCCCCACTCGGCACAACTCCCGCATATTCCCGAGTCGGAGGATGTTCCACTGCAAGAGCCTGTCGTGACGGCGGAGGCCATCCACGCACCGCACGACCTCCTGCCGGCTGATTGGGGCGAGGGCACCCGGGTGCCCCTTGTCGTCGCCGACAAGCGAAACGAGGTGGTGGCTCTTGGTGTGCGTCACCCGAAACCGGGGGATTCAGCCGAGCGCGGCTCTTTCCCCCGCCTCAGGTGCTCCGTAGCCGTCAGAGGAACTCCGCAAGAACCCGGTCCACGTCTCGGCCGACCGTCCGCGCAGACTGCCGCGCTCACTCGCCCCGGACATCGCCGCCCTCGCCAAGCGCACCGGCGTGCCCACCTACGTGCTGGCGCTGCCCGCGGGCGACGCCACGCTGCTCGCGCTGGTGCACGACCGGCTCGGCGAGAACGGTCTGTACGTGCTGATCAGCGACCACAGCAGCATCACCGCGTCCGCGTTCGGCGTCGACGTCCCGGTCAAGGAAGCAAGCCGTATCGCCCTGTACGGCACCCCGCACGGGGCCGGCCCGCTCGCCGCGTTCGAGTCCTTCGTCGATGCGATCGCCTCGGGCCACGACCGGGCTGCCGCCAGGGCCGACGATCTGCATGAGCGTTACCACAAGGACGACAAGCCCGACCTGTACATCAGCTCCACCGACCGGCAGAACCAGAACCTGCTGCTCGGCTTGGCCGTGGTGGTGATCCCCGGCCTGGTGCTGGCCCTCGGCATCCGGCTGTCCTGCCGCCGCTCCGGCCGATCGCAGCCGCCCGGGGAGAAGAAGGCCGCCGGTCCGAAGACCCCGGCCGTCGTCCTGGCCAAGACTCCACCCGTCACCCCGGCCGAAGGCAGAGGCAGGGATAACGGCTCGGGCAAGGGCTCGGGCAAGGCCGCGGTGAAGCCGAAGACGAAGGCCCCGGCCCGCACCGGTTGGCCCGCTGTCCGCCGACGCGGCGTGCTGCCGGTGACGGTGGTGGCGACAGTGGCCACCGTGCTGGCCACGGTGCTGGCCGCGCCTGCCGTCTTCCCGCAGACCGTCGACAGTCCGTACCTCGATGTCACCCGGGCCGACCTGGACGCCCGGGTGAAGGAAATCGCCGCCGGGCTCGCCTCCGGACCGATCTACCAGGACCCGTCCACCCCGGACGTACTGACCGGCGCCGACCTGCCCGCGATCCGGCAGCGGATCGCCGAACTCGCGCCCAGGGGCCCGGTCCATGTACTGGTCACATCGACCGACAGCGACGACGAGAGCGGCGGCAACAGCAACATCCTGCTGGGCCGGGTCCACCAGCGCACCGGCCAGAACGGCGTCTACGTGCTGATCGACCCGCTGTCCGGCCGGATCGACCTGGACACCTTCGGCACCGACCAGGACGCCGCGCACCGCTTCATGCTCCTGCCGTCCACCGTCCTCTACCCGGAGTACCGCAGGGACGGCGACCTGCGGGTGGTACCACGCCTCGACCAGACCCTGGACGCCGTCGCCACCGCCCGGCCGAGCAAGGGCTACGACCCCGTGCCCCGCGACGCCGAACTGCCCCCGTTGCACGACAACCGGCTGCCCGCCCTGTTCAGCAGCGACTTCGGGCCCGGGATCATGCTCGGCACGATGCTGCTGGGCGTGCTGCTGCTGATCATCTGGCTGGGCATCGTCATCACGCGGGCCGTGCTGCGTTCCCGCCGCACCCACCCGGCCGATCCCTCGCCACCGCAGCACGCCGGAACCCGGCACGACACCGCACTGCCCTCCGTCCGGCAACTGCGCGCCTGGGCCGCCGCCGACGTCCGCGAACTCACCGGGCGGCTGGCCGCAGCCGACCAGGACGCACCCGGCCGCACCCGTGCCTGGGACTGCCTGGACGCCGCCGCACTGCTGGCCGACACCGGCGACGGGCGCCCGGACGAGGCCACCGAGGCGGGCGATCTGGCCGCCGTCACGGTGCTCGCCCGGGCCGGACTCGACGCCCTCCTGGGCCACCTCCACCCCACCCTCTGCCGGCTCAACCCGTTGCACGGCGCGGCCACCGGGGGCAGGGTCCCGGGGTGGCTCGCCGGCCTCGGCATCGGCCCCAGGTCCGCGCGGCTGTGCCCCGCGTGCCGGGACGCCTTCCGCGGCAGCACCACAGACCCGGCCGCCCGCGAACGGGAGGCCACCGAGCGGCTGCTGCGGCTGCCCGGTGCGGGCGGCCGTGCCCGCACCGCCTGGGACGAGGCCGGGCAGGTCCTGCCGGCCGCCCGTGAAGGGCTCGAAGCACTCATCCTCAGGGCCAGGGAGTCCGCCAGTGTGCAGTGAACGACCCACCAGTGACCGCCCGTCCGGTGCTTCCCACGGTTTTGCCACCGGGCTGCTCGCCGCTCTCATGCTGGCCTGCGGGGTGCTGCTCGGCACCGGCGCCCCCGCCTGTGCCGAGACCGCGGGGACCGGGCCGACCGCCACCACGATCACCGAAAGGCTGGCCACCGACCCCGTCTACGTCGCCCCGTCCTATGCGACCGCCGTCAACCCCGCCCAGCGGCAGGACCTGGTCGATCGGATCGCCACGACCGGCCTGCCGATCAAGGTGGTGCTGGTGCCGCTGAAGAAGGGCGACGCCTTCGACGGCAGCGCCCGCGCCCTCGCCTCAGTGGTCAAGGAACGGCTCGGCCTGCGGGAGTTGATCCTGATCACCACCGACGAGTACGGGAAGTGACTCAACGGCACCGAGTGGCCCACCGACGCCCACCAGACCCGTGACGCCACCGCCGCCGTCGGCTTCCTCAAGGAACTCGACGACGCCGGACTGGCCGCCCGCGTCGCCAAGGCCGTGGAACTGATCAAGGCCGGCAACGGCACGGAGGTCTACAAGGCCGAGACCGCCAGGATCGACAAGGAGTACTCGGCCCGGCCCAAGGCCGAGGAGAACGCCTCCGGCTCCTCCGGCAGCGGCTCGGGAACCCTGTTCGCGGTCGCCGCGGCGCTGGTCCTCGCCATCGGCAGCGCCGCCTTCCTGGTGCACCGACGCCGCTCGCCCCGGCACACCGCCTTCACCTTCCCCGATGCCGTCTTCGCCGCCGGGCAGGCCGCCGACGAGGCCGGGCTGCGCCGCCGGGCCGCCGACGAGTTGCTCTCCCTCGGCGAGGCCGTGGAGCACGCCGACGACGCCGCCACCCCGGGCCTGAGCCGGGCCCTGGACGCCTACGACGCGGCCGGCCGGGTGCTGGACGCCGCACGGGGCCTGCCCGACCTGGTCGGAGTGCTGGCCCTGGCCGCCGAGGGACGCTCCGCCCTGGCCCAGGTCCCCGCACTCCCACTGTGCTTCTTCGACCCCCGGCACGGCACCGCCGTCCGCCGGACCACCTGGCGCCCGCTCGGCCGCCGGGACCGGGCCGACGTCGCGGTCTGCGAGGACTGCGATCAGGCCCTGCGCGCCCGCCGGTCGCCGCAGGTGCTCGCGGTCCGGGACCAGGGCCGTACCGTTCCCTATTTCGAGGTGCCCGCCGAGCGCAGCCTGTGGGCGGCCACGGGCTACGGTTCCCTGCTGTCCGGCCCCGACGACACCCTCGCCGCCCGGGTCGGCGCCGGCGAGTTCAGCCGCGCCCGGCAGCAGTCCGAGAACCATGGCACGGCCAAGGACTGAGCCCGGCACGCCCGTTGACGGAGCGCCGGTTTCCCGACGGAAGCGGCGCTCCGCCGTTCCGTCGCCCGTCCGGGTCGCGCAGTCCCCGGCATGGCCGACGCGACCCCAGCTGCCGTACCGCGTGCTCAGTGACGGTGCGGGCAGCCCGGACGGCAGATCGCCGATCGGGGCGGCCCCGTCGAGGTGAAAGAGCTGGGCTGCCACCGTGGCGGCGATCACCGCGACGATGGAGAACGGGATGGTCGGGCGCCGGCGTGCGCCGAGCAGCATCACGGCCGTGACACCGGCACCGAGGGCGACGGCGGTCCAGTTCGGCGCCTTCGCGAACTACTCGAACGCGCGCCAGGCCACCACCAGAGCCTTGTCGCCCTCCGGCTTGGCCACGCCGAGCACCCCTGGGACCTGCTGCAGTCCGATCACGCAGGCGATGCCCAGAGTGAATCCCTCCACCACCACCGGCTTCCGCTCCGAGCCCCGAGGAGACTCCGAACCCGAGAGCGAGTGGCAGGGCCACAACGGCGACAGTCAGGCCGGCGAGCAGGTCACGGCGCGGATCACGGGCCATGACCGTGTAGTCGGCGCGGGCGGGCAACAGGGAGCGCACCCGCTCCCAGGACCGGACCAGCAAGGCACTCACTCGGGCGCTGCCTCTGATTTCCGCAACTCGGCCAGGAGTTCATTCTGTCCGCTCAGCATCTCCGTCAGAATCCTCCGCGCCGCCCGCATCAGGTCCGCGGCATCACCGCCGGCCAGCTCATACACCACGGTCGAGCCCTCCCGGGCAGCGGTCACGATCCCCATTCTGCAACTCGTTGATCTGGTGCTCGCCCTTCGACCCCTCCGTGGACCGTCTCCAGCCGTGTCGCACGGGGCGCCGAACGGAGTCGGCCGCAGAGACGACTCCGAGGGCACGGATCGGCATGCTCGTCCCCGACACGGAATCAAGTCCGGTGAACAGCTCGGGCGCCGAAGGCGGGTCATCGGGCCCACGATGCCGTGGCCGACCGGCGGCGGCGGTTCCGCAGTCGGCCGACGGCCCTCTCCACGGGCTCGTCTGCATCGGCCCGCAAGGTGCCTCAAGCGCTTCCGGCATGCTCGCGCATCGCGATCCGGGCCAGCTTCGTCAGCATCATCCCGTTGCGGACCGCGACGATGTAATCCACGGGGAGTCCGTGCATCCGGGTGCCGGGGCCCCGGAGAGGGTGCCAGTCGAGAACGAAGAGAGTGTTCTCGCTCCAGGGAATCAGGTTCATGGCGATACGGGCTGCGCCGAAAGGATCTGCCTTCGCTTCCAGTTCGAGGCGGTGTTGCGGTTCGCAGATGCGGACGACGCACGTGTCGTCGAGGGTCAGGGGACCGGCGCCCACTCGGACTTTCAGACGGGCGCCCACTTCGGGCCAGTGCGGGTCAGCGGCGAGGACCTGCTGGGTACCTGTCACCCACTCCCCGTAACGGTGGCTGTCGGACAGCAGGCCCCAGACCTCGGACGGCGAACTCAGGATCAGACGGCAGTTCCGGGCCACGCTGATCACGCTCCTCCGGAGGGCGAGGGATAGGAGAGATGCTGCCGGTCATGGCTCCTCCGGAATGGGGCCGTCCGGCAGAACAGGCGCTGGGCAGCCGTAGGCCCCGGCGCGAGAACTTCTCGGCGGGTCGGCCCATATGCACCGATCGCCCGGCGGGCCGCTTCATCGCTGCTCGTGTGGGGCAACCAGTCGAGCGCACTGTGGAACTTCGGGAAGTCCCCGACCGATACCGCTTTCACCACACCCTGCACGCACTCTGCCCTTCACGCGGCCCAGCCAATGACTGCTTCGGTGAGTCCGAGGCGTCGCCCCTGACAACGATGGCCCCTGGCCTCTCCCGCTGCCCGGCCGTGGTCGTCCCCGGCCCGACGGCTGGGCGCGACCGCACCTGGGCTCCTGGTCCGGCCGCCCACGGGCTCGGCCTCCAGCCTCATGCCAACCGCACCACCTCCGCAATCCCACAGGCCCGTACGAGGCCGAACCGAACCGGACTCCGCAGCGGCCGGCCCCGGCATTGAACCGGCGCGGACAGGGGTGATCCACTCTTTGAGGTGCTGGCCCGAGCGGGTGGTCCTCGGCCCCCGCCTGGTGGCGGGCAAGGTGAAGCTGAGCGGGGCGAAGAACAGCGCGGGTGCCGGGGCCGACGCCGAGGTCACCAGCGTTGTGGCCGGGATGGTCGCCGGTGCGGACGGCACCGACGACCTCGACGTCCTGCGGCACGGTGCGATACCGGCGACCGACCTGGCCTGACGAGTGGTCGGAGCCACGGTTCGCCGCGCCGCTACTCCTCGGCGAAGACGACGACCGCGTCCTTCGGACCGAACGTCAACGGGGCCGTCCTGGGTGGGTTGAGGAAGATCCCGTAGGTGGGAGCTTCCTCGCCGTACCTGGCCAGGCGGTAGCCGATGGCCGTCTCTCCCCGCTGCCGAGCCGCCTCGATGACCGTGGCGAAGTTGGCCTCGGCTCCGGGAACCACGTAGCCGGACGCTGGTTTGAGATAGATCTCCGAACCCTCCGGGTCGAAGAGATCGGTGAACACCGCGTACAGGTGACGGTTCTCGGTCAGTTGGGTGAGCAGGAGGCTGATCACCTTGGTGCTCACGATGAAGTCGTCGGCCTTGGTGACCTGGGCGACCTCGCGATTGCTGTCGTCGTTCATCTCCGTGACGATCGAGTACGGGTCGCCGAGCCCCTCCTCGATGTCCCGCAGGTGGAGCAGCGTGACCAGGGTTCGGTCATCGGCGGGGCCGGGGGCGATGCTCTCGTCCGAGAGCACGACGATGTGCTGGTAGCCGCCCAGCTCCAGGCCCTCCAGCGAGGATCTCCGCGTCGGCTCGCACTGCTTGTACCCCACCGTGAGGTTGGCCACCGCCCCCTGCAGGGCTGCCTCCGGCCGCCGTCGCGTGGCGATGTCCAGTACCGACCCGGGCTCGACGAAGCTGTCCAACAGCGTGACGAGCTTGGCCGTACGGGAGTTCTCGCCGATGAGGAGTGTGCGGTCCAGTCCGGGCGGCTGGGCGGGGGCGGAGGTGATGGCCGACTCGACGATGGCCGGCCGGGCGTCGGCAAGCCGGATGAGCAGGTCGTCCTCGGCGACCACGAGCATCTGGTCGCCGGGGGCGATGACGGTGTCCATCGGCGGGTTGACCAGCACCTCGCCGTCGTTTCGGCGCAGCCCGACCGGAACGCCGAGCTCGTAGGCGTTGAGTACCCTCCCGTACGTCGAGCCGACCAGGTCGGATTCCTCACGGAAGTAGAACTCGTTGCCGACGAAGCTGAGCAGTTCGTCGAAGACGGTCGACAGGCCCGTCTGCCGGTGCGCCTGCGCGATGAGGCGGACGGCGATGTCCTCGGCGTCGATCACCAGAGCCGCCTCGCCGGCCGCCAGACGAGCGGCTGCGAGGTTCTCCGAATCGTGCACGGCGGCGACGACGTGGGGGCGGGTCCGGCTCCACTGCCGGCTGTTCAGCAACAGCAGGACCTTGATGACATCGACGTCCCGGTCGTCGCCGACAGGCGGCAGAACCATGATCGACTTTGCTGTGTCCGGGCTGACCAGCTCCAGATCCGCCCGCACGAGGGGATTGCCGGAGCGGCAGATGACACGAGTGCTGCCCGGGTTGGGGATCCGTGCCCGGATCGCGTCCTCCATCAAGACCTTGTCCCGGTCCGCCAGGATCGCCACGCACGAACGGCGTAGGCTCTGATTCGCCTCGACGAGCTCCTCGACCACGGTGAAGATCTGGTCCGACCAGCCGAGCACGATGGTGTGGCCGCGCTCCATCAGCTGCGACCGGCCCTTGCGCAATTCCTGGATCTTCTGGTTCAAGCCCGTGGTCAGCACACCGATGAGTGCACTGACGATGAAGATCCCACCAATCGTCACCGCCAGCATGAGGCCGAGGAATACCGGTCCGCCGGTGTCCCCGCCCATGGTGCCGGCGTCGAGCGTCCGCAGAAGGCTCATCCACGCCACCCCCGCCCAGCCGCCGTTGTCCTCGGCGTCGGTGTCGGTGAACACGACGACCAGCGTCGAGGCCAGCGCGATGAGCAGCACCGAGGCGAGCCCCAGCCAGCTGATCAAGGCCGGCGTCCCACGGTCCATCGTGCCGTCGAACCAATACCGTAAGCGAATCCGCAGCCTCTCGCGCATGAGCACACCCCTCCCCTGTTCCCACTCTGCCGAACTGTGTGGCGCACGCCGTTGTCACCACGGTGGCGCTCACCGTCGATCATTCTCCCAGCTCCGAGCCGATACGCTTCCCCCTTGCGCAAGTCCGCAACTTTCCGTCATGCGCTGCGGCGGAAGCCTCCACCGCGACGAGGGACCGATTCCCCCCCATGCGTACGGGGCCCAGCTGCCGCAACCACGAGTGCGCACTGGACCCCGCCCACATCAATGCAGTTCGGCCCGCCCTCCCCCGCGGCTTCAGTGCCACAGGCGGCAGTTCAGGAGCGGGCAGCCGCCCCCGCCTGCCGAGCCGTCACCAGGACGACTTCGTCACTCCCGGCAGGTATCCGGCGTGGGCCTGCGCGCGCACGTTGACGCGAGAGAGGCCGAACTTGCGCAGGTGGCCGCGGGGGCGGCCGTCCACGCTGTCGCGGTTGCGCACGCGGGTCGCGCTCGCGTCCCGGGGGTGGCGGCGAAGTTCCGCCTGGGCGGCCGTCTTCTCGTCGTCCGTGGTCCGCGGGGACACCAGGACAGCCTTGAGCTCGGCGCGTCGCCGCGCGTAGCGGGCCACGATCCGCTTCCGCTTCTCGTTCTTCGCGATCTTGCTCTTCTTCGCCATCAGACACGCTCCCCACGGGCTCGGACACGGGCGACGGCGGCCTCGATGCCAATGACGTCCACGGTCTTGATGGCACGCGCGCTCAACCGCAGGCGGACGTGCCGCCCTTCACCGGGAAGCCAGTAGCGCTTGTTCTGGATGTTGGGATCGAACCGGCGCGACGTGCGCCGATGCGAGTGGGAGATCTTCTTGCCGAAGACCGGCTCGGCGCCAGTCAGCTGGCAGTGGGCGGACATACGGGTTCTGCCTTTCTCTCCACCGGCTTACCGGTAATGGAAATCATTGTCGTATGCTACCCGCATGGCTCGTAACGAAGTACGCCCGATCATCAAGCTCCGCTCCACCGCCGGGACCGGCTACACCTACGTGACCCGCAAGAACCGCCGGAACAACCCGGACCGGCTGGTCCTCAAGAAGTTCGACCCCATCGCCCGGCGCCACGTCGACTTCCGCGAGGAACGCTGACCGCACCGGCTCCACCCGCCCGCACTCCGACCCAGGGAACACACCCCATGAAGCCCGAAATCCACCCCGCCTACCGTCCGGTCGTCTTCCGCGACAAGGCCGGTGACTTCGCGATCCTGACCCGCTCGACGATGACCAGCGACAAGACCATCGAGTGGGAGGACGGTCACACATACCCGGTGGTCGACGTCGAGATCTCCTCCGCGAGCCACCCCTTCTACACCGGCACCGCACGCGTGCTGGACACCGCCGGCCGCGTCGAGCGCTTCGAGCGCCGCTACGGCCGGGACGGAGGCCGGCGATGACCCTCGAAGGACCGATGCCCGTGGTGATCGTCGGCGGACTCCACGCCGACGCCCGCCGCGGCACGGTCGAACAGCTGCTGCGCGAAGTGCCCGACAGCGTCGCCCTGCACCACGACCTGTCCACCGGCCCGGCAGGCACGGTGCACCGCAGCGTCCGCGACACCACGGGCGCCTCGTGGGACGAGGTGCCCCTGGTCAACGAGTGCGCCTGCTGCGCCCTGCGCGAGGACCTCGTTCCCGCACTGGAGCGGCTGGCCGACGCCGGCCTCACCCGCCTCGCGGTCGTGGAACTGTGGGACTCCGTGGAACCCCGCGCCATGGCCGAGATCATCGCCGCCCACGGCGACGGCGCCTTCCGGCTCACCAACGTACTGACCGCCGTGGACCCTGCCCTCGTCCTGCCCTGCCTGTCCAACGGCGACGACCTGGCGGAAGCCGGACTCGCCGCGGCCCCGACGGACCAGCGCACCGTGGGCGACACCTTCGCGCGGCAGCTGGAGTACGCTCCGGTACTCGCCGTGGCCGACAGCCCCGCCACCGGACTCGACGACCTCGCGCTCCTGCGGCAGTTGCACCCGGCCGCGAGGCAGGTCCGCATCGCGTCCGGGCAGTTGGGCGCCGCCGCGGTCGCCGGCTTCGACGTGGACGCGGCGGCGGCCGCCCAACACCCGGCCTGTGCCCGGCTCCCCCACGACTGCGACGAGGAGGGCGTCAGCACGCTCGTCTGGCGGTGCCGACGGCCCTTCCACGCCGGCCGCCTCTACGAGGCGCTGGAGGACCTGTGCTGTGCCGCGGCCCGTAGCCGAGGGCGGTTCTGGCTGGCGGACCGGCCCGACAGCCTGCTCGCCTGGGACGCCGCCGGGGGCGCGCTGTGCGTGGAGAGCGCCGGCCCATGGATGGCCTCCCTCCCGGACGCCGCCTGGGAGTTGATGCCCGCTGAGCGCCGCACCGCGGCCGCGCTGGACTGGCACCCCGAGCACGGCGACCGCTGCCAGCACCTGGTGTTCACCTCTCCCGACCTGGACCGCGCGGGACTGCTCGCACTGCTCGACTCCTGCCTGCTCACCGACGACGAACTGGCGTCCGGGCCCGGCGCCTGGCCCCGTCCCACCGGCTTCGACCACCTGCTCGACGCCGTCGCCTGACCCACCCCACCGACCATCCGACCGACCGAGGACGTTTCCATGCCCCGCCCGACCAAGTCCGCGCTCACGCGCGAGAACCGGCCGAACCCGCTCGACGCCGCCGGCATCACCCACATCGACTACAAGGACACCGACCTGCTGCGGAAGTTCATCTCCGACCGCGGCAAGATACGCAGCCGCCGGGTCACCCGGGTCACCCGGCAGCAGCAGCGGCAGATCGCCACCGCCGTCAAGAACGCCCGCGAGATGGCCCTGCTTCCCTACTCCATCCGCTGACCTTTACCGCACCCCCGACTCCCTGCCGACGAAAGGACCGTCATGGCCGTCCCCAAGCGCAAGATGTCCCGCAGCAACACCCGTCACCGCCGCGCCCAGTGGCGGGCGAACACCCCGCCGCTCGTCCCCGTCACCATCGACGGAAGCACCTATCTGGTGCCCCAGCACCTGCGGAAGGCGTACGAACGCGGCCTTCTCCGTCCGGAGGACTGACGCAGCATGCCGCACGACCGCCTGCCGGTGACCGTCCTCTCCGGATTCCTCGGAGCGGGCAAGACCACCCTGCTCAACCACCTGCTGTCCAACCGCGAGGGACTGCGGGTCGCCGTCATCGTCAACGACATGAGCGAGATCAACATCGACGCCGCGCTGGTGCGCGGCGGCGAGGCCGCCCTCTCCCGCACGGAGGAACGGCTGGTCGAGATGACCAACGGATGCATCTGCTGCACGCTCCGCGACGATCTCCTCGAAGAGGTGGACCGCCTCGCCGGGGAGGGACGCTTCGACTACCTCCTGATCGAGTCCAGCGGCATCTCCGAGCCCATGCCGGTCGCCGCCACCTTCTCCTTCGCACGCGACGACGGTGCGACGCTCGGCGACGTCACCCGGCTGGACACCATGGTCACCGTGGTGGACGCGGCCAACTTCCTGGCCGAGCTCGGAACCGGCGACGAACTCGCTTCGCGCGGCCTCGCACCCTACGAGGACGACGAGCGCACCGTGAGCGATCTGCTGATCGACCAGGTCGAGTTCGCCGACGTGATCGTCCTGAACAAGCTGGACCTCGTCGACGACGCGTCGGCCGAGCGCCTGCGCGGCGTCCTCACCCGTCTCAACCCGGGCTCACGCCTCGTCGAGACGGTCCGAGGGAGGGTGCGCGCCTCCGACGTGCTCGGGACCGGCCTCTTCGACGTGGAACAGGCACAGCAGGCCCCCGGCTGGGTACGGGAGCTCAACGGCGACCACGTCCCGGAGACCGAGGAGTACGGGATCTCGTCCACTCTGTTCCGCGCCGACCGGCCCTTCCACCCGGGCCGGCTGTGGCAGCTGATCACCGAGCGGTTCGACAGCGGCGAGTTCGGGACGGTCCTGCGCAGCAAGGGATTCTTCACGCTGGCCGGGCGCCCCGGGGTGACGGGCCTGTGGTCCCAGGCGGGGTCCGTCGCCCGCTTCGAGCCCGCCGGGATCAGCAACGCCGGAGCACCCGAGCAGCAGGCCCAGGAACTGGTGTTCATCGGAACCGGACTGGACCCGGCGGCCCTGCGCGCCGCTCTGGAGAACTGTCTCCTGGACGGTGAATGGACCGGCGGCGAGGATCCCTTCCCCGTCTGGGACGCCCCCGAAGCCCACGAGACCTGCGCCCACGAGCAGCACGGCACGGGGCTGCCCGTCTGAAGACCCCGGGCCGGGTGGTGGTCGCAGCCACGGCATCACCCGGCCCGGTCAGCATTGGGCCGGCATGAGGTCCGCCAAAGCGGCTTACGCACGACCACGACCTGGAATCCCGGGCACCTGCGACGGAAACCTCCACCGCGACGAGGGACCGATTCCGCCCATGCGTACGGGGCCCGGCTGCCGCAACCAGGAGTGCACACCGGACCCCACCCACATCAATATCAATGCGGTTCAGCGCACCCTCCCCCGCGGCTTCAGTGCCACAGGCGGCAGTTCAGGAGCGGGCAGCCGGCCCCCCTCGAAGCCATGCACTTCCCCGAACCGGGCACTGGTCATCCAGTCCGCACGTGCCTCCTCGATCTCCTCGTGCGACCGCCCGATGAAGTTCCACCACATCACGATCTCCTCCGCGAAGGGCTCGCCGCCGAGGAGCATGAGACCCGCGTCGGTGTCCGCACGCAAGGGGAGTTCGGTGCGGCCGCAACCGAGGTAGAGCATGGAGCCGGGCAGCACGGGAACGCCGTCGACCTCGGCCTGGCCGGACATCGAGAGCACCGCGTACTCGAAGTCCGGGTCGAGCGGCAGACGGGCCCCGGCTCCGGCGGTGAGAGACAGGTCGGCGCCGACGATCGGGGTGTACGCGGTGCCGGGCGAGGTGGCGCCGTCGAGTTCGCCCAGGATCAGGGTGGCGGTGAGGCCGGGGGCGGTGACGGTCGGCAGTTCGGCGTGGTGCTGGAAGTGCGGCTCGACGTGACGGTGGGCACCCGGCAGCGCCACCCAGAGCTGCGCACCGTGCAGAAATCTCGCGTGGGACTTCGGGCTCTCCTCGGAGTGACTGATGGCCCGGCCGGAGGTCATCAGCCCCAGTTCGCGCGGGCGGATCGTCCGGAGGCTGCCGAGGCTGTCCCGGTGCAGGACCTCGCCGTCGTGCAGCCAGCTGACCGTCTGCAGGCCCATGTGGGGGTGCGGCGGCACTTGCATCCCGGGCTCGCCGGCGATGTCGTCGGGGCCGTAATGGTCGACAAAGGCCCATGCGCCGACCATCCGGCGGCCCAGATTGGGCAGGAGCCTGCGGACCTCGGTGGACTCACCCAGCTGGACATGGCGCGGGGTGAGAAGTTCACGTACAGGCTCGGCGACGACGAAGCCCCGTCCTCCGCAGACGGAGAGTGCGGCCTGGCGATCGAGATTACTCATGGCGCTCAACCTATTCCCGTGCGGACCCGGGGTGCCGGTACCCACGCCGATAATGTAGTGGAATATTCAACCAGTCCGCCATGTTCTTCCACCAGAAGCGCGGCTGAACATGTGGCCGGGCCAATGGCGGGGCGGGGCCGGAAGCGATCCGGAGCGGTCCGTGAACGAGGAGGTCAGAGGTCAAGTGAGCGACACCTATTTCGAGTTCGGTACGGAAGCCGATCGCTGGGACCGTGCGCGGATGTTCTTCGAAGCGAAGGAGTACATGACCGCTGCCCGGATTCTGGAGGGGCTCGTCGAAGAGGTGCCGGAGCAGGTCTCCCCCCGGCTGCTGCTGGCGCGGGCCTACTACCACTCGGCTCGGCTCGGCAGGGCCGAGACGGAGCTGCGGGCGGTGCTGGAGCGCGACCCGGTGGAGCCGTATGCCCGGCTGATGCTCGGCCGCACACTTGAGCGCCAGGGGCGGGACGCGGAGGCGACCGGTCACCTGCGGATGGCTGCGGCGCTCTCCGGGGACTTCGGCTTCGACGAGGGCCGGACACGGTCCTGAGGGCCTCTCGTCCGGATCACACCCGGCTCGCGGGGTCCGGCCCGGCCCGCAGAAAAGTTCCGGGCGGTCGCGAGGGGCGTTCGACAGACGGTCCAGCCATTCCGTCAGGAGTGCTCCCTCGGCGGTGGTGGCGGTGGCGGCGGTGGGAGTAGCGGACCGGCATGCGTCGGTCCCTCCCGGCAGCCGGGGCTAAGGGCTGTCCCGTAATCCCTGGTGGATCAGCGCGCGGCGGCAGATGCGGTGCATCGCAAGGCGGAGGGACGTCCGCATACTGGATGTATTCGGACGTTCCGACAACGCGGCGAGGATGGGGCCTCCCCTGCTCGAGCGCAGCCGAGAGCTTGGGGAAGTAGCTGTCGTCGTGCGCCCGCCAGGGATTACGGGACAGCCCTTAGGCATGACGAGGCAGCGGAACCCGCCGGAAAGCTCCCGGCGGGTTCCGCTGCGCGCTGATGACGAGATGCCCTCGTGCGTGACGACATGCCCACTGCCGGTCAGATGCCGGCTGATGGCCAGATGCCGGCTGATGGCGAGCGGTGCGTCGGTCAGCCGGCCGCGGTGGCCGCCCGGTTCGCCGCACCCTGGCCGGTGGTGACGCTGTCGGCCCCCGACGCGAGGAGCCGTTCCGTCAGGTGGCCGAAAACGAGGCCGAAGGTGACCCACAGGATGGCCTGTACGGCGAGCGTGGTCAGGCGGAACTCCCACAGCAGCGCCGCCGGGAAGTCCTTTCCGACCTCGTTGAACGAGGGCAGGAACGCGTAGGCGAGTCCGATCACGACGACGTACGCGACGGATGCGGTGATCGTTGCGTTCCAGTTGCCCAGGCGGGGGGCCAGCCGTCGGCCGAGGATCACGGCGGCGACGGCCAGCAGCACGCCGAGGGCGACCATCAGGAAGAACAGCGCGGTGCGTCGGCCGATGGTGTCGGGGTTGCCGACGGCCGGCGGATTGGCCGGGTACTTCAGGAATGGCACGACGTACACGGTCAGCAGGGCCGCTCCCGCGATCAGTGCGGCCGTGGCCCGGGGTCCGAATCTGCCGATCCGGCCGAGGGCGTAACAGAAGACGAGGGCTGCGATGCCGCCGATCGCCACTCCGAAGACGAGCACACCGGTGGCGAGTCCGGCGGTGGACTGCATGGTGCGGCTGACGAGTTCCTCGCCGCCCCCGTGGTCGTGGCTGTGCGCCTCCTCAAGGGCAATGGCCGCATCGACGCGGGACTCACCGAGGAAGTACGCGACGAACAGGGCAAGTACGCCCGCGGCCAGGCCGGCCAGCATGCCGCGGATGAGCAGGGCTCTGACAGATATGGAGTTCATGAGGTTTCCCCTGGATCGGACGGTACGTCAGTGACAGGGGAAGCCGAGGAGGTGGCGGCCGTCGTGGACCCACTCGTGGACGCCTTCGCCGGAGATGACCGCGGTGGCACCCTGCTCGGCGCCGACGAAGTACAGCAGTACGAGCATGAGGATGCCGAAGAAGACCGCCCAAGGGGCAATGGCCTTCCCGGAGATGGGGGTGATCGCCGGTACGGCGGGGGCAGCGGCAGTCCGTGCCATGGCAGAACCTCCTGAGGGAACACGCGTCCCAATCGTGGTGCTGGAACGAAGGTGCTGGGTCTGACTTCCCGTACGGGGACGGGTTCACAGTGGCGCGACCGTGCCGGACTCTCACCGGACTTCCGTCACACCTTCGTCATGTTCCTGGGACGATACCGCCTGGGACCGGGCCTGGCCACGGTGCCGGTGGCAGGGCCGGAGGGCCTGAACGCCATGGTGAGCACACGTGAGGGCCAGAATTCAGGGAGTCGACCCGGTCATGACGGTTCAGGTGATGCTGATCTCACCGGCGCTCAACGCCTCGCTGCGCGAGGCGCGCTTCGACGGTGATGCTCCGATCGACCCGGCCGGGGCCCGGCGGGCCCGGGCCGCCGCGCCGGCGGTGCCCGTGGCCGACCGGTATGTACGCGGGCCCTCCGCGCGGTGCACCGGAACCGCCGACGCCCTGGGCTTGCACACCGATCCCGAACTCTCGCTCCGGGACTGGGACATGGGCCGATGGACCGGGCAGCGGCTGGCCGAGGTGGGCACGAACGAACCGGACGCCGTGTCGGCCTGGCTGACCGACCCCTCGGCGGCTCCGCACGGCGGCGAGTCCCTGCTGGAATTCTGCGCACGGGTCGGCCACTGGCTGAAGTCCGTGGGGACCTTCGGCGCGCCCGAGGAATCCATGCAGCATTTGGACGGCGACGCGGGCGGCCGTGTGCTGGGGGTCGTCGGGCCCGCGGTGGTACGGGCGGTGACCGTACAGGCGCTCGCTCTGCCGACGGAGGCGTTCTGGCGGCTGGATGTCGCCCCGCTGACTCTGACCACGCTCAGCGGCCGGTCCGGACGGTGGAATCTGCGCTGCGGGCAGCCGCTGTCCCCCACCGCGGGGAACTGACACCTCCCACGGCCCGCACCACAGCATGAACGACTGATGTGCCGGAACCATCCATCAGCGCCGAGGGCAGTGGTGCAACTGGTCGCCCTGACCGTCCGGCAGACGTGTCGCAGGAGGAAACCCGGTGGGAATCCGGGACTGCCGCGCGGCGGTACCACCACAGACGCATGCAAGAAGTGTGGTCCGTACCAAAGCCTTGACACGCTCTTGGTTCACTTCTTCAATCTCAGACAGAACGGAAGCCTTTCCCCGCTCCCCCCATGATGAGCGTTTGCCATGCCCATGACAGCTGCTCGATTCCGCACGGGAAGGACCCCCCATGACCTCCCCCCGCCTCACCCGGCGTCTCCTGGTATCCGCGCTCTCCTTACTCGCCCTCGTCTCGGCCTCCTCCGGCCTCGCCGCCGGGGTGCCGCTGCCCTCGCCGCGGCCGTCGGTGACGGCAGGGGCCTTCACCGACGATTTCGACGGGCCCGCGGGCTCCGCAGTCGACGACGGCAAGTGGCAGATCGAGACCGGCGACAACGTCAACAACCACGAACGGCAGTACTACACGGCCGGCAACAACAACGCGGCACTCGACGGCCAGGGACATCTGGTCATCACCGCACGCCGTGAGAACCCGAACAACTACCAGTGCTGGTACGGCACGTGCGAATACACCTCCGCACGCCTGAACACCTCCGGCAGGTTCACCCAGACCTACGGGCACGTCGAGGCCCGGATGAAGGTGCCGCGCGGTCAGGGCATGTGGCCCGCCTTCTGGATGCTGGGCGACGACATCGGTCAGGTCGGCTGGCCCGCTTCCGGCGAGATCGACGTCATGGAGAACGTCGGCTTCGAACCCTCCACGGTCCACGGCACGTTGCACGGTCCCGGCTACTCCGGTTCCGGCGGCATCGGCGCCGCCTACACACTGCCGGGCGGCCAGGCGTTCGCCGACGACTTCCACACCTTCGCGGTCGACTGGGCCCCCGACTCGGTGACCTGGTCGGTCGACGGCAACGTCTACCAGCGCCGCACACCCGGCGATCTCAACGGAAACACCTGGGTGTTCAACAAGCCCTTCTTCCTTGTCCTCAACCTCGCTGTCGGCGGCTACTGGCCCGGTGACCCCGACGGCAGCACCTCCTTCCCCCAGCAACTCGTCGTCGACCACGTGCGAGTCACCACCAGCGATCTGCGGCCGCCGGCCTGACCGGCCCGCTCCGCCCGACCCCTCGGCCACGCCGGCGATCCGGGGCCGGGCAGGAGCACCGTGGCACGTGCCCCGCCCGGACCGGCCGGCACCGGGGCGCGGACGAGTGCGCGGATGCTGCGGGTGACCGGCGCGACGGGGCAGGGACACGCCACTGGCGCACCGGGCGGCGTCGGGCCGTCGGGGCGGTCGCTCAGGACGCGCTGGTGTCGCTGGACCCGTTGCGCCGGATCGGGGCCGAGGTCGCAGAGCCGATGAGGACGTGCTCGGCGCACCGCGGCACCCTGCACGAAATCCCTGCTCACGGCCGTCGTCAGGTGGGTACGGATGCCGCGCCGTCCGGGGAGCCGCCGACGACGGGCGGACCGGGCCCTATGCGTCGCGGTACGCCTCCAGCAGGCGCAGCCAGACCTCGCTGATCGTCGGATAGGCCGGAACGGCGTGCCACAGCCGGCCGATGGGGACCTCGCCCGCGACCGCGATCGTCGCCGAGTGCAGCAGCTCGCCGATGCCCGGTCCGACGAAGGTGACACCGAGCAGGATCTCCCGGTCGAGGTCCACGACCATGCGGGCGCGGCCGCGGTAGCCCTCCGCGTACAGTCCGGAGCCCGCCACCGCGGCCAGATCCTGGTCGATGGCGCGCACCCGGTGGCCGGCCTGCTCGGCCTCGGCGAGGGTGAGGCCGACGGAGGCGGCCTCGGGGTCGGTGAAGACGACCTGCGGGACGGCCGCGTGGTCGGCGGTGGCCACGTGGGCGCCCCAGCGGTCGTTCTCCAGCAGCGGCACTCCCGCGGCGCGGGCGGCGATCGCGGCGCCCGCGATGCGCGCCTGGTACTTGCCCTGGTGCGTGAGGAGCGCCCGGTGATTGACATCTCCGACGGCGTAGAGCCAGGTCGTGCCTTCGACGAGGCAGCTGTCGTCGACGGTGAGCCAGGAACCGGGCGTCAGACCCACCGTCTCCAGGCCGAGGTCGCCGGTGCGCGGGGCACGGCCGGTGGCGAAGAGCACTTCGTCGGCCTCGACACGCTCGCCGTTGTCGAGTTCCAGGATGACCGGCCCGTCCGGGGCCGCACGCCGCAGGGATGTCGCCGAGACACCGGTACGGATGTCGGCGCCCGCCTCCGTCAGCGCCCGCGCGACCAGCTCACCCGCGAAGGCCTCCATCTTCGGCAGGAGCCCCTTGCCGCGGATCAGCATCGTCACCCGGGCGCCGAGGGCCTGCCAGACGGTGGCCATCTCCGTCCCGACCACACCGCCTCCGACGATCACGAGGCGGCCGGGCACCTCCTTGGCGCTCGTCGCCTCACGGCTGGTCCAGGGGCGAGCCCCGTCGATGCCGGGCAGGGCGGGGACGACGGCGCGGCTGCCGGTGCAGACGGCGACGGCCTGCCGGGCGGTGAGCCGGTGCACCGTGCCGTCGGGGGCGGTCACGGAGACGGCCTTCTCACCGGTGAGCCGGCCCCGGCCCCGGTAGATGTCCGCTCCGATGCCCTCCAGCCAGGCGACCTGTCCGTCGTCCTTCCAGTGCGAGGCGTAGGTGTCGCGATGGGCGAGGACGGCCGCCGTGTCGAGCGGGCCCCGCACGGCGTCACCGAGGCCGGGGACGCGGCGCGCGTCGGCGCGGGCGACGACCGGGCGCAGCAGGGCCTTGCTGGGCATGCAGGCCCAGTAGGAGCACTCGCCGCCGATGAGCTCGGTCTCGACGACCGCCGTACTGAGCCCGGCGGCACGCGCCCGGTCGGCGACGTTCTCGCCGACCGGACCCGCTCCGATCACCACGACGTCGTACTCGGCGTTCAGGGAAGCATCTGTCATGGGGACAGTTTTATCGCGGGTGTGCGCGGCGTCCACATGGGCAGGCGGAATAGCGCGAGTACCGGCACCGTTGTGCCGGGCAGGTCCGAACGGGCACAGGAAGAGGTAACAGAACATGAGCACCGTCGAGCTCACCAAGGAAAACTTCGATCAGGTCGTCAGCGAGAACGACTTCGTCCTGATCGACTTCTGGGCTTCCTGGTGTGGCCCGTGCCGGCAGTTCGCGCCGGTCTACGACGCGGCCTCGGAGCGCCACGACGACCTGGTCTTCGCCAAGGTCGACACCGAGGCGCAGCAGGAACTGGCGGCGGCCTTCGAGATCCGCTCCATTCCCACGCTGGTGATCGTCCGGGACAACGTGGCGGTGTTCGCACAGCCGGGGGCGCTGCCGGAGGCCGCGCTTGAGGACATCATCGGACAGGCCAGGAAGCTGGACATGGACGAGGTCCGCAAGTCCATCGAGGACCAGCAGAAGGAGCAGAAGTAGGCTCCCCGCGCACACGAGCGGTGAGGGGCCCGGCCGGACCGGCCGGGCCCCTTCCCGTGCCTTTCCTCGGCTTTTCCTCGGCCTTCTTCGGCCTTCTTCACCCTGTCGTGGCCTTCCGTGGCCTTCCGGCCGGAGCCCGGCGGCGCGGTCTCAGCCGCCGGCGTTGCTGTCGGCTTTGCTCTCCTTGATCCGGACCGAGAGGCCGTAGTCCAGCTCGGCGCCGTCGACCAGCAGGGCCTCGACCGTGTGTGTGGCCGGGTCGATGTCCGCCACGACGCCTTCACCCGAATAGCGGGGATAGCCCGATGCCCCCGTCTCGCCGGTCGCCGTCACGACCGCCGAGCGGATGGCGCCGCCGGGCTCGGCGGCTTCGGCGGTGTCCTCGGCGAATCCGGGGACCAGCAGGATCTCGTAACTCTGCGGATGGCTCATGGTCATGACGCTAGGCAGGCGGCGCGCGGTACGCATGTTGCCGCGCTACGGCACCTCGCGGACTCGACGGCTCAGCTGGACTCGCGGTGGACCATCCTGGCCCGCAGCAGGTCGTGGTGCTCGGGGGCGCTGCCGGGGTGTCGCACCAGCCGGTCGACGAGGTCCGCCGGCGGCTGCGCCGTGGCCATCTCCAGACGTACGCTGCTGAGCCGGGGCCGCAGCAGTCTGCCGAGCATCAGGTCGTCGGCGCCGATCACGGCTGTCTCACGGGGCACCTCGACGCCCGCGTCCTGAAGGGCCCGCATCAGGAGCATCGCGTATGCGTCGTTGTACGCGAACACGGCGTCCAGGCCCAGCGTGCGCCAGCGGGCGGCCAGCCGGTCGGCCGCCCCCTCCTCGTAGCGCAGCGGCAGCGGTTCGACGAGGGCCCCGTGGCTCCGTGCGGCCTGCCGGGCCCCGTCCAGCCGGGGTTCGGCGAACAGACCGAGGCCGCCCTCCTCGGGCATGATCACGCCGATACGGCGCCGGCCTCGCTCCAGCAGGTGCCCGATCGCGCAGCTGCCGACCTTTCGCTGGTCCATGACCAGCGCGTGGGCGCCGGCCACCGGCCGCGGGCCGAGCGTGATGACGGCCTTGGCCCCGGCTCGCCTGAGCATGGATATGCCCTGCGGGGTGAGGGCGATCGTGCCGGGTGCGATGACGGCGACGGGACGGAGTTCTGCCCAGGCGCGGGGTGCGTCGTCGGCGTCGAGGCCGGTGCTGCCGTACTGGACCACGGTGTAGTCGAGGCGGCGCAGCCCGGCTTCCAGTTCGTGGAAGAAGCGGTGGTGGAGCGGGCCGGCCGGTAAGTTCACCGCGGGCAGCACCACCATGCGGGTGTGCCCGGCGCGCAGGCTGCGGGCCGCCGCGTGCGGTACGTAACCCAGTTCAACGGCCGCTTCCCTGACCCGGCGGCGGGTGGGCTCACTGATCCGCACGGTCGCGATGTCGTTCAGTACATAGGACACGGTGGCCCGGGAGACTCCGGCGAGCCGTGCCACATCGGCACTGGTCGGAGGGGGGCCTTCGGCGGGCTGGTTCGGTAACTGGCTCATGGCGTCGGGCAGTCTTCCAGACCCGTCGGACATGGGGACGCTGCGGGGCATGGTTGACTCCTCGGTGGTGGGGCTGCTCAGCCGGGTGACCGGAACGGTGCGACCGGGGCCGGCCGGCGAGGTGATCGTACGGATCCGGGGCGGTGCCGAGCACTTCCTCGCGCATCCCGCCTCGGCGGAGGACCGCATCGAGGTGGGCACGGTGGCGACGGTGTTCGGTCATCTGCCGCCGCGCACGGTGTATGTGGCCCCCGCATACGGCAGTTGAGGCTTCCGCGGGGCGGCCTTGACACACTTCGTGGTCAAGAATGCGGCCCGCCGCTTCCTCGACCAGCGGCGGCTGACGCTCCGCCAGTGGCGGCAGGGGGCAGGGCGGTCCCCGGCAGCACGGCGAGGGTGACGGCGCGTCCGGCGCGGGTGAGGTGTCCGGTGGTCATGGGCCGAGCCTGCTGCTCGTTCACCGGACCCGCTCCGTGGGCTGGGCCGTACAGGTCCTACGGTGAGGGGATGACCATCCAGTTCCGTGACGACAGCACCGACGGCCCGGCCGGATTCCCCGGCCGTACCGGACCCGCCGCGACCTCCGAGGCCGACCCGCGCGACGTGGGCCCCGTCCGCACCTCGTACGCCCCGGACCGGGACGGTTCTCCCGACCCCGGCGAGATCGTCTGGACCTGGGTGCCGTTCGAGGAGAACGACGGGCGCGGCAAGGACCGTCCGGTTCTGGTGGTGGCCCGGGAGGCGGCCGGCACGCTGCTCGCCGTGCGGTTGTCCAGCAAGCAGCACGACCGGGACCACGAGTGGGTGGCGCTCGGGGCCGGCCCGTGGGACAGCTCGGGCCGTCCGTCGTGGGTCGATCTGGACCGGGTGCTGCGGGTGCACGAGGACGGGATGCGGCGTGAGGCGTGCGCGCTGGACCGGGGCCGGTTCGACCTGGTCGTCGGCCGGCTGCGGGAGCGCTACGGCTGGAGCTGACCGCCGAACGTCCGGGTGAAGGCGGACCGGGTGGCGGAATCGGGGCTGCGGTCGAGGATGCCGAAAACGATCTGCTCGAAGTGCCCGGCGAACCTGCCGCCGTCCAGCAGCAGCGCCCGGAACGCACCGGCCACCTGTGCCGGATCGTTGCGGAACACACCGCAGCCCCAGGCGCCCAGCACCAGCCTGCGGTAGCCGCATACCGCCGCGACTTCCAGCACCCGCTCGGCACGGGCCGCGAGCGCGGCGGGGATGCGGTGGGCGTCCTCGGGGGTGCGGCTGCGGATGACTCCGGCATTGGGCGCCGGGGAGGTGAGGAAGCCTGCGGTGTACGGGGTGTCGAGCAGCCGCCCCCGGTCGTCGCGGAACACCGGCACACCGGGTGAGTGAATCACCCGGTCGGTGTAGAAGGCGCTGCGTTCCGCGCGGTGGTGGGCGTAGTAGTCGGGGGCGCGCAGCAGCGTGGCGTACAGGGCGGATCCCCGGCACAGGGCTTCCTCCTGGGCCTGCGCGCCGTTGAGGTATCCGCCGCCGGGATTGCGGGCGGAGGCGTAGTTCAGGACGGCGACCTTGCCGGGCCCTTCGCCGGTCATCCGGCGGGCCGCCTGCAGGCTGCTCTCGTCGGTGACCTCCACGAGAGGTGTACGGCCGGAGTCGAGTGCCGCGACGGGTACCGGCTCGGGGCCGTACAGTCCGGTGCCCGAGAGTGCGCTGGTCAGTGCACGTTCGATGCTCACCTCACGCCCGCCCGGCGTCCGGTAGCGGCCGGACTCGACAATGGCCTCGGTCTCTCGCGCGATGCCGCGCAGCCGTGCGCTCATCGGTACTCCCCCGTGTGGTGCATACGGGGCATGCTCGGCGCTTCGGCGGCATGGGTGCAACCGAATTTCCGCCCCACAGGGGCACTCTTGTGCGATCCCCCCGCAAGGGTTTGGGTGGCACGGACGAACCGAGCAGAAGGAGGCCCGGCATGTCATCGGACACACCCGGCGGCCACGGTCCGCCCGGCCGGCCCCTGCCCCTCGACGAGGGCGAGGCGGAGGACCTGCTGCGCTGCATCTGCTTCAAGACGGGGCCGCCCCGCACGGTGGGTGTCGAACTCGAATGGCTCATCCACCACCGGGACCGTCCCGGCGTCCCGGTCCCGCCCCACCGCCTCGACGCGGCCGCCGCCATCCTCCGGGCCCTGCCCCTGAGCGCGGCGCTCACCTTCGAACCCGGCGGCCAGCTGGAGCTCAGCTCGCGCCCCGCCGACTCCCTGATGGCGTGCATCGACGCCACCGCCGCCGATCTCACCGCCGTACGCGACGCCCTGGACCGGGTGGGTCTCGCGCCGTCGGGTCTCGGCGTCGATCCGTGGCATCCGCCGCGCCGGCTGCTGCGCGAGCCCCGTTACGACGCCATGGAGGCCTCGTTCGACCGGTCGGGCCCGGCCGGTCGCGCCATGATGTGCACCACCGCGTCCGTCCAGGTCTGTCTGGACGCCGGAGAGGAGGAGCCCGGTCCGCTCGGGTACGGGCGGCGCTGGCAGCTGTGCCATCTGCTGGGCGCGGTCCTGGTGGCGGCGTTCGCGAACTCGCCCCTGCGGCTCGGCCGCCCGACGTCATGGCGGTCCACCCGGCAGTCGCTCTGGGCCGACCTCGATCCCCGGCGGTCCCTGGCGCCGCCCGGTCATCTGCCGCCCCGTGACGCCTGGGCCAGGCATGTCCTGGACACCCCGGTGATGTGCATCCGCGCCGACGAGGGGCCGTGGGCCGTGCCCTGCGGTCTGACCTTCCGCAACTGGATCCGTACCGGCGCGCCGAGGCCTCCGGTGCGCGCCGATCTCGACTACCACATCAGCACTCTCTTCCCGCCCGTGCGCCCGCGCGGACATCTTGAGCTGCGCATGATCGACGCGCAGTACGGCGCGGACGGGTGGCTGGTGCCGCTCGCCGTCACCACCGCCCTGTTCGACGACCCGGAGGCCGCCGAGACCGTGTACCGCACCGTCAAACCGCTGGCCGAGACGGCCGGGCCGGGGCCCGCGCCACGCAATCCGCTCTGGGTGGGTGCCGCCCGTGACGGTCTGGCCGATCCCGAGCTCCGGGCGGCGGCCGCCACCTGTTTCGCACTCGCGCTGGAGGCGCTGCCCCGGATGGGAGCGACCACGGCCGTGCTGGAGGCGGTGGCGGACTTCCACGACCGCTTCGTCGCCCGGGGTCGATGTCCGGCCGACGACCTTGCCGGACTGCTCGCGCTGGACCCGGCGGGCGGTTCGGGCCACCACTTCGAGGGGCCCCGCTCATGACCGACTCCCCCGTACCCGCCGCAACCGGTCCGGGCGATCCAGGCGATCCAGGCGATCCGGACGAGGCGGACACCGAGGCGCTCCGGCAGCGCGCTCTCGACGCGCTGCTCACCGCCCGGGAACGCACCACGCTTCTCACCGAGAGTGTGGACGACCATGAACTGACCGCTCAGCACTCGCCGTTGATGTCTCCGCTGGTCTGGGACCTGGCACACATCGGCAATCAGGAGGAGCTGTGGCTGCTGCGCGGGGTGGCCGGGCGGGAGGCGATGCGCCCGGAGATCGACGGGCTGTACGACGCCTTCGAACATCCCCGGGCGACCCGCCCCTCGCTGCCGCTGCTGGCGCCCGCCGAGGCCCGCGGCTATGCCGCGGAGGTCCGCAACCGGGCGCTGGACGTACTCGACGGCACGCCACTGGGTGGTGACCGTCCGCTGGTGCGGGCCGGGTTCGCCTTCGGCATGATCGCCCAGCATGAACAGCAGCACGACGAAACCATGCTGATCACCCATCAGCTGAGGTCCGGTCCTGCGGTCCTGACCGCGCCCGTGCCGCCCGGCCCCACCGACGCGGCCGGCCTGCCCGCCGAAGTCCTGGTCCCGGGCGGCCCGTTCACCATGGGTACGTCCACCGAGCCGTGGGCCCTCGACAACGAGCGCCCCGCGCACCTGCGGGACGTACCGGGCTTCTACCTCGACACGGCCCCGGTCACCTGCGGCGCCTACCAGCGGTTCATCGAGGACGGCGGCTACACCGAGCCGCACTGGTGGGCCCCCGAGGGCTGGGCGATGGTCCGTGAGCACGAACTGACCGCTCCGCTCTTCTGGCACCGGGATGCCGGTCAGTGGCTGCGCCGCCGCTTCGGAGTGACCGAGACGGTGCCGGAGAACGAACCGGTGCTCCACGTCAGCTGGTACGAGGCGGACGCGTACGCCCGCTGGGCGGGGCGCCGGCTGCCCTCGGAGGCGGAGTGGGAGAAGGCCGCGCGCCACGACCCGGCGTCGGGCCGTTCGCTGCGCTATCCGTGGGGCGACGAGGACCCTGCCCCCGAGCGGGCCAACCTGGGCCAGCGCCATCTGCGGCCCGCGCCTGCGGGGGCGTACGCCGCGGGCCGGTCACCGCTCGGTGTGCGGCAGTTGATCGGTGACGTGTGGGAGTGGACGTCGAGTGATTTCGAGCCCTATCCGGGCTTCTCGGCGTTCCCGTACCGCGAGTACTCCGAGGTGTTCTTCGGACCGGCCCACAAGGTCCTGCGGGGCGGTTCGTTCGCCGTGGCCCCCGTGGCGTGCCGGGGGACGTTCCGCAACTGGGACCTGCCGGTGCGGCGCCAGATCTTCTCCGGATTCCGTACCGCGAGGGATGTCTGATGTGCCGCCATATCGCTTATCTGGGGCCGTCGGTGGCCCTCGGGGAACTGTTGACGCGGCCGCCGCACGGTCTTGTGCGCCAGTCCTGGGCGCCGAGGCACCAGCACCACGGGACCGTCAACGCCGACGGTTTCGGCGTCGGCTGGTATGCGGACGGCGATCCGGTACCGGGACGGTACCGGCGCGCGGGCCCCGTCTGGGGCGACCGGACGTTCGCCGATCTGGCCCGAGTGGTGCGCAGTACGGCGCTGCTCGCCGCGGTGCGCGACGCCACGGAGGCGGGCGCGGACGGCGAGGCGGCGGCTGCGCCCTTCGCCGCCGGGCGGCTGTTGTTCAGCCACAACGGTGCGGTGCGGGGCTGGCCGGACTCCCTGGCACCGCTGGCCGCCGCACTGTCCCCGGCCGAGCTGCTGGCCCTCACCGCCCGCTGCGACTCGGCCCTGATCTGGGCCCTCGTACGTCACCGTCTCGCCGACGGTGACGAACTGCCGCAGGCCGTCGCCGACACCGTGCTCGATGTGGCGGCCGCGGCCCCGGAATCCCGGCTGAATCTGCTGCTCGTCGACGGCACCACGATCGTGGCGACGGCCTGGGGCGACACCCTGTGGTACCTCGCCGAGCCGGGCCTGCGGACGGTCGTGGCCTCGGAGCCGTACGACGACGATCCGCGCTGGCGCACGGTCCCCGATCGGACGCTGCTGACGGCGACCCGTGCCGAAGTCCTGCTGACCCCGCTCAAGGAGCCCACTGAGTGAGTCCCTTTCTGCTGACCCGTACCCTGCCGGTGGACGCGACGGACGCGGCCCTGCGCGCCGATGTGCTGCACGGCCTGACCCGGCATCCGAAGACGCTGCCGCCGAAATGGTTCTACGACGCGCACGGCAGTGAACTGTTCGAGGAGATCACCCGCCTCCCCGAGTACTATCCGACCCGCGCCGAGCGAGAAATCCTGCTCGACCGCGCCGGAGAGATCGCCGCGGCCTCGGGGGCACGGACCCTGATCGAGCTGGGATCGGGGTCGTCGGAGAAGACCCGGTACCTGCTGGACTCGTTGCCCGCGCTGCACAGCTACGTACCGGTCGATGTGAGCGAGAGCGCACTGCGCGGCGCCGCCGACGCCCTGCTCGCACAACGGCCCGGTCTCTCCGTGCACGCGCTGATCGCCGACTTCACCGGCGGGCTCGCGCTGCCGGGCACCCCGGGGCCGCGGCTGGTCGCGTTCCTCGGCGGCACGATCGGCAATCTGCTCCCCGACGAGCGGTCGGGGTTCCTGAAGTCGGTGCGGTCGCTGCTCTCCCTGGGCGACACGCTGCTGCTCGGCACGGACCTGGTGAAGGACGAGGAGGTGCTGGTCGCCGCGTACGACGACGCGGCCGGAGTGACGGCGGAGTTCAACAAGAACGTGCTGAGGGTCGTGGACCGGGAGTTGGGCGCGGACTTCGACCCGGCCGACTTCGATCACGTGGCGTTGTGGGACCCGGAGCGGGAATGGATCGAGATGCGGCTGCGCGCCCGTACGGCGCTCACGGTGAAGGTCCCGGACCTCGATCTGGTGGTGGCGTTCGAGGCCGGCGAGGAGCTGCGTACGGAGGTGTCGGCCAAGTTCCGCGAGGAAGGTGTCCGGGCCGAACTCGGCGCGGCCGGCCTGAGGATGGATCGGTGGTGGACTGATTCCGGGGACCAGTTCGCACTGTCGCTGGCGACGGCGGTCTGAACGGGGCGGGCCGGCCGGTCGCCGGGATCGGCGCGAGGGCGTCGGTCCCGGCGGCGGACCGCGCGTTCATCACAGGTCGGCGAGTGCGAGGAAGTGGCGCAGATAGCGGGGGTCGGTGCGGCGCAGTGACAGGAGTACGTACAGGTCGGCGACGTTGAAGTCGGGGTCGTACGCGGGTGCTCCGCAGACCTGGGCACCCAGTCGCAGATAGCCCCGGAGCAGGGGCGGGAGCGTGGACAGGCCGGTGGGCACGTCCCCCCGCCCCGCAGATCCGGCGGCGGGCTGCCAGAGGCGGTGGGGGGTGACCCAGTGGTCCTCGGGCGCCAGGTGCTTCGTCCGTACGGTCTGCCATGCCCCGGCCGCGGCGACACCGTCGTCGGCGAGCGGTATCGAGCAGCAGCCGGCCAGCCAGTTGTGCCCGGCGCGTTCCATGTAACGGGCGAGTCCGGCCCAGATCAGCGCGATCACGGCGCCGTCCCGGTGGGCCGGGTGGACACAGGACCTGCCCACCTCGACCAGGTCGTCACGGATCGGCCCGAGCCGCCCGAGGTCGAACTCGCTCTCCGCGTAGAGGCGCCCGGCGACCCTCGCCCGGTCGGGCGGCAGCAGCCGGTACGTGGCGACGACGTCACCGGTGGCCTCCTCCCGCACCAGCAGATGGTCGCAGTACGCGTCGAACGCGTCGCTGTCCAGGCCGGGTTCGGATCCTTCAAGCCTGGCGCCGAGCTCACCCGCGAAGACCAGGTGGCGCAGGCGCTGGGCCGCACGCACCTCCTCCTGGTCGACGGCGAGGGACACCCGGTAGCGCGGCGGAGCGGAAGGGACGGGCTGCGCGGGAACAGCGGGGACGGTGGGGGGAGAGGTGACGGGCAGCGCGTTCATGACGGTCTCCGGGGACGGATCGGCAAGGGCGGCCGCCGGACGGTCGCGCTGCGGCGAAGGCCCGGCCCCCTACTTCTTCCGCGACCGGCTGGATTCGACATGACCACATGGGAGAGCCGGGATGTGCGAAGGCTGAATCCCGGGTGTGTCCGAGCGCGGGCTGAAGCCCCTCGCCGAGGCGTGGCTCCGTGCGGTTCAGCCGCTCGCGAGCAGGTCGGTGATCTTCTCCGAGGCTGCCTTCGCCTCTTTCCGCGGGTCACCGCCCTCGAGGACCGCCGTCATGTACGGCTTGATCGGGTTGACGGCCTCGACATTCGCCCACTGCGGCGAGTTGGGCGTCGCACGCCCCTCCGCGGCGCCCCGGGCCATCGCGGCCGTGCCCTTCTGCCCCACGACGACACGCGCGAGGTCGGGTTTGTTGGGCACGTAGCTCATGGTCCTGGCGAGTTCTTCCTGCCACTTCCGGCCCGCGAGCGCCTTGATCACATCAATACCCGCGGCGCGCCGGCCCGCCTTCGCCGGAACGATCAGATCGGACCCGCCGGTGAAGACGGAGCCGGGGGCCTTCGCGGTCTTTCCCGGGATCGGGAAGTAGCCCAGTTTCCCCTTGAGTTCGGGGTTCAGCTGCTCGATCTGCGCGGCGGCGCCGGGCACCGCGATGATCTGCGCGATATCCCCCTCGGCGAAGACCTTGGCCTGCGGGGGCTCTTCCTCGTCCGCGTTCCTGGGGCCGTCACCGAGCGCATGGAGTTTCTTGTAGAAGCTCATGCCGCGAAGTGCCTCGGGGCTGTCCAGGGCACCTTCCCAGTCGCCGCCCCTCTCCTCGGCCAGTTCGCCGCCCTCGTCCCAGATGAATCCGGCCAGGACATACCAGTTCTGGCCCGCGAGATAGATGCCCTGATTGCCGTTCCGGTTCAGCTGTTCGCTGTCCGCGATCCACTCGTCCCGGGTCTTCGGCGGGGACTCGATACCGGCCTGTTCGAAGAGCTCCTTGTGGTAGATCACCACCCGATTGGCCGCGTACCAGGGGATTCCGTACTGGACACCGTCGATGCTGCCCGGCTCGGCGAGACCGGGCAGCCAGTCCTCGCCGCCGAGGTCGCGCACGGACTCCAGGGTGAGATCGCGCAGCCCGCCGCTCCCCGCGTACTGGGAGACCTGGGTGTTGCCCACCTCGATGACGTCCGGGGTGTCCTTGCCCTTGAGCGCCTCGGTGACCTTCGGGCCGATGCCGGTCCAGCTCTGGATCTTGAACTCGAGCTCGACGGACGGGTGCTCGTCCTCGTACGCCTGGGTGAAGCGCTTGAGGAAATCGGCGGACACGCTGTCCTTCATCAGCCAGATCGTGACCTTCTTGCTGCTGGACGCCTCCGAGCCCGAGACGATTCCGCATCCGCATCCGCCCAGTGCAAAGGTGGAAACGAGCGCGACGGCTCCGACGAGTCTGCGGTTCTTCACCAGGTTCACCTTCTGCGAAACGGCACGACAAATTCCAGAACCCGGTGTGGGGGACTGCGGGCGGCGCTCGCACGGGCGTGGCTGGATTTTGGTATGGACCATTGCTCCGGTCAAGGCCCGTTCATCACACATTCCGCACATGGACCTCTCGCACACACGGGTCCGGTGGGGCACCGTGGTGGGAACGAGAGGAGACATAACATGTCGAATCACACTTATCGGGTCACCGAGATCGTGGGAAGCTCCCATGAAGGCGTCGACGACGCCATCCGCAGAGGCATCGCAAGAGCCTCGGAAACGTTGCGCAATCTCGATTGGTTCGAGATCACGCAGGTTCGCGGAGAGATCAGGGATGGCCGAATCGAGCACTTTCAAGTGGGCCTGAAGGTGGGCTTCCGGCTCGACGAGCCGAGCTGATCCGGCGCCATCGGCCGCCCACCGGAACGCGGTCGGCCCCGCCGGACACCGATCCGCCGCACACCGCGTTCAAGTACGACCCGTGCCGTCCAGATCGAATACGGCCAGGGGCCGGTGGTCGCTTCTCACGCCCCCAGCACATCAGACGAGCGCCACCACCAGGAGAACGAGCACGACCACCACGGCCACCACCGCCGCGACCCGCAGGGAGCGGCGCTGCGACCAGATGGGGAGAACGTCCGGGCCCTCGTGCCCGGGGAAGACGTAGAAGACATGGTCGGGATCGTCGGGGACCGTGACCGCGGCCAGTCGCAGCCAGCCGATGTCGACGCGCCGGGCCACTTCACCCCGGCGCGGCGCGAGGGCCGATTCGACCGACTTGACGTGCGCCGGGTCGAGAGCGTCGGGGAGGGGGTCACCGACATCGGCCAGAGTGGCCCTCTCCCACGCACCGGCCCGTCCCGTCTGCTGCCGGACGCGCAGCGGCGGTGCCGGTTCGGGCAGCTTCAACGAGGTCCGGACAGGCGCCTGCCCGACCGATCCCCCGGTCCACAGCGTGACCAGGCCCGTGCCCTCGCACGGGGCGTGCTCCGTCGTCCTTCCGCCCTCGCAGACCGGGCAGGCCCTGAGGCCCGTGTCGTCGCACTGCGGGCACGTCTGGGCACCCCGTCCCTGACATTCCGGACAAGCGGTACGGGGCTTGCGGCACTTCACGCAGGTGGTCCGCCCGGCAGGCGGCTTCTCCAGCGCCGGACCGGCCGTCGCACGGCCCGTACGGCGTCTGCCCGTGCCGTCGCACCAGACGCACGGGTCGACACCCTTGCAAGCCGGGCACACGGGGCCGATGTCACAGCGCAGTTTCCCCTTCCCCCGGCACCGCGAGCAGGGCTGCCGTCCGTCGTCGCAGCCACAGGGCACCGTTCGCACCGAGTCACGGAGCACCAGCTCGACCGTCCGCGCCACCGTCGGGTCCTTCGGAGGCTCGACCGGATGGTCGCGCAGATCGCCTTCGTACGTGGGCAGTCGCGACGTGTCGTATCTGCCGGGCCTGGACTCCGGCCGTGTGGTGCGGGTCTCCACACATCTGACGACGCGCAGGTCGAGCAGCGGGAGCCGGGTGATGTCGGCACCGGCCCGCAGCAGTTGCGCCCCCTGTCCGGGCCGGCCGATGTGCCGGGCGACCGCTTCGAGGATGTCGTCCTCGGACAGTGAGTCGGCCATGACGGCTCTGCCACCTCCCCGGCACGCGCACCCGTGCGCCGGACGCAGCGTACGGGCGCGGCCGTCCGGCGCTCAAGAGGGCGTCACGGGGCAGGACGGGAGCCGCACTCGGGCACCTTCGGACGGGAGTCGTCACATACCCGCGCGCGCCCGCCCACGCGCGGATGTGTGATCATGTCCCTACGTTCCACCTGGATCGAAAAGATTTGTGCAGGATCCGCGTGGAATCAAAAGCGTTTGTAAAGCTATATTCAGGTTTGTGGCATCAAACGTTAACCATGTGAAGCGAATACTCCTGCGTTCAGGGAAGAGCCCCTACAATGTCGTCCCTGTCGAGCGCGCTCTCCACCAGGACGTGTTCGCCACCAACTCGGGCAACCTGATCTTCAGCGACGCCGCTCACAAGATCCTCGAGACGCCACGTTCGGAGGTGGTGTCGAACGGCATCACCACCAGGGTCGCCGACGCCGCCCGCATCAACAGCGAGTACGACGTCTTCGTCATCCCGCTGGCCAATGCCTTCCGGCCGTCCTTCGAACGTCAGCTGGAACGTCTGACCCAGCTCATCTCGAAGCTGACGATCCCGGTCGTCGTCCCGGGGGTGGGCGCCCAGACCGGCGTCGACTACACCGCGGACCGGCTGCGCCCCATGCAGCCCACGGTCTACGCGTTCGTCTCGGCCGTGCTCGACCACAGCGCCTCCATCGGAGTGCGCGGGGAGTTCACCGAGCGGTATCTGCGGGACATGGGTTTCCGCGACGTGGATGTCATCGGCTGCCCCTCGATGTTCCTCAACGGCAGCAGACTCGACATCCGGGAGAACGGCCGGGCCCTGGGGCCCGAGTCGCGGATCGCCATCAACGGATCGCACGACGCCGTGCGCAAACAAGGACTCGGGCGGATCATCAGCCGCACCCACGCGCGCTACCCTCACCTCCGGTTCATCGGCCAGAACCTCTCCGACGCCCGTCAGCTGCACTGGCGTGACCTGTCCCACCAGAACGCCTCGCTCACCGGCATCCCCACCCACCCCGACCACCCCATGTACGGGGAGGACAAGGTCCGCGTCTACATCGACCCGGTCACCTGGATGAACGACCTGCGGGGCTTCGACTTCTCCTTCGGCTCCCGCATCCACGGCAACATCGCGGCGCTGCTGGCCGGCACGCCCGCCACCGTGCTCTGCGGCGACTCGCGGACGCTGGAGCTGTGCCGCTACTTCGACATCCCGCACCGGATGCTCGCGAAGGTCCCCTCGGACCTGGACCCCGCCGACCTCCACGCCGAGGCGGACTTCGGGCCGCTGACGCGCGGTCACCAGGAACGGTTCGAGCGGTTCACGAACTTCCTCGACAAGAACGGCCTGGAGAACACCTTCACCCACGGCGACGGCGGCGCGGCCTTCGAGGCGCGGATGAGCAAGCTGGCCTTCCCGCCGGGCGTCCGCCCCTGGATCGGCGCCGGTGCCGCCGCCATGAGTGACCGCCTCAACTGGCTCCAGTCCCAGCTGACGGACCTCACCGCACAGAACACCCAGCTCAAGCGGAAGCTCGCGAAGAGCTCCGCGGTGCCCGCCCAGCGCTCCACGTACCAGCGGGCCCGCAGTGCCGTGGGACGGCCCATCAAGCGCGCCCTGCGCCCGTCGCGCTAGAACGACTTCGAACCCGGTCCGCGGCCGGTCCCGGAGGGCCGGCCGGTCCCGGCCCGCGCCTGCGGACCCCGCCGCTCCTGACGCCTAGAATCGGAGTGTTTGTCCCCAGGCTGTCCGCCTGCCCCGATCCGTACGGAGCCCTGCCCGCATGTCCACTCCCCACGATCCGTACGTCCGGGTGCGCGGCGCCCGCGAGCACAACCTCCAGGACGTCTCGGTCGACATCCCGCGCGACACCCTCACCGTGTTCACCGGCGTCTCGGGGTCGGGGAAGTCCTCCCTCGCGTTCGGCACGATCTACGCCGAGGCGCAGCGCCGCTACTTCGAGTCCGTCGCCCCGTACGCCCGTCGGCTGATCCACCAGGTCGGGGCGCCGGCGGTCGGCGAGGTCACCGGGCTGCCGCCCGCCGTCTCGCTGGAGCAGCGCCGCTCGGCGCCCGGCGCCCGGTCGTCGGTCGGGACGGTCACCACGCTCTCCAACTCGCTGCGCATGCTGTTTTCGCGCGCCGGGGACTATCCGGCCGGTGCCGAACGGCTGGACTCCGACTCCTTCTCACCGAACACCGCCGCGGGGGCATGTCCCGAGTGCCATGGTCTCGGCCGGATCCACCGCACCACCGAGGAGCTGCTCGTCCCCGATCCCTCGCTGTCGATCCGCGACGGCGCGATCGCCGCCTGGCCGGGGGCCTGGCAGGGCAAGAATCTGCGCGATGTGCTGGACGCGCTGGGCCATGACATCGACCGCCCGTGGCGCGAACTGGGCGCCGGGGAGCGGGAGTGGATCCTGTTCACCGATGAGCAGCCGGTCGTGACGGTCCATCCGGTGCGTGACGCGGGACGCATCCAACGCCCTTATCAGGGTACGTACATGAGCGCCCGCCGCTATGTGATGCACACCTTCTCGGACTCCAGGAGCCGCACCCTGCGGGCCAGGGCCGAGCGCTTCCTGACCAGTGCCCCGTGCCCGGTCTGCGACGGCAGCAGACTGCGTCCCGAGGCGATGGCGGTCACCTTCGCCGGCCGTTCGATCGCCCGGCTGGCCGCGCTGCCGCTCACCTCTCTCGCCGAGGTGCTGCGCACGGCGGGCGGCGATGACACGGCGCGGGTGCTGACGGCGGAGCTGCTCGCCCGGATCGAGACGGTCACCGAGCTCGGACTCGGCTATCTGAGCCTCGACCGTACGGCACCGACGCTGTCCTCCGGCGAGTTGCAACGCCTGCGGCTCGCCACCCAGTTGCGGTCCGGTCTGTTCGGTGTCGTGTACGTGCTGGACGAGCCGTCGGCCGGTCTGCACCCGGCGGACACGGAGTCGCTGCTCGGGGTGCTCGGCCGGCTGAAGGAGGCCGGCAACTCGGTCTTCGTCGTGGAGCATCAGATGGACGTGGTCCGCCGGGCGGACTGGCTGGTCGACGTGGGGCCGCTGGCCGGTGAGCACGGGGGCCGGGTGCTGCACAGCGGCCCCCCGGCAGGGCTCGCGGAGGTGGCGGAGTCGGCCACCCGGCGCTTCCTCTTCGACGACGGGCCCGCTCCGGTGCGGGAGGTGCGTTCGCCGTCGGGGTGGCTGAGGCTGAACGGGGTGGACCGCCACAATGTGCGGGGCGTGGACGCCGAGTTCCCGCTCGGGGTGTTCACGGCCGTCACCGGCGTCTCGGGTTCCGGGAAGTCGACGCTGGTCGGTCAGGTCCTGGCCGGTGTCCTCGCCGACCGGCAGGCCACCGCCGTCGCCGGCCTGCCCGCGGAGCGTGCCACGCCCGGGTGCGCGTCGGCGGAGGGGCTGGAGGCGGTGGACCGCCTCGTACAGGTCGACCAGAAGCCGATCGGCCGCACCCCACGGTCCAATCTGGCCACGTACACGGGGCTGTTCGATGTCGTGCGGAAGCTGTTCACCGCGACGGACACGGCGCGCGAGCGCGGCTACCGGGCCGGAAGGTTCTCCTTCAATGTGGCGGGCGGGCGGTGCGAGACCTGTCAGGGCGAGGGGTTCGTCTCCGTGGAACTACTCTTCCTGCCCAGTACGTACGCTCCCTGCCCGGACTGCCACGGAGCGCGGTACAACCCGGAGACTCTGGAGGTCACCCTGGGCGGCCTCGACATCGCGCAGGTGCTGGACCTGACGGTGGAGGCGGCGGCCGGGTTCTTCGCCGGTACACCCGCTGCCGAGCGCAGCCTGCGGACGCTTCTCGATGTCGGGCTCGGCTATCTGCGACTCGGCCAGCCCGCCACGGAGCTGTCGGGCGGCGAGGCCCAGCGGATCAAGCTCGCCGCCGAGCTCCAGCGCACCCGTCGGGGCCACACCCTGTATCTGCTGGACGAACCGACGACCGGACTGCATCCCGCCGATGTCGAGGTGCTGATGAGGCAGCTGCACGGTCTGGTCGACGCGGGCAACACCGTCGTGGTCGTCGAGCACGACATGGCGGTGGTGGCGGGCGCCGACCGGGTGATCGATCTCGGGCCCGGCGGCGGCGACCGGGGTGGCCGGATCGTGGCGGCGGGAACACCCGCCGAGGTCGCCCGCGCGGAGGGGAGCCGTACGGCGGCATACCTCAAGGCCTCCCTCCGTCTCGCCTGAGAGTTCGATCAGGTTCAACTCCCCGTTTGCCAGTGGGAGTTGCCGCATCACAAGCCCGGCGTCCGAGACTTCCTGGCCCCGGAGGTGGGCGGCCTCCGGGGCCAGGAACTCCGCCGCTCTCTCAGAGCCTGTCGGGTGACCTCTGACCGGGCGGCCACGCCCTGGCACGCACGCTTCCCGCGTTGCCGAAATGCCCAAGTAGCTCCTTCCCCAAGCTCTCAGCTTCGTTCGAGCAGGGGAGACCCCATCCAAGGACATCCCGGCGCCTTGGAATCGCACGCACCAGACCGCGTCCGCTACCCGATCGAAGGTCACCCGACAGGCTCTCAGCGGCGCACCTTCCGAGTCGCGCGCAGCCACTCCTTGTTCATGGCCGAAATCGACGGCAGCGGGATGCCCTTGGGGCAGGCCGTGGCGCACTCACCGGTGAGGGTGCAGCCGCCGAAGCCCTCACTGTCCATCTGTCCGACCATGTCGAGGACCCGGGTCTCCCGCTCCGGGGCACCCTGCGGCAGGACGTTGAGGTGGTTGATCTTGGCCGAGGTGAAGAGCATCGCCGAGCCGTTGGGGCAGGCCGCGACGCAGGCTCCGCAGCCGATGCACTCGGCGTGTTCGAAGGCGAAGTCGGCGTCCGGCTTGGGCACCGGCGTGGCGTGCGCCTCGGGGGCGGTGCCGGTCGGGGCGGAGATGTAGCCGCCCGCCTGGATGATCCGGTCGAAGGCCGAGCGGTCCACTACCAGGTCCTTGACGACCGGGAAGGCGGAGGCGCGCCACGGTTCGATGTCGATCGTGTCGCCGTCCTCGAAGGACCGCATGTGGAGCTGGCAGGTGGTGGTCCGCTCGGGGCCGTGGGCGTCGCCGTTGATGACGAGGCTGCAGGCACCGCAGATGCCTTCGCGGCAGTCGTGGTCGAAGGCGACGGGGTCGTCGCCGGCGAGGATGAGTTCCTCGTTGAGGGTGTCGAGCATTTCCAGGAACGACATGTCCTGCGAGATGCCGTCCACCTGGTAGGTGGACATGGCGCCGGGGGCGTCGGCGTTCTTCTGGCGCCAGACGCGCAGGGTGAGCTTCATGCGTAGCTCCGCTGGGTGGGGTGGACGTACTCGAAGACGAGGTCTTCCTTGTGCAGGACGGGAGCCTCGCCGGTGCCGGAGAATTCCCAGGCGGCGGCGTACGAGAACTCCTCGTCGCGGCGGGCGGCTTCGCCGTCCGGGGTCTGTGACTCCTCGCGGAAGTGGCCTCCGCAGGATTCGGCGCGGTGCAGGGCGTCGAGGCACATGAGCTCGGCGAGTTCCAGATAGTCGACGATGCGGTTGGCCTTCTCCAACGACTGGTTGAACTCGTCGCCGGTGCCGGGCACCTTGATGCGGCGCCAGAACTCCTCGCGGATCCGCGGGATCCGTTCGAGTGCCTTGCGCAGTCCCTCCTCGGTGCGGGCCATCCCGCAGTACTCCCACATGAGTTCACCGATCTCGCGGTGGAAGGAGTCGGGGGTGCGGTCGCCGTCGACGGAGAGCAGCAGGTTGAGCCGGTCCTCGGTGTCCGCGACGGCCTCTTCGACGGCGGGGTGCGAGGCATCGACCTCGCCGTGGTGCGGGTTACGCGCCAGGTAGTCGTTGATGGTCGACGGCAGGACGAAGTAGCCGTCGGCGAGGCCCTGCATCAGCGCGGAGGCACCGAGCCGGTTGGCGCCGTGGTCGGAGAAGTTGGCCTCCCCGATCGCGAACAGGCCCGGGACCGTGGTCTGGAGGTCGTAGTCGACCCAGAGTCCGCCCATGGTGTAGTGCACGGCCGGGTAGATCCGCATCGGGGTCTCGTAAGGATTCTCCGCGGTGATCCGCGCGTACATGTCGAAGAGGTTGCCGTACTTCTCCTCCACCTTGGCCCGGCCCATCCGCTGGATGGCTTCGGCGAAGTCCAGGTAGACGCCCTGTCCGCCGGGGCCGACACCGCGTCCCTCGTCGCAGACGTTCTTCGCGGCGCGCGAGGCGATGTCGCGGGGCACGAGGTTGCCGAAGGCGGGGTAGATGCGTTCCAGGTAGTAGTCGCGCTCGTCCTCGGGGATCTCGTTCGCGGGGCGGTTGTCGCCCTTGGCCTTCGGCACCCAGATCCGGCCGTCGTTGCGCAGCGACTCGCTCATCAGCGTCAGCTTGGACTGGTGGTCGCCGGTGCGCGGGATGCAGGTGGGGTGAATCTGGGTGAAGCAGGGGTTGGCGAAATAGGCGCCGCGTCGGTGGGCGCGCCAGATGGCGGTGGCGTTGGAGTTCATGGCATTGGTCGACAGGTAGAAGACGTTGCCGTAGCCGCCGCTGGCCAGGACGACCGCGTCGGCGAAGTAGGTGTCGGTCTTCCCGGTGACGAGGTCGCGGGCGACGATGCCGCGGGCCTTGCCGTCGACGATGATCAGGTCGAGCATTTCGGTGCGGGCGTGCAGTTCGACGTTGCCGGCGGCGATCTGCCTCGACAGCGCCTGGTAGGCGCCGAGGAGAAGTTGCTGCCCCGTCTGGCCGCGGGCGTAGAAGGTACGGGAGACCTGGACGCCGCCGAACGAGCGGTTGTCGAGGAGGCCGCCGTACTCGCGGGCGAAGGGGACGCCCTGGGCCACGCACTGGTCGATGATCTCGACGGAGATCTGGGCGAGCCGGTGGACGTTGGACTCGCGGGCGCGGAAGTCACCGCCCTTGACCGTGTCGTAGAAGAGCCGGTGGATCGAGTCGCCGTCGTTGCGGTAGTTCTTCGCGGCGTTGATGCCGCCCTGGGCCGCGACGGAGTGGGCACGGCGGGGCGAGTCCTGGAAACAGAACTGGACGACATGGTAGCCCTGTTCGGCCAGCGTCGCACCGGCCGAACCGCCGGCCAGGCCGGTGCCGACGACAATGACGGTGTGCTTGCGGCGGTTGGCCGGGTTGACCAGCTTGGCCTGGAAGCGGCGGGTGTCCCAGCGTTCGGCGACGGGGCCCTCGGGGGCCTTGGTGTCGGCGACGGGAGCACCCGTCTCGTAGCGCGAGTAGTCGGTCATGTCAGCTCACGACTCCGGTCATGACGGCGACGGGTACGGAGATGAAGCCCACCGTCAGCACCGCTGCGAGGACGTTGGCGATGGTCTTGAGGACACGGTCACGGGTCGCCCTTCCCGCACCGAGCGTCTGGGCGGCGCTCCAGAAGCCGTGCCGGATGTGGAGCCCGAGGGCGAGCACGGCGACGATGTAGACGGTGTTGCCGTACCAGGTGGAGAAGGTGTCGATGACGTTCTGGTAGGGCTTCCCGGACTGGAATCCGCCGGGATGCACGGTGCCCGTCGTCAGGTCGAGGATGTGCCAGACGATGAACAGGGCGAGGATGATCCCGCCCCAGCGCATGGTCCGGGTGGCATAGCCGGCGCGCGGCTTCTTGTGGACGTACGCGGCGGGGCGGGCCCTGATGTCGCGGCGGCTCAGCTGGTACGCCGAGACGGCGTGCAGGACGACGGCGGCGACGAGCACGACACGGACGATCCACAGGCCCCACTCGTAGTGCAGGACGGGCTCGCCCATGGTCCGCAGCCAGTGCGCGTAGTGGTTGAACTCACCGGATCCGAAGAAGATCTTCAGGTTGCCGATCATGTGGGCAACCAGATAGAGGAGCATGACCAGACCGCTCACGGCCATGATCGTCTTCTTGCCGACGGACGAGTCCCAGAGCGTACGCGTCATGGACGGCCGTCGGTCCGTCCGTGTTGCCAGTGCCATGGACACGACGCTAGGGCCGAACGGCCTCATCAGTCCAAGACATGGAACGGCTCATCTCCATAGCCACCCCCTATCGAGGCCGCATACGCTGGACCTATGCAGTTCCAGCAGCTGACGTACTTCGTCGCCGTCGCCGAGACCCGGCACTTCACCCGTGCCGCCGAGGAGGTGCATGTCTCGCAGCCCTCGCTCTCCCAGCAGATCCGGGCGCTGGAGAACGAGCTGGGGGCGGAGCTGTTCAGCCGGGCCCGCGGCAACATCACCCTCACCGACGCGGGCGAGGCGCTGCTGCCGCTGGCCCGCCGCATCCTCGCGGACGCAGACACCGCGCGCCACGAGGTGCAGGAGCTGGCTCAGCTCCGCCGGGGCCGGGTCCGGCTCGGCGCGACGCCCAGCCTCTGCACGGGCCTGCTGCCCGACGTGCTGCGCGCGTTCCACGACCGGCATCCCGGGATCCGGCTGCTGCTGGAGGAGGGCGGTTCGCTGGACCTCGTACGGGAGTTGGCGCGCGGGGCACTCGATCTCGCCCTCGTCGTACTGCCGCTGCCCGCCGCGTCTCCCGCGCTCACCACGGTCGAGCTGCTCCAGGAGGATCTGGTCGTGGTGTCGTCGGCGCGGGCGCCGCGGCCCGGCCGGGGCGGCAGCGTACGCATCGCCGACCTCCAGGGGGAACCCCTGGTGATGTTCCGGCACGGCTACGACCTGCGCGAACTGACGGTCGCCGCCTGCCGGGCGGAAGGGTTCGAGCCGTCGTTCACCGTGGAGGGCGGCGAGATGGACGCGGTGCTCGGCTTCGTCCGGGCGGGGCTCGGGATCGCCGTTGTGCCCAGCATGGTCGCCACCCGGGCCGGCCACGACCTGCGGACCACGCCGCTGGCCCGCCCCGGCCTGCGGCGCACGATCGCACTCGCGCACCGCAGCGACGTGGCACCGCCGCGCGCGGCCCGTGAGCTGCAGAAGGTGCTGCTGGCCAGCCGCACGGGCTGAGCCGGCCGGGGTCCGTCCGTCACGCGGCCTCGGCCGCGCTCCGCCCTCGAACGCCGGACGGGCCCGATTCCGTACCGCTCGGGCCCGTCCGGCCCCCTCACACCGCGTCGGCCAGCAGCAGCGAGTGGATCCGGTCGGGCGCGCCGGGCCGGGCGTAGTACCACCCCTGCGCCGTATCGCACCCCAATTCCCTCAGCTGTTCCGCCTGGGCCCCGGTCTCCACGCCCTCCACCGTGACCGCGAGGTCCAGACTGTGCGCCAGCGAGACGATGCCCTCGACGATCTTCAGATCGACCGGGTCCACCGGGTGGTGCTGCATGCCCTGTGTGAAGGAACGGTCCAGCTTGAGCACGCTCACCGGAAGCCGGCGCAGGTTCGCCAGGTTCGAGTACCCGGTGCCGAAGTCGTCGAGTGCTATGTCGACGCCCATGTCGGCCAGTTGCCGCAGCGGCTTGAGCAGATCGTCGTCCGCGCCGATGAGGGCGGACTCCGTGACCTCCAGACACAGCGCCCCGGCTTCGAGGCCCGACCTCTCCAGCACGTCGACCGTCTCGGCGACCAGCCGTGGATGGTGCAGCTGGGTGGGTGAGAGGTTGACATTGATCCGCAGCGGACCGCCGTCGCTGTGCCGCTCCTGCCAGAAGTTGGCCTGCCGCACGGACTCCTCCAGCACCCAGCGGCCGAGCGGCACGATCAGCCCGGTGTGCTCGGCGAGCGGGATGAACCGGTCGGGACCGAGCACCCCGTGCTGCGGGTGACACCAGCGCACCAGCGCCTCCGCGCCGTGCACCGTGCCGTCGCCGAGGTGCACGAGGGGCTGGTACTCGATGAAGAACTCACCGCGTTCCAGAGCGGCCGGCAGGGCCGTGGTCAGCCCGTGCCGGGTAATGGCACGGGCGTCCGCCTCGGCGTCGGCGAGCTCGAAGCGGTTGCCGCCCGCCGACTTGGCCCGGTACATGGTGATGTCGGCGCTGCGCAGCACCTCGGCGGCGCTCCGCTCGCCGGCCGGTCCCTCGACGATCCCGATGGATCCGCGTACGGTCAGCTCCCGGCCGTCCAGCCGGATCGGCGTTCCGAGCACACCGAGGATGCGGCAGGCCAGCTCGTCCACCTCCTTCTGGGTGTCGGGGCCGGTGGTCAGGGCCACGAACTCGTCGCCGCCGAGCCGCGCGACCATCTCGCCGGGCGCGGTCGCGCAGCTCTGCAGCCGGTCGGCCACCTCGACGAGCAGCCGGTCCCCCGACGCGTGGCCGAGGCTGTCGTTGATCGCCTTGAAGCCGTCGAGGTCGAGGTAGCACAGGCCGAAGCGGCTGCCGTCATCGGCGGAGAGCGCCTTCTCCAGCCGTTCGAAGAACAGCGTCCGGTTGGGCAGACCGGTGAGCGCGTCATGGGTGGCCTCGTACCGCAGCCGCAGGTTGAGCAGTCTGCGCTCCGTCGTGTCCTCGAACAGCGCAAGCTGATACTCCGGCCGCCCCTCGGAGTCGCGCAGCAGGGACACCGTCAGGTTGGTCCACAGCACCGTGCCGTCGTTGCGGTAGTACGCCTTCTCGACCCGGTAGTGCTCGCGTTCGCCGCGTACCAGCTCGTTGTAGTACTTCCACACCTGCGGCGAGTCCTCCGGGTGGACCCACTCGTTGATCCGGTGGCTGCGCACATGGTGTTCGAGCCCGCCGAACATCCGGGTGAGGGTGTCGTTGACCTCCAGCACGTTGCCGTCCAGGTCGGCGATCCCGATGCCGATGGCCGCGTCCTTGAAGACGGCGCGGAAGCGTGCCTCGGTGGCATGCAGTGTCTGCTCGGCGTCCGAGCGGGCGGTGAGCGCCGAGCGGGCGATGGCCTCCTGCTCCGCGAGGGTCCGCTCGCGCAGGGCCTGAGTGAACCCGCCGGCGAGGGCGTGCTGTATCCGGGCACAGCGGGCCCTGCTGTCCTCGGTCGACAGCGTCGTGGCACCGTTGCCGCCGCAATAGAGCACGAGGTACGAGTCGACGACGCCGAGCGTGCTGCTGAGCGCGTCGGGATCCATGCAGTGCGCGGCGACGAGGGCGGCACCCACCTCGCTCGCGGGCGCCGCGTCGAAGGGCCGCGCGTGCAGGATCTCGCTGAGCCCGCGGGCCAGCGGCAGCAGATGCTGTTCGAACTCCGTGCGCGTCATGGAGGTGGCCGTCGAGGGGAAGGTGGCCCGGCTCCAGATCGTGGCGAATCTCCGGAGCCGGTCCTCGGGACCGTCGGGCTCCGTGTCGGGCCCTTCGGATGACTGGGCGGGGATGCTCACGCCTTGCGTCCCACTCCTGCGAAGCCCGAGAAGGCGAATGGGTCCTCCTGCTCCGGCGCCAGGGGGGTGTCGGGGCGCCAATTCGGCATCGACACGAGTCCGGGCTCGACCATCTCGTACCCCTCGAAGAACCGGGCGACCTCTGCGCGCGACCGCATGACCAGCGGGTTGCGGATGTCCTGGTAGACGCCGACCGCGCCGCCGGCCTCCTCCTGGGAAAGCGGAATCCCCTCGTACGAGGCGTGGGTGATGACGACGAGGCTGCCGGGGGCGAGAGCCTCGCGCAGTTCGGCGACCGCGGTCTGCGGGTCGTCGGCGTCCTCGATGAAGTGGAGTACGGCGACGAGCAGCAGGGCCACCGGACGGTCCAGGTCGAGCAGTCCGGAGATCTCCGGACTCTTCACGATTTCCTGCGGGCGACGGAGATCAGCGGCGGCGACCACCGCCCGCTCATTTCCTTCGAGGACGGCGCGGCTGTGCGCGACCGCGACGGGGTCGTGATCGACATAAGCGACCCGGGCCTCGGCGTCGGCCGTCTGTGCGACTTCGTGCACATTACCGAAAGTCGGTATTCCGGAACCGATGTCCAGAAACTGGGTGATGCCCTCGCTCACCGCATGGCGCACGGCTCTGCGCATAAAGGCGCGATTCGCCTGCATGATCTTGGGGAGCCCCGGCATGAACTCCATGGCCTTGCGAGCCGCTTCCCGGTCCACCTCGAAATTATGCGATCCGCCCAGATAGAAGTCGTACATGCGAGACACGCTCGGCACCGAAATATCTATGCCTCGCGGTGCCCAGGCGGGACGCTCCATCGATGTCTCCAACAAGTCGCCACGGCGATCCGGCCATGTTCATGGTCAGTGTTGACCAGAGGCTACTGATCGTGCGCCAGGAGAGCGAGCGGAAACGGAAATTACCCGTCCGTTATTGGTCACACACCAGTGGCATGTGCAACCGCCCCGTCGCTGCGTGTGACCTCAGGCGACGAAACAGCCCCGGATAGACACTCCCGCGTTACTTGGGGCACCCACCAGTTCGACGCCCGGGGGCAGCACGTACCATGTGGCCCCGATGGTACGGCCGTTGACGCCTCCGGGCTTCACATCGCCGGAGAAGATCCGGAAGGAGTCCGGAGAAGACCCCCCAAAAGGTATGGACCTGCCATCAGTCAATGGCTTGTCACTTGGGTTTCCTCGGGCCGGCCGAAAGCGTCAAAGCCCTGGGCGACGACGCCTTTGACACCATTCCCTGCCGATGAGGCAACAGCCACCCGGTGCGGACGCGCGCCAAGTGCCGCCCGCATCCCATGCATTGGCATACGCACAGCAGCCAGAGACACAGCGGTACGCCGACGGACCCACAATGGCGAGTTGCCGGGCCGTCGAAGCGACAGGTCGTGAAACCCCTTGCGGATCCCGTCAGTTGTGGCGCGGGAATTTCTCCGAGCCGCAAACACCCGGCGCTCCAGGTCCCCACCATCAGGCGAATCCGGTCCGTCCCGGGCGTGCCCCGCGAGCGGCCGGAACATGCTCCCCGTCGTGTACGGATCACTCATAGGACGGTTCACGACAGCCGTCGCACTCCTCTGGCTGCTGTCCGCCCCGGCCCCTGCCGCGGCGGACAGCTGCGCGTACGCCTCCATCGGTGAGGGCGGCGGGAATTCGGCGGTCGCCGTGTCGGGCAGCGGCCACTGTCATACGGGCCCGTCGCCCGAGCCGACTCCACGCCCCGCACCGCCACCCCCGCCCCACCCTTCTCCTGCCCCTCCTCCGCCACCACCACCTCCGCCCCCACCTTCCCCTGCCCCTCCTCCGCCACCACCACCTCCGCCTCCCGCGCCCCCGCGGCCGGAACCGCCACCCGCGCCACCGCCCCCATCTCCCCCGCCCCCGTCCTCCCCCTCACCGTCCGCACGCCCCACGCCTCCCACGCCCCTGCCCGTGGCGCTGCCCACCTACCGCAAGCCGCCGCGCAAGGTCCCGCGGCGTGGCACCTCCCTGGTCACCCTCACCCTGCTGATCACGGCGCCCGCGGTGTTCGCCGTCGCCGTACTGCGCCCCCGCTCCCGATGACCTCCGGAGAAACCCATGTCGGAATGGCTTGTTCTCGCCCTCGCGATGACCGCGGTCAGCGCTGTCGTGCTGACCACCGCCGTACTCAACAACCGCCGGATCGGAGAGGACGACGACCCGTCCGAGACCCCCGACGTCATCGAGTACATGACGATGATGATCGGCGTGGTCTACGCGATCGTGCTGGGTCTCGCCATCGCGGGCGTCTGGGAGGGCCGCAGCGCCGCCCAGGAGTACGTACGCCAGGAGGCCCAGGCACTGCACGAGGTGAGCGTCCGCTCCGCCGTCTACCCGGCCGAGGTGCGCAAGCGCATCCGCGCCGATGTCGACGCCTACGCGCGCTACGTCGTCCACGACGAGTGGCGGTCGATGACCGAGCACGGCTCGCTCGACGACGAGGGGACCCGGCTGCTGGCCCGGGTACGCACCGATGTCACCGACTATCGGCCGAAGAACAGCCACGAAGGGCAGGCATATCAGCCACTGGTCGATGAGGTCGCCGCGGTTGACGACGCGCGCAGCGCGCGCGGTCAGAGTGCCGGCGCGACCATGCCGGGCGTGGTCTGGTTCGGCCTGATCACCGGGGCGCTGGTGACCGTCGGGCTGATCTTCGCGCTGCAGATCCGCAGAACCTTCCGCGAACTGCTGCTGGCCGGGCTCTTCAGCGTCCTGATCGCCTTTCTGCTCTTTCTCATCTGGGATTTCGACTCCCCCTTCGGCCGTGGCATGTCGGCCACCGCCGCACCGTTCCTCGACCTGTTCCCCGGCGCAGCGGGCGGATAGCGGGCCGGCGCGGCACGAACGGTGCGCCGCCCGGGGGAACCCGGTGCCCCGGGCGGCGCACTCCGATCGCCGACAAAAAGGTCGACTTCTAGCGTGTGGCCCGTCGAGGTGCATTTCTGACCTTAATGCGGAAAACCGTTCCGCAACTGCTCCTCGGGGAATGGGAGGATTCACCCATGCGTGCCATAGGCGCCGCACCCGTCGCCCTGCTCGGCGCCGCCGTTCTCGCCCTGACCGCTCCGGCCGCGACCGCATCGGCCGAGACGTCGGGAGGCGCGTCCTCCGCGACCGGATACACCGTCACTCCGTCGGTGATCGCGCCGGGAAGCCAGGTCACCCTGGCCGCCCGGGGGTGCTCCACAACCGCAACGGCCGGCTCCGGAGTATTCGACACGGTCACCATCCCCAGGGGCGGCACCGCCGCGGCCACGGTCGACCGGGCCGCGGGATCCGGCGCCGCCCATGAGGTGACATTCATCTGCAACACATCGCCCGGCGCCACGGCGAAGGCCGGTCTCACGGTCGGCACGCCCTCCGCCGCCCCACCACGAGCGCCCCGGTCGCTCCGGCCGGTGCGCGGGGCGGACTCGGCGGCGGCATGGGCCGGATGAACACCGCGGAGGTCGCCGCCGGAACCGCACTGGCGGTGGTCACGGCCACCGGCATCATCTACGTGGTGCGCCTGCGCAAAGAGAGCCGCCCGCACTGAGAGCAGGACAGTGCGGCCCGATACGCCCGTCGCCCCGGGTCCTGTAGCAGGACTCGGGGCGACGGGCGTACGGGCCTGTGCCCCCCGTTCACCCTTGCCCCGGCCCGTGTCCGGCAGGCAGCCGCCGGAGCAGTCGTCCCGGACCCGACCGTCCGGCCACCTCCGGCTGTACCGCGGACCCTGAGTACCGGCCGCGCGCTCACCGCCGCCGCGGCACCGTGATCCGGTAGCCCGCGTCGAGCAGCTCGGGCAGATACCGCCGCAGGGCTGACACGCTCTGCGAACCGTTGCCTCCCGCATCGCGCGACAGCACCACGACGCCGGGCGCCGCCCCCTGCCGGACCCTGCGGACGATCGTCCCGGCACCCGGTTCGGTCCAGTCCAGCGTGTCGAGCGTCCAGGCGATCGGCTCCATGCCCAGTTGGGCGCAGATCTCGAAGGAGTTCCGGTTCCAGGATCCGTAGGGCGCCCGGTACCAGAACGGCGGATTGCCGGTGATCTTTTCGATCACCTCGCTGGTGCTGCCCAGCTCGTCACGGACACCGGCCCGGGAGAGCCTGGTGACCAGGGGATGTGTCCAGGAGTGGTTGCCGATCGTGTGACCGTCCTCGGCGATCGCCCGCACCAGGTCCCGGTTGCCGTCGGCCTTCTCTCCGCAGATGAAGAACATCGCGCGGACGTCGTGCTTGCGCAGTGTGGCGAGGATGTGGGGCGTGCACAGCGGGTCGGGTCCGTCGTCGAAGGTGAGCACCATGGCGTGCCCGACCTCGGGCAGTTTCTCGAAGGGCCTGGTGCGGACGGGTGGTGCCGCGGGCCGGAAGCGGGGCGGGGAGCCCTCGGTCATGGGCTGGAGCCGGTGGGAGGAGTGCAGCTCCTGATGGACGGCCGGGGAGCCGGCAGCGCCCTCCGGGAGCTCTGCGGCGGGCCGGAACGGTTCCGAGGCCGGATCCGCGGCGATCACGCGTACGGCACCGGCCGTGCCGAGTCCGGCGGCCAGTCGCAGCAGCGCTCTGCGCCCCGGCAGCCTCTGGTCATTTTTCATGACCAACTGCTCGCACGTCGACAGGCCCGATCCGGTCAACGACACCTGCCGCGGGAGCTTTTGCACCCCATGGAGGGACCGTGTCCGTGGCAACCGGCAGCTCTGTTCCGGGCCGTACCGCGGCCCGGGACGGAGCGCGCGCCGGCAGCGGATAGCCTCACTGCCGTGACAGACCAGCACCCCCACCAGTTCGAACGTGGCACAGACGGTCCGAAAGTGATCGTCTCCGGCCTCGACGGCTCCGATTCCTCCATGCGTGCCGCCGCGTACGCGGCGGGACTCGCCCGCCGGCAGGGGGCCATGCTCGCCCTCGTCTACGTCCAGCCCGTGCTGCCCGCGGGGGGCGCGCTCGGCGCCCCCGTCGCCGATACGACCGGCGAGGTGGCGGAGGGGCTGGTGAGCGAGATCCGGCAGGCGACGGAGCGGATGAAGGACATATGGGATGTCCGCTGGGAGTTCCACACCTTCCGCGGTGACCCCTACAACGGACTCGTGACGGTGGCGGACAAGCTGAAGGCCGACGCCGTCGTGGTGGGAGCGTCGGAGTCCGCCGGGCACCGGTTCATCGGTTCGGTGGCGATCCGGCTGGTGAAGGCGGGCCGCTGGCCCGTCACGGTGGTCCCGTAACCGTCGCGCAATCCTCACCTCCGCCCGACGGCACGCCGTCTTCCGCACCGGCCCCGCCTGGGCCATCATGAGCGCCCGTCAGGGACGGCCGTCAGCAAAGAGGTGACTCATGGCCAGGCTCCGAGTGGGCGAGGGTGTACTGCGCCGCAAGCCCATCGAGCAGATCGACGAGAAAGGCCCGGCGGGGGACGTCACCACCCAGCTCACCAGAACGCTCGGGTTGTGGCAGCTCACGGCGATCGGCGTGGGCGGGATCATCGGCGCGGGCATCTTCACCCTCGCGGGCACGGTGGCGAACGGCACCGCCGGGCCCGCGGTGCTCGTCTCCTTCCTGATCGCGGGTGTGGCGAGCGCGGCGGCAGCCTTCAGTTACGCCGAGTTCGCCGGCCTGATTCCGAAGGCCGGTTCCGCCTACACCTACGGATACGCGGTGCTCGGCGAGCTGGTGGGCTGGTTCATCGGCTGGGACCTGCTGCTGGAGTACACCGCGATCGTCGCCGTGGTCGCGATCGGCATCTCCGGCTACTTCAGCTTCCTGCTCGGGGAGATGGGGCTGGACGTGCCGAAGTGGATGCTGGGCGCGCCCGGTACCGGGGACGGCCATCGGGTGGACCTGTTCGCCGCGCTGCTCTGCCTGCTCGTGGCGTATCTGCTGACCCTCGGCATCAAGAACGCGGCCCGCTTCGAAACGGCCGTGGTCGTCCTGAAGGTCCTGGTCGTTCTGCTGGTCATCGGCGTCGGCGTGTTCCACATCAACACCGCCAACTACAACCCCTTCTTCCCGTTCGGGGTGAGCGGTGCCTTCACTGGTGCGGCCACCGTGTTCTTCGCGGTGTTCGGGTACGACGCCATGTCGACGGCGGCCGAGGAGTCCAAGGACGCCCAGCGGCACATGCCGAAGGCGATCCTGTACTCCCTCGGCATCTCCATGGTGCTCTATGTGGCGGCCTGTCTCGTGCTGACGGGGATGCAGAGCTACCAGGACATCGACCCCGAGTCCGGATTCTCCACGGCCTTCAAGTCGGTGGGGCTCAGCCGGCTCGCCGATGTGATCGCGGTGGGCGCGATCATCGGCATCCTCACCGTGATGTTCACCTTCATGCTCGGCGTGACCAGGGTGTGGTTCTCGATGAGCCGCGACGGGCTGCTGCCGAAGTGGTTCGCCAAGACCCACCCGACCCGCCATGTGCCGACCCGGGTGACCTGGATCGTCGGCGCGGCATCGGCCGTGATCGCCGGGTTCCTCCCGATCGGCGAGGCCGCCGAGCTGACGAACATCGGCATTCTGCTGGCGTTCGTGGTGGTGTGCATCGCGGTGATCGTGCTGCGCTACAAGCAGCCCGGTCTGCCGCGTACGTTCCGCACTCCCGGCATGCCGTTCGTGCCGGCTCTGGGTGTGGTGTTCTCCCTCTGGCTGATCACTTTCCTGCAGTGGCAGACATGGGTGCGGTTCGTGGTGTGGTTCCTGGTCGGACTCGTGATCTATTTCGGCTACTCGTACCGGAAGTCGGAGATGGCGAGGACACCGGAATCGGGTACCGGGACGGGAACCGGCTGACCCGCTGCCCGTACGGGCACCGCACCATCCGCTGCCCACCCCCGTACGGGCGCCCTCCCCGGCAACCGCCCGACCGTTCACCGCACCATTCGCCGCTCCGTGCGACCGCTCGTCGCACGGAGCGGCTCCCCGCCTGTTCCCCGGCGCCCCGATGCGTTCGGATACGGCAGTCGGCAGCGAAGCGGCACGGGCCTCGGCGGAGAAGGGCGTTCACGATGACCACGACGACCGATGAGCGGACCCTCGCGGATCTCCAGCGCGAGCACGGCCCCGCCCTCTTCCATTTCCTGCTCGGGCTGACCTTCGGCGACCGGCAGCGGGCCGAGGATCTCCTCCAGGAGACGCTGGTGCGGGCCTGGCAGCATCCGGAGGCCTTCGACGCCCCGTACGAGTCGATGCGGCCCTGGCTCTTCACCGTCGCGCGGCGTCTCGCGATCGATGCGCGCCGGTCGCGGCAGGCCCGGCCGGCCGAGGTCAGCGATGTCGTGCTGGAGACCGCCGCGGGCGAGGAGGACACCGCCGAGGTCACGGTCTCGGCCCTCGACGTGCGCGATGCGATACGCGCCCTCAGTCCGGAGCACCGTGCGGTCCTCGTCCAGATGTATTTCCGCGGGCTGAGCGTGGTCGAGACGGCTCGGGCGCTCGGTATTCCGGCGGGCACGGTCAAGTCCCGGTCCTACTACGCGCTGCGTCGGCTCTCCCGCAGCCTGCCGGGCTACTCCAGCAGGTCCTCCTCGCCCAGCGGAGCGAGCAGCGAAACGGCCTCCGCGACTTCCACGTAGTCGGCGGCGCACCGGTCGCAGCACAGCAGGTGGCGGGAGACCGCGCGGGCCTCGCCGGACGTGAGCGCATCGAGAACATAGGCGCCGAGCAACTGCCGCACGTGTGGGCCCTCCCCGGGATCGGCGGTCATCGCATCCTCACGTCGTCGACGGATCCGGTCGTGACGGATCCTGTGCTTCTGGCCACGCGGAGCGCGCTCCCCCGGTTCAACGCTCCGTGAAGCCCGGTGCCGAGAAGGGGAAGGGGCGAGACGGGATGTGCCCGAGAGGTCAGGACGGAACCAGTGGGAGCGGGCTGCCGGCCCCGATGGCCTGGATGTACGCCGGCCTGGCAGCTGGGGCTGCCACTGGGGCATCTGGCGGTCCATCTCCACTGATCACCCCTGCCGTCGGGTCAGGAACCGTGCACCCCCGCACGGTACTTCGGCAGCCGTACCGTGATCTTCATCCCGGCGCCGATACCGGTCTCGATGACGAGTCCGTAGTCGTCCCCGTACACCTGGCGCAGCCGTTCGTCGACGTTCAGCAGTCCGATTCCGGTGGAGCGGCCGCCCTCGCCGCGCAGGATGTGACGCAGACGTTCCGGGTCCATTCCGGTGCCGTCGTCCTCGATGACGACCTCGGCCTCGGAGCCGGCGTCGAGTGCGCTGATGGTGATGCGGCTGTGGGTGACGGCCCCTTCGAGGCCGTGCTTGACGGCGTTCTCGACGAGGGGCTGGAGACAGAGGAACGGCAGGGCGACGGGCAGCACCTCGGGGGCGACCTGGAGGGTGACGGCGAGCCGTTCGCCGAAGCGGGCCCGTACCAGTGCCAGGTACTGGTCGATGGAGTGGAGTTCGTCGGCGAGGGTGGTGAAGTCGCCGTGGCTCCGGAACGAGTAGCGGGTGAAGTCGGCGAATTCCAGCAGGAGTTCGCGAGCCTGCTCGGGGTCGGTACGGACGAAGGAGGCGATGGCGGCGAGCGAGTTGAAGATGAAGTGCGGGGAGATCTGGGCCCGCAGCGCTCTGATCTCGGCCTCGATGAGCTGTGTGCGGGAGCGGTCGAGTTCGGCGAGTTCCAGCTGTACACAGACCCAGCGCGCCACCTCTCCGGCCGCTCTCGCCAGCACGGCCGATTCGCGCGGGGCGTAGGCGACGAGGGTGCCGAGGACCCGGTGGTCGACGGTGAGGGGCACGGCCACGGCCCAGCGCAGCGGACAGTCGAGGTCGTCGCAGTCGCTGGAGAAGGCGGTGTCGCGGCCGCTGGCGAGGAGGCCCCGCACCTGGTCCATGACGTGCCGGCCGTGGTGTTCGCCCATGCCGTCCCAGACGAGCACCCGGTCACGGTCGGTGAGGCAGAGGGCGTCGGTACCGAGCAGGGAGCGGAGTCCGCGGGCGGATTTACGGGCGCTCTCCTCGGTGAGTCCGGCGCGCAGCGGGGGCGCCGCGAGCGAGGCCGTGTGCAGCGTCTCGAAGGTGGCGTGCTCGACGGGGGTGCCGACGTCGCTGGTGCGGACCGGGCGGGCGGTGCGGCGGCCGAGCAGGAGGCCCACGCCGAACAGCAGGAGGCCGAGCAGGACGAGTACGGCGTATCCGGCCCCGGTCATCGGTGTCTCCCGGAGGTCAGCGCTTCCGGCAGGTGGAAGCGGGTCATGGCGGCGTTCGTACCGGGAGGTATCCGGCCGGGCGTGGCGAGGGACACCAGGACCATGGCGAGAAAGCCGACCGGCACCGACCACACGGCAGGCCAGGCGAGCAGCGCGTGCGGCCAGCCGGGCGGTCGTACCGCGCCGCTGACGGTGATGGCGACGGACAGGAACGCGGAACCGCCGCCGAGCAGCAGTCCGGCGATCGCACCGGGCGGGGTGAGCCGCCGCCACCAGATACCGAGGACCAGCAGCGGGCAGAAGGAGGACGCGGAGACGGCGAACGCCATCCCCACCGAGTCGGCCACCGGCACCCGGCTGACCACCAGTGAACCGGCCAGCGGCACGCACATGGCGAGTACGGTGGCGAGCCGGAAGTGCCGTACCCCGCGCGACGGGAGCACGTCCTGGGTGATGACCCCGGCGACGGCCATCGTGAGGCCGGAGGCGGTCGACAGGAACGCGGCGAAGGCGCCGCCGGCGATGAGCGCACCGAGCAGATCCCCGCCGAGTCCGCCGACGACCCGGCCGGGCAGCAGCAGCACGGCGGCGTCCGCTTCCCCGCCGTGCACGAGTTCCGGGGCGTACAGCCTGCCCAGCGCGCCGTAGACCGGCGGCAGCAGATAGAACACCCCGACGAGGGCGAGGACGGCGACCGTCGTGCGGCGGGCGTCGCGGCCGTTGGGGCTGGTGTAGAAGCGGACGACGACATGGGGCAGGCCCATGGTGCCGAGGAACGTCGCGACGATCAGTCCGTAGGTGGCGTACAGCGGATGGTCGGCGCGGAAGACGGAGAGCTGATCGTCGAAGGTGACGCGGGGCTGTCCGTCGCCCTGCCAGGCGAGCACCAGGAAGACCGCGGGGACGAGGAGTGCGGTCAGTTTCAGCCAGTACTGGAAGACCTGCACAAAGGTGATGGACCGCATGCCGCCCGCGGCGACAGCGATCACGACGACGGCCGCCACGAGCACATCGCCCAGCCGGCCGGGTGCCCCGGTGAGAATCTTGAGCGTCAGCCCTGCGCCCTGGAGCTGCGGTACGAGGTAGAGCCAGCCCGCCGCGACGACGAACACGCTCACCAGCCTGCGCACCTGCCGCGATTCCAGCCGCCCCTCGGCGAAGTCGGGCAGGGTGTACGCCCCCGAGCGGCGCAGCGGTGCGGCGACGAAGACCAGCAGCACCAGATAGCCCGCGGTGTATCCGACCGGGTACCAGAGCATGTCCGGGCCGTGCACGAGGACCAGGCCGGCGATGCCGAGGAAGGAGGCGGCGGAGAGGTATTCGCCGCTGATCGCCGCGGCGTTGAGCCGGGGCCGTACGGTGCGCGAGGCGACGTAGAAGTCGGAGGTGGTGCGGGAGATGCGCAGCCCGAAGCCACCGACGAGGACGGTCGCGACAACGACGACGGCGACGGCCGCCACCGCGTACGTACGGCTCACGGTGCGGGGCGGCCTTCCACGAGCCGGGCGAAGTCGCGTTCGTTGCGCTCGGCTCTTCGCACGTACCACCAGGCGGCCAGGGTCAGTGGCGGATAGGCGGCGAACCCGAGGACCGCCCAGACGAGCGCGGCGCTGTGCAGGGCCTCGAAGACCAGCGGCAGCGTGCCGACGACCACGGCGAGGACGGTGAACGCGGTGAGTCCGGCCCGCAACTGACTGCGCATCAGTGACCGGACGTACGCATCGCCCAGTGCGGTCTGCTCGTCGATCTCCGACTGGGTGCGGTAGCGCGGCAGCGGGCGCACCCGCCGGGGCTCCCCCGTCACCACTTCACGCCGGGGCGTTGGCTCTGCGGACATGGGCCCGGAGTGTACGCAGCACCGGACCGCCCTGGGAAGAGGTTTCGAGCGCGGGTAGTCCCTGGTCAGCGGCCGGTCCGGCGCATCAGCAGATCGCGCAGCGCGCGGGCGTGGCGACGGCTCACGGCGAGCTCCGCGGCGCCGATGCACACGCTCATGCTGCCCGCGTCGAGGCGGAGTTCGTCGATCCGGCCCAGAGCGACGAGATGGCGCCGGTGGATGCGTACGAAACCGCGCGAGCGCCAGCGTTCCTCCAGGGTGGTCAGGGGGACCCGGACGAGGTGGCTGCCGGTGGCGGTGTGCAGCCGGGCGTAGTCGCCCTGGGCCTCGGCGTAGGCGATGTCGTCGATCGGGATGAACCGGATCACCCCGCCGAGTTCCACCGGTATCTGGTCGTTCGCGGTGTCGACTACGGGTGCGGAGCGGTCGCCGACCTGTTCGGCGACCCGGCGGACCGCTTCGGCGAGGCGTTCGCGACGGACCGGCTTGAGGACGTAGTCCACGGCTTTGAGGTCGAAGGCGTGGACGGCGAAGCCCTCGTGCGCGGTGACGAAGACGATGAGCGGGGGTGCGGCGAACCCGGCCAGCAGCTGGGCGACGTCGAGGCCGGTGAGGCCCGCCATGTGGATGTCGAGGAAGACGACGTCGATGGCCGACGGGTCGCCGGGGCCCGCCTCGACCGCGCTGCCGATGCGGCGCAGTGCCTCGGTGGCCCCGGTGGCGCCCTCGGCACTTCGGATGCGGGGATCGGCGCGCAGGAGGTAGAGGAGCTCCTCCAGGGCGGGTTCTTCGTCGTCGACGGCGAGTACGCGCAGCATGGGCCGGAGTTTAAGGTCTGCCGGGGGTGACGGGCGGCGGATCGCGCGGTCGGTGACCGCGGCACTCGCGGCGGGCGGCGCCCGCCGGGGCTCGTCCGCCGCCGGTGAGGACGGTACGCAGCGCCAGGGGCCCCTTGCCGGGGCGCGGCGGCGCGGCCGGGAAGCTTGTTGTTGCCGGATGCGTCGGCGGGACGCCTGTCAGAGGCCGTACACACGCTCGGCGGTGGCGGCGAGGACGCGGTGCCGCTCGTCCTCGGTGAGGGTCTCGGTCAGGGTGCGTGCCGTGTCGACGACCTCCGCGTATGTCGCGGCGAGCCGGCACACCGGCCAGTCCGAGCCGAACATCAGCCGGCCGGGCCCGAAGGCGTCCAGGACGGTGTCGGCGTACGGACGCAGATCGTTCACCGTCCAGGACCGCACGTCGGCCTCGGTGACCAGGCCGGAGAGCTTGCACACGGTGTTGGGGCGGGCGGCGAGGGCCCGGAGGTCGTCGGCCCAGGGGTGCAGTTCACCGGAGGCGACGGGTGGTTTGCCGGCGTGGTCGAGTACGAAGGTCAGCCCGGGCAGCAGGGCGGCGGCCTCGGCGGTGGCGGGCAGCTGGTGGGCCCGGACGACGAGGTCGTAGACGAGCCCGGCGTCGGCGACGGCGCGCAGTCCGCGCAGGACGTCGGGGCGCAGCAGCCATGCCGGGTCGGGTTCGCCCTGGACCTGGTGACGGATGCCGACGAGCCGGTCGCCGCCCGGGAGTTCACGCAGCGCCGAGAGGGTGTCGCCGATGTCCGGCGCTGTCAGGTCGCACCAGCCGACGACGCCTGCGACGAGATCGCTGTCGTGGGCGAGGGCCAGGAATTCGGGGGTTTCGGCGGGGACGGCGATGGTCTGGACGAGGACGGTGGCGCGGACCCCCGCGGCGCGTGCCTCGGGCTCCAGGTCGGCGAGGGTGAAGGTGCGCCGGAGCGGGGCGAGTTCGTCGCCGGTGATCCAGTCCTGGTCGCGTACCGACAGGTCCCACACATGGTGGTGGGCGTCGACGATCCATTGACGGCCGTTCATGTCACAGCTCCCAGGCGACCGGGAGACCGGCTTCGGCACCGTTCGACGAGTAGTCGTGCGCGACGTCGAGGAGCTCGGCCATCCTGGCCTGCCAGGCGACGTTGACCGGGAGTTTCTCCAGTTCGGCGAGGAGTCCGGCGTAGTCCTCGCAGTCGATGACGTGGAAGAGGTCGGTGCCGCTGCGCCAGATCGTCCAGGAGGTGGCGCCCGCCGCGCGGATCGCGGTGGTGAGCTCTTCGGGGACTTCGCGGTGCGCGGCCTCGTACGCGTCGATGCGGTCGGCGCGGACCTTGGTGTGCAGGGCGATTCTCATGTCAGTGTCCGTCCTCGGTCAGCAGGCCCTCGGCGCGCAGTTCGTCCCAGAGTTCGTCCGGGACCTCGCGGCGCAACAGGGCGGCGGCATCGCGCACCTCGTCCGGGGAGCGGGTGCCGACGAGCACTCCGGCGACGGCCGGGTGTGCGAGCGGGTAGTGGAGGGCGGCGGCCCGGAGCGGGACGCCGTGCCCCTCGGTGACGGCCTTGATCCGCAGCGCCCGGTCCAGGAGGGCCGGCGGCGCGGCGGTGTAGTCGTACGTGGCACCGGGGCGCGGGTCGGCGAGCAGTCCGGAGTTGAAGACGCCGCCGACGACGACGCTGCGGCCGCGGGCGGCCGCCTCGGGCAGCAGTTCGGCGAGGGCGGACTGGTCGAGGAGGGTGTAGCGGCCCGCGCAGAGCACCACGTCGATGTCGGTGTCGCGCAGGAAGCGGGCGAGCATCGCGGTCTGGTTCATACCGGCACCGATGGCACCGATGACCCCCTGTGCGCGCAGCTTCTCCAGTTCCGGGTAGGCGTCGCGGAACGCGGCCTCCGCATGGTCGTCCGGATCATGCAGATAGGCGATGTCGATGCGGTCGAGACCCAGCCGTCGCAGGCTGTCCTCGATGCTGCGGCGTACGCCGTCGGCGCTGAAGTCCCAGCGGCGGCGGTGGGTGGCCGGTACGGCGAAGCCCTCGGAGAGGCCGTCGGACAGGTGCTCGGCGGCGGGGGCTGTGCCGGCGGGCAGCGGGTCCAGCACCCGTCCCACCTTGGTGGACAGGACGTACGTGTCGCGGGGCCGGCCGCGCAGGGCCTCGCCCAGCCGCCGTTCGGAGAGACCGAGTCCGTAGTGCGGCGCGGTGTCGAAGTAGCGGATGCCCTCGTCCCAGGCGGCGTCCACGGCGGCCGCCGCCTGGGCGGGGTCGACCGCGCTGAAGAGATTGCCGATGGCGGCCGCTCCGAAGGACAGCTCGGTGATCTCGACCGCGCTGCTTCCCAGTCTGCTGCGCCGCATGCTTCCGCCGCCCTCCCTGGTGATCACTTCTTGCACACAGCGAATATTCATCGGATCACTTGGGCGCGTCAACACCTCGGCCACCAAGATCTCCGGCAACTTTCCGGAGATCTGTCCGATCTATGGCCGATCGGGGCGCGGACCGTTCAACAGGTCGGCAGCAGTGCGAGCAGTTGCGCCACCTCGTCATCGGCACAGCTCGCCAGCCGCTCCAGATCGGGCAGCGCCTTGCCGTCGGCCACCAGCCCGACCTGGACCCGGCCGCCGTACGCGGACAGGGCGATGGCCAGGGACTGACCGCGGGCCAGCGGCGCCATCGGGTAGACGGCGCGCAGCGGGCAGCCGCCGAGCGAGAGCGCCGAGCGCGGCAGGGGCACGCTGGTGACCAGGACGTCGAAGAGCATCCTGGCCGCGTTCCCGGCGAGGGGCGCGCCGAAGCGGTGGGCCAGCGAGGGCAGTTGATCGGCGAGTACGGCTACCGCCCCGGCACCCCGGAAGGGCCCTCGGGACTTGTTGCGGTCCATGGCCGTGCGGACGGTGCGGAGCCGGTTCCAGGCATCGGGTTCGGAGACGGGGAGTTCGAGCAGGTAGGCGGAGAGCTTGTTCCCGGTCGCGGCGGCCTGACCCGGTCTGCGGCGGGAGACCGGCACCAGCGCGCGCGGGTCCTCGGCCGGCAGCGATTCTCCGCGCTCCAGCATCCAGCGGCGGAGCGCCCCGGCGACGACCGCGAGCAGGACGTCGTTGGTCGTGCCCCCGGCGACGCGGCGGATCCGCTGGATCTCCCCGAGATCCAGGTCCGCGGTGGCCAGCCGCCGGGTGCCGCTGGAGCTCGCGGTGAGCGCGGGCGCGCCGCGCAGATCGAGGCGGCTGGCCCGCACCATGGAGGCACCGACGCCGAATGCCCGCCCGAGATCCTCGATCCGGTCCCGCGCGAGCCCGGCGACCTGCCGCGGGCCCGGCATCCAGGAGCGGGGCGGGACCGCGCGCGCCCGGCGGGCGGGCGTGCCGTTCCGGGCGCGTCCGGTGGCGGAGGCGATCTCGTCGAAGATCCCGGCACCGATGGCGACCGCGCGCATTCCGTCGGCGAGAGCGTGGTGGAGCTTGACGAGTACGGCGAAGGCGCCGTCGCCGGCGCCGCCGATCACGTACATCTGCCAGGGCGGCAGCCCCCGTTCGAGGGGTCGCTCCATCAGTTCCCCCGCAAGCCGGGTGGCACCCGCCATGAATCCGCCGCCCCCGTCGCACGGCTCCGCCCCGGTCGGCCGCACCCATGCGATGTGCCGCCGTACATCGAAGTCCTTGTCAGCGAACCAGGCCGCGCCGCCGACCGGCAGCAGTACGTCCCTGACCCTCATCCGCAACCGTGGAATCGCGGCCGCGCGGCTGCCCAGCAGTTCCAGCACGGCCTCCGGGCCGACGCGGTGCGCCGGGTCGGGCACCGGGGAGAACACGGCGAGCGCACCGAGGTGCATGGGATGGGCATCGGATTCGAGGTGCCAGAAGGCCAGGTCGAGGGGGGTCAGCAGCTCAGTGCCCAACGGATCCTCAAGTCATCGGAAGACAGAACTGACGGAGTCGCAGTCAATCGCTCGCGGTCGGTTACGGTCAAGCACAGACATGTTACTTTCTGTTACTGTCGGGTAGTACTCAACACCTGACGGGCCGCACCGGCATCTCGTCATTCGCGTTCGGGGATGACGAATTCGCACCACACGCACTTGCCGCTGCCCCGCGACTCCACGCCCCAGAGGTCCGCCAGCCGGTCGACCAGCATCAGCCCCCGCCCGGAGACCCCGGCCTCCCCCGCGTCCCGCCGCCGGGGCAGCACACTGGAGCGGTCCTCGACATCGACCCGCAGACGCCGCTCGGGCCCGGCGAGCACCCGGATCGTGACGATCGCTCCGCCGTCGGTGTGCATCAGCGCATTGGTGATCAGCTCGTCGGCCGCCAGCTCGACCTCGTCGGCCCGCGTCCCGGCGCCCCAGGCCCGTACCGCCGCCCGGATCATGTGCCGCGCGGAACTCAGCGCCTCGGGATCCCCCTGTGCGACATGCTGCTGGAGCCTGCCGCCCGGCTGGGGTGCGTGAGCAATGTTGCGGCCCAGCAGCAGGACCGCCACGTCATCCTGTCCGCCGCGCTCGTCGACCTCTTCGCAGAGCCGGTCGGCCAGCTTCTGGAGGTCCCGCGGGCCGTTGCGCACCATGGACGTCAGCAGCTGGATCCCCTCGTCGAGATCCGCGCCGGGCAGCTCCACCAGCCCGTCGGTGAACAGCACCAGCGTCTGCCCGGGGTCCAGCTCGATCGTGCCGACCAGGTACTCCAGCCGCCCGAACTCGGCGGAGAGCCCCAGCGGCAGCCCGCCCTCGGTGAACAGCCTGCGGCAGCCGCCGTCGGCCTCGCGCATCAGTGGATCGACATGACCGGCCCGGACCAGCTGCACCACTCCGGTCGTCAGGTCGACCTCCGCATAGGTGCAGGTGGCGAAGCGGTCGGTGTCCAGCTCGTGGAGGAAGACGGAGGCGCGGGCCATCACCGTGGCGGGACTGTGCCCCTCGGCCGCGTACGCCCGCAGCACGATGCGCAGCTGCCCCATGACGGCAGCGGCGTGCGTGTCATGCCCCTGCACGTCCCCGATGACGACCCCGACCCGGCCGCCGGGCAGCGGGATGACGTCGTACCAGTCGCCCCCGATGTCCCGGCCCAGCCGGGCCGACCGGTACCGGACGGCGACCTGGGCCCCCGGCACGTCCGGAATCCGGCGCGGCAGCATGGCCTGCTGGAGACCCTCGGCGAGATCGTGCTCCTGCTCGTACAGCATGGCCCGCTGAAGACTCTGGGCGATGGAACTGCCGAGTGCGACGAGCAGATTGCGCTCGTCGCCGGTGAAGCCGTCCTTGTCGCTGTAGAGCAGCCCGAGCGCACCTATGGGCCGGGCCTGGGCGATCAGCGGCAGATACGCGGCGGACGTGATCCCGAGATGGCTGATGTGCGGCCAGAGAATCGGGTACGAGGCGGCGAAATCCGTGGCGGACTCGATGAAGCGGGGCGCGAGCGTGCGCACCACCTCACTCATCGGGTACGGCTCGTCCGTCCGCGTGTAGCGGGTGCCGGGGACGAACGAGCCCTCCGGCCCGTCCGCGACCAGATGGATGCGCCCGGCCTCGATCAGACCCACGACCAGGCTGGTCGCACCGAGATGTGCCAGACCCTGGGAGTTCTTCAGCACCTCGATGACGTCCCCGACGGTCCGGGCGTGGGCGAGTGCGGCCGCGGTGCCCTCCACCAGGCTGGTACGGCGCCGCCGCTCCATGTCCAGTTCCCGGCGGGCCGTCGAGTCGGCCAGCTCCTGGGTGGCGTCGCGCACGATCCCGATGATGCGATGGGGGCGGCCGCTCCCGTCGCGCTGAATGAAGCCCTGGGTATGAGTCCAGCGCAGGGTGCCGTCGCGCCTCAGGATCCTGAAGTACGCGCCATAGTTGCGCTGCCCGCCCTTGAGCGCCTGCGCGACCATGGCATCGAGCCGGACGCCCTCGTCCGGCGGCACCCGCGGCGCGATCGACTCCGGCCGGTCGTCGTACTCCTCGGCCCGCAGGTCGAGCACCTCGAGCGCGGCCCGGTCCATGTGCATCAGGCCGCTGTCGAGGTCCCAGTCGAAGCTGCCCATACGGTTCAGGGCGAGACTGAGATCCGGGTGGGCGGGCCAGCCGTCCGGGAGTGACAGGGCACCCGCTACCCGATCATCCATGTGGGTCACTCTGCCATCATTTGTCCGATTCTTCGAGCGAACCCGGCGCCGCCGGGAGACTCCGGTACCCCGCGTTCGGGGACGCCCCACAACCGGTGCGGGGCGCCGGACGGGGCCGCTCCGGGGCTCCCGGAGGGCCGCCCGCCGGAAGGACGCAGGTCAACAGCGGTTACCGTGTAGCACGGTAAGCCCATCCTTACCTCTACCCTGCGCCGCATACCCTGCGCCGCACTGTCCGCGTCAGCCCGTTCTAAGGACCTGCAACTCCATGACCCGCCCCGTCCGCGTCGCCATAGTCGGAGCCGGCCCCGCCGGAATCTACGCTGCGGACGCGCTGCTGAAATCCGAGGCCGCACAGGACCCGGGTGTTTCGATCGACCTGTTCGAACGAATGCCCGCCCCCTTTGGCCTGATCCGTTACGGCGTGGCTCCCGACCACCCGCGGATCAAGGGCATCGTCCAGGCGCTGCACCAGGTGCTCGACAAGCCGCAGCTCCGACTGTTCGGCAATGTCGACTACCCCGCCGACATCGGCCTGGACGACCTGCGGTCCTTCTACGACGCGGTGATCTTCTCCACCGGCGCCGACGCGGACCGCGCGCTCGACATCCCCGGCAGCGGCCTGGACGGCTCCCACGGTGCCGCCGACTTCGTCTCCTGGTACGACGGACACCCGGATGTGGCACGCAGCTGGCCCCTGGAGGCGGAGAAGGTCGCCGTACTCGGAGTGGGCAACGTGGCCCTGGACGTGGCGCGCATACTCGCCAAGACGGCCGACGAACTGCTGCCGACCGAGATACCCGCAAACGTCTACGAGGGCCTGAAGGCCAACCAGGCCCTGGAGGTGCACGTCTTCGGGCGCCGCGGTCCCGCGCAGGCCAAGTTCAGCCCGATGGAGCTGCGCGAGCTGGACCACTCGCCGAACATCGAGGTCATCGTCAACCCCGAGGACATCGAGTACGACGAGGGTTCGATCGAGACCCGGCGCGGCAACAAGCAGGCCAACATGGTCGCCTCCACGCTGGAGAACTGGGCCATCCGCGACGTGGGCGACCGGCCGCACAAGCTGTTCCTGCACTTCTTCGAGTCCCCGGCGGAGATCCTCGGCGAGGACGGCCGGGTCGTCGGTCTGCGCACCGAGCGGACCGAGCTGGACGGCACCGGGAACGTCAAGGGCACCGGACGCTTCACCGACTGGGACGTCCAGAGCGTCTACCGGGCGGTCGGCTACTACTCGCAGGAGCTCCCGAAGCTCCCGTTCGACGTGGCCTCCGGCACCGTCCCGCACGCCGCGGGGCGCGTCGTCGACGGCGTGGAGCCCATGCCGTCGGTGTACGTCACGGGGTGGATCAAGCGCGGCCCGATCGGCCTGATCGGCCACACCAAGGGCGACGCCAACGAGACGGTCGCCTGCCTCCTGGCGGACCACGGAGCGGGCCGGCTCCCCGCACCGGAGCGGCCCGAGCCGGAGGCCGTCACCGCCTTCCTGGAGGAGCGCGGCATCCGCTACACCACCCGCGACGGCTGGTACCGCCTGGACGCGCACGAGCGGGCGCTGGGCGCCGAGCAGGGGCGCGAACGGATCAAGGTCGTGGAGCGCGACGCCATGCTGGACGCTTCCGAGCCCCGCGCCTGACCGTACGGACAGTTCCGTACCGGACCGTTCCGGACCGATGAGCCGGCCCGCCGCCGCGGCGGCGGGCCGCCGGGCCCCTCCTTCGGGTGGCTCCGCCCGCCCCGGCGGAGCCGCCCGGCTCACGATTCGTTCAACGGCCCTGCAACGCCTTCACGCGGCGCCATGTAGCCGCCTCCGGCTCCCGGCTGGGCCGGAAGCCCACCCCCCGAGCATGAATGTCATGATCCTGACAATCATTACACGGCACCACGAAACCGCCAGGCCGCGAACGTCCGCAGGCCACGATGCGCCCAACGCGGATTGATCCAGACCTTTCACCAATGGGTCCGACTCAAAGGCGGACACCGATCCCCCGGGGTCGATTATGGACGAATGACGACTTAGCTTAGGCTTACCTAAACTTCCGCTCCTCTGTGGAATCCAACCGCTCCGACCGCCTACGCATGAGGAACACCCATGTCCCGGTTCACCCGCGTGCGTCGCCGGACGCTCGCCGCAACTGCCACCGCCGCAGCCCTTGTTCTCGTCCTCGGTGGTTGTTCGTCGAGCGACGACGACAAGGAGACCTCCGGCGCCTCCGGGAAGAACGGCGGAGCGTTCCCCGTCTCGATCAGGAGTGCCCTCGGCACGGCGGAGATCGAGGAGCAGCCCGAACGGGTCGTCACTCTCGGCCAGGGATCGGCCGAGACGGCCATCGCACTCGGCCACACCCCGGTGGGCATCGAGAAGTACGAGTGGGGAAGCGACAAGACGGGCTATCTGCCCTGGATCCACGACGCGGTGAAGAAGTCCGGCGACACACTGCCGACCCTGTTCACGGGCGGTGAGGACATCGACTTCGAGGCCATCACCGAACTGGAGCCGGACGTCATCCTCGCGCCGTGGTCCGGGATCACGCAGAAGGACTACGACATCCTCAAGGACATCGCCCCCACCGTCGCCTATCCCGACCTGCCGTGGAGCACCGACTGGGACCAGCAGATCGAGATCATCGCCAAGGCGCTGGGCCGGCCGGACCAGGCGAAGACCCTCACCTCGAAGATCGAGAAGCAGCTGGCCGATGCCGCGGCGACCCGCCCGGAGTACAAGAAGCACACGTTCTCGTACATCTACAACACCGGCCCCGGCACCCTCGGTGTGTTCAAGCCCGATGAGCAGCGCGTCAAGATGGTCTCCTCGCTGGGACTGACGGTCGACCCGGTGGTGAACACCTTCAAGGAGACCAAGGGCACCGACTCGGCGCTCATCGGTCTGGAGAACGCCGAGAAGTTGCAGAACAGCGACCTGGTCTTCACCTTCTACATGGACGACAAGGCCCGCAAGGAGATCGAGGCACAGCCGCTGTACGCGGCGATCCCCGCGGTCAAGAGCGGCGCCGTGGTCGCCGGCCAGGACAACTCCTTCGTCACCGCCTCCTCGATCATCAACCCGCTCACCGTGCCGTGGGTGATCGACCGTTACCTGCCGTTGATCGACAAGGCCGTCAAGGCCGCCGGCAACAGCTGAGACCGGCCGCCACCACACATGGCCACCACCACATACGCACCGCCGAGCGGTGCCGGCACCTCACGGACCGGCACCGCTCGACGGGTGTATTCCGCCGTCATCGCCGTCGTCGTTCTCGTGCTCGCCGTGCTCGCGAGCGTCATGTTCGGCAGCCGGACCACCTCGTTCGGCGAGGTACTGGACGTCCTGTCCGGCACCGCGGATCCGAATGTCACCGCCATCGTCGAGAGCCGGTACCCGCGGACCGCGCTCGGTGTGCTCGCCGGTCTCTGCCTGGCCGTCGCGGGCACGCTCATGCAGGGCGTGACCCGCAATCCGCTGGCCGATCCCGGTCTCCTCGGGATCAACGCGGGCGCCTCCGCGAGCATCGTCGCCGCGACGGCCTTCCTGGGGGCGTCGGGCAGTACGGAGACCATGTGGTGGGCGCTGCCCGGTGCGCTGGTCGCCGGTCTGCTCGTCCATGCGGTCGGATCGGCGGGGTCGGGCGGCGGGCTGGTGCGGCTGGTGCTCGCCGGTGCGGTGCTCTCCGCCGTACTGATGGCGTTCATCCAGGCGGTGACCCTGAGCCGGCCGAAGGTCTTCGACAGCTACCGGTACTGGGTCGTCGGGGCGCTGGGCGGCCGGGACATCGATGTCTTCTGGTCGGTCCTGCCGTTCGCGGTGGCCGGTCTGATGCTGGCCGCGGTGCTCGGTCCCGGCCTCAACGCGCTCGCCCTCGGGGACTCGACGGCGGCGGCCCTGGGGGCCCGTCCGCCGCTGGTGCGGGCGGGCGGGCTGTTCTCGGCCACGTTGCTGAGCGCCGCGGCCACTGCCGCGGTCGGCCCGATCGCCTTCGTCGGACTGGCCGTTCCGCATGTGGTGCGGGCGCTGGTCGGGGTCGACTTCCGGATGCAGATCCTCTTCTCGGCGCTGACCGGCCCGGCGCTGCTGCTCCTGGCGGATGTCGTGGGGCGGGTGGTGATGCGCCCGCAGGAGCTGATGGTCGGTGTCGTGACCGCGTTCATCGGGGCGCCCGCGCTGCTCGTCGCCGTACGCAGGATGAGGGGCAACGCATGACATCGCATCAGGCCAGTACCCGAACCGCGTCGCCCAGGGGGTTCCTGACGATCGGACGGACCGTGGCGGTGCCGGTCCGGCGGGTGTCGGCGCTGGCGACCCTCGTGCTGTTCGTGCTGCTCCTGACAGCCGCGGTCGCCACGCTGTCGCTCGGGCGGCTGGGCATTCCGCTCGGCGATCTCGCCGAAGCGGTGACGGGCGGGGCGGAGGGGAAGAACGCGTTCGTCCTGGAACGGCTGCGCGGGCCGCGTCTGACGGTCGCCGTGGGCACCGGCGGGGCGCTCGGGCTCTCCGGGGCGCTGTTCCAGTCCGTCACCCGCAATCCACTCGGCAGCCCCGATGTGATCGGGCTGGGGGCCGGCGCGGGGGCGGGTGCCGCGATCGCCGCGCTGCTGTTCCCGGACACCGTGCCGGTCGGGCTCGGCGCGCTGCTCGGGGCCCTCCTCGCCATGGCGCTGGTCTACGTGTCGACCGGCACCGGATTCCGCAACCCCGCCCGGCTCGTCATCGCCGGGGTCGGTGTGGCGGCGATCGGCTCGGCGGTCACCCAGTACGTCGTCTACGCCATGGAACGCGACCGGGCCGCCGTACTCAGCGCCTACGTCAACGGCAGCCTGTCGGCGCGGTCCTGGGACGACGCCACCACGATCTGGTGCGTGCTGCTGGTCGTGGCTCCGCTCACCGCCCTGATCGCCAGGCGGCTGGACATCGGGGAGATGGGCGACGACATCGCGGGCGCGCTCGGGTCCGGGCCCCGCGCCACGAAGACAGTCGCCGTCGTCCTCGCGATCGTGCTCTCGGCGGGCGCCGTCGGTGTCGCCGGACCCATCGCATTCATCTCGCTGACGGCCCCGCAGATCGCCAAGCGCATCACCCGGGCCTCCGGCCCGCACCTGCTGCTGTCGACGCTGACCGGCGCGCTGCTGCTGGTACTCGCGGATCTCTGCGCCCAGCAACTGCCGCTCTTCGACAACCTGCCCGTCGGCATCTACACGATGGCCATCGGAGGCGCGTACCTCGGCCGGCTGCTGGTACGGGAATGGCGCCGGGGCGTCCTGTGAGGTCTTCGGGGGCCGGCACCCGTCGCTGAAGCAGTTGCGAGGCGCCATGGTCGCGCCCCCGCAGACGTCCGGTTCGTCGTCCTCTCCGGCCGTCGGATCCGGGCCACCCGCCCGCAGCGCGTACACGAACCGGACACGGAAGCCGAAGTGGCAGTCGTGGCCGATGTCGCCGGCCTGCTCGTGTCCCCTCTCCACGGCGTCTCTTGAACGTGTTCAAGAGGCGCCGTAGAGTCACCACTGAACACACTTGAACGTGTTCAAGTCGAGGGGGACGGCGATGTCGGTACTTGTCGGTGCGATCGTGACGCTGGGCATGCTGGTGGTGGTCCCTGCGGGGCTGCAACTGATCGGTGCACCCGAGCTGGACCGCATGCGCCGTCTGTGGCTGCTCTTCGCCGTGCCCGGTGCCGCCGCCCTGTGGCTGCCGCGCGGTCTGCCCGCCACCGCCCTGGCGGTCTGCTACGCGCTCGGGACCGTCCTCCTCGCCCTGCACGCTCCGCGCCGGCTGCTCCGCAACCTCACGACGCCCGGAGTCTCCGCCACGGCACCTGCCGAGATCGCCCTGCTCACCGCCCTGGTGACGCCGTCGATCGCCGCCACCGCACTGGTCGCGGAGCGCTCGGGGCACACGCTCTTCGGCTTCGGGCTCGGCATCCTCGCACTGACCGTGCCGCACTTCCACTACGCCGGATTCGCCGCCGCGCTGGTCTCGGGCCTCGTCTGCCGGACCGCCGACAGCCCCGCGGGAAGATTCGCCGCGCTGAGCGTGCCACTGGGCACCCTGCTCGTCCTGATCGGCTACTTCATCGGGGACTGGGCCGAGCTGGCCGGCGCGGTCGTCCTGACCGCGGGAATGTGGACCGTCGCCCTCCTCACCTGGCGGTCGATCCGTGACCGGAACCGGGACCGGATCACCCGGGCGCTGCTCGCCGTCTCGTCCGCCGTCCTCGCGGTCACCATGGTGCTCGCACTGAGCTGGGCACTCGGCGAGGCCACCGGACTCCCGCACCCCACACTGACCTGGATGGCCGCCACCCACGGCCTCGGGAACGCACTGGGCTTCGCACTCTGCTCGGTGCTCGCCTGGCAGCGACTCCGCAACCGCACCGACCACGAAGGAACGACCGCATGAGCACCCTCACCTATCCCGAGGTCGGCGCCACCCGCCTCGGCCCGCTCCCCGACGGATACCACCACCTCCACCACCGGACCCGGGTCGGACGCGGCCGCGCCGACTTCGAGGCGGCGGGCGCGGCGGTCACCGACTGGCGCATGCATCGCACCAGCGGCGCCAGGGTGCGCGCCTCGGCGGCCCGCGCCGAGGCCGGGGTCTGCGTCCGGGTGTCGCTGGGCATCGGCCCGTTCCGGTTCACCGCGCCCTGCCGGGTCGTCTGGGCCGCGTACGAGCAGGACCGCATCGGGTTCGGCTACGGAACCGAGGCCGGGCACCCGGAACGCGGCGAGGAGTCCTTCGTGGTGGAGCTGGCGGACGACGGGGCGGTGTCGTTCACCGTCATGGCGTTCAGCCGCCCGGCCGCCTGGTACGCCGGGCTCGCGGGGCCCCTCGTACCGGTGGCTCAGCGGTGGTACGCCCGGCGGCTCGGTACCACGCTGCGCCGCATCGTCGGTGAGGGCCGCGGCGAGCGCGTCTGAGAGCCTGTCGGGTGACCTTCGATCGGGTAGCGGACGCGGTCTGGTGCGTGCGATTCCAAGGCGCCGGGATGTCCTCGGATGGGGTCTCCCCTGCTCGAACGAAGCTGAGAGCTTGGGGAAGGAGCTACTTGGGCATTTCGGCAACGCGGGAAGCGTGCGTACCAGGGCGTGGCCGCCCGATCAGAGGTCACCCGACAGGCTCTGAAGGGCTGAGCCGGGCCACCGGGCCGATACTGGAGGTGATGGAGTGGTTCACCGCGGACGGGTACTGGCTCAGCCGGCTGATCTTCCAGCGGGCTCTCGCCGGCGTGTATCTGTTCGCCTTTCTCACCGCCGTGCTCCAGTTCCGGGCGCTGATCGGTGAGCGCGGCATGCTGCCCGTGCCCGACTTCCTGCGGCGCACGGACTGGCACAGCGCGCCCGGCCTCTTCCGGCTCCACTACTCCGACCGTTTCTTCGCATGCGTCTCCTGGACCGGCTGCGCGCTCGCGGTCGCCCTGCTCGCGGGGGTAGACTCGTACGTTCCGCTCTGGACGGCGATGCTGCTCTGGGCGCTGCCCTGGGCGCTCTATCTCTCGATCGTCCAGGTCGGCCAGACCTGGTACAGCTTCGGCTGGGAGTCGCTGCTGCTGGAGACCGGCTTCCTCGCCGTGTTCCTCGGCAACGCACACACGGCTCCGCCCGTCCTGGTGCTCTGGCTGTTGCGCTGGGTGCTGTTCCGGGTGGAGTTCGGCGCCGGGATGATCAAGATCCGCGGCGACGAATGCTGGCGGAAGCTGACGTGCCTGTACTACCACCACGAGACCCAGCCGATGCCGGGACCGCTGAGCTGGTTCTTCCACCGGCTGCCGAAGTCCGTCCACCGGGTCGAGGTGGCCGCGAACCACGTCACCCAACTTCTGGTGCCGGTACTCCTCTTCACTCCGCAGCCGGTGGCGAGCGCGGCCGCGGGGCTGATGATCGTCACCCAGCTGTGGCTGGTCCTCTCGGGGAACTTCGCCTGGCTGAACTGGGTGACGATCACCCTCGCGCTGTCCGCCGTCGACTGGTCCCTGTTCACCGAACCTCCCTCGCAGTCCGCGCCGCCCCTCTGGTACGAGATCGTCGTCCTTGCCGTCACCGCGCTGGTGGTGTTCCTCAGCTACCGCCCGGCACGCAACCTGGTCTCCCGCCGCCAGGTGATGAACCGCTCGTTCGATCCGCTGCACCTGGTCAACACCTACGGCGCATTCGGCAGCATCAGCCGGGTCCGGCTGGAGGTCGCGGTCGAGGGCACGGACGACCCGGTGCTCCACGACGGCACGGTCTGGCGGGAGTACGGCTTCCGCGGCAAGCCGGGCGATCCGCGCCGGCTGCCCCGTCAGTTCGCCCCGTACCATCTGCGGCTCGACTGGCTGATGTGGTTCGCGGCGCTCTCCCCCGCGTACGCGGGCCCCTGGTTCGGCCAGTTCGTGGAACGGCTGCTGGAGAACGACCGGGACACGCTGCGGCTGCTGCGTCACAACCCGTTCCCGGACGCCCCGCCCACGCATGTCCGCGCCAGGGTGTACCGCTACCGGTACACGACCTGGCGCGAACTGCGGGCCACCGGACGCTGGTGGCACCGCACCTACGTACGGGACTTCATGCCTCCCGTCTCACTCGGCCCGGCCTGGCTCAGCCCGACCAGGCGACCTTGAACACCCAGGCGTGCTCTCCGGTCCTGCGGGCCGCCGCCGGTACGTCGATCACCAGGGAGCCGCCCGTGATGCGCCAGCGGAGCGGCCGGTCGTGACCGAGCAGGGTGACCCGGTCACCGCTGCGGATCGGCACCGGGGCCTCGACGGTGAGCGTCGCACCCGGCCGCGCCAGGGAGTGGATGTAGAACGCCCTGCCGGGCCGTACGGTGAACCGCAGATCCTCGCCGAGCTGCGGCATCCGTGCCCAGTACGTGGTGTCGTAGATCGCCTCCCCGTTGGTCTTCAGCCACTCCCCCGTCTCGCGCAGCCTGCGCTGCATGATGCCGGGGATCGTGCCGTCGGCCCTCGGGCCGATGTCGAGCAGGAAGTTGCCGTTCTTGGAGACGATGTCGACGAGCGAGTGCACGATCTCCTCGGCCGTCATGTACTTCTCGTCCGGCGTCCCGGCGTTGTAGCCGTAGCTGAACGGGTCGAGGCCGCGGCTGGACTCCCACTTCGCGGTGACGATCTGGTCGTACGTCGTGTACTCGGGCGTCGTGAAGTCGTGCGGGCCGATCCCGGAACGGTTGTTGACGGTGACGTCGATCGGGCGGGACCGGTTCTTGGCGTGGTTGAAGTACTCGGCCAGCACCCGGTGGCTGTCGTTGTCGCCACCGATGTCGCACCAGAGGATCTCGGGGTCGTAGCCGTGGATCAGCTCCAGCATCTGCGGGCCCTGGAACTCGGTCACATAGTTCTTGCCGGCCGTGTATCCGGCGTACGGGACCGGCTCCAGGGTGTACGGATTGCGCGGGGCGTGGCCCATCCACGGGTGGTCGGGGTTGAACCACTCGGGCATCGAGAAGTACAGCCCGGGATGGAGTTCGGGGGTGTAGCGGCGCGAGGCGTCGAAGAGTTCCCTGACGAGGTCCCGCTTCGGCCCCATCTTCACCGCGTTGCGGTCGGAGAGCCTGGTGTCCCAGAGCGCGAAGCCCTCGTGGTGCTTCGAGGTGAGGACGTGGTACTGGGCGCCGGCGTCCCGGAACAGCTCCACCCAGGAGCGCGGATCGAAACGCTCGGCGCGGAACATCGGGATGAAGTCGTCGTAGCCGAAGGACTCGCCGTAGGTGTCACGGTGATGGGTGTACGTGGGGTTGCCGGGGTCCTGCATCTGGTTCCAGTACCACTCGGCGTACTGCGTACCGACGGGTGCCCAGGCAGGCACGGAGTAGATCCCCCAGTGGATGAAGATCCCGAACTTCGCTTCCTGGAACCAGTACGGCGCCTGGTGGGTGGAGAGGGAGTCGTCCGTCGGGGCGTAGTCGGGGACGCCGAGGGTGAGCGAACGCCGGACGGTGGCGGCCTGCTGTCCGCGTCCGCGTGCGACGACGTTGCCGTCCCGGGCGGTGCCGGGTGCGGTGCCGGGCCTGTTGCGGATGCCGATGCGGACGCGGGCCTGATCGCCCGGGGCGAGCCGGGTGATGCGGGCGGGTGCGACGGTGCGCGCCCCGGGCACGTCCACGGCGAGTGTGAGGCCGTCGGAGGCGAGGATGCCGACCGTGCCCGCGTTGACGACGGTGGCCTCGACGCTCTGGGCTCCGGAGTCCAGCAGCGAGGTGGTGGAGTGGGCGTCGCGCAGCGTCAAGGCCCTTCCCTGTGCCGCCGGTTGGAGGGTGAGCGCGAAGATGTGCAGGGACGGCTTGCCGGCCTCGGCGGGCTGGGTGGTGGGAAGAGTGAGCGCAACGGCTTCCCTGGACGGGTCGAGCGCGATCTCGGTGACGGCGATGGAGACCTGGTGCCCGTCCTTGCCGCCGTCGGCCGCGTAGCGGTACGCGGCGGTGACGGCGCCACTCCCCGAATACCAGTCGGGGCCACCGAGGACCGCGGCCGAGGTGGTGCCGTCGGCGTAGTGGACCGTGGCCCCGCCGGACGCGGCGCCGTAGCTGCACGCGGTGAGGAGGAGTCCGGAGAGATACCGGCCCGGTGGAAGGCTGATGCGCTGGCCGAGGGCGACGATGTTGTTCTTGGCACCCGCTGCCGAGGCGGGGAAGAGGAACGCTGTGCCATTGATCTCCCGTTCCCCGGCGGGGAGTTCCTCGCCGGGGAAGGTGTAGCCGGAGCCGTCGAAGTCGCCGCCGCGGGCATCGGCGGTGTCGATGCCGTCGTTGTCGAACCACTCGTCGAGGGGCACCGGGACGGCGGCGGGGACGGTGCCCCAGCCGCCGTCCGCAACGTCGGCCTCTGATTGCGCTGGTACGGCTCCGATCCGCGGATCGGCATCGGCGGTGGCGGGGGTGAGCAGGGCGGCGCCGACTGCCACCCCTGCCGTCATTCCGAGTACATGGCGCCTGGGAAGTTCGGTCATGACATCCGATGATTGGATCGTGTCGCGAACCTGTCAATGGAGTCTTCCAGACGGAACGAAACCCTCTCTCCTCAACCATCCGATGACTGAGTGCGGTCGCCCCCGGGCAATCAGCCCCGCTCGAAGCAGTGGAAGCGGCCGATGGCGGAGAAGCCACGGCGCTCGTACCAATGTCGTGGCCAGTCCGCCGCATCAGCAGTCAGGAATCGGATACGGCAATCCTTTTCGGCGGCCAGGCGCAAGGCGGTGGTCAGGACGGCATCGGCGTAACCGCGCCCGAGGTGGGCCTCCGAGGTGACCAGGTCCTCGATCTGGGCTGTGCCGGTTGCCGGGTCCAGATAGAGGTCGCCCCATGAGGCGACCTCGCCCTCCTCCGTGCGGGCGCCGAGGAAGTGCACGACGTCGGCCCCGCGACGGCGGGCCTGGCGTCGGTCGACGAGGTCGCGCAGGACCTCGTCGTCGGCATCCGGAAGGAAGCCCCGCCATCGCCGGGTGAGTGGGATACGCAGCGCGTCGAGATCCATCTCCTCCGCGGGTCCACCGCTCGGCACCGGGCCTGTGTGCAGCATGACCAGATAGGTGGAGTGGGTGTACGCGGCCCGGATCAGTGGCTCTGCGCACGCCCTTCCGACTTCGTCGTCAAGGACAGAGATCAGTCGGTGTGGCAGATGCCCCAGCGCCTCCTCCGCGATGGCGGGCAGCGCCTCGGAGTCAACGGCCGTGTCGATGACAACCTGGTTGTTCGCCCGGGAATGCGCGAAGGCGTCGTCATAGGCGGCGAACCCGCCCGGGAGGTCGACGACGTGCGCGGCCTGGCGGCGGGCAAAGGCCGAGAGGAAGGAGTTGATCCGCTGGAGTTCTGGGGTTGGCATGGGAGGAGCGTAGGCAGCCGTGGACCACGACCGCCCACGGACTATCTCCGGCACGCATGATGCCCCCGAGCCCCGGCCCGCGTGATGCAGCCGGAGCTCGGGGTTCGGTGCCCGAGTAAGTGGACTCAGTCGATGCCGGGCAGGATGTGCGGCTCGGCGAGGTCGTCCTCGTAGCCGGCCAGCCGGATCGGTGCGGACCTGGCCCAGACCTCGATGTTCCGGAGCTTCTCGGGACCGCGGGCCCGTTCTCCGTGACGTTCGGCCGGTCGTTTCTCGTGCTTCGTCAGTTCTGGTGTCGTCACCGCGCACTCCTTTGTGTCGCGTAGCCCCGGGCGTCACCGACGCCCCGGCCTCACGACCGGGAGTCGACCACCCGCGAGGGCAGGGGCAAAAACTGTTCGGTCGCGGTGGCGCCGGATACGGGGCGGGACGGCGACTCGGTTGACAAGCCTGTCCCAGGACGGCCGAGGAGGATTTGTGGACTCCCCGGTGACGTCCGTTCGCACCAGAGTAACCATATGAGCACGTTCCCGCTCGATGGAACGTATGCCGTAGATCACTTTCAGCCACTTCGGGCGGAAAAAGCCTGCGGAAAAATACCTGGACAGGACCGGCATCCCGGCCCGGCCCATGGCACCGCACGCGCGGCTCGAACTGCCGACTACCAGTTCGCGGGCGCGTAATCCTTGAGGAAGCAGCCGTACAGGTCCTCGCCCCCCTCGCCGCGCACGATCGGGTCGTAGACGCGGGCGGCGCCGTCGACCAGGTCGAGCGGGGCGTGGAAACCCTCCTCCGCAAGACGGATCTTGTCGGGGTGCGGGCGCTCGTCGGTGATCCAACCGGTGTCCACGGCGGTCATCAGGATGCCGTCCTTCTCGAACATCTCCTGGGCGCTGGTGCGGGTGAGCATGTTCAGCGCGGCCTTGGCCATGTTGGTGTGCGGGTGGCCCGCGCCCTTGTAGCCGCGGCTGAACACCCCTTCCATCGCGGACACATTGACCACGTAGGAGCGCTTGGCGGCCGTTGCCGCCATCGCCGGACGGAGCCGGCTGATCAGGATGAACGGCGCGGTGGAGTTGCAGAGCTGAACCTCCAGCAGCTCGATCGGCTCGACCTCCTCGACCGTCTGGATCCAGCTGTTGGTGTCATGCAGGTCGGGCACGAGGCCGCCCGCGTCGATCGCCGTTCCGGCGGCGATCCGCTCCAGCGAGGCCGACCCGGTGACCAGGGCGAGCTCGGTCACGTCCTGTGCGGTCAGTCCTTCCTTGCGGGCGGCCGGGAGAGCCGCGACACGGTCGACGGTGCCGCTGCCGAAGGTGCCGATGACCTCCGCGGCGGGCAGCTCGCCCGCCGGAAGCGGGGCCGACTCGGCGTTGACCAGTTCGCTGTACGCGTTCGCGGAGCGCCGCACCGTCTGCGCCGCGTTGTTGATCAGGATGTCCAGCGGGCCCTCGGCCGCGACCGAATCGGCGAGCGCGACGACCTGGGCGGGGTCACGCAGATCGATGCCGACGATCTTCAGCCGGTGGATCCACTCGTCACTGTCCGGCATCGCCTTGAAGCGGCGGATCGCGTCGTTGGGGAAACGCGTGGTGATGGTGGTGTGCGCACCGTCGCGCAGCAGCCGCAGCGCGATGTACATGCCGATCTTCGCGCGGCCACCGGTGAGGAGCGCGCGCCGGCCGGTGAGGTCGGTCCGCGCGTCGCGGCGCGAGCGGTTCTCCTGCGCGCACTGCCGGCAGAGCTGGTGGTAGAACGCGTCCACCTCGACGTACCGGGTCTTGCAGATGTAGCAGGACCGGGGGCGCTGGAGGACCCCCGCGATCTCGGCACGCGCCGAGGACGACGGCAGGACCCCCTGGGTCTCGTCGTCGATGCGGTCGGCCGAACCGGTGGCGGTGGCCTCGGTGACGGCCTTGTCGTGCGCGGTCTTGGCCGCGCGGCGCTCCTGGCGGCGGCGCTGTTTCACGGTCCGGTAGATCCCGGCCGTGGCACGGCGCACGGCGATGGCGTCGGGGTGGTCGACCTCGATGGTGTCGAGTTCGTCGAGCACGCCCAGGCAGACGGCCAGCCGCTCCGGGTCGATACCGGGACCGAACTCCTCAGTACCGGAAGCGAACTCCGGGCTGTCCTCTGTCACCGTCATTGCCGTTCCTCTGTCGTTTGTCCCTCGTGGCGCCGACCGCCGTACCTGCTCCTGCCGGGCCGAACGCCCCGGTCAAGTCTGCCATGCACGGGACGCTGCTCCGTTCGTGTGATGTCACTCGCCAGACGCGCGGGGAACGGGGCCGTCCGGCCCGCGTGCGCGCGGGAAACCTCGCCGGGAACAGCGCCGTCCCGACCCGACGGCTCCGCCGCCATCGGGTCACATATGCTTCCCTGCGATACGGCCGGGGCTGAGCCGTGCCGTCCGTACGAGGGGGTGGAGAGTGGCCGAACTCCCGGCGGGCGGCTCTCCCGCCAGACCTTTCGTGCGCTCGGCCGGCGTCCCTGTGCAGAACGGGCTTTCCCCGGCCGGCAACGGCTCCGTCGACGATTCGGTGTGGAAGGTCGACGCCGTGGTCCTGCTGGTCGAGGACGACGCCGGCGACGCCCTCCTCGTCGAGGAGATGCTCGCGGACGGCGAACTGGACTCCGCGCTGACCTGGTGCAGGACACTCGCACAGGCGCGCGGGTTCCTGGCCGGCTGCCGGACCCCGTGCTGCGTACTGCTCGATCTGCATCTGCCCGATGTCCACGGTCTGGACGCGGTGACCCAGATCGTCGAGTCGGCGCCCGACGCGGCCATCGTGGTGCTGACCGGCAGGGCCGAGGCCGATACGGGCCTGTCGGCCGTGGCGACCGGCGCCCAGGACTACCTCGTCAAGGGCCGGCTCGATCCGGAGGCGCTGGGCCGCTCGGTCCGTTACGCCCTCCAGCGCAAGCAGGTCGAGCGGGCCGCCGCGGCGCTGCGCGCCAACCGGCTGATGGCGCAGGAGAACGCCCGTCTCGAACGCGGGCTGCTGCCCGTGCCCCTGCTGCACGACGATTCCTTCGAGGCGGTGGCCCGGTACGCTCCGGGCCGGGCGCACGCCCTGCTCAGCGGTGACTTCTACGACGTGGTGCAGACCTCGGACGGCACGGTGCACGCGGTGATCGGCGATGTGTCGGGCCACGGGGCCGCGGAGGCGGCGCTGGGTGTCTGTCTGCGGGTGGCCTGGCGCACGGCGGTGCTGTGCGCCACCGACCGGCTCGAACAGGTCCGGCTGCTGGAGGAGATCCTGGTCGCCGAACGCTCCGACCCGCATGTCTTCGCCACCGTCACCTCACTGGCCTTCGCACCGGACCGGCGCCGGGTGCAGGTGGTGCGGGCCGGTCACCCCGGTCTGTTGCTGCGCAGCGGCGCCCGGGTGAGCTGGGTCGAGCCCGATCCCGGGATGGCCCTGGGGCTGCTGCCGGGGACGGGGCGGTGGAGCGTCTCGGAACTGTCCCTGCCCGGGGACGGCCGGCTCGTCCTCTTCACGGACGGCCTCTTCGAAGGGCGTACGGGGCCGGGCTCCCGGCTGGGCGAGGAGGGACTGCTCGCCCTGGCCCGCAGCCACGGGGCGCTGGCCTCCCGCGCCTTCGTGGACACCCTGGTCGACGAGGCCGCGGAGGCGGCGTCCCCGTACGGCGGTCTCGCCGACGACGTGGCCGTGCTCCATCTGGGCTGGGGACGGGAGACGCCGCGATGAGCGGCCGGGGCACATCGCCGGAGCCCCGGCGCGGCCTGACCTCGCGGCTGTCGGTCCAGAACTGCGTCCACCTGATCCTCGCCGTGTTCGTGCTGGTCATCTGCGCGGGCCTGACCGTCGGCGGCGTGGTCCTGTCCCGGATATCCGACCGCACCACCGAGTTGGTGGACCGCATCCAGCCCGCCCGCTCCTCGTCCTTCCAGTTGCAGAACGCACTGCTGGACCAGGAGACCGGGGTCCGCGGATTCGCGCTCACCGGCGACCCGGTCTTCCTGCAGCCCTACGAGGCGGGAATGCGGGACGAACAGCTGCGGATGGCCAGGATGCGTGCTCTCGTCGGGGACGAACAGCCCTTCGCCCGCGATCTCGACCGGATCGCCGCGGCCGCCCGGGAATGGCGCAGCCGGCATGCCGAGCCGCTGGTCGCCGCGGTCCGCCGGGACGGCCCGGCGTCCGAGTCCTCCGCCCCGATCCGGCGGAGCAAGGACGAATTCGACACCCTGCGGCGGCTGTACACGACGCAGCAGGCGCACCTGGACGTGGCGCGCGACCGGGCCCGCGCCGATCTGAGTGCCGCCCGCACCACCCGTGACAGGGTGGTCGTCTCGCTGCTCGTGGGCTTTCTGCTCGCGGTCGGCTCACTGAGTCTGCTGCTGCACCGGATGGTGGGCCGGCCGCTCGGCCGGCTGACCGCCGCCTCGGAGACGGTCAGCTCGGGGGCGTTCGGCAACCGGATCGAGGTCGACGGGCCGTCCGATGTGCGGGCGGTGGCAACGGCCGTGGAGGACATGCGCCGCCGCATCGTCGAGGAGCTCGCCGAGTCCCGGGACCGCGAGGCGCTGCTGGCGGAACAGGCGCAGGAGCTGCGCCGGTCCAATGCCGAACTGGAGCAGTTCGCCTACGTCGCCTCGCACGATCTGCAGGAGCCGCTGCGCAAGGTCGCCTCGTTCTGCGATCTTCTGGACAAGCGGTACGGTGCGGAACTCGACGACCGGGCGCGGCAGTACATCGACTACGCGGTCGACGACGCCGGGCGGATGCAGGTGCTGATCGACGATCTGCTCACCTTCTCCCGCACGGGGCGGGTGCACGACCGGTGGAAGCCGGTCGATCTCGACCGGTCGCTCGACCGGGCGCTGGCCAATCTCGCGCTGGCCGTGGAGGAGTCCGGTGCCACGGTCGTACGGGAGGGTCCGCTGCCCGCGCTGACCGGGGACCCGACGGCGCTCTCCATGGTCTGGCAGAACCTGATCGGCAACGCGCTGAAGTTCCGCCGCCCCGACGTACCGTGCCGGATCGCGGTCGGCTGCGTACGGGAGGGCGACGAGTGGCACTTCCGGGTGGCGGACAACGGCATCGGTATCGCGCCGGAGTTCTCGCAGAAGGTGTTCGTCATCTTCCAGCGCCTGCACGGCAGGGACGAGTACGAGGGCACGGGCATCGGTCTGGCTCTCTGCCGGAAGATCGTGGAGGTCCACGGGGGCCGCATCTGGCTGGACCCGGAGACCGCCGAGGGCACCTGCATCCGCTTCACGTTGCCGGTCGCCCCCGCCGTACCCGCCCGCACCGAGGCGCGGCGGCTCGCCGCGGACTCCGTCACCGGGAGTCCCGGCCATGGCTGAGATCAACCGGGTTCTCCCCGGAGTGGGACCGTTCGTCGCGGGTAGGCGAACGTCGAGAAGCTGTCATCGAACACCCCTGCGTCGCCCTGGCTGGAGCACATGAACGAACAGGTCACCTCGCGACCGGCCGACCGGCCCACGGAGGTTCTGCACAGCGCCGAGGTGTTCGACGGCGAACCCGGCTGCATCGCGCGGGCCCGGGCCCTGGCCGACCGATTTCTTGTCCGGCTGGCCGCCGAGTGGCTCGCCGTGTTCGGCGAGCACACCCGCGGCGATCTGATGCTGGCCGTGAGCGAGCTGGTCACCAATGCGGACCGCTACAGCCAGGGCCCGTATCTGCTGGAGCTGGAGGGCACCGCGGAACGTGTCAGCGTCACGGTGTACGACAGCAGCACGGCCCTGCCGCTGTTCTACTCACCCGACCCGGCGCGCCCCGGTGGTCACGGCATGGAGATCGTGGTGGCCCTGTGCGACCGGCTGACCGCCGAGCGCGTACCGGTGGGCAAGCGCATCCGGGCCGAGTTCGAGCTGAGCAGCTGAGCTGGGGAGCGGGCGGGACACCGCCCGCCCCCCAGCTCACGGTCAGCCCAGCGCGGGCGGGGCCGCGCTGGTCGAAGTACCCCAGGACGACGGCTCGGCGCCCACTGTGAAGGAGAGCGAACCGGCCGAGCGGATGTCGTCGGTGGTGAGATAGGTCCGGTGCTGGGCCGCGCCGTCGAGCCGGGCCGACTGGATGTAGCGGTCGGTGGCCGAGGTGCCGGGTGCGCTGACCGTGAACGATCCGCGCGGGTAGTAACGGCGGTCGAGCCTGATGTCGACGCGCTCGAAGGCCGGTGTGGACAGGCCCCAGGTGTCGGTGCCCGGCTGGACCGGGAAGACGCCGATGGAGGACAGCACCATCCAGGCGGACATGGTGCCGAGGTCGTCGTTGCCCGTCATGCCGGTCGGGGTGTCGGTGAACAGGGTGAGGGCCGCGTGCACCACATCGGTGGTCTTCCACGGCTGGCCGGTGGAGAGATAGGTGTACGGGGCGATCAGGTCGGGCTCGTTCTGCGGGTTGTACTTGTCCGCGTTGTAGTAGGCGTACGGGCCGTTGACCCAGACCTCGCGGGCGGTTCTCGCCGGGTCGGCGAGGAGTTTGTCGTACGCGAAGAAGGAGTCGAGCCGCTGGTTGGCGGCGTCCTTCCCGCCGATCAGTCCGACCATGCCGGGCAGGTCCTGTGGCACGAGCCACTGGTACTGCCAGGACGTGCCCTCGTGGAATCCCTCGCTCCGGGCCGGGTCGGCGGGGCCGGTGAACATCCCGGCGGTGTCGCGGGCGCGGAAGAAGCCGGTCGAGGGATCGAAGATCCTCCGGTAGTTCTGGGCGCGTTCCGTGTACCGCTTCGCGTCGGCGTCATGGCCGAGATCGCGGGCCATCTCGCCGAGCATCGCGTCGGAGAGCGCGTACTCCAGGGTGGCGGAGGCTCCGTGGTCGAAGTCCGAGTCACCGGGCTTGGCGTGCGGACGGTCCTTGATGTACGGGGCGAACCCGTCCTTCAGGTACTGCGTGTTCGCTTCGCGGCCGACGGGCGGGGAGTCGGCGGGCGGCACCCCGTCGGCGTTCTTCTTCAGGGCCCGGTACGCCTCCTCCTCATGCCCCTTCAGCAGCCCCTGCTGGTAGGCGTTGGTGAGATAGGGGGTGACCGGGTCGCCGGTCATGATGTTCGTCTCGACCGTCCCGTAGCCCCACTTGGGGAGCCAGCCGCTCTCGGCGTCGATGCGCAGGACCGAGATCGCCATGTCGCGCGACTCGCGCGGGGCGAGCAGCGAGAGAAGCTGGGCCTGGGTGCGGTAGGTGTCCCAGAGGGACCAGTTCTGGTAGTACGTGAAGGCTCCGTCGGCTGCGACGGCCCGGTGGGTCTTCCGGTCCCATCCGGTGTAGCGGCCGTCGGCATCGCTGCCGACGTTGGGGGCGAGGAAGGACCGGTAGAGGGAGGAGTAGAAGGTACGCCGGAGCTGCTCGCTGCCGCCCTGCGCCTTCACGCCTTCGAGCCGCTTCTCCCAGACCTGCCGGGCGGCGTGCTCGACCCGGTCGAAGCTGCGGCCGCCCTCCGCACGGAGGTTGAGCGCGGCGCCCTCGGCGTCGACATAACTCAGGGCGGTGGTGGCCTCGACGGTACGGTCCTTCGTGGTGTCGAAGCGCAGCCAGGCGCCGTTGCGGGCGCCCGCGGCCGTGGACTTCCCGGAGCCCTCGGTGACGGTGTCGCCGTTCCAGGTGCCGGAGGTGGTGAACGGCCGGTCGAAGCGGGTGATCGTGTGGAGGGTGTACGGCTTGGTGTCCTGGCAGAAGCCGCTGCCGGTGATCGCGGTCCGTACCGTCCGGTTGTCGAGGATCTCGACCTCGGACGAGAGCGTCCGGTGCAGCGACTGGCCCGCGTTGAGCAGGACGTTGGCCTTGTCGGTGGCCGGGAAGGTGTAGCGCTGTACGCCGGTGCGGGTGCTCGCGGTGAGTTCGGCACCGATCCCCGTCTTCAGCCCGACCCTGTAGTAGCCGGGGCTCGCCTTCTCGTCGTCGTGGCTGAACTCCGCGGCGTACTTCGCGTAGTCGGTCTGCGTGACGTCCCCGGTCGTGGGCAGGGTCGGCAGGTCGCCGCCGAGTCCGCAGCCGACGCCGGAGAGATGGACGGCGGAGAAGCCCCGTATGTGGTTCTCGCCGTAGTCGTACCCGGTGTTGTGGCCGGTGTCCGGGGAGAACTGCACCATGCCGAAGGGGACGGAGGCGCCGGGGTAGGTGTTGCCCTCGTTCTGGGTTCCGATGAACGGGTTGACCAGGTCGGTCAGTTGTCCGCCGGTCCGGGGCGCGGCCCGGGCCGTGGCCCCGGTGGTGAGGACACCGCCGAGGAGCGCGACGACGGCAAGAGCGGCCGCCGGGCCGCGGAGACGCGGCCATGGGGTCCGGTGCATGGATACTCCTCCTTGGACAACGTTGTCAGAGCGCGATCATTCTTGGTTCCGCGGCGACCCCCGTCAAGGGTTCGGACGCGAGCGCCCCGGCCCGGTACGGGTGGGGCGCTCGTCGGGCCCCCGCGGCGACGGCTCGGAGAGGACCTGGATTCATGACGGCCGACGGTCGGCGGAAGGGCTCGGCGCGTGGTCGAAGACGCAGTCACCGCACAGGCCGCCGTCGGGACAGCGGTAGTACAGGCAGCAACTGCGGCGGCGGAACGCCGGGTCGTGCGGGGCACCGGTGTTCCGGAGGTCGGGGTGGTCGAACAGTTCGGCGGCCAGTGCGCGGGCCCGTACGGACACGTCGGGGCGTCGGTTGCTCCGTGCCCAGGCGACCAGTTCGCGCAGGGCTCCTGCCAGCGCCGACCCCGCATTGCCCCACAGCAGCCGGTTCGACAGGGGGCCGTCCCGGTGGATCGCCTCGGCGAGGGGCACGAGATGGCCGAACTGAACGGTCTCCCGGATCCGGCCGGCGGTGGCGGGCAGCATTTCGGAGGTGCTCAGCCACAGGTCGTCGGGGGTGCCGCGCCGTGGGTCCCAGTGCAGGGCATCGGGCGGGAGGTCGGGGAAGCGGCCGGTCAGCGCTGCCGGGCCGAGCGCCATCGACCAGAGGCGGGAGGCCAGCCCCAGGTGTGCGATGGAGGCGGCGACTCTGCGCTCGGGGGTACGGAGCCGGGCGGCGACTTTATCGATTCGGACCGTGAGCGGCGCGGTATCCCCCGCGTACAACAGGGCCAGCGGGCGGTGCGCCCCCTCGGGCTGCGCGGTGGTACGCAGGGCGAAGAACCCACCCACCGAGGCCGCTGCGGGCTCCTCCATCGTGCTGCTCCTTCCCGGTTCCTCGGCCGCGACCGGTGGCTCGCGGGCACTCCGGAGTGCCGCGGGCCGCGCCCCGGGGTTCACCGTAGCTCCTCGGAGTGATCGCTCCGCAGTCCTCCGGAGGGATGACTGCCGTCGGCAGGGGGACACCCTGACCTCCGCTGTACTACCAAAGCAGTACGGCGGAGTGCCACCCCAAGGACGACGACATGGGCGCCGGGAAAGGACATTGTGGTGTACATGAGTTCCCTTGCGCTGTCCGTGCTTCTGTCGCTGGTCTCCGCGGTCGCCTATGCGGCCGGGGCGATCGTCCAGGAGCGCGTGGCCGCGGCCGGAGACGGCCGCTCGCTCGCACCCTTGCGCAACCGCGCCTGGTGGGCTGCCGTGGTACTGAACGGGGTGGGCGCGGTGCTGCATGTCGTGGCGCTGGCCTACGGCCCGCTCAGCCTCGTCCAGCCGCTCGGTGCGCTGACCATCGTCTTCGCCCTGCCGATGGCGGCGCTCTTCGTACACCGCCGGGCGGGGGCCACCGCGTGGCGCGGCGCGATCATGGCGACCGTCGGTCTGGCGGGCCTGCTGGCGCTCACCGGGGACGGCGAAGCGCGGGCGCTGAGCGGTCCGGACCAGCTGATGCTGGCCGGTATGACGCTCGGCGGGATCGCGGTGCTCTTCCTGATCTCCAAGGGTGTGCGCCGACCGGTGGTGAGGAGCGTGGTCCTGGCCGGGGCAGCGGGAGTGGCATTCGGTATCGCCTCAGTGTTCACGAAGACGGTGGCGATGCAGTGGGCGTCCGGTGCGGCAGGGGCCGGCATGCCGACGCTGCCGGCGATCGCCGTCTTTGCGGCAGCCGGGCTGTTGTTGTCCCAGGTCGCCTACCGGGGTGCCGGGCTGACCGCACCGCTGGCCACGGTGACCGTGATGAACCCGGTGGTGGCCGCGACCGTCGGCATCACCATGTTCGACGAGCACTTCCGGCACGGTACGGCGGGCACCATGCTCGCGCTGGCGTGCGGAGTGGTCGCCGCGGGCGGGCTGATCCTGCTGACGACGGAACAGCTTGACGCGGAACACCGCGCCGGGCAGCGGGCGGGGAGCGCGCACCCGGTCGTCGCAGTGGGTGGGACGGACGGGATGTCCGGCGCCGACGGAACCCCCGAACCTGCGTTCGGTCTGCCCCGGGCGGCGCGGCCGGATCTCGCTCTTCCCGAGCCCGCCGCTTCGATGCCCGTCCCGTCGGCGGGTGCGGCTCCGGCGCCCGCCGCGGCCGCCGAAGCCGGCACGGTGGCCTTCTCGGGAGCCCCGCTGCTGCCTCTGCTGAAGCCGCTGGAGTGCCGGATCGGGCAGGGGAAGTTCGGGCCCGGCGGGTCGTCGTACACCCGCGCCGCACGACGGGACGGCGCGTCGTCCGCGGCCGCCGACGATGCCGGACCGCCCCTTCAGACGCTGACGCCGCCCGCCCTGAGGTAGGCCAGCGGGTCGATGTCCGAGCCGTAGCCGGGGCCGGTACGGATCTCGAAGTGCAGGTGCGGGCCGGTGACGTTCCCGGTGGAGCCCGAGCGGCCGATCCGCTGCCCCGCCGAGACGTGCCGGCCCTCGCGCACATGGAGCGCGGACAGATGTGCGTACTGGCTGTACCTGCCGTCGCTGTGCCGGATGACGATCTGGTATCCGTACGCCCCGCCCCAGCCGGCCGAGACGACGGTGCCGGAACCGACCGCCTTCACCGAAGTGCCGGTCGGAACGGGGAAGTCGACGCCGGTGTGGTGGCCGCTGGCCCAGGACCCGGACTGGTGGTACGGGGTGCCGATACCGGCCGCGACCGGCGCGACGAGACCGGAAGCCTTCTCCACCCGCTCCGGCTTGTGGCTCTCGGTCCTGTTCGGATGCGGCTTCGGGTGCGGCTTCGGTTTCGTGGTCGGGTGGCGGGGGTTCGCGGCTCGGCGCTGCGACGCGGCCGGCTGCTGTTGCTTCGGCTCGGCCGCCCGACGCTGCGGCGTGACGTTCCCGTGCGGTGCGGTCGTCGCTTTCGGCTCGGCCTTCGCCTGCGCCTCCGTTGTCGGCTTGGCCTTCGCCTTCGGCTCCGATTTCGGCGCCGGCTTCGGCTTCGGCTTCGCTGCCTCGGTCGTGCCCGCGCCGGAACCCGTCCGCGCCGCCCGGTCCGCATCAAGACTCAGGCGCTGTCCGGGAAGGATGAGATCCGGGTCGTCCCCCACGACCTTGCGGTTCGCCGCGTACAAGTGCTGCCAGCCGCCCCGCACCTGCTTGCTCTCCGCGATCGCGGAGAGCGAGTCGCCACGGGCCACGGTGTACGACTCGCGCATGCCGGGCACGGTGGTCGGCGTGGCAGGCGTGGACGTCCGCTTCGTCCTGGGCTTCCCGGTGGTGGCCTCCCCCGGCTTCTTCACCTGACTGGCGTGCTCCGACTGGGTGTTGACGTCGGGGGCGTCCCCGCCACTCGTCAGCCCCGCCCGTGTCGAGCAGCCCGGCCAGGCACCGGGCCCCTGCCCTTCGAGCACCTTCTCCGCAATGGCGATCTGCTCGTCCTTGGTGGCCAGATCGGCGCGTGGAGCGTAGACCGTACCGCCGTAGGCCGCCCAGGTCGACCGGGTGAACTGCAGGCCGCCGAAGTGGCCGTTGCCGCTGTTGATGTGCCAGTTGCCGGTGGACTCGCAGGCGGCAACCTTCTCCCAGACGTCGGCCCCGGCGGCGCCCGCCGATGTCGCCGCGATGAGCGGGAGCGCGATGCCCGCGCCTCCCGCGGTGACCGTGAGTGAGGCGCGGTTGAGTCGACTGGGCTGGTATCTGCGGTGCCGTCCGTTCGCGGCCATGACTTGGCTCCCCCACAGGCAGTAAAACACGTCGCAAGCGCCCAACTTATGGGCAGACAAAGGCCGGTGACAAGAGAGCAGAAACGGCCCCGATGTCTATCGCGCGACAGCGAGGACGAGAGACGCAGCGGCCAGAACCAGGTGACCGCCAGGAAAGGCGATGTTGTGATACACGCGAGCACGGATGTGTACTCCGACGGCGCCGATGAAGACCAGGACGGGCCCTGTCGCGGCGGCAATGCCGATGGCCCGGACACCCAGGAGCCCCGAGGGACACCCTCTCGCCGCGCACGACGTGATCCCCTTCCGGGAACTGTGGGATGAGCCGTTCGTGGCCGCCCCGCCCGAAACCGACCGGTGGCGGGACCACTGGCTGGCCGCCGACGAACGCGACGGCCATCCGGTCCGCATCGGCGCCGTCACCGACCAGCCGGACGACTGGCTCAGCGCCATCGCCAACGGCTACGGCATCGCCCTGACCCCCGCATCCACCGCCCGCTTCTACGCCCGACCCGGCATCACCCACCGCCCCGTCAGCGGCGTCAGTCCCAGTCAGGTAGGCGTCGCCCGGGTCTCGGCCGACGACAAGCAATCCCATCGTTCAGGACTTCGTCCACTGCTGCCTGGATGCACCGTGGCCGGAGGAGACCACCACCTGATCACACGGCGGGTGCCGACTGCGCGACCCGGGTCCGCAGATCCTGCAGATTCCTGACGTGGGAATACCGGCCGACGTCCTTGACACCGAAGCCGCGGAGCGGCGCCGAGACCGTGACCTTGGCGAGATCCGTCGGCAGATCCATACGGCCCATGCCGAACAGCCGTCCCCGCGCCCCGTATCCATACTGAAGATCCTGGCATCCCGACACAGATTGCAGAGCACACAGATGAGCGGAACCGCGCAGATCGGCGTCACGGGACTCGCGGTCATGGGCCGTAATCTCGCTCGCAACTTCGCCCGCAACGGCTTCACGGTCGCCGTGCACAACCGGACGACCGCGAGGACGGACGCCCTGGTCGAGGAATTCGGCAACGAGGGTTCCTTCGTGGCCGCGCGGACGCCGGAGGAGTTCGTCGCGGCGCTGGAACGTCCACGTCGGCTGGTCATCATGGTGAAGGCGGGCGATCCGACGGATGCCGTGGTCCAGGAGTTCGCGCCGCTCCTGGAGGAGGGCGACGTCATCATCGACGGCGGCAACGCCCACTTCGAGGACACCCGCCGCCGTGAGAAGGAGCTGCGCGAGCGCGGCATCCACTTCGTGGGCGTCGGCATCTCGGGCGGCGAGGAGGGCGCGCTGAACGGGCCGAGCATCATGCCGGGCGGCTCGCCCCGGTCCTACGAGTCCCTGGGACCGCTGCTGGAGAAGATCGCGGCCAAAGCGAAGGACGGCTCCCCGTGCACCACTCACATCGGCCCCGACGGGGCCGGGCACTTCGTGAAGATGGTCCACAACGGCATCGAGTACGCGGACATGCAGCTCATCGCAGAGGCGTACGACCTGCTGCGCAAGGTGGCGGGCTACTCCCCCGCGAAGATCGCCGAGACGTTCCGCGGCTGGAACACCGGCCGCCTCGACTCCTATCTGATCGAGATCACGGCGGAGGTGCTCGCCCACACCGACGCGGCCACCGGAAAACCCTTCGTCGACATCGTGCAGGACCGGGCGGAGCAGAAGGGCACGGGCCGCTGGACGGTGCAGATCGCGCTGGATCTCGGGGTGCCCGTCTCCGGAATCGCGGAGGCCGTCTTCGCCCGCTCGCTGTCCGGCCACGCCGATCTGCGCGAGGCGGCCAAGGGCCTGGCGGGCCCCTCGGCCGCGGCGCTCGACGAGTCTGCGGCCGCGGCCTTCGCCTCCCGGGTGGAGCAGGCGCTGTACGCGTCCAAGATCGTCTCGTACACGCAGGGGTTCCATCAGATCCGGGCGGGCGGCGAGGCGTACGACTGGAACATCGACCTCGGCGCGGTGGCAGCGATCTGGCGGGCCGGGTGCATCATCCGGGCCGCGTTCCTGGACCGGATCCGGGCGGCCTACGACGCCCGCCCCGACCTGCTGAGCCTGCTCTCGGACGAACAGTTCGCCAGGGAGATCGGCGCGGCCCAGGACGACTGGCGGACGGTGGTCGCCGAGGCGGTACGGCAGGGGGTGCCCACGCCCGGGTTCGCGGCGGCCCTCTCGTACTACGACGGACTGCGCGCGGGACGGCTGCCCGCGGCGCTCACGCAGGGGCAACGCGACTTCTTCGGCGCGCACACCTATCGGCGCACGGACCGCGAGGGCTCCTTCCACACGCTCTGGGGCGGCGACCGGTCGGAGGTCGAGGCGGGCTGATCGGTGGAGCACCGGGGGCGCCGAGGATCCGATGGGTGACAGGACCGGCCCCTCCGTCGCCCGGTCGGATGACCCGGGGTGCGGTGCCGCCGTGGGTGTGCGTAAGTGGCAGCGGGCCCTCGTGTCGCCCCCGCGTGCCCGCTGACGTTCCGTGTCACTGATGTCCCATGGAGTCTCCGTATGCCCGATGCCACGCCGGAACAGGTCGCGGCCCAGCCCGTCGTCGCACCGCTGACCAGCGCAGCCCTGATCCTCGTCGCCACGGTCGAACCCGGTGGTGAGTCCGTGGTCCGCGAGACGCTGCCGGAACTGGCCTCGACGGCCCGCGCCATCGGATTCCGGTTTCCCGGCACCGGCCTGACCTCGGTCACCGGCTTCGGTTCCGACGCCTGGGACCGGCTGTTCGCCGGACCGCGACCAGCGGGCCTCCACCCGTTCCGGGAACTGCACGGTGCACATCACCACGCCCCCGCCACCCCGGGAGATCTGCTGTTCCACATCCGGGCCGAACGGATGGACGTGTGCTACGAGTGGGCGTCCCGGCTCCTCGGCCGGTTCGGCGGGGCGGTGAAGGTCGTCGACGAGACACAGGGGTTCCGCTACTTCGACCGCAGGGACCTGCTCGGCTTCGTCGACGGCACCGAGAACCCCGTGGGGGCCGATGCGCGGTCGGCGGCCCTGGTCGGCGCCGAGGATCCGGAGTTCGCGGGTGGCAGCTATGTCGTCGTGCAGAAGTATCTGCACGACCTCGCCTCCTGGAACGCCCTGAGTACCGAGGCGCAGGAGCGCGTCATCGGCCGTACGAAGCTCGCCGACATCGAGTTCCCCGACGACGTCAAGCCCGCCGATTCCCATGTCGCTCTCAACACGATCACCGGACCGGACGGCACCTCGCGCGAGATCCTGCGGGCCAACATGCCGTTCGGCAGCTTCGAGCAGGGCGAGTTCGGCACGTACTTCATCGGATACGCCGCCGACCCGGGAGTGACCGAGCAGATGCTCCGCAACATGTTCCTCGGTGATCCGCCCGGCACGTACGACCGCATCCTCGACTTCTCGACTGCGGTCACCGGCACGCTCTTCTACGCCCCCCGCGCCGACTTCTTCGACGCCCCGCCGCCGTCGCCCGCCGTGACCACGGCCGAGGCCCTGCCGGAGCCGGTGTCCGCGTCGGCAGTGGCGCAGGCCCCGGCCCGGCCGGACGACGGTTCGCTGCACATCGGCAGCCTGCGAGAAAGTACCCAGTGATGAACAACCTCCACCGCGAACTCGCCCCCGTCACGGAAGCCGCCTGGGACCAGATCGAAGAAGAGGCCCGGCGCACCTTCAGTCGCCATCTGGCGGGCCGCCGGGTCGTCGATGTCACGGGGCCGGACGGTCCCGGGCTCGCGGCCATCGGCGACGGCCATCTGCGCAGGATCGACCCGCCCACGCCGGACGTGATCGCCCGTGCCCGTACGTCGGTGCCCGTCATCGACTGGCGGGTGCCGTTCACGGTGACCCGGGCGGCGGTGGACGACGTCGAGCGCGGATCCGACGACAGCGACTGGCAGCCCGTCAAGGACGCTGCCCGCACGTGTGCGTTCGCCGAGGACATGGCGGTCATCGACGGATACGCGTCGGCCGGCATCACCGGGCTCCGGGACGGCTCCTCGCACACACCACTGCCGCTTCCGGCCGACGCCCGCGACTATCCGGCCGCGGTCAGCCAGGCGCTGACCCAGCTGCGCCTGGCCGGGGTCGGCGGCCCGTACCGCCTGCTGCTCGGCGCCGACGCCTATACGGAAGCGACGGAGACCTCCGACCACGGATACCCGGTGGCCACCCATCTGGCCCGACTGCTCGACGACCAGATCCTGTGGGCGCCCGCTGTCACGGGCGGCGTGCTGCTGTCCACCCGTGGCGGTGACTTCGAACTGCGCCTGGGCCAGGACCTGTCGATCGGCTATCAGGACCACGACGCGACCAGCATCCGGCTCTACTTCCACCAGGCGTTCACCTTCCGGATGCTGACGCCCGAGGCCGTGATCCCGATCATCGCCTGACGAGCCGCCTCCCCGGGCCGGTCGCCCGCACGTGCGGGCGCTCCGAACGCTCCGGACGCAGGCAGCAGGCGCGGCGTCCGAGGTCCCGAGGTGTGCCGCCCGAGATCCGTCCGGCGGAGTCAGGCCGTCGGACCGGCCCACCGCTGGGCGAGGAACGCCTCGCCGGGCCGCGTGCGGGATGGCGAGGTCGCCGCCCGCCGGGTGGGCGAGCGTGTCGACGCGGTCGAGACCGAGCTGATCACGGAGCGCCTCGACGTGGTCGGCCGGGCGATCGGGCCCCTCGGTCCGACGCACGCGCAGTACTCCCTGCCCGGACCTCTGCTCGGAGTGCAGCAGTCGTCGAAGTGCAGCAGTCGGGGCTGCGTCCCGGTCGGCGCCTGCTCGCGGACCACCCGGGGCGCCGGAGCCCGCGCGGCGCACCGGGTGACGGTCAGCCGGTCGGATGGGGCGACGGCTCCGGTTCCGGTACCGGCTCGGGGTTCGGCGAGGGCGGTTGCGGGATCGGATCCGGCGCAGGGCCGGGCGGGACGGGTCCGGGCGGCGGAGGCGGCGGCTCCGGCAACGGCGACGGCGGCCCGGGCATCGGCCCGGGGGTGGGCGCCGGTGGCACGGGGTCGGGGTACGGATTGGTCATCGGATGCCTCCGAACGGTTCGGGGTGGATCTCCTTCCACCGTCCCCCGGAGCGGCGGCCCGCGCCTGGTGAGTCCATGCGTACGGGTTCCGGATGACCTGTCCGCAGGCTCCGTCCGGACGGCGGGGTCAGCGCACGGCGGCAGCAGCGGCGGCGAGACCCGTACGGGGACTGGAGAGCACCGGGATCCGGGTGACTGTACGGGTGACCGCGTCGGCCATGGACGCCTGCGCCAGTACGATCACATCCGCGTCCGTCACGGCATCGGCCGCTGCCGCGACCAGGTCCAGAAAGCCCTCGCGGTCATCGGCCTCGAAGCAGGCCCAGGCCCCGTCGACCAGGACGGTACGAACCTCGGCGGTCCGGTCCCCCCTCTCTTCGGCGAGCAGCGCGAGGGTCGGTGCCAGGGTGGCATCGAGCGCAGCGAGGACCACGACACGTTCCCGTGCCGCGGCGGCCACCGCCATCGGACGGTCGACACGCAGCACCGGAACTCCTGCCGCTGCCGCGGCCGACTCGGCGACCCCGCCGATCGTCGAACAGGTACAGAGCACGGCACGGGCACCCTCGGCGACGGCACCCGCGAGCAGCGCCCGGACCTCCCCCGCCACCGCTCCCGGGCCCGATTTCCGGGCCCGGATGAGCAGATCCTCGGCCACGAGATGGCGCAGGCCGAGTCCGGGATGGTCCATGTCCCGAAGCGCGTCGAAGGCCGGGACGTGGGCCGGGGAGGTGTGCAGCAGTGCGAGTGTCATCGACCGAACGGTACAACTCTCCGACCGGTACGGGACATCGGCCGGTACGGATCACCGCCGATACGGATCAGCGCGCCTCGTCGGCGTACGACGCTACAGCTCTGGGTGGGACGTGAGCTGTGCCTTCGCCCGCTCCACCAGTTCGGCCGGGGCTTCGGGAGCCCGCTCGGGGTGGCGCTCCGCCCACTTCGCGGCGTACGGGCAGAGCGGGACGACGGGAACGCCCTCACGGCCCGCCATGGCGTAGAACTCCTGGACGAGGGAGCCCGCGATGCCCTTGCCCTCGTGGCCGGGTTCGACGACGGTGTGTACGGCCACGAGTGCGGCGGGGGCGCCCTCCAACACGAAGTACGCGATGACTCCGGTGGCCTTTCCGTTCTCGTACGCGAGCAGGTTGCCGTTCGCGCGGTCGTCGCGGATGTCGAGTTCGATCCGGTCGGCCGGTTCTGCCATGACGGGTACTCCCTCGGTGATCGAGCCGGTTCAGCTCGCCGCGGGGACGGCGTGCGGGCTCCGTTCGGTGGCGGTGCCGGGTACCGGCTCGGAGGCGTCGCCGCCGAGTGAGACGATCCGGTTGTCGGCATCGACGTGCACGATACGCGGGGTCAGGTCGCGGGCCTCGGCGTCGTCGACCTGGGCGTAGCTGATCAGGATGACCAGATCACCGGGGTGGACGAGGTGGGCGGCGGCGCCGTTGATGCCGATGACACCGGAGCCGCGTTCACCCTCGATGACGTACGTCTCCAGGCGTGCACCATTGTCGATGTCGACGATGTGCACCAGCTCGCCGGGCAGCAGATCCGCCGCCTCCATCAGCTCGGCATCCACGGTCACGGAACCGACATAATGCAGGTCGGCGTGGGTCACGGTGGCACGGTGGATCTTGGACTTGAATACTGTCCGAAACATGAAGAGACTCCCGAAATGTCTGCTCCCTGCCTGCTTCCTGCAGGTCAAGGGCGATTTCTGGAGCCTACAGCCATTCGCATGTTCGGTCAGCTGTCCCCAGGTGTTGCAGGACTCACGCTGACCAATGGCTGACTTCCCTGACGCATCGCCAGGATGGAGATTTGCCGTCAGGCTCGATAGCCCTGCAGTCGGCCCGTTCAACGCAAGAGGCGTCTTGCGCTGTGAGTTTGCGTCCCGTCGGCGCGGATACCCACACCCCCTTGGTGTGCGGGAACACTCCTGTCACGGGAGGTGAGGACACCGAGGAGGCGGATGACTTCGTGGGTCAGGGCGGTGCGGGCGGGGGCGAGGTAGCTGACGATGTCGCCGGTTCCTACGAGGGGCATGGTGTTCCTTCTGGGTACGAAGTGAGGGGGCGGACGTCCGTCCGGCGGCGGAGGCGGTCGTGGACGGCGGGGTCGAAGGAGCCGGCCAGGGGCGCGGCGACGGCGGCGGCGGAGAGGGCGACCACGTCCGCGAGTCGCCGGGGCCAGGCGGTGGCGGTCACCAGCCCCAGGGCCAGCGCGGCGACAGCGGCGTCCCCGGCACCGATCGGGTTGCCACGCAGCCGCTCGGTGGGCCGGGCTTGCCAGGAGCCATGCGGGGTCAGAGCGATCAGGCCCTCGGGTCCGAGGGAGGCGACGACGGCCGACGAGGTGACCCAGTTCGCCGACCCCACCGTGGCCACCGGTGAGCACGCGGCCCCCGGTGAACACGGCGCCGGCGATCCCCGTCCCGCCCGCTACGAAGACAAAGTCGGCACAACCCCGGGCCGGCACCGGCCCGGGCCTCGGCCAGGCCGCCCGCCCGCCCGCCCGGACATCGTGCCCGAACGCGACGGGCAGGTCGATATGTTCCGCCAGCGCAGTTTGAGGGCCGCCTCACGGCCCAGTCCGGTCGTCCAGCCCGTGCCGAGGAACGTGAACTGGTCGGCGGTCAGGGACCCTTCGGGGAGATCCGCGGGGGGCCAGACCGAGGCCGCCGCGCAGCAGGACGAGGGCGGTGGTGGCGAACCGGGTCTGCACCACGGACCGCTCGTCGGCGAATGACAGGTCAACGAGAGTGTCCGAGACGTCCCGGACAGGCGTGGCCACGTCGCCGGTGAGCGTGATGGTCGGGACGGTCGGGTCGGTGCGCATCAGGGCGTCGATGACCTCGGTCGTGGTGCCGGAGCGGCTGATGGCGAGGACGCGGTCATAGCGGCGGGCCGCCTGGAACTCGGACGCGGGGAACGCGTCGGTCTCGCCGAGCCCGGCGGCCTCGCGCAGCGCCGCGTACGCCTGCCCGATGAAGAGCGATGTCCCGCAGCCCACCACGGCCACGCGCTCGCCGTCCCGGGGCAGCCCGCCCTGGGGCAGGCAGGCCACGGTTTCCAGCGCGCGGCGCCAGCAGGCGGGCTGGCTGGCGATCTCCCGGTCGGCATGGCTCTCGGCGTGGATTGCGGGAGCACGATCGTGGTGTGTCACAGCAACCTCCGGATGAGAGGAAAAGGGGCGGACCACGGTCAGGCCGTCCGGTGGATCTGCTCACGGTGGACCGGGTGCGCGAAGGGCCGGCCCGCGGTGTAGTGGGCGAGCTCGTCGGCGGCAGCCGCGGCCATGCGATGCAGTTCGTTGCCGAGGGAGCCGGCCGCGTGCGGGGTGAGCAGGACGTTGGGCAGGTCGTACAGCGGTGAGTCCGCCGGCAGGACGTCGGGTTCGGTGACATCGAGCACCGCGTCGAGCCGGCCGGAGACCAACTCCTCGACCAGGGAGTCCTGGTCGATCAGCGATCCGCGCGAGGTGTTGATCAGGGTGGCGCCGTCGCGCATCAGGGCGAGCCGGTCCCGGCTGATCAGGTGCCGGGTCTCGGGAAGCTCTGGGGCGTGGACGCTCACCACGTCGCTCTGTGCGCACAGTTCGTCGAGGGGTACGAGACGGGCGCCGAGAGCGGCGGCCTCGCTCTCGGCCACGAACGGGTCGTGGACCAGCAGCCGGAGGTCGTAGGGGCGGAGCAACTCGATCACCCGGCGGCCGATCCGCGAGGCGCCGACGATGCCGACGGTGCGGTGGTAATTGCCGATGTCCTGGTACTCGGACTCCCAGTCGAACGGGCCACGCCGCTTGCGGTAGTCCCCGCTGATCCGCAGCAGCCGCTTGTTGGCGAACAGCACGGCGGCGACGGTGTACTCGGCCACGGGCAGGGCGTTGACCGCCGCGGCGGAGGTGACCTGGATGCCCCGTCCCCAGCAGGCGTCGGTGATGTGGTGCTTGACGGAACCGGCTGCGTGCAGCACCGCCCTCAGGCGTGGTGCGGCGGCGAGCACATCCCCAGTGATCGGCGGACACCCCCAGCTGCTGATGATGACCTCGGTCTCGGCGAGGGCGGTGACCGCCTCGGGAGTGGTGAAGTCGTCCAGGACGAGCGACGGGTCGAGCTCGGCCAGCCGGGTGAGGCGGCCCAGGGTGGCATGGTCGATGAGCCGGGGCGCGAGCGACGGGTGCATGGCGAGTAAGGCCCTGGGACGGTGACCCGGTGCCTCGGGGGCGCGCGGTGGCGCCTCGGGCGGAGTCCTGCGGCGGGGCACGTGGTTCTCCGTAAGGTGGTCGAAGTGGTGGGGCGGGAGGGTCACTTGACGCTGCCCGCGGTGAGGCCGGCTTTCCAGTGCCGCTGGAGGGCGATGAACGCGACCACCAGCGGGACGATCGCGAGCAGGGAGCCGGTGACGACGAGAGGGTAGAAGTCGGGGAAGGAGCGGGTCTCGGCGTTCCAGGAGTAGAGGCCGAGACTGACCGGGAAGAGCCGGTTGTCGGAGAGCATCACCAAGGGCAGGAAGAAGTTGTTCCAGATGGCGGTGAACTGGAACAGGAAGATGGTCACGTAGCCGGGCATCACCATGGGCAGGCCGACCGACCAGAAGGTGCGCAGCTCCCCCGCGCCGTCGACGCGGGCCGCCTCCAGGACCTCACCGGGCACGTATCCGCCGCAGAAGACCCGTGCCAGATAGACCCCGAAGGGGTTGACCAGGCAAGGGATGAACACGGCCCAGAAGGTGTTCACGATGCCGACCTCGGAGGCGAGCAGGTACATCGGCAGGGCGAGCGCGGTGGTGGGCACCAGCACACCGAGCAGCACGAGGCCGAACAGCTTCTCCTTGCCACGGAAGGCGTAGACGTGAAAGGCGTAGCCGGCGCAGACGCAGATGAACGCGCAGAGCAGGGCGCCGAGTCCCGCGTAGAGCAGGGAGTTGAGGTACCAGCGGAAGTAGATGCCGCCGTCCGCGGTCGCGAGGTCGTGCAGGTTCTGTCCGAGGTGCAAGGTGGACGGAGTGAGGGTGTTGCCGCCGAGCAGGTCGGGAGTGCTCTTGGCGGCGGCGGTGAGCAGCCAGCCGAGCGGCAGCAGGGTGTAAAGGGTGGCGAGCAGGAGCGCGCCGTTCACCGTCGCCTTGGAGAGGGTCCACGGCCGCCCCGCGCGCGTGCCTTGGGCGGGACCGGGCCGGGAGGGGCACCTGGCGGCGCGCTTCCGGGGTGCGAGGGTGGTCATGCTGTGACCTCCGCACGTCGCTCGGACCGAACTCGGCCGACCCGGGTGATGAGGAACGACAGGGCGGCCGCGGCGAGCGCGAGCAGCACGGAGGCGGCGGCGGCGAGGCCGTAGTCGTTGCGTTCGAAGGCTGCGGTGTAGGCGTACATGTTGGGCGTCCAGGAACTGACCACGGCCGGGGCGGTGGTGTGCAGGATCATGGGTTCGGTGAAGAGCTGAAGCGAACCGATCACGGTGAACATGCCGACCATGGTGATCGAGGCGCGGATCAGCGGGATCTTGATGCTGAGGGCGGTGCGTAGCGGGCTCGCGCCGTCCACGACCGCGGCCTCCAGGACCTCGCGGGGAATGGCCTGGAGTGCCGCGTAGAAGATGACCATGTTGTAGCCGGTCCACTCCCACACGGCGATGTTCACCACGGCGGGCAAGGGGTGGCCGAGCAGGTCGAGCTGGGCGCCGGCCGAGTCGAGGGCGTTGACCACCGGGCTGATGCCGGGGGTGTAGAGGTAGGTCCAGATCAGGGCGGCGATGATGCCGGGTACGGCGTGCGGCAGGAAGAGCGCCAGCTGGAAGAAGCGCTTGGCCCGGGCGAGGGCCGAGTCCAGGAGCAGTGCCATGACCAGCGACAGGCCGAGCATGAGGGGGATGTAGATCAGGCAGTACCGGGCGATGGTCAGGAAACCGTCCAGGTAGGCCCCGTCCCCGAGTACCCGGGAATAGTTTCCGAGTCCTGTGAAGATCGTCTCGGCGTCCCCGAATCCCAGCCCCGAGCGACGCTCGGTGAACAGGCTCAGATAGACCGCGTAGCCGATCGGGACCAGCGTCACCGCGGTGAAGAGCGCGAAGAAGGGGGCGAGCAGCAGCACCGGAGCCCCGCTTCTCCCGCGCTGCCGCCCGATGGTGGCGGCGCGGGAGACGGAGGTGTCGGGCCGGCTCACTGAGCGACCTTGAGTCCGCGGGTCTTCATCTCGGCGAGAGTGGCCTGCTGGGACGCGTCCACGGCGGACTGGATGGTGCCGCCCGCGCCGAGCTTGCCGAAGGCGTCCTTCATCGAGGAGTTGGTGGTGCCCATGGCGGGACCCCAGTGCCAGTCCTGCTTGACCGACTTGGCGGCGTCGATGAAGACCGAGTAGATGTCCTGACCACCGTAGAAATCGGTATTGAACGCCGCCTTCGCGACCGGCACCAGGTCAGGGGAGGCGGGGAACAACGAAGAGGTACCGGAGGCGATACGGGCCTGGATCCCTTCGGGGGTGGTGGTCGCCCAGGTCGCAAACTCGACCGCCGCCTTGGCCTTCCTGCTGTCCTTGGAGACGGCGAAGGTGGAGCCGCCGAGCATGCCGCTCGCGGGCTTTCCGTCCCAGGTCGGAACCGGGGCCACCGCCCACTTGCCCTTCGCGCCGGACGTGTCGGCGAGCGTGCTCTTGAGTACGCCGCCGCCCCAGGCGGCACCGACGTAGCCGGCGGTCTCACCCTTCTGCAGCGAGGCCGTCCACTGCTGACTGAACGATGCCTGCGAGTGAACCAGGTCGTCGGAGACCAGGTGCTGCCAGAAGTCGGTGACCTGCTTGGTCGCGGGGCCGTCGAGGTCGACGGTCCAGGTGTCGCCGGACGCGCCGAACCAGCGCGCCCCGTTCTGCCAGGCCAGTGCCTCCAGGACGCCGGGGTCGTCCGGGAAGAAGGTGCCGATCCGGGTGTTCGGCGACGTGGCCTTGAGCTTCTCGGCGGCGGCGCGGTACTCGGCCCAGGTCTTCGGCGGGGCGATGATGCCCGCCTTGGCGAACAGGTCCTTGCGGTAGAAGAACGCCTGCGGGGCTGCGTCCAGGGGCAGCGCCCAGCTGCGCTCGCCGAGGGTCGTCAGCTCGACCGCCTGGGGCAGGTACTTCGCCTTGAGCGTGTCCGGGACGAGCGGGGTGATGTCCTGGACGGCACCCTGGCTGACGAAGTCCGGCAGGGCGCCGTACTCCACGTTGAACACGTCCGGGGCGTTGCCCGCCTTGACCGCGTTGGAGATCTTCGCGTAGCCGCCGGCGTTGCCGGACGGGATCTGCTCGAAGGTCACCCGGACGTCCTTGTGGGAGGCGTTGAACGCCTTCACGACGTCCTCGGTGCCCTTGGCCCATCCCCAGAAGGTGATCGTGACCGGAGCGTTGCCCGCGCCGTCGCTGCGCGGATCGCCGTCCGAGTCACCGCTGGTGCAGGCCGTGGCAATCGACAGCGACAGTGCACAGACGGTGACGGCGGCGGCGAGCCGGAGGGTTCTGCGGCCGCGGCGAGGGTTGCTTCTGAAGGACATGGCTCGGCTCCTGTGAGTAGGGCGGCGTACTCGTGGGGGAGGGGCCCGGCAGGCCGACAGCCGCCGGCCGGTGCGGGTGGCGCCATCGTGCGACCGACTCCGATCAGAGTCAAGAGATCTGGATCAAATGATCCGATGTGATCACCGCGGGCTGCTCGCTTGCGTCGGATACCTCTTGCATTTATGGGCGATTGTCGAGAGATCGGATTGATTGACAGAGATTATTCGATCGAATCCTTGACGTTCGATCTCTCGATCCCTAGATTCGGTCCGCCTGATCGGACCAAGGAGCAGCCATCATGTCCTCGATCCCGCTTCCGCCGGAAGACCGCGCGCTCAGCCCGTACACCGGCTGGACCAGGGCGCATTGGGAGGCGGTCGCCGACGGGCTGTTGACGGCCGCCCTGCGCCATGCCGGTCCGGAACACGCCCTGATCCCCCTGCCCGGCCCCCGTCCGAGCATCTCGGGGACGCGCTCGGACGCCCTCGAAGGTTTCGCCAGGACCTTCCTGCTGGCGGCCTTCCGGGTCGCCGGTGCTGGCGGCGACGACCCGCACGGCTTCCTGCAGCGCTACACCGAGGGCCTGGCAGCCGGGACCAGGACCCCGACCACCGACCGTGACCTCACCCCACGCGATCCCGTCTCCTGGCTCGTCATCGGCGACCGCAACCAGGCCATGGTCGAGGCCGCATCGATCGCGCTCGCCCTTCGGATCACCCGCCCCTGGCTCTGGGACCGGCTCGACGAGCAGGTGCGCGAGCGGACACGGGCCTGGCTGACCGGAGCCCTGCACCACACCCCTGTCGACAACAACTGGTGGCTCTTCCCGCTCACCGTCGGGGGCTTTCTCGCCGACATCGCCGCCGACCAGGACGGCGCGGCGCGAGACGCCGTCGGACGCGGACTGGCGAAGATCGAACAGTGGTACCTCGGTGACGGCTGGTACACCGACGGCCGTCCGCGCGCCTTCGACCACTACAACGGCTGGGCATTCCACCTCTACCCCTCCTTGCACGCCCACCTGAACGGCGACACCCGTCTGCTCGACGTGCACGGTCCCCGGCTCGCGGCGCACCTCGACGGCTATGCCCACACCTTCGGCGCGGACGGATCCCCGATGCACCAGGGCCGCTCCCTCACCTATCGCTTCGCCGCCACCGCGCCCCTGTGGGCCGGCGCCCTCACCGGCCACACCCCACTGACACCGGGCGCGACCCGCCGCGTCGCCTCCGGCGTGCTGCGCCACTTCGTCGACCACGGAGCCCTGGACGAGGACGGTCTGCTCACTCTGGGCTGGCACGGGCCCCACCTGCCGCTCGTACAGGAGTACTCGGGCCCCGCCTCGCCGTACTGGGCGAGCAAGGGCTTCCTCGGACTTCTCCTCCCCTCCGGCCATCCTGCGTGGACCGCGGTCGAGGAACCCGCACCGGTCGAACGCGCCGACGCCGTTGTCCCGCTTCCGCGGCCCGGGTGGCTGATCCAGTCCACCGCCGCCGACGGGATCGTCCGGCTCCACAACCACGGCAGCGACGACCAGCCCGCCGACCACGTACAGCCCGACAATCCGTTGTACGCCCGCCTCGCCCACTCCACCGCCACCGGCCCGGCCTTCGACGACACGCCCGACAACCACGTCGGCGTGCTGGTCGACGGCGAGCTCAGCGAGCGCGGCCGGATCCGGCCGCTCGGCGCGGGCGACGGCTGGGCCGCCTCCGCGCACCGTCCCCGCATCCGAGGCGCCGAACTCCCCGGCGTCACCGTCACCTCCGTGGTCCTGGCCTCGGGAGTCGACGAGGTTCACGCGCACCTGGTCACCGGGGCCGGCCCCGGCACCGAGGTGCGGCACAGCGGCTGGGCCGCGGCAGGCACGGCCGTCGAAGAACGCACGGACGGCCTGTCCGCCCGGGTCGTGGCTGCCACCGCCGACGGCACTCGGCTGCTCTCGTCGCTGGAGAACGTCCACGGCTTCACCGCGGTAGGCACCCACACGCTGCCGACCGGCACCGCCTACGGAACCGTTGGCGCGGTACCCGCCCTTCGTGGCCGCACGGGCGGCGGGGACTCGCTGTTCGTCGCCGCGGCGAGACTGACCGGAGCGGGTGTCGGCGCCGAGCCCCAACCCGACGCGGCGCTCCACGTGCGTGTCGAGGGAACCCGGATCCGTGTGCGCCGGACCGATGGCATCGAACTCGAGGCCCTGCTTGCACCTGAGGCCGTCACGGTGACGGTACGCACGGCACGGTGACCGCCGTGCGCCGGCTCACCTGACGGAGGATCAGCCGGAGCCGCCGCAGGAGGTGCGGATCTTGAGCTCCGGCAGCAGCTCCAGATGGTGCACCGGCAGTCGCTCGTCGCCGCTGCCCAGCCGGCGCAGCAGCAACTCCAGGGCCGCCGCGCCGACTGCCCGCTTCGGCGGGGCCACGGCGGTCAGCGGCGGCGCGGCCAGGGCCGCGAACACGTCGTCGTACGAGATCACCGCCACGTCCTCGGGCACGCGGAGGCCACGGGCACGCAGGACCGGGACGAGCTGGATGGCCTCCTTGTCGTTGTGCACGAGAACCGCCCGCGCCCCTTCCGCGACGCCCTCGGCGATCCGCGCCCCGATGGCCTCGGAGTCCTGGCCGGGGTGCTCGATGTCGATCACCGGTCGCGGCTCCAGACCGAGCAGCCGCACCCCCTCGGTGTAGCCCGCCCGTACCTGGTAAGCCGTCCAGGTGTCCTGCCGCGCGGTGAGCATCACTGCGCCGTGACCTAGTCCGGCCAGGTGGCGCAGCGCGAGCATGACGCCGTGGCCGTGGTCGGACGCCACCGAGTCCAGACCGGCGCCGACGCTGTCGGCAGGGGCACGGCGCTCCACCAGTACGGTCGGCAGGGGGAGTTCGCTGATCCAGGAGCCGACGCCGCTGGGGCCATCCGGGGTCCAGTTGGGGGTGACCAGGAGACCGTCGACGCCGGACTCGAGCAGTTGCCCGACCTGAGCGCGGTCCTCGGCGGCCCCGTACGGCGCGATGCCGAGCACCAGGCGCGCCCCGGCAGCGGACGCAGCCGCTCGGGCGCCGGCGATGATCTCGTCGAAGTACGAGCCGGCGGTGGGGACGAGCATGCCGATGACCCATTCGCGGCCGGTGGAGGCGGGGGTGGCCGCTCCGCGCGGCAGCGACACGGCGCCGTGCGAGCGGTTCAGCAGCCCGTTGTCGGCGAGCGCGGCGATGTCCCGGCGTACGGTGACGGCGGCGAGCCCGAGTCGTTCCGCGAGGTGCACGACCCGGACCGTACCGAGTTCGCCGACGGCTTCGAGGATCCGCGCCCGGCGTTCCTCGGCTGTGAGAGTCATCGTTTTCCTCTCCCTGGTGCGCGTCCACGGCGCGAATCGCGGCGGCGCGCGGCCCTGTCTGATCAATTTGTATCATTCGATCGACCTGACGCGGCAGGCATGCGGTGCCGTACGGCCGGGCGAACGGCAGGGGCCCGTGCCCGGCAGCGGAGACTGCCGGGCACGGGCCGTCGGTGAAGAGGCGGTCTCAGCCGTTGCCGCCTGCCGTGACCGTGAGGTAGTCGATGTTCGGTCCGTCGTTCTCGGCCGCCGTGAGCCGAACGGTGTTGGACCCCGCCTTCAGCGGGACCGTCGCCGTCGCGTCGGACCAGGTGGACCACGATCCGGTGACCGGGTAGGCGGTCGTGCTGATCGTCCGCCCGTTGACCGAAAGGGTCAGCGGCCGTACGCCGGACAGCAGGGCGTAGCGGATCGCCAGGGTGTGGTCGCCGGCCTCGGCCGCGTCCACGGTCCACTCGATGAAGCCTCCCGCTCCGGACGGATAGTTGACGTAGGCGTCACCGCTCTGTCCTCGCGCCAGCGTTTCCACCGACGTCCCGCTCAGCACCGCGTCCTCCGCCTCGCAGCGGACACCGGGCCGACAGTTGACGGTGATCGTCTGGTGGGTCATGGCCGTGACGGGCCGCCGGAGGTAGCCGGAGGTCACCTCACCCGTGATGTCGTACGAGCCGGACCTCAGGTCGGCCGGGGCCAGCAGGGTGTACGAGACCTTCAGGCTCTCGCCGGGCGCCACGCTCGGCGCGGTGGCGGGAGAGGACGGCAGCAGCGTGAAACCGGTGGGCACGGTCAGCTTCACCTCGACGTCGGTGGCCGGGGCGGTGCCGTGGTTGGTGAACGTCGCCGTGACGGGGAGCTCCTGGCCGGGGCTCGCCTTGATGTCGTCGACGGACAGGGTCAGCGCACCTGTCTGTGGGCATCCGGAGCCGCTCGTGGGGGCCGGGCCGAGGTCGTCGACCACCAGCTCGTCCACGGTCACCGCGCCCTTGCCGCCGGCCGAGGTCAGCGCAAGATACGCGTCGCCGCACGCCTCGGCACCGGTGGAGAACACCGTGCCGTACTCCTTGCTGGGTGCGCTGCCCTGCGGGGGTGCGCTGTCGTCCCAGCCTGCGGGCCGGGGATCGTCGGCGGACGGCCAGCTGTCGAGCGCGCGGCCGGTCGTGGTGGGCAGCGGGTCCTCGACCAGGACCCGATTCTCCGCCCCCGCGCCGCCCGAGCGGACCTGGAGCCGGTACTGGCCGGCCGTGTCCGACTGGTACCTCAGCCCGACGCGGTAGGTGCGGCCCGGCTTGAACTCCAGCGTCTGCGGAATGGTCCGCCACACCTCGCCCTTGCCGATTCTGAACGACTTGAACGAGAAGTCGCCGCTGATGGTGTCCCGGGTGTAGCCCTCGTGGCGTTCCGCGCGGTGGCTGTGCGGGTTGTCACTGCCCGAGCCTTCGCTGTTGACGAACGGGCCCCAGGCACGGTCGGCGGCCTCGAAGTCCTCGTAGAAGTAGTGCTCCGCGGTCTTCGGGGAGACGGTCGTGGGGTTGACCCGTACATCGGCGAAGTCGGCCGCGGTGCCGTCCGCGCCCGCGGCGCCCGACAGGCTGATCACGGCGGTACTGCTGCCCTGCGGCACGGTGAAGGGGACGGTCATCTTCTGGAACCGGGTGCCCGCCCAGACGTTGACCGGGTCCTTCAGGTCGGCGGGCGAGGTGTCGGTGGAGCGGCTCACCGGCGCGCCGCCATGGCCGCTCACCCCGAGTGTGGCGGTACGGCCGCCGGTGACCCGCACGTATGCGGAGGCCGCGTACGTGCCGGGGGCCAGTCCCTTCAGCTGCTGCGTCAGCCGGCCGGCCTTCGAACCGTCGAAGCGGGTGAACTGCCAGCCCTTGTCGCCGGTCTCGATCCGGGCGTCACCGCTCCGCGACCAGGCGTCGAAGGTGTGACTGTTGAAGGAGCCGTCCTTGACGATCGCTCCCTGGCCCCAGACGGTCTTCTGTCCTGCCGCCCCGTTCGGGTAGAGGACATATGCCGTGCGGGCGTCGGCTGTGAGGGTGACCGTGCCGTTCCTGACCTTGAGTGTCTTCTGGTCCCGGCGGCCGGTGTCCGTGAGGCGGTAGAGCACGACGGAGTCGCGGCCCCGCCATGCCGGGGGCAGCTTCCAGGTGCTGGTGCCGCCCGCGTCGTTCCAGTGGTAGATCTTGTCCTGCTTCTCCGGATCCCAGGGCAGGAACAGCTTGTCGCCCTCGGCGAGCTTGGTGTCGCCCTGGAAGAGCTGCCAGGTCCCGGTCGCGTCCGTCGAGTACACCCCGTCGGTGAAGTCGACCCGGTGGTCGGTCCACTTGGTGATCGGGAAGTGCTGCATGAACTTCGTCGGCAGGTTGTTGGTGTAGACCTTCCGCTGCCAGGCGTTGAGGTCGGTCTGCCCCATCCAGCCGCCGTACGAGAGGTTCGACAGGCCCTTGAGGAGCGTGGCGTCCTTGCGGTACCAGATGTCGCGGTCGGTGTTCTGGATGAAGCGGACGATCTGTGACCGCACGCCGTTGCCCTCGTACTGGCCCGAGCGGTGGTACCAGAGCGCGTCCCGGTCCATGTAGTCCTCGAACTCGGTGTGCACCATCCAGCCGTTGCGGTGCTGGAGCCGGGCCAGTTGGTAGGCATTGTAGCCACGGCCGAAGTACACGTCGTTGTAGATGAACGACAGGCCCGGCACGTCGGCGGCGAGGTCGTCGAGGCGCTTGGCGAAAGCGCCCGACTGGACGTCCTTGTCGCGGTCGATGTGGTAAGAGACGTCCCGGTAGATCCAGCCGGTGTCCTTCTCGCCGTTGGTCATGTCCCAGCGGAAGCTCTTGGCGTCCGGGTAAGCCTCGGTGGAGTTGATGTGGACGCCGATGTCGGCGCCGTACTTCTTCGCCTCTTCGACGAGGAGGTTGAGGTCCTTGCGGCCGCCCGCCCCTTCGTTCAGATGGCCGCCGTAGTCGGGATGCGCGTTGTCGTGCCCTTCGGCCTGATAGCCCTTCAACTGCACGAGCTGACCGAGCCCGTCCGTCAGCAGGCTGCCCTTCTTGATGTCGTCGAGGACGCGCGTGAAGGGGTGGCTTGCGAAGCTGTTGGTGTTGTACTCGATGTTGGAGACCACGTAGTTCTTGGTCTTCTCGGCGCCCAGCGGCCGGTACATGATCTCCCGGTACGCCATGGCTCCGTCCTGCCAGTCCACGGCCCCGTCGGCGTTCCGGTCACCGGTGAGGACGACCTTGGCGTACGGCAGTTCGGTGGGCTCGGGGTCCTGGCCGGCGACGGGCGTCGGCCGCCAGGTCCAGGTGCCGCTGGTCACCGAGGTCGACTTCGTCCCCTCGGTCTGTGTGGTCCGGACGAGCAGACGGGACTGGTCCTCCAACGAGTTGGTCTCGACGGAGGCGGCGAGCCGGTCCGTGGCGAGGATCGCATAGCTGGTGCCGCGCGGTGCCGTGTCGAGCGGGGCGTCGGCGAGTGCGGTATGCCGGTCGATGTCGGTCTCGGCGTTGTATTCCCCGCTGAACGACAGCCGCGCATCGGCGAGTTCGGCACCGGGCTGGTCGGCGCGCGCGGAGATCAGTCCCTGGTCGGGAATGGCGAGGGTGCGGAGCTTCTCGGCGCCGCCGTCCTCGATGCCCGTGACCTTGAAGGTCAGAACGTGACCGCTGACGGACAGCCGTGCCCGGAGCGTGAGGCTCAACTCGTCGATCCGGAGCACGTAGTCGACGCCGTCGGCGCCGGCCGTGCTCTGCACGGTGGGGGTGTATGCCTTCCCGTTGACGACGATCTGGTTGGTGCCGCCCGTGCGGCCGTACAGGACCGAGCCGTCGGCCGTCCACGTGTAGCGCTGGACGGCCGGGAAGGCCGGGTCGACCTGGATGGTCATCTCGGATGTGGAGAGGGAGAGCGAGCCGGTGTCCGCGTGCGCGGCGCCCGCGACCGCCGTGTGCAGGGATGCGGTCACGGCCAGACAGGCCGCGGCCGCTGCCAGTCTCCGGGACAGGCGTGGTCGTGCTGTTCGGGGCATGGGGAACTCCTCCGTGATTCCCTGGGGATGGGGGCGGCCCATGCTGCTGAGCGGGAAGGAGAGGAATCAACAAGAACTGCGGGACAACCAGGAAGATGTGCCACCGCAGGATGCCCGAACCACCAGTCCCGGTCGCAACTGCACCTGGTGCACAGGGCCGGTTCCGTCGTCGGCGAGCCGCTGCAGCAGGATCTCGGCGGCGAGCCTTCCCAGCCGATGCTTCGGCGGGGAGACCGCGGTGAGCGGTATCTCGGCCACGTCCGCGAACTCGTTGTCGTAACTGACCAACGCGAGTTCCTCCGGCACCCGCACACCGGCCCGGCGCGCGGCCCCGAGCAGCAACGCCGCCTCCCGGTCGCCGAAGCACAGTGCGGCGCTCGCCCCGTCGGCCCTGAGCGCAGCCACCGCCTCGTCGGCCTGCTCGGCATCCCAGTCGTCCGTGGACTGACTGAACCGGACGCTCTCCCGCAGACCGAAGTCGGCCGCCGCCTCGTTGAAACCTCTTGTGATCGCCGCGGCGTGCGGACCGTCCCCGCGCAGCACCAGGGCGACCCTGCGATGCCCGAGGTCGTACAGGTGCCGCACGGCGTCGTAGGCGCCGCTCGCGTGGTCCGTGCACACATGCTCGGTGGTGTCCCGTGACCCGGCCGCGGTGAGCCGGCGCTCCATCAGCGTCACCGGCACGGGCAGCCGCATCAGCTCGGCCGCGCGCTCCAGCGGGTCGGCCAGCTCGTGGAGAAGCGGCACCAGGAGCAGCCCGTCGACTCCGGCGCTCACCAGGCGCTCGATCGCCTCGCGTTCGATGCCCTGGTCGTACTGTGAACAGGCGAGCACCATACGCACCCCGGCCGCCGCCAGAGTCATCTCGACTCCCTGGAGGACCCGCGGGTAGTACAACGAGGTCGTCGGGACCAGCACCCCCACCACTCGGCCGGAGGGGCGGGCTTCGCCCGGCCGTACCGACGCGAAGGTCCCGGCGCCCTGCCGCCGCTCGACCAGCCGCTGCTCGACCAGCACCTCGTAGGCACGCCGGACCGTGGTCACAGAAAGCCCGGTCTCGGCCGCCAGCGACTGCTCCGTGGGCAACTTGCTGCCCTGAGGCCACGTGCCGTCGAGAACCCTCCGTCGCAGCTCTCGGGCCAGCTGGCGGAACTTCAGCTCCCGAGCCGACTGCGGTCGGGCATCCATCCACTCCCCCGTTCACAGAGCGTCATCGCTGCCCTGCCCGGCCCTCCGGAGCGCAAGCAGAGTGCAGTCTGGACTGTCGAGGAGTGCACGGTCAAGCCCCCGGCGCTCGCGCCATCTTGGGCATCTGACCCGGTGGTGAGGGTACGAGGTACGGGCTGCATGTGCCGTGCGCGTCTTGATTCCCGCCGTGCAGGCCGGGCGACAAGCTGCGCCTTCGGCCACGAGCGCACCCAGATCCTGCGCGCCGGAGCTACTCAAGACTGCCTACCTCGTTGCCGTCCCCACACCGAGATCCGGACCATGCGCGGCCCAACACCCCACCATGGACACGATGGAACATCATTCCTGCTGGTCACAAGGGTGTCTTGCTGTACCGCCAGCAGACCAAGAACTGGAGTGCCCCCGGCCGGGCCGGCCGCTACCGGCCTGTCGGCTGGCCGTGCCAGGAGTTCCACAGCGCGGCGTACACGCCTCCCGCCGCCACGAGCGCGTCGTGCGTACCCGATTCCGTGACCCGACCGCCCTCCATGACAGCCACACGGTCCGCGTCCCGGGCGGTGTGCAGCCGATGGGCGATGGCAATGACCGTCCGTCCACGCAGCACGGCGGCCAGCGCCCGCTCGGCGTGGCGCGCGGCCGTGGGATCCAGCAGTGCCGTCGCCTCGTCGAGGATAAGCGTGTGCGGGTCGGCCAGCACCACGCGGGCCAGGGTGAGTTGCTGTGCGGCCGCCGCGTCCAAGGCAAGCCCGGTGATCCCGACTTCGGTGTCCAGCCCGTCGGGCAGTGCGGTGAACCAGTCGGCCCCGACGGTGGCCAAGGCGGCGCGGAGTTCCGTGTCGCAGGCGGTGCCCACCGCGAGAAGCAGGTTGTCACCAACAGCAACCTCGTTCTCCGCCCGGTCCGGCTGATGAGCCGCCTCGTCGACGCCCGAGGCTTCGCCCAGGAGGTCGTCTCCGTCGACATCCGGGCAGAACATCCGGCGCACGAGACATAGCCGGGGCGCGCCGACCTCCCCGGGCTTCGGGAAGAGGACGCCGGCCGGCCCCACCGCTCACGCGGCAGGGCCGAGCACCGTGAAGGCCACCGATCCGCCGCCGCCCGTCTCGTCGTCCACGCCGACGGTCTGCCAGGTGACAGCGTCGACCATCCGGGTCGGGGCGAATGCCTCCGCGGGGAAGTCCTTGCCGCTCTTGAGGCGGTCGTACAGGGGCTGGACGACGAGCGCGCCGACGTCCTTGCCGTTGATGAACAGCGCCGCCTTCATGCCGGACGGCTTGCCGGACTGCCAGTCCTTGCAGGCGAGGTAGGCGCCGAGGCCGACGCCGATGATGTCGTTCGGGCCGACGCCCGCGTTCTGCAGGGCGGCGACGCCGCCCTGGACGTTCTCGTCGTTACAGCCCCAGACGACCCAGTGCTTGACCCCCGGGTCGGCGGTGATCGTGGCCGCAGCCATGTCCTGGGCGCCGGTCGGAGTGTTGTCGGTGGCGACGTCGATGTTTCTGGACGGCGGCGCCGGCGGATGCGGCGAACGTCGCCTTCGCGGCCGGGGGTCCTTTCTGCGATCGCGAGCCGTAGATGTGCCGAACGGCGGGGCGACCGGCCGCCGCCTCCTCCGTGAGCCGGCCCGCTACTCGGTACCCGGCCCGGTCTTCCGGTCCGACAGGAACGCCGACTGCATCGGGGCGCCTTCGGTCTTCTGCCGGGTAAGCCGCACCGTTCCGTCGATGACCGCGTCCTGGCGGCCGGCCGGTGGTCAGCGTCCGGACTGCGGTTCCGGGGCGGCGCGGCGGTCCTGGATCTTGGTGCGGTAGAACCACAGGACCACGGAGAGGGCGAGCAGTGCCGCGGCTATGCCGAGCTCCTTGTAGCCGCCATATCCGGTGATCGAGAACCCGGTGGCGCCGACGACGAGGATGACGACGAGGACGGCCGTCAGTACCCAGGCGAGCGGCACGAAGACGCCCGGGAGCCGGATCGGGCGCGGTGCGTCGGGGCGGTCGCGGCGCAGCAGGAGGAAGCCCGAGACGGCCAGGACGTGGGTGAGGATGTAGCCCAGGTTTCCGGTGACGATGATGGCCAGCGGCGTCTTGAGCACGGTGAGCACGAAGACGTTGAGGACGAGGGCGACGGTCAGGGCGCGGGCCGGCACGCCGCGGCGGTTGAGGTGTCCGAGCTGGCGGACGGTGAGGCCCTGGCGGCCCATGTCGTACAGCACGCGGGAACCGTCGGCGAGACCGGTGATCATGATGAGCAGCAGGGAGGCGATGAGGAAGACGACCATGACGTCGGCCGCGCCGCCCACGAGCTTCTGGAACGCCGCGACGTAGAACGTGGTCGGGTCGCCGGTGATCGCCTTCTCTCCCAGGTAGCCGGACAGGGCCAGGGGGAGAAGGATGAAGACCCCGAGGCAGAACAGCACGCCGGCCCGCAGCGCGCGGGAGGTGTCCTTGACCGTGTCCTTGTACTCGGGGGCGAAGGTGGCGCAGACCTCCACGCCGAACGAGGTCCAGCTCATGACGTACAGCCAGACGATGGCCTTGTGCAGCCCGGCCGCGCCGTGCAGGTCCCAGTGCAGGTGGGCAGCGCTCCAGTCGCCGCTGAGGAACGGGCCGACGATGAAGACGGCGAGCGGGACCAGAAGGGCGCCGCCGGTGAGGTAGACCAGCCACATCGCGACATGCAGGCCGATCATGGCAGCTCCGTAGAGCAGCAGCATGACGGCCAGGCCGACGACGATGGGGAAGCTGAGACTCAGCGGGCCGAGGTCGACCGACCAGTCCTGGCCGGGGAACCACTGCACCTGGACGAACGAGCCGATGATGCCGGCGTAGACGGCGAGTGCGGTGGTCCACGGGATCCAGTACCCGATGCTGGCGATGGGGCCGAAGACCGGGGCGCGGGACTTCCAGGCCTCCGAGGCGTAGCCGGCGATGCCGCCGGAGGAGTCGGGGAACATCGCCGCGAGTTCGCTGTAGATCCAGTTCGCCACCGTGGCGAGGACCATCGATATGGCCCACAGGCCGATCGCACCCCAGGCACCGAGCCCTCCGATGGAGGCGCCGAGCGAGGCGATCAGTGCGGCGGGCATGGTCAGCGACATGGCGAAGCCGTCGTACCAGCGGATCTTCTTGGCCAGCGCGGGCTGGTCGGTGGCGGCGGGCGGGGACGCGGAGGCGTCGGCGTGGAGTGACATGCGAGCACTTTGAGCCAACAGGAAATCGCCGTCAAGAGTCATGGAACAACAAACACTCGCAATTTACTTTGCCGATCCGTGAGGGTTGACGCGGAAAGCTTGGCGATGTTTGATCTGCGCCAACGACGGATCGTCCTGAGGAGAAGGCCTGATGTCCACCCAACCCCTGACGCACCAGCTGTTCATCGACGGAGCCTTCACCGACGGCTCGGGCACCGACGCCTTCGACGTGATCAGCCCCGCCACCGGCGAGCACGTCGGAACCGTCCCGCTGCCGGTCAAGGCCGACCTCGACGCCGCGGTGGCGGCCGCCCACACCGCGCAGCGCAAGTGGGCCGCGCTGAACGTGTGGGAGCGCGCCGCCCTGTGTCACCGCGTCGCGGACGAGATCGACAAGCGGCGTGACGAGCTGGCCCGGCTGCAGACCCTGGAGCAGGGCAAGCCGCTCGCCGAGTCCATCGCCGACGTCACCGAGGCGGCCCTGCTGTTCCGCATCCACGCCGAGGACGCCGTGCGCCTGTACGGCGAGACGCTCCCGTCCCGGGACAACACAAAGCGGATGTTCACCTTCCACCGTGCCGTGGGCGTCTGGGGCATCATCACGCCCTGGAACTTCCCGCTGCTGATGTTCACCGAGTTCGCCGCCCCCGGCCTCGCCACCGGCAACGCCCTGGTGGTCAAGCCGCCGACCCACACCTCGCTGACCGTCCTCAAGGCCATGGAGTGCCTGGTCGCCGCGGGTGTGCCGGACGGCCTGATCAACATCCTTCCCGGCGACGGCCCCTTCGGTGACGCGCTCGTGCGCCACCCCGGCATCCACGCGATCGGCTTCATCGGTTCCTCCGCCACCGGTGCGAAGATCCAGGCCGCCGCGGGCCTGAAGCGCTCCATCATGGAGTGCTCCGGCAACGGCTCCCTGGTCGTCCTCGCGGACGCGGACCTCGACGCCGCCGCGAAGGCCGCCGTCGACGGCGCCTACCCCTGCGCGGGCCAGGTGTGCTGCGCCACCGAGCGCGTCATCGTCCACGAGGGCGTCCACGACGCGTTCGTGGAGGCCCTCGTACGGGAGTCGGAGCGTGTCGTCCTGGGCGACCCCTTCGACGAGAAGACCCTCCTGGGCCCGCTCAACAACGAGGCGACCGCGGCCAAGATGGACCGGCACATGGCGGACGCCCGTGAGCGGGGGGCGCAGATCCTCGTCGGCGGGCAGCGCCGCACCGGGATGCCGACCGACCTCTACTACGAGTTCACCGTCGTCGACGGCGTCCCCGTGGACAGCCTCCTGTCCCGCGAGGAGTCCTTCGGTCCGGTCGTGCCCGTCATCACCGGTCGCGACGAGGACGACCTGCTGCGCATCGCGAACGACGACCCGCTTGGTCTGCAGGGCGCCGTCTTCACCAGCAGCATGACCTCCGCCTTCCGCTTCATCGAGGAGATGGAGGTCGGACAGGTCGTCGTCAACGAGTCCAACAACTGGTGGGACGTCAACATGCCGTTCGGCGGCGCCGGCGCACGGTCCACCGGCTGGGGCCGGATCGGCGGCAAGTGGACCCTCCTGGACATGACGGACCTGCGGACCGGCGTGATCAGCCTGTAGCCGACGGCCCGTAGCCCGTACGCAGTAGCCAGTAGCCGGCCCGGCTGCCCGCAGTGGCGGCCGGGTCGCCCACGTACCGCCACCGCAGCTCTTCCCTTACGAGGACCCATGACCGACACGCCCCAGCCCACCGACCACCGTGCCCGCCTGAGCCATGCTTCTCCCGCCGCGTTCTGGCTGGAGCGCGACGAGCGGCCGGAGCCCCAGCCCAGACTCACCCAGGACGCCCGCTGCGACCTCGCCGTCGTGGGTGGCGGATACGCCGGCCTGTGGACGGCGCTCCTGGCCAAGCAGCGCGATCCTGGTCTGGACGTCCTCGTCATCGAACAGGCGACGTGCGGACACGCCGCCAGCGGACGCAACGGCGGCTTCTGCTCGCCCAGCGTCACCCACGGCCTCGCCAACGGAGCCGAGCGCTGGCCGGACGAGATCGGCCTGCTGCAGCGCCTCGGCGCGGAGAACTTCGACGCCTTCCAGCGCGACCTCGACACCTTCGGCATCGACTGCGGCTTCGTCCGCAGCGGCAAGGTCACCGTCGCCGCCACCCCCTGGCAGAGCGCCGGGCTGCCCGCCGCCGTCGAGCTCGCCAACCGGCACGGGGAGAAGGCCCGCCTGCTCGACACCCGGGAACTGCGCGAGTACGTCGACTCCCCGCTGTGGAAGACCGGCATGTTCACGCCCGACTACGCGCTGCTCGACCCCGCCCGACTGGTGTGGGGACTACGCCGGGCGTGCCTGGACCTCGGCGTCCGCATCGCCGAGCACACCGAGGTCACCGACCTCGACACCCGCAGCCACCCACTGAGGCTGCGCACCCCCTACGCCGAGGTGACCGCGAAGCGCGTCGCCCTGGCCACCAACATCTACCGCCCGCTCCTGCGCCGCCTGTCACTGTCGATGCTCCCGGTGTACGACTACGCCCTCGTCACGGACCCACTCACCGACGAGCAGCTCGCCGCCATCGGATGGCAGGGCGCCCACGGCATCACCACCGCCGGAAACCAGTTCCACTACGTGCGCAAGACCGACGACAATCGCATCCTGTGGGGCGGATACGACGCCATCTACCACTACGGCAGCAGCACGCAGGAGAGCCTGACCCAGCGGCCCGCCACCTTCACCACGCTCGCCAGGCAGTTCGCCGAGACGTTCCCGCAGCTCGACGGCGTGCCGTTCTCCCACGCCTGGGGCGGCATCATCGACTCCACCACCCGCTTTTGCATGTTCTCCGGAACCGCCGCACGAGGCCGCGTCGCCTACGCGCTCGGCTTCACCGGCCTCGGCGTCGGCGCGACCCGCTACGGCGCCGAGGTGATGCTCGACCTGCTCGACGGCCGGAACACCGAACGACTGCGGCCCGCCATGATCCGCCGGCCGCCCGTCCCCTTCCCGCCGGAGCCGATCCGCTACCTGGGCGTCCAGGCCACCCGGCTCTCCCTGGCGCGCGAGGACACCCACGGCCGTCGCAACCTCTGGCTGCGCACGCTCGACCGCCTCGGCCTCGGATTCGACTCATGAACCGGCACTACCTGTGATCGGTCACAGCCCGTGACCCGCCACAATGAACCGTCCCCCTGAGGGACACCACACGACGTGAGCCCCAGTCAGAGGCAGATAACACAGAGAGACTCCGAGCACCACCATGACTCAGCAGGAAAGCCCGCTCGACGACACCGACCGGCGCATCATCGCGATCCTCCAGGCCGACGGCCGACGACCCTACAGCCAGATAGCCGAGGATCTCGGCATCCCGGCCTCCTCCGTCCGCTACCGCGTGCAGCGGCTGGAGGAGAACGGCATCCTCCAGGTCGTCGGCATCGCCAACCCCCTGACCATCGGATTCGACCGATTCGCCATGATCGGCCTCAAGGTCCGGCCCGGAACCGCACGCGAGGTCTGCAGGCAGTTGGGAGAACTCCCCGAGACCTCCTACGTGATCATGACCACCGGCCAGTACGACATCATGGCGGAAGTCATCTGCCGCGACACCCAGCACTTCACCGACCTCGTCAACGAACACCTGCACCAGATCGACGGAGTCACCGCCACCGAGTCCTTCTTCGTGCTGGAGGTCCACAAACTCGCCTACGGCTGGGGGGTCGGCGAGGTCGAATCGCGCACGGCGGAGAGCACTTCTCCCGCCGGGATCGACCAGCGGCCGGACGCGCCACAGAGCCTGCCAACCACAGGCCGCCGCCGCCCACCGACTCCGAACCGGTAAGCACCTGTCGTCGTTCAGATCCTGACGGCCGGGGCACCGAACAGGAGCCCCGGCCGGGTGAAGCAGTCGGCCGGGGCAGGGAAACTGGGTCTCTTGGCAGCTCGGGGTTCGCGAGGCCGACCGAGGTCCAGGAGGCACTGCTGCCGCACTCGCCGGTCCGCGCCCCGGCGAGGAAGGCGACCGAGCGCGGCTCGGTACCGAGGCGGTCGAGGATGACGGCAGCTACCGCGGCGCCGTGGCCGAACAGGGCGGTGCGCCGGGTGCCGGGCTCGGCAGTGATGCCGTAACGCAGCAGGACGGTGATGCCGAGCTGGGCCGGCTCGTCGTCCGTGCGGTCCGGCGGGTACGGGGCGAAGCCGTTCACGGCGGGGCCCAGGGTGTCTCGTCTCATCTGACTGATCCGCTGCGGTTCAGTTGACGGTGACGGTGTAGGTGATGCGCTCGGGGGCCTGGGAGGGGGAGGCCGCCCCCGTGGTCGGGGTGGCGGAGGGTCCGGTCGTCTCGGGGGGCAGGGTGGAGGTGTTGCCCTGGCAGGTGGAGAAGGTGCAGTGCAGCAGCGTGAACCGGGTGGTCCCCTTGCCCTTGGCCTCGAAGGTGAAGGTGAGCCGGCCGCCGGCACCGGGCAACGGCTCGTCACCGGAGTTCGACGCGTAGTCCTGGCCGCGGCTGACGAGCACCGAGCTGTCGGGCTCGGGGTCGACCAGGTACCAGTACTCGCGGGTGGAGGCGTTCTGGTCGACGGTGAGCGTGAAGCGCTCGCCCGGCTCGGCAGTGATGCTGGTGTCCTTCACCGGGCGGCTCGCGGTACTCGTGGAGCCGTCGGTCGGTTCGTCGGTGCCCGAGCCGCAGCCCGTGGCGAGAGCGAGGAGCGCGGCTGCCGCGATCGCGGCACCGCCCCTGCTACCGCGGAAGGTGGACGCTGTACGCATTGGGGAGTTCACTTTTGGAAGCCTTGCCCATTCGGCTGTTGATGAAGTCGTCCTCGCTGACCCAAGTGGTCGAGCCCCAGGGGTTGTACACCTGAAGCATGTCACCCTCCTGGGCGATGATGGTCATCGCGTGGGCGCTCTTCTCGCCCCTGACGTCGACCGGAACCGGATGCTGTAGCCATATGACGAAACGACAGGCCTGGGACGCGACCCGGTAGTGTGCACGCGGAAAGTGCCTTCCCGACGAGACGACAGAAGCCTTGTACAAGCCCTGCCGTCCCAGGCCAGAAGGCACTTTCACCTTCCCGCTCAAGGTCCGGACACCGCCGCAACTGAAACGCGGAGGTCAGTAGAGAGGGCCATCATGGCTTCGCGACCACGGCTTCCTGACGCGTACCACAAAGCCGTCGACCGCTTGGCGGGCCGGGACATCGGTGCCCGCCACTCCGCGTTGCTCGAGCTGGACGCGCTGGCCGTGGACGGCTCCGCATGGCGACAGAGCGTGGTGGACGCGATCTGCGGCTATTTGCGCGGACCTGAGATGGAGGGACACAGGGACCGTGAGGTGCGGCAGATTGCGCTCCGGATTCTCGCCTCCCAGCTGCGCGTATCTCCGGAAAACTCAGGAGAGACCCCTGCTGCCGCGAAACTTCCGAAGGGTCTGCAGGTGGATCTTTCCGGCGCCGAGCTCGGGGATGTCGATTTCAGCGGATGCCGTTTCGACCACGCGTCTTTCGCGGATACATTGTTCAGCGGCCAGTGTGTCTTCGATGGTGCACAGTTCACCGGTGTAGCTCAATTCCAGTGCGCGCTCTTCGCATCCGATGCCAGCTTCTCAAGAGTACGGTTCGCTTGCTGGGCTGTTTTCGGCCGCACCCGATTCCACGGTCGCGCGAATTTCGATGGGGCCCGCTTTCAGGATGTTGCCTGGTTCGGCCACGGTGAGGAGTCGATCGATGAGAACGACGATATGACCTGGGAGGCCGTGGAGAAGAGAAGAGCGCTTCCCTGGGGAGAGCTGAACGAGGACGACCCGTTGTGGCCACGCGACGTTCTTATGGGTGAATACCAGTGTTGGGAGGAGGGTGGTGATGGAGCACGTTTCAACGGCGAGGTGTCCTTTCGGGACGCCCGGTTCGAGGACGTGGCCTGGTTCTGGAAGGCGCGATTCGGCGGCGGATCACTGTTCCAACGTGCGGCGTTCTCCGGCCGGGTACATCTCGACCACCCCTCCGTCGACCTTACCGCCGCCCGGGCGGCCGGCGCCGATGCGGACGACGAGCAGCACTGGCCTTTCGGCTGGACGGTGAGTTTCGAACGCGGAGGCGAAGGTGAAAACGAGGATGAATTCTCGGGGCGCCTGGTACCCGATGGTGCCACCCGCGCGTACTGTCGTCAGCTCGCTGATTCGGACCCTGCGGCGCGGCTCTCCGGCTTGCGCGCCCTCGAAGGGCTCGGCGACGCCGAACCCGGGCTCAGGCAACGAGTGGCCGACACCATATGTGAGTATCTGCGGACGCCCCTGGCATTCGACGTGACCGCCCGGCCGGCGGCCCTCACCGCGGACCAGGCTCAGGAGTTGCACGTCCGACATGCTGCACAACGGATCCTCGCAGACCGCACCCACCACTCGGCGGACACGCACTGGGAAGACATCTCCCTGGGACTCTCCGGTGCAACACTGATCGACTTCGACCTCAGCGAATGCCATCTGGAATACGGGGATTTCTCCGGAGCCCAGTTCCATGGAACAACCACATTCGAAGAAGCGTTGTTCGGCGTGGGCGCCGATTTCTGCATCCGAGGAACCTACTCGGGGCGTGCATCATTCCACGGCAACGCCACCTTCACCGGCGCCCTGTTCGGCAATGAGCGGTGGAGTATGCGGGAGTTGATGGAAAGAAGCCTGAGGGAGTGCGTATTCCATGCTCAGGCCACTGACATCCCCTGAGCAAGATGATCCGACACGAGGCGGACCCGGTCCGCACGCTGCACTTGTGCCGTGTCCTGATCACAGGAGCAGGTTGACGAACGCGCTGTGATCACGTCGGTCCAGGGCCAGTGGCGGGCGAGGTGGAGGAAGTGACGGCCGGTGGTGATGAGTTGGGCGGCGACGGAGACATCGTGACCTCGTTGTCCGGCCCGAGGACGTGGTCAGGGGCGCGGCGGTACGGCAGCGAATCCCCGGTTGGCGAAACCGGCGTCCGGCCGACGTGACCGCCCCCGTCCTTCATGCCGTCCGGAGGGGCCGGTCGGCTGCGTATATGTGCGTCGTGTCGCGCTCAGCGGTGCGGTGACCGGCGGATGGACAGGACCGCGACGTCGTCGTGCCGGGCGCCCGCTCCGGCGAACGCGCGCGCATCGTCGTAGAGGGCGTGCGGCAACCGGGTGGGAGGGAGGGACACGCGCTCGGTGATGCGTTCGGTTACGGGGTAGAACGTGCCGTCCTCGGCGCGGGTCTCGGTGAGCCCATCGGTGGTCAGCAGCAGCGTGGCGCCGGCCGGGAAGGCGAACCAGTCGACGGTCGGGGGTTCGGCGGCGAGTTCGGCGAGGCCGAGGGGGACGCCGGAGCCGATGACCGGCGTGGTGACGGTCGCATCGTGCAGCAGGTGCGGCGGAATGTGCCCGCAGTTGATGACCTGTACGTCGTCGTGCGCCTCGACGTTGACGATGAGCGCTGTGACGAACCTTTCGTCGTCGCCGGTCTGTGCAGCGTAGGAGTTGTGCCGTACGACGGAGGCATCGAGGGCGTCGGCGAGCGCGGTCAGGGTGGGCTCCCGGTGGGCCGCCTCGCGGAAGGCGCCGATGACGGCGAACGCGGCGCCGACCGCGGGCAGGCCCTTGCCCTGGACGTCCCCGATCAGCACCCGGGTCCCCCATGGGGAGGCGACGACGTCGTAGATGTCGCCTCCGACGAGCCGGTCCTCCTGCACGGGCTCGTACACTCCGTCGACCAGGACGTCGTCGGTGAGCAGAGGCAGGGGGCGCAGGATGTGGCGCTGCATCGCTGCGGCGGTGGAGCGAAGCCGCAGCGTCTCGCGCTCGCGATGGATACGACGGTGGCAGGCGTAGACGGAGGCCGCGCCCAGGGCGAGGGTGAGCAGCAACATCAGGATCCTGTCGAGCCACGACCGCCCGTCACCGTGCCGGACCACCACGGTGACGGTGACCACGAGCACGGTCCATGCGAACACAAATTTCGTCTGGCGTACGGTGCACAGCGCCGACGCCGTCCCCGGGAGGAACACAAGGAGCCCCAGCAGCCATACCAGGGACCCGGACAGGGCACCGAGGACCATCACCAGGGCCGTCACTGCCACCACGCCGATCACGATCTCGGCGTTGCGCGGTGGCTCGACGGCCGCCTCGAAGGAATGCGTGAAGCTCTTCGGGTGAGTACGGGTCACGGGGCCTCCCGGGCAGGTGGTGTGCTTCTTGTACGTTAGGCAGGCCCGGCCGCGGGCGAGCCGCGCCCCGCCGGATGATGTCCTCGGTGCGACGAGCACCACTCCGTGCAGGGCGCGGCCCTTGCATCACGCACGCGGCAGGTGGGAGCCGGGCCGCCGACTGCGCGGCTCCCCACTCGGCCGGCTGCTTCCGCACGCCATCGCGCGGATGCTCTCCTGCTCGGCCGAGCCGCCCTGCCGCCTCACGTCATCGCGGGAACGGGCGCTGCCCGTCGGCCTCGGGGTGCCGCGCGGCGGCCCCGTCCCGGGGCATCATGTGCAGCAGCTCCAGTCGCCGCTGAACAGCCTCGACCGCCCCGAAGCGCCGGCCGGGAACGTGGCGGCGCAACGAAACCAGGGACGGGCCGAGTTCCCGGGCCCGATCCTGGTCGCGAAGTTCCTGCCACTGGTGGTGGGCCCGGTCCACGGCGCCTTCCACGGCAGGGTCGTCCGGGGGCTGTTGCCGGGCAAGGCGGGCGTCGGCGGCAGCCATCCACAACTCGCAGCTGCGCGCGGGATCACCGGCGAGACGAGCGAGGTCGGCCCGGATCTCCAGCCAGTGGATCGCCTGCACGGAGCCCGTGCCGTAGGTACGCAGGGCCCACCCCTCCCACATGGCTGCGAGTGACGCGGCCTCGCTGTGCCGCCCCGCGTGGGCGGCGGCAAGAATCGCGGGCAGCGGATCCTCTTCGGATGCCCCGGTGTTCTCCGCACTCGGGGCAGGCGCCGTGGGAACGGGTGCAGGCCCCTGGTGCGGCCGGCTCGGTGGCGGCACTGCCGGTGCCGCAGGGACGGGGACGGCTGTGTGGTCGACGGCCAGGAGCAGCGCCTCGGCGGGACCGGCCTGGGCGACAGCCTGTTCGTGGAGCTCTGCGAGCGGAGGGTTCGCGCCACTGCGCCAGGTGGTGGCAAGGGCCCTCAGGTAGGCCGGTTCTACGATCCGGTGACGGGGCGGCGGCGGGGTGATCCGGCCGTATACGCGGATCCCGTGGCCCAGGGCGAGGCCCTCGGTGCGGAGCTGCTGCCAGGCGTCAGGGGCGGCGACCAGGTCGGTGACGACGGTGGTGGTGCCCGGGCGGCGCAGTTTGAGTTCGCCGGCCAGCCAGTGCCAGGGCAATGCGGTGTAGCGCAGGGTGGTCGGCGTGGTCCGGGCGAGTGCGAGGTGGATCAGGTGCTGCTTGTGGTCGAGGTGCAGTTGCCCGGTGAGGTAAAGGGTGAGCGGGCCGGATGTGGCGGCCGCGGCACGGATCCGGGTGAGGACGGTCTGCGGGTCGGTCGGGTCGGCGAGTTCGACGATGGTGGCCGCCGTCGTTCGGGTCAGGATGCTGGGCGGCACCGCCGCGAGCGTGGGCAGGACGCTGGTTGCGTCGATGAGGCGGCCTTTCCCGAGCGGCGCTGCCGCGAGCAGCAGCGCGGTCCCGGATGCCGTGTCCTCCCCGTTGATCATCACAACAGCACCGTAGCCGCTCCCGCTGGTGAATGGAGCCAGCAGCCGGCACCTGACCGATGGTTGGCGGGAGACGGGCATCAACAACCGCAAGGAGCGAGAACAGCGCGCGGCCAAAGCGGCTTCGCGCTCCACTTGAAGGCAGCGCGCCACGACCTGCCCATCCGGTCGCCGTCCGGTGACGCCGCCTGCGCACCGGTCCACGCGGCACCTCCGCACGCCGCAGACGTCCGCTCCGACCACCCGGGGCATCCACCGGGGCCGGAACGGGCCGGTCGGGACTTTGCGGGTGCCCGGGAACCGTGCCTGGCCGGTTCCGGTGCCCGCCCTGTTCCCGACAGGCTGCTCCCGCCCGGACGCGGTCCGCGTCATCGGGCTCGACGCCGCTCCCCACGCCGTCTCCTAAGCTCGCGCCGTCGGCCTGCTGGACGAGGCGTTCGCCGAAAACCTGGAGGCCGCACCGGCCGGCCCCGCCCGGCTCCGCGCGGCACGCGACACCCGTCTGATCACCGTCACCGGCGGAGCCGGCTTTCTGCGGCCTCACCACCGAGAAGTCCGTCGAGCGCACCTTCCCGCAGCGCCGCCGGGCCAGCGCGCAGCACCGCCGCGCGCCGCCCGCGCTTCGGTGGTCCGTGATCGGCGTTGTCAGTGGCCGCAAGTATGTTCAGTCATGTCCCGCCGTCGTGGCGCGGAAGTCCCCCTGGTGCATTGGAGATGGTGCGTTGTCTGACTGGGAGAGGTCGAGCACAGTGCAGGTGACAGCACCCGCACGGCCGCGCAAGCTCGCCAAGGTGCCGTTCGTCGAGCTCGCCGACGGACGCCTGCAGGGCGTGGTGTCCAGCGGCTCGGACATCGAGCGGGTCTATGTCTCGTCGGTCGCCGTGGGCACCTACGCGTTTGCCTGCAGCACCAACAACAACCGGCCCTGCGGCGGCGCTCGGGGCTCGTTCTGCAATCACATCCGCGCTCTGATCAACGAGGCGGTGCTGCAGTACGGCGCCGAGCGCGTGGCCCGCTATCTGAGGGTCGAGAGCGCGGACGGGGAGCCGAGCGCGCAGTCCATCGCCGCCGGCATGAGCAGCGCTCGTCCTCAGCAGGGGGACGCCAGGACCGCCGCGCCCGTCTTCAGCCGGTTCCTGCGTCACCTGGCCTATCTGGAACTCGCCCCGACCACCGCACCGTTGCCGGAGATGCAGTGGTTCCCGCCGACCAGGGCGGTGGCGTGATGCGCGCCGATCTGCTGGCCGAGACCATCGACGGGGCCGATGAGGCCCTGGCGGCCGTAGACGCCTTCGACCGGGCTCTCGTCGCCGGCCCGTCCAGGCCGCCGGGCTGACGGCGCTCGCGCAGGCGGTCGCGGGTACGCCACTGGCCACCAGGGTCGCCGAGGCGGCCGAGAAGGCGGCGGCCGGAGCCGCGAGCGAGGACCACCTGGTCGCTCTCGCCGCCGCCCGCACCGCGCTCCTCGGCTCCGTCCACGACGCCCTGACGACGCGTGTCGACGCGGCGACCGGACGGCCCCGCAGTGAGGAGGCCGTCCCGGCGCCCGGCGGGCAGCAAGCGGGGAACCTGCTCGTCGCCGCCCGCTCCTGGCTGTCCGATCTGGCGCGTTCCGGGTGGCAGGGCATCGATCACGACGTGGTCTCGGGCTCGGCGCACGTCGTCTCCGCAATGCTTCCGGATCCGGCCCTGCGCCGCCTCGCGACGCTTCTCGACGGCTTCGCCGCCGAACTCGCCGCGTCCTGCCCGGGCGCGGCCCTGGAACGTGTCCCGGCACGCCGCTGGGCCGACCTGTGGTCGCGTGCGATGCTGCTGACCTTGCCCGGTGCGGCCGACGTACTCATGGCCGGTACCGCCACCGGCCGCCTCCTGCCTCTCGGCGTCGACGTGCAGGAACACGCGACCGCCGTACAGGCCCAGGTGCACGCGGTGTTCGAACCCGTGGACGGTGCGGACGGCGGCGCGCCCCGCCTGGTCCGTGCCAGTGTGTCGGCTCCGAAGCCCGACACGGTCGTCGGAGCCGGCCTCTGGCAGCTGCTCCGCCCGCACATGTCGCTCCTGGCAGCCGCCGGCGAAGGCCGCTCGATGGACCTCGCGGGCATGCCCATGACCGCCGAGGGCGACCTGATCTGGAGCGACGAGCACGCGCGCCCGGGCGAACCCGCCGACGCCTTCGCCACCGCCCGCATCGCCCTGTCCACCGCCACCGACACGTCGACCGCGCCCTTGGAGCGGCACCCGGCACGTATCGCCGCACCCGTGTTCCTGGAGGGCTACACGGCCCATGAGGACGACGGCACACTGACGTTCACCGTCGCCGGGCACCCCCTGGTTGTCGACACCGACCGCATTCCGACCGCCGGTCCGCTCACTCCCGAGGCCGTCGCCGCGTCGAGCGCGTGCATCGGGCTGCTCCGCTGGGACGCCGGGACGTACCGCGTCCAGCCTCTGGCCGTCGAGACGACCGTACGGAAGAAGGCTGTCGCGGTCCACGCCGGGGGATGGACCGGGGGCACGACCGACAAGGCCGGGGTCAAGGCGGAGAAGACCGCCACCGACGCCGTGACCGTGCTGCGGGAGCGTGCCGGGAGGTTGCTGCGGAAATGACGGAGCACACGACTGGACAACCGGCCGAGTACACGATCCGGCCGGACGCCGGGGTGGACCCCCACGACAATCGCCGACAGGTCCTGTACTGGCGGCTCCTCGCCCGGCTCTTCGACCACGAGGAGCAGGCCGCACTGGAATCGGCGAGCCTCGCCGTCGTCGAGGACATCGGTCTGCCGTCCGCGCTGCTGGACCCGCAGGCATCCGTCGACTCGGTCGTGCAACGCCACCCGGACCTGGCCGCCGAGTTCGACGGTCTGATGGCGCCCGGTCCCGACACCGTCGGCGACGCACGTGACCGGGCAGCCGAGGTACGAAGCGCGGCGCTGGTGTCGAAGGTGCTGCTCAACGTCTTCGCCACCGGCTCCGGCGCGGTCGACGCCGGACAGCTGGCCCGCTGGCAGTCCGACGCGGGCTGGCTGGAGCGCGCGCTCGGCTACCGGCCCGGCGACTTGCGCGGCGGCCGCGCCGGCGCGGCCGCCGGGCATGGCACGACGCCCGGCCCCGGCCGGCCTGTTCCGCCGATCGGCCCGGAACTCGGCGCCATCGAGGCAGACCTCGTCCAACGGATGCACTTGCGCGAAGTGCTCGCCGACCCCGCGCTCGCCGCGCAGCTGACCCCGAGCATGTCACTGATCGAGCAGTTGCTGCGGGACAAGAAAAACCTCTCCGGCGTGGCCCTGGCCAACGCCAAGGCCCTGATCCGCCGCTTCGTCGACGAAGTCGCCGAAGTACTCCGCACCCAGGTGGCAAAAGCCACGGTGGGCGCCCTGGACCGCTCCGTCCCGCCCAAGCGGGTGTTCCGCAACCTCGACCTCGACCGCACGATCTGGAAGAACCTCACCAACTGGAGCCCGGAGGAGGAACGGCTGTACGTCGACCGCCTCTACTACCGGCACACCGCCCGCAAGACGACGCCGCAGCGGTTGATCGTCGTGGTGGACCAGTCGGGCTCGATGGTCGACTCGATGGTGAACTGCACCATTCTGGCGTCGATCTTCGCGGGGCTGCCGAAGGTGGACGTCCACCTCATCGCGTACGACACGCGTGCCATCGACCTGACCCCGTGGGTGAACGACCCGTTCGAGGCCCTGCTGCGCACCAACCTCGGCGGCGGCAACGACGGTCCCGTCGCGATGGCCATGGCCCGTCCGAAGATCACCGATCCCCAGGACACCGTGATGGTGTGGATCTCCGACTTCTACGAATTCGGCCGTTCCCAGCCGCTGTTCGAGGGAATCGAGGCCGTCCGGCGTTCCGGGGTGAAGTTCATCCCTGTCGGCTCGGTCACCAGCTCCGGGCGCCAGGAGGTCAATCCCTGGTTCCGTGAACGCTTCAAGGCCCTCGGCACTCCGGTGATCTCCGGCCACATCAGCAAACTCGTCCACGAACTCAAGACGTTTCTCACCTGATACCTACCTGGAAAGGCCCTGTTGTGTCCGATCTGCTGCGCGCCCCTGCCGAGATCAAGTACGCCGAGGAACTGGACTGGCTGGAGTCCGTCGACGACAACCCCAAGCCCTTCTCCTGGCGCCTGTCCCCGAAGATGGTGCGTCTGTTCATCCTGGGCTCCGAGCGCTCCGACGGCCTGGACCGCGAGATTTCCCAGAAGTGGTTCGGCGACCGCAGTTTCGTCGAGCGCTCCATCGTCACGCTGGCTTCCGACCGCGGCCTGCTGCTCATAGGCGACCCCGGTACCGGCAAGAGCTGGCTGGCCGAGCTGCTGTCCGCAGCGATCTCCCGCAACTCCACGCTGGTTGTGCAGGGCACGGCCGGCACCACCGAGGATCACATCAAGTACTCCTGGAACGTGTCCATGGTCATCGCCAAGGGCCAGTCGCGGGAGTCGATGATCCCCTCACCGATCATGACCGCGATGGAGACCGGCGCGATCGGCCGTTTCGAGGAACTCACCCGGTCCACCAGCGATGTCCAGGACGCGCTGATCTCGATCCTGTCCGAGAAGTACCTCTCGGTTCCCGAACTGGACAGCGACAGCATCGTCTTCGCCAAGCCCGGTTTCTCGATCATCGCCACGGCCAACAGCCGCGACCGAGGAGTGAACGACCTGTCCTCGGCGCTCAAGCGCCGCTTCAACTTCGTCCGCATTCCGGTGATGACGAACAAGAAGAGCGAGACGGAGATCGTCCGCTTCCGCACGGAGGAACTGCTGCGCCGCCACCAGCTGGAGCTGGATGTGCCGCCGACGCTGCTCGACGTGCTGCTGCAGAGCTTCGCCGACCTGCGTGCCTCGGCGGCGGCGGCCGGCAGCGACGACGAGAAGCTGGAGTCCGCGCTGTCCACGGCCGAACAGATCGGCGTGCTCGAGGACGCGATCCTGCACAGCAACTTCTTCGGCGAGCGCGCCCTGACCGCCCGCACGCTGGCCTCCTCGCTCGTCGGATCCCTGGCCCGGCGCGACCCCGAGGACCTGGCCATCCTGAACAAGTATCTGCACGGCGTCGTCGAACCACGCAGCAAGGAAGAGGGCGGAGCCTGGCCGGAGTTCCTGGACGGCGGCCGGGACGCGATCGCCACCCTGTCATGAGTGACACGCACGAGGAGACGTTCGAAGCACTGCGCGGGCAGTTGCAGGAGGCCGCCGCGACGTTCGCCGACGGGCCCGACGCCCTGGAGGGCATCCTCCTCGGCATCGTCGACGACGTCGACCGCGCGGTTCGCGAGCCGCTGGAGATCTTCCCGGTATGCCACCACTCCCCCGCCTCGGCCATCGCCATGGCGCGCCGCCTGCGCCAGAAGCAGCCGAAGGTCGTGTACCTGGAGCTGTGCGAGGACATGGCTCCGCTGCTGACCGAACTGCGCAACTGCAAGCTCCCGGTGGCCCTTCAGGCGTTCGCGACCGATGTCGACGGATTCCCGGCCGAGTGGTCCCCGCTGTCGGTAGTGGCACCGATCACCGAGGCCTCCGCCGAGTACCAGGCGATCGCCTACGCACTGGACACGCCGGGCGTCGAACTGGTCCTCGTCGACCGCTCCTCGGACCATGTCTTCCAGTGGGACGCGCGCGGAACGCAATCCGCCGGCCCCACCGGTCCGGATACGACGCCCGCCGAGGAAGAGGCCGCGTTGCACGGCGACGCGGTCGGGGTGGAGATCGGCGACGTGCGCCCGCGCTTCGCGGAACTGGAGGAACACCTGCTGCGCCACGGCCGGGTGCGGCACTGGTCGGAGTGGTGGCACCAGTACGTCGAACTCCCGCTCGGCGACAGCGACCACGACACCTATCGCCAGGTCATGCTCCTGATAGGCAGCCTCTTCCGGCGCCTGGCGCCCGGCGCCCCCCAGCGGGTGCGCGTGGACGAGGACCGCGAACGCTACATGTGGACCAGGATGCGCCGGCACCTGGCCACGACCGGCACCGATCCCGAGGACTGTCTCTACGTCTGCGGCGCCTTCCACGCGGCCAGCCGCGTTGCGGAGTTCGGCGTCCACGGCACCGACACCTTCGAGATCGGCCCGCGCACTGCCACCAAGTGGCTGCACGGTCTCATTCCATCGAGCCACGCGGCGATCGAAGCGCAATTCGACCTGGCCGCCGGCTCGGTGTCGATCGCCTCGACGGTCTGGGCGAAGAACGTCAGGCGCACCCGCGTGGAGCCGTACCGTCTGGCGGGACAGGCGGGCGCGAAGAAGTCGAAGGCCAGGAAGGCCGCGGCGGCCGTGCCCGCACCGGCGGAACCCCCCTCGGACAGGCTGACCGGCTTCCTGCGGCAACCACCCGTCCTGGACCGGCTGGACGAGACCGAGCTGCTCGGCTGGTCGGTGGAGATCGTGCGCGCCGCGCGCCGCAGCGGCTACCTCGCCTCCACCGCCGACGCCATCGCGGTGTTCGAGACGTCGATCCTGCTGGCCGGGATGCGCGACCGGGCCAGGCCCACGCCGTACGACTTCCAGGACGCGGCCGTCACCTGCATCGAGAAGGACAGCGTGCCCGGCCGGCGCGACGTGCGCCGCCTCGTGGAGATCATGATGGGCGGCGACCGGGTCGGCCAGGTCGGCTACGACGCGCTGCCACCCCTGGCCCGCGACGTACACGACCGGCTCGCGCCGCTGGATCTGAAGCTCCAGCAGCGAGGCGTGCAGCGGGCACTGCTCGACATCGCCTCCCAGCCGGAACTGGAGCGGTGCTCCGACGTGCTGTGGATGCTGCGCCATCTGATGCCGCAGGGCGCCGCGCGGCCGATCATGGGCGAGCGGAGACTGGGCGAGCGGCCGATCCAGGAGTCGTGGGACCTGGCGCTGGGCACACATCAGCGCGCGCTCATCGAGCTCGGCTACGAGGGTGTCAGCGTCGAGCAGGTCCTGGAGCAGCGCCTGCGCCGCACGGCGTACGGCCCGCACGCCGCCACGGCGACCGTCCTGGAAGCCGTCGAGGACGCGACGCTGTACCTGCGCAGCCGCCGCCTCGCCGACGAGCTGGGCAGCCGCGCCCTGGAGGTGCTGTCGGCCGAACGCAGTGTCGACGGCGCACCGGAGGTACTGCGCCGGGTGCGGCGGCTGCTGGCGTACTACCGCACCAGCGAGCCGGTGCTGCCGCCGTGGGTCGAATCGTTCGTCAAGACCGGATACGCGCACTACTGCACCCTGTTGCCCACGGCGTTCACCGATGAGGACGCGACCGTACGCCAGGTGGCGGCGATGCTGGGGTTCCTCTTCAGCATGGAGAGCCTGGCGCTGTCGCTGGGCTGCGACCGTACCCAACTGGAGCTGGCCCTCGCCCAGTCGCATCCCGAGGACCCGTCGAAGACGGCGCTGCTGTGGGCGGCTCAGGTGCAGCTCGGACACCTCTCCCGCGCGGACCTGCGGGCGAAGTGCGACGAACTGCTGGGCAACCCCTTGGTGGTGCCCGCCTATCCGCGCTATCTCAGCGGCTTCGTACACGCCCTGGAGCCTGTCCCGGGCCTCACCGACTTCGTCGTGGAGGCAGTGTCGAACGCCTTCGGACGGCTGCCGGACCCGGTGCTCCTGCCGTGGCTGCCGACCCTGATCACCACCCTGCGATCGAGCGGGGCCGAGCTGGCGCCGCTGCTGATCCGTGAGTCCGGGCGGATCTTCCCGGGCCGGCTCCCGGCGCTGGACGAGTGGGTTCCGCCGTGGCGGGCGCAGCCGGAACCGGAAGCCGCGCATCCGGCACGGCGCGCGGACGACAGCCGCGGTTGCACGCTGCTCGCCGCCCACCCCGCGGCGTGCGACGCGGTGGCGAACCTGCTGGGCTGCGACGACACGTGGCAGACAGCGGATCCTGTCTCGCCGGGAGCTGCACTGGCGGGGCGCTTTCCGGGTACGGCGGTGGCGCTGGAGGTGCTGCTGGCCGGCACATGACGTCGGCGGGGTGGCAGCCTGTTACGAAGCCGGCGCGCACGGGGGCGCGGACGTCATGGGGCTGCCCCGTGCCGACCTCTCCCCCGGCTCCCCGGCCGACTTCGTCCTGCTGCGTGCCGAGTGCCTGCCGCAGGTCGTGGTGGACATGCCCGCGCGCGACATGGTGGTGCACGGCGGCCGGGTGGTGGCCCGCGACGGCGAGTTGATCTGACGCCCTCTCCCGCCTCCGTGCCCCGGCGGCCGACGAGACGCCAGTGACTCGCGAGTCCCGGCACAGGCCGGCAGGGCCCAGGGAGGACGGCACACGTGACGGCAAGCACCGGCTGGGAGACGGAGGACAGCCGTCGGCTCCGGCATCGCGCACACCGCTGAACGAGCTCGCACGCCGGGCCATCAGAGAACGCATCATCGACGGCAGCTACGCCCAGGGCACCCGCATGGTGGAACGCGAGATCGCCCAGGACCTCCGGATGTCGCGGGTGCCGGTGCGCGAGGCACTGCGAGCGCTGGTGGAGGAGGGCCTGCTGGACCTGCTGCCGCACAGCGTGCGAGTACGCCGACTGGAGCGAGCCGACGTGGAGCACCTGTACGACGTGTGGGAGCCACTGGCCATCCAGGCGTCACGCGTCGCGGCATCGCCGCGGGAGACGCCGACGCCGCAGGGGCGATCACCCTCCTGCACGTCCGCAAGAGCCGGGAACTCGCACTGCGGGCCGTGACCGTGCGAACCGTTTCCTGAACGGTCTGTATGCGCGACCGTGGGACCTCGCGCGTCGAGAGATTCGGGAGTGGATGTCATCCTCCCGGCATTTCTCGCCGCACAACAGCGCACCACCGTCGACGGATGGCTCGGCGACGCCGCCGCCATCATCGCGATCCAGCGCGACGGACCGATGGTCGGCCCGCTGTGTCGCGCCCGGCCGGGCGAAACGGGGTTTGCCCCCGCCCGATCTCTTCCGACCGGGGACACCCGGCCACGGTGTGGCGCCCGATCACCGTCAGCTGTTGGCCGACCGTGACTTCGCGGTCGGCCGCTCGCGTACTTCTGCTGTGATAGGGGAACAACTCCTCTACGAGAGGTCGGCAGAACCTCGTGACCGCGCGAGCCGGCGCGTACGGACCAGGTCCGTCGCAGGCCGCGTCCCGCGGGATCGTGCGACGCCATGCTGGGCACGCCGTACGACGGCAGGAGGTTCCGCCCTCCGCAGCGCCGCTCCTCGGAGGAGTTCTCCGATGACCACCACATTCAAGGTCACGTCTCTGACGCCCGCACACCGCGACCATCTCCTGAGTCTTGCCGACAACGTATGGTTCCCCGCCGCGCACCGGCTCTTCGAGGAACACACGCCCGCCGACCACTTCTGGATCATGAAGACGGGCACGGTGACCCTCGACTCGCAGCTGCCGCGCCGACGTCGCGCGGAGATCGAGTCGCTGGGGCCGGGCGAGCTGATCGGCCTGTCCTGGCTCTTCCCGCCCTTCGAGTGGGAACTCGGAGCCGAGACCGTGAGCCCCGTCCGCGCCTTCCAGTTCGACGCACCGCAGGTCCGTGCACTCTGCCGGTCGGACCCCGAGTTCGGATTCGCGATCAGCCAGTGGGTCGGTCTGGTACTCACCCAACGGTTGCATGCGACGCGTGGCCGGCTGCTCGATCTCTACGAGTCCGCTGCGCGGGCCTGATCTCTCGATGCGCTGCCCCTGTGGCCGACGGAGCGTGCTGCCCGTGGCCGCGGAGCGTCGAAGACGCGCGGGACGGCCGACGGCTGTCAGGACCCGGACCGCGGGTCGCGTGCCCCGCCCTGTCAGGCGTCGGACACGGTGAAGAGGGCGCCGTCGGGGTCGCGGATGATGAAGGCGTCCTTCGCGGAACCGGCGAGCGAGGGCATCGTTGAGGAATCGCCTCCGGCGTCGACGGCGGCCGCCGCGGCCTTTTTGCTGTCCTGGACGTGGAAGTCGACGATCCACCGGGGGCGGATCTTCGGGTCCGGGGCGGTCTCGATGCCACCGCCGCGCAGGGTGGCGACCGTGTGCCCCGCGAGCTGGATGACGACGTGATCCTGTGCGTAGTCGACCGTGCAGCCGCCGGGCGGCTGGGCCCAGTCGAAGACCTCGGCGTAGAAGATGGCGGCCTCGAACGCGTGGCGGGTCTGCAGGTCCAGCCGGGCGGGAGCGCTGCCCCGTCCCACCGACCAGGCCAGGGCCGGTCCTTCCCAGAAACCGAACATCGCCCCGTCGCGGTCGGCGGCGATCCCGGCGCGCCCCGCACCGAGCTTCAGCGGGCCGATCGCGGGCGTGGCACCGCGCTCCCTGATCCGGGCGGCCGTCTCGTCGGCGTCGCGGACAGCGAAGTACGGGGTCCAGACGGCAGGAGGGCCGGCGGGTGAGCAGCATCCGATTCCGGCGACCGGTTCGCCGTGCGCCATGGCAACCGAGAAGCTGCTGCCGAGGCTGCTGTCGCGGAATTCCCAGCCCATGACCTCGGTGTAGAAGGCCTGTGCCGCGTGCAGATCGTGTGCCATCAGGTTCACCCAGCAGGGCGCCCCGGCAACCGGCATGATCCGTTCGGGAGACGGCATTCGATACTCCTTCCGGTGGACCGGTCAATGTCCGGGGGCGGGCCTGTCCGGGGGCTCAGGCTCCGTCGCCGCAGCCGGCCCGCCAGCGCTCGGTGGTGTGAGCGGCAGCGCGGGACGACCGGCGGGGCGGCCTCCTGCCCTCACCGTGTACCCGGCGGCATGTCACCGCACTCCGGAGCCGCTCCGTCCACGCCCGATCCCGCATTGCCGGAAACCTCGCCCCTCACGCACCGGGGCCGGTGAGCGGGCCCCGCTGGTACGGCGAACGCGGACCGTGGTCCCGGGGCGGTCCACCATGCGCCGGTGGCGCACCACCGAGAACGCCGTCAGCGCCTCGCTCCGGCCATGCGCTTCCACCCGATCCGGTTGTAAAATGTCGTCCAAAAGATGACAAATGCCATGTCATGCGGACGATGACGCGCAGGAGGCAGCGATGGCGCGGGCAGTGGGAATCGACCTGGGAACGACGAACTCCGTGGTGTCCGTGCTCGAGGCCGGTGAGCCGACGGTCGTCACGAACACCGAGGGCGCGCGGACCACACCGTCCGTCGTCGCCTTCGCGAAGAACGGCGAGGTGCTGGTCGGCGAGGTCGCCAAGCGGCAGGCGGTGACGAACGTCGAACGCACCGCGCGGTCGGTCAAACGGCACATGGGAGACGCTCACTGGCATTTCCCCGACTCCGGTGACATCGACGGCAAGCGGTACACGGCACAGGAGATCTCCGCGCGAGTGTTGCAGAAGCTGAAGCGGGACGCCGAGGCGCATCTCGGGGAGGACGTCACGGACGCGGTGATCACCGTCCCGGCGTACTTCAACGACGCCCAGCGCACCGCGACCAAGGAGGCGGGCCAGATCGCAGGGCTGAACGTGCTGCGCATCATCAACGAGCCGACATCCGCGGCATTGGCCTACGGCCTGGACAAGGAGAACGAACAGACGATCCTCGTGTTCGACCTCGGTGGCGGCACGTTCGACGTATCGCTGCTGGAGATCGGTGAGGGCCTGGTGGAGGTGAAGGCGACCAACGGCGACACGCACCTCGGCGGTGACGACTGGGACCAGCAGATCGTCGACCACCTGGTGAAGCAGTTCAAGAACGGCTACGGCGTGGACCTGTCCAAGGACAAGATGGCTCTCCAGCGCCTGCGCGAGACCGCGGAGAAAGCGAAGATCGAACTGTCGTCCGCGACCGAGACCACGATCAACCTGCCCTATATCTCGGCGTCGGCCGAAGGCCCGCTGCATCTGGACGAGAAGCTCACGCGTGCACAGTTCGAGCAGTTGACGGCGCCTCTGCTGGAGCGCTGCAAGGGGCCTTTCCACAACGCGGTCAAGGACGCCGGCATCAAGGTGTCGGACATCGACCACGTGATTCTGGTGGGCGGTTCGACGCGGATGCCCGCGGTGACCGAGCTCGTCAGGGAACTGACCGGCAAGGATCCGCACAAGGGTGTGAACCCGGACGAGGTCGTCGCCATCGGCGCCTCGCTCCAAGCCGGTGTCCTCAAGGGCGAGGTCAAGGACGTCCTGCTGCTCGACGTCACCCCGCTGTCCCTCGGCATCGAGACCAAGGGCGGCATCATGACGAAGCTCATCGAACGCAACACCACGATCCCGACCAAGCGCTCCGAGGTCTTCACGACGGCCGAGGACAACCAGCCGTCCGTGCAGATACAGGTCTACCAGGGCGAGCGCGAGATCGCGGCGTACAACAAGAAGCTCGGCATGTTCGAGCTGACCGGCCTGCCGCCGGCCCCGCGCGGCGTCCCGCAGATCGAGGTCGCCTTCGACATCGACGCGAACGGCATCATGCACGTCGCCGCCAAGGACCTCGGCACCGGCAAGGAGCAGAAGATGACCGTCACCGGCGGCTCCTCGCTGCCGAAGGACGACATCGACCGCATGGTGCGCGAGGCCGAGCAGCACGCGGAGGAGGACCGGCGCCGCAAGGAGTCCGCCGAGACCCGCAATCAGGCGGAGAGCCTGGTCTACCAGACCGAGACGCTGCTGCGGGACAACACCGACAAGATCCCCGCGGATGTGCGTGCCGAGACCGAGGCCGCCCTGGCGGAGGTCAAGGAGAAGCTCAAGGGCGAGTCCGCCGAGGGCGACAACACCGCCGAGATCCGTACCGCCACCGAGAAGGCGGCGGCCGCCGCGCAGCGGATCGGCACCGCTCTGTACGCGCAGGCACAGGGCGGCGATACCGCTGGAGGCGGTAGCGCCGGTACCGGCACGCCCGGAGGCACAGGCACCGGTGACGATGAGGTCGTCGATGCCGAGATCGTCGACGACGAGCAGAAGGGGGGCACCGGATGAGCAGGAATCCGCACCTCCGGCACCAGGGCGAGCGGCCCCTCGTACTGGTGCGTGACCGGAGCGGGGCCTCCCCGGTCACTCTTCCGTCCCGACCCCACCCGGGCGCGGGGACCGACCGGACGGAGACAGAGGATGGACGACCGCATGAGGTGCGTCTGCGCGAGCAGGTCGCGGAGCGGACCGCAGACCTGCAGCGAGTGAAGGCCGAGTACGACAACTACCGCAAGCGGGTGCGTCGCGACCGCCTGGCGATACGGGAGATCGCGGTGGTCAACGTCCTCACAGGTCTGCTTCCGGTCCTGGATGTCATGGAAGAGATCCAACGGCGGGACGACGACCACGGCGCGGCGGCGGTTCTCTCCGCCACACTCCAGGACCGGCTGGCGGGACTGGGACTGCGGACCGTCGGCGCAGCGGGTGAACCCTTCGACCCCCACACGCATGAGGCGATCACCTACTACGCCTCCGGCACCGCCCACGAGGCCGTATGCACCGAGGTGCTGCGGCACGGCTACCGGGTCGGCGACCGTCTTCTGAGGCCGGCCCAAGTGGCGGTCGAAGGTCCCGCTCCCGCCGCGTAGTCCTGCGGGAGGCGGCTCCCCCGGACTTCGGGCCGGCCGGGTTGGAAGGCTTGGAACGACACCGGAGGCGCGCCGTGCCGGTGCCGACGCCCGGCCGTGTGCCGGGCTCGGCTGCGTGCCGGTGCGGCCGTGTGCGCTGCCGTGTGCCGGTGCCGGGTGCGGTCGCGGGCAAGCGTTACGTGGCACGGGTCGTCGCCGTCGACGCGTACGGGAACGCTTCCCCGGCCGCTTCGCTGGCGTTCCGCAAGTAGCCGAGCGGTGCGGCCGGGACCGGGCGGCTCCCTCCCTGGGATGCCGTCCGGTCCCCGTCCTGCCGGGTGGTCAGGTCGTATCGGGGTCCACCACGGCCCGGCCCTTGGCGCGCCTGCCGACGACCGCGGCCGCGGCGGCCGCGCCGGCCGTGAAGGCGAGGGCGACCATCCATGGCCGGTTGAAGACGTTCCGGGTGACGTGGTCGACGGAGTACCGGCCGGGTCCGGTCAGGCCGATCGCCGCGGCGGTGAAGCCGAGGAAGGCCGGGTACTCGTAGCCGCCGCTCTGGACGAAGAACCCGGCGGGCGCGTGGACGGCCACGGCACCTGCCATCGCTCCGGCCGCTGCCGCACCGGCCGCCGGGGTGGCGAGGCCGAGAGCCAGCAGTGCGCCGCCACCCGCCTCGCCGAGCCCGGCGGCGACCGCACTGTGCTTCGGCGGGTGGAAGCCCATGGCCTCCATCGCGGCGGTGGTTCCTTCGATGCCTCCGCCACCGAACCAGCCGGCCAGTTTCTGGGTGCCGTGCGCGGCCAGGACCGCGCCGGTGCCGACGCGCAGGGCGAGCAGGCCGAGGTCACGCCGGTCGAGGCAGGCCATGGGAGTCTCCGCTGGGGTTCGGGGCAGGGGGCGGGGCCCGGTGGGGCCGGACACACCACCCGGTCCGCGTGGCGGGCGGGTGGCGTGGTTCCACTCTCCGTGGCGCGGGGCGCCGGCGGGTCCCGGTGCTACGCCGTCCGGGGGACGGCCGCACGCGCGCCCCTGAGACGAACGCCATTGTGCAACTTGTTGCACAATGGCGTTGTGTCCGTCTACAACTGGTGCGACGACACTGTGTGAGGAGCCGCCGCATGAGCCCGTACCCGAATCTGCTGAGCCCGCTCGACCTCGGGTTCACGACTCTCCCCAACCGGGTGCTGATGGGGTCGATGCACATCGGCCTGGAGGAGGCCGAGCGCGGCTTCGAGCGGATGGCCGCCTTCTACGCGGAACGGGCCCGGGGCGGCGTCGGTCTGATGGTCACCGGCGGTATCGCCCCGAACGCCCGGGCGTGCTCCCTCCCCGGCGGCGCCAAGATGACCACCGAGGCGGAGGCCGAGCAGCACGCGCGGGTGACCGCCGCCGTGCACGAGGCGGGCGGCCGGATCGCCATGCAGATCCTGCACTTCGGCCGGTACGCGCACCATCCCGACCTGGTCGCGCCGAGCGCGATCCAGGCGCCGATCAGCGCCTTCACTCCGCACGCCCTCACGGACGACGAGGTCGAGGAGACCGTCGAGGACTTCGCCAGGGCCGCCGGGCTCGCGCGGCGTGCGGGCTACGACGGTGTCGAGATCATGGGCTCCGAGGGCTATCTGATCAATGAGTTCATCGCCGCCGCGACCAATCACCGCACCGACCGCTGGGGCGGCCCGTACGAGAACCGCATCCGGTTCCCCGTCGAGATCGTGCGCCGGGTCCGGGAGCGGGTCGGCAGCGATTTCATCCTGATCTACCGGCTCTCCATGCTGGACCTGGTGCCCGGTGGCTCCTCGCTGGAGGAGGTGGTGCGCCTCGCCCGCGAGGTCGAGTCCGCCGGCGCGACGATCATCAATACGGGGATCGGCTGGCACGAGGCCCGTATCCCCACCATCGCCACCTCCGTGCCGCGCGGTGCCTACACCTGGGTCACCGAGCGAGTGCGCGGCGCCGTCTCCGTACCGCTGGTGACGAGCAACCGCATCAACACCCCCGAGGTCGCGGAGGCGGTCCTCGCGTCGGGCCGGGCGGACATGGTGTCGATGGCCCGGCCGTTTCTCGCCGACCCGGACTTCGTCGTCAAGGCGGCCAAGGGGCGCGCCGACGCGATCAACACCTGCATTGGCTGCAACCAGGCATGCCTGGACCATGTCTTCAGCGGCCGCGTCACCTCGTGCCTGGTCAATCCGCGGGCCTGTCACGAGACCGAACTCACCCTGGCGCCGACCCGCACCGTCAAGCGGGTGGCGGTCGTGGGCGCCGGGCCGGCCGGTCTCGCGTGCGCTGTCTCGGCGTCCGGGCGCGGACACCGGGTGACCCTCTTCGACGCGGCCGAGGAGATCGGCGGACAGCTGAACGTGGCGCGCCGGGTTCCCGGCAAGGAGGAGTTCGACGAGACGCTGCGTTACTTCCGCACCCGCCTCGCGGAGGAGGAGGTCGAGCTGCGACTCGGTACGCGGGCCACGGCGGATGTGCTCGCGGACTTCGACGAGGTCGTCATCGCCACCGGTGTCACGCCCCGCTCGCCCGCGATACCCGGTCTGGACCACCCCAGCGTGGTCGGCTACCTCGATGTCCTGCGCGACGGGGCACAGGTCGGTGACCGGGTCGCGATCATCGGGGCGGGCGGGATCGGCTTCGACGTCGCCGAGTTCCTGACCGACCCGGGTGATGCCGCGAGCCTCGACCCGGAGGTGTTCTTCCGGCAGTGGGGCGTCGACACCGACTACCGCGACCGGGGCGGTCTTCGCGCCCCGGAGCGTCCGAAGGCGGCGCGCACCGTCCACCTGATCCAGCGCAGGACCGGCAAGGTCGGTGCGGGGCTGGGCAGGACAACCGGCTGGATCCACCGCACCGAGCTGCGGCACCGCGGCGTGACGATGATCGCGGGCGCCGTCTACGACCGGATCGACGACGACGGACTGCACCTGACCGTCGACGGTGAGCAACACCTGCTGCCGGTCGACACGGTGGTGCTCTGCGCGGGCCAGGAGCCGTGCCGCGAGCTGTACGAGGAGCTGCTCGCCGCAGGCCGTCCGGCGCACCTGATCGGCGGCGCCGACATGGCCGCCGAACTGGACGCCAAGCGCGCGATCCGCCAGGGCACGGAGCTCGCGGCTTCGCTGTGACGGTCCCCGGCAGCCACCGGCCCGGGGGCTTCCGGACGACCGCTCCCTCCGTCCTGGGACCACTGCCCGGCCGTCCTTAGGATGCACTCCATGTCACTGCCGCATGCGATCCTCACCGCCCTGCTCGAAAAGCCGTCGTCGGGGCTGGAGCTGACCCGCAGGTTCGACCGGTCGATCGGCTACTTCTGGTCCGCCACGCATCAGCAGATCTACCGCGAGCTGGGAAAGCTGGAGCGGGCCGGGCAGATCCGGGTGCTGCCGTCGGAGCAGCCCGCGCGTGGGCAGAAGAAGGAGTACGAGGTGCTGCCCGCGGGCCGGGAGGCGCTGTCCGCATGGGTGGCCCGCTCCGAGGACCCCAAGCAGGTCCGGGATCCGCTGCTGCTGAGGATGCGGGCGGCGGCGGTCGTCGGAGCGCCCGGACTGGACGCCGAGCTGCGGCGGCATCTCGGGCTGCACCGTCGGCAGCTGGCGGAGTATCTGGAGATCGAGCAGCGGGACTTCCCTCCCGGGCGGAACTCCGCGGAGGACCGGCTGCGGCATCTGGTGCTGCGCGGCGGCATCGATCTGGAGAACTTCTGGATCGGCTGGCTGACCCGGGCGCTGGCCCACGACGAGGAGCCGGACCCGTCGGGCGGCTGAGAACCTGTCGGGTGACCTCTGATCGGGCGGCCACGCCCTGGCACGCACGCTTCCCGGTCGAAGGTCACCCGACGGGCTCTGAGGACCGTACGGCGGTCGTTCGACGTGCTCCCGACGGGTCGGACGACGCCGGCGTCAGGTCACGGTCCGCCCGCCGGGGCCCGGACGGGTTCCGGTCGCAGTGCGGGGCGGTCCGACGGCCCCCGGCTCCCGGTCACGACCCGTGACGGTGTTCCGGCCCCGTGCCCGGGCCCGGCCGTGGCCACCGTCCGTTCGACGCCGACCGGGGGCCCGGTCTGCGCGCGGCTGAGCAGAATCACGCCCCGCACCGCCGCGGCCGTGCCCAGCAGTGCCAGGACCAGGCCGGCCGTGCCGCCCTGGAGCCGTTCGCCGAGCAGGGCCAGACCTATGGCCGCCGCGGCCACCGGATTGGCGAGGGTGACGACGGCCAGTGGCGCTCCCAGGCCGCCCTGGTAGGCGGTCTGGGACAGCAGCAGCCCGCCCATCGCGAACGCGGACACCAGGAGCGCGACGACCACCACGCGCCGGCTGAGCAGCGGGCCGGTGTGGCCGGTGACGGAGACGGTCAGGGTCTGGGTGAGCGCGGAGGCGACCCCGGAGGTGATGCCGGACGCCGCCGCGTGCCGCAGGCCGGGGCGTGCTCCCGGTCGGCTGAGTCCGGCGACGACGGCCATGGTCCCGGCTCCGACGGCCAGCGCCTCGGGGAGGCTGAGCGTCTCGTGCGGGGCGGTACCGCCCGCGGTCATCAGCAGGGCGCCGAGACCCAGCAGGGTGAGGATCGTGCCGCGCCATTCGATCGGGGTGACCCGGCGCCCGGCGGCCCTGGCTCCCAGCGGGACGGCGGCGACCAGGGTGAGGGCGCCGAGCGGCTGGACGAGCGTGAGCGGACCGTACTCGAGGGCCGCAACGTGCAGCAGGGCACCACCCGCGTTCAGAGCGACCGACCACCACCAGGCACCGCGGCCGAGCAGCTTCAGGCCCCTCGCACCGGGCTCGGTGCGGCCGGCGAGCCGGGACTGGGCCACCGCGGCCGAGGCGTACGCGGCGGCGGAGACGAGGGACAGCGCGACGGCTGTCGGCGTGGCGTTCACCGCCGGGCCCCGGACGAGGCGTACGAGGACGCGGGAGGGGTCTGCGGTGCGGCGTCGGCGGTCGACGCGGCGGGTCCGGCGGGCGGGGGCACTGCCGCCGACAGGGACGCACTCGCCGGGGCGGGCCACGGAAGGTGTGCGCGCACGGGCTCCGCGCGCCGGAGCGGCAGCGCCGCGAACGCCAGGGCGAGGAGCACGGAGACCACGATCGAGTCGAGCCAGTAGTGGTTGGCCGTGCCGACTATGACCAGCAGCGTGACGAGCGGGTGGAGCAGCCACAGCCAGCGCCACCGGGTGCGGGTGGCGACGATCAGCCCCACGGCGACCATCACCGCCCAGCCGAAGTGCAGCGAGGGCATCGCGGCGAACTGGTTCGCCATCGAGTCGGTCGTCGGCGTCGCTCCGTACACCGTCGGCCCGTAGACCTGGCCGGTGTCGACGAGCCCGGCAGCGGCCAGCAGCCGGGGCGGGGCGAGCGGGAACAGCAGGTGGAGGGCGAGTGCGGCGCCGGTGAGCGCGGCGAGGATGCGACGCGACCAGACGCAGTGGCGCGGGCGGCGCCAGTAGAGCCACCCGAGGAAGAGCAGCGTGGCCGGGAAGTGCACGGTCGCGTAGTAGGTGTTCGCGAGGTGGATCAGCGTCTCGTCGTGCAGCAGCAGGCTCTGCACCGCGCCCTCGCCCGGCAGGTGCACGGACCGTTCGAAGTCCCAGACGTTCCCGGCGTTGCGGTACGCCTCCTCCACGTGACCGTTCGCGGCCTGCCGGCCGAGCTTGTAGATCACGAAGAGTCCCACGACGAGAAGCAGCTCGCGGACGAGGGGCGGTCGGGCAGAACTGTCCGGCTCCCGATCTGCGGGCTCGCTACCGGCGTACCTCATCCGGTGCCCCTTTGCTGAGAAGCGGTGTTGCGGCGGCAGGTTCCGGCCCACGCCATATCGATACGCCAGTGTACCGATACGCAAACGTATCGGTACACGCGCGTTTCGGTACACTGGCGCATCGATGGACCTCACCGCAGAATCGCCGAGAGGGAAGGCAATGCCGTCACAGGAAGCCGCGCGGGAACAGGCACACACATCACGCCGCTCGAAGATCACGCCGGAGCGGGCGCAGGAGCTCTACGCGGCCGTGCTCGACATCCTGAGAGAGTGCGGCTACGAGGCCCTCACCATGGAAGGGGTCGCCTCGCGGACGCGTTGCGGCAAGTCCACGCTCTACCGGCAGTGGGGCTCCAAGCCCGAACTGGTCGTGGCGGCACTGCACGGCACCCGGCGGGTGCTGCTGCCGCACATCGACACCGGCACACTGGCGGGGGACCTGCGCGAGGCCGCGCGGGCCATCGGCACGGCATCGGGGCGTGACACCCCGCTGATGCACGCGCTCAGCCATGCCGCACTGCAGAATCCCGAACTGCTGTGCGCGCTGCGCGAGGCCCTGATCGTGCCGGAGGTCGCGGCGATCGAAGCGATGGTCCGGCGCGGCGTGGAGCGAGGGGAGATCCCGGCGGACACTCCCGCCACGGAGTTCGTCTCCGCACAGCTGATGGGCGTGATGCGCGCCCGGCCCCTGTTGGAGGGGAAGCTCGCGGACGAGGCGTATCTCACCCGCTTCGTGGAGAACGCCGTACTTCCCGCACTCGGACTGGACGCCCCTGCGCCGTAGTCCCCCAAGACGCGGGTCGCCGTCCGAGCGGATGACGACGACTCGCCCGCGCCGCACCGTGGGGACGGGGGCGGCGTACCACCCGGGCGGCCGGTGACTCCTTCGGGAGCCACCGGCCGTCCGTGTTCGTTCTGCCCGCCAATCACCAAACAAACACTTGGTAGTTTCGCTAGACTGACCGACCCGATCGGCTTGCCCCCACGACTGAGGCAGAGGCGGACCATGGACATCAGCAATCCCCTCGACTTCACGGGGCGGGCGGTGATCGTCACGGGCGGCACCAAGGGCATCGGCTCCGCGATCGCCGGGGCCTTTCTCGCCGCCGGTGCGGATGTGCTGGTGTGCGGCCGCAGCGAACCGGCCGAACCCCCTGCGGGCGGTGGCCGGCGGGCACACTTCCGGGCTGCCGATGTACGCGACCCGGCAGCCGCCGCCGCGCTGGTCGACACGGCGGTGGAACGGTTCGGGCGGCTCGATGTGCTCGTCAACAACGCGGGCGGCTCCCCCGACGCCGACGCCGCCACCGTGTCGCCGCGGTTCATCGAGAAGATCGTCGCACTCAATCTGCTGGCCCCGTTCTACGTGGCGCAGGCCGCCAACCGGGTCATGCGGGTCCAGAGCGAGGGCGGTTCGGTCATCAACATCGGCAGCGTCTCCGCACACACCCCGCAGCCCGGCACGGCCGCCTACACGGCGGCGAAGGCCGGGCTGCTGGGACTGACCCGGGCACTGGCCCTGGAGTGGGCACCGAAGGTGCGCGTCAACCACATCACGACCGGCCTGATCCGCACCGAGAGCGCGGCACCGGTGTACGGGCAGGACGGCGGCGCCGCGGTGGCCGGGGTGATTCCGATGCGGCGGATGGCCGTACCGGCGGATGTGGCGCGCGCCTGCCTGTATCTGGCGGGCGGCCTGGCCGGGTACGTCAACGGCGCCGATCTGGCCGTGCACGGCGGGGGCGAGGTGCCGGCCAGATTCCTCGCCGCACAGGGCGAGTGAACAGGACCGGCAGCGTCCGTCGGGCGCGCGGTGGCAGCGGTGGGCCGCCACGACCCACCCCACACGGGCGGCGGCGCTCCGGCGCCACACGGCCGTCGCACGCGGCACACGATGCGGCCGCGCCGTCCGGCGGGCGCGCCGAAACGGACGGGCACACATCGGGCAACCATTCTCGTCCCCTTGACGATATAGACCGACACCTCTTATCGTCCCCATGACGAGAACAAGGGGGGCCGACATGGCCGACATCACCCGGCGCTTCGGCTGGCGCCATCTGCGCTCCGCGCCCACTGCCCACATCCGCCACCACAAGCGCGGCCGGCTCGCCCACGACGGACCGGGGCTCAGCTTCTGGTACCGGTCACTGACTGCCGCGCTCTCCGAAGTGCCGGTCAACGACCGCGAGTTGGCGATGGCCTTCCATGCGCGTACCTCCGACTTCCAGGACGTCACCGTGCAGGCCACCGTGACGTACCGGATCAGCGACCCGGCCGAGGCCGCCGCCCGCCTGGACTTCTCGGTGGACCCGGACACCGGGGCCTGGCGCGGCGCGCCGCTGGAGCAGATCGCCACGCTACTCACCGAGACCGCCCAGCAGCACACACTGGACGTGCTCGCCCGGACGGCGCTGGCCGAGGCACTGGTCGACGGTGTCGCATCGGTACGCGACCGGGTCGCAACGGGGCTCGCCGCCGAACCCCGGCTGCCCGCCACCGGCATCGACGTGGTCGCGGTGCGGGTCGTCGCCATCCGCCCCGAGGCCGAGGTGGAGCGCGCCCTGCGCACCCCCGCCCGCGAGCAGATCCAGCAGGAGGCCGACCGGGCCACCTACGAGCGCCGCGCCGTGGCCGTCGAGCGGGAACGCGCCATCGCCGAGAACGAGCTCGCCAGCCAGATCGAACTGGCCCGCCGTGAGGAGCAGTTGGTCGAACAGCGCGGCACCAACACCCGCCGCGAGGCCGAGGAGAACGCGGCGGCCGACGGAGTGCGTGCCGAGGCCGAGGCGGCCCGCAAGGTGCGGCTGGCCCGGGCCGAGGCCGAAGCCGCCCGTGAGGTCGGCGCCGCACGCGCGGAGTCCCAGGCGGCCTGGCTGCGGGTGCACGACGAGGTGGACGCCGCGACCCTGCACGCCCTGGCAGCCACCGCACTGGCCGAGAACGTGCCACACATCGACAGCCTCACCGTCTCCCCCGACATCCTCACCGGCCTGCTCGGCAAGCTCGGCAGGACCGCCCCGGAGTCCCCGGCATGAGCCTCGCCCCGCGCGCGGTCCTGGTCCACCGCACCACGGAGTACGAGGAGTTGCTGGCCAGGCACGGCACACACGGCCAGGCCGCGTTCTTCCTCTCCAGCCGCGGCCGGTCCATCGACGAGGTGGCCCGGCGGCACCGGCACACCGAGCAGGCGCTCGCCGACGTGGCGGCGGCGGTGCCGCTCCAGTGGCGCCGGTCGCGGGTGGAGCGCGCCGATCTCGACCGTTTCCTGTTCGCGCCCGAGGACGTGGTGGTCGTCGTAGGACAGGACGGGCTGGTCGCGAACGCCGCCAAGTATCTGTCCGGTCAGCCCGTCGTCGGCATCGACACCGACCCCGGACGCAATCCGGGCGTGCTCGTACGCCACCGGCCCGCCGACGCGGCCGCCCTGCTCCGGACGGCCGCGTCCTCCAGCGGCGCGGCCGACGAACTCACCATGGTCGAGGCCGTCGCCGACGACACCCAGCGCCTCCTCGCCCTCAATGAGATCTATCTCGGCCCGCCCGGCCACCAGACCGCCCGCTACCGGCTCGGCCCCGACGCACCCGATGACGCACCCGCCGAACCGCAGGCGTCCTCCGGCGTCCTGGTCGGCACGGGCACGGGTGCCACGGGCTGGCTCCGCTCACTGTGGCAGGAGCGCCACAGCTCCCTGCGGCTCCCGGCCCCCACCGACCGCCGACTGCTCTGGTTCGTCCGCGAGGCCTGGCCGTCACCCGCCACCGGCACCTCGCTGGTGGCGGGCGAACTCGGGCGCGGACAAGGGTTGAGGCTCACCGTCGAGTCCGATCGCCTGGTGGCCTTCGGCGACGGGATGGAGGCGGACGCACTGGAACTGACATGGGGTCAGACGGTACGGCTCGGCATCTCGGCGACATCGCTGCGCCTGACCGTCTGACAGCCCGGAACCCGAGGGCCGAGCAGGCCGGTGAACTGGAGGCGGCCCGTGCTCGTCGGGCCGCCTGCGAGCAGCACGTCGCCGGCGAAGCGGAAGACGGGACGGCCGTGACGTCCGCCGCGAGCAGCGCCCACGGCGAAGGCCACGGCGGCGGCCGACCGCCCGGCGAGGAATCGGCCGTACGTAGGCTTGCCTCCGCGCATACCGGACCGCCGGGCCCGCGCCCGTCGCATCCACGCCCATCCACGAGGAGCACCATGGACACCACCCCCACCGACGCCCCGCCCCGCAACACCCGCCCGCCGCTGGCACAGGCGGCGCTCGGCGTGGGCGTCATCGTGCAGGACGCCCGGGGGCGCGTACTGCTGGGCAGGCACCACGGCGGAACCTGGGAACTCCCCGGTGGAAAGGTCGACCCGACCCATGAGTCGATCGCCGCGGCGGCCGTCCGCGAGCTCCGCGAGGAGACGGGCCTGGAGGTCGACGTGGCCGATGTGACGGTTTTCGCCATGCTTCATGACGTGATCGGGGGCATCAACCGGGTGTCGATGGGGGCCGTGGTGACCCTGGGATCGGGCAGCCCCCGGGTGACCGAGCCCCATCTGATCAGCAGCTGGCAGTGGACCTCGCCCGACGCACTGCCCGGGCCGCTGTTCGGCCCCTCGGCACAGGTCCTCGCGGCCTGGCGCCCGGATCTCGCGATCGAGCACCCTCCGGCGCACCTGCTGACCGTCTCGGCCGGCAAAGACGGCGCGTGCCCCGTGACCGGGCCGGCCTGACCCGGACGACGGATGCGACCGCCTGGAGCCCCGATCACCGGTGCGGTGGCTCGTCCGGCGGCCGGCGCCTCCGGGACCGGTCCCCCGGTCACCCGCCCGGCCCCGGGCGTCGCTCCCGGCCGCCGCCCGGACTACGCGTCGGGCGAACGACCCCACCGCTCGACGCCTCGTTGCCGCGATCGCTCTCCCTGTCCGTGCACGGGCTGGGAGGGGTGCCGTTCTGCCATGCGACGCCCCGGGACGCCCTCGATGCCTTCGCCCCGCGGGACGGCCGCGACCACGCGCCGTGACGCGCACACTCTTCAGCAGAACCCGGCCCCGGCCGCGTCGGTGACACCGCCCGGTCGCCGAGACCTTGCAGGCGGATACCAGGACAGCTGAACTGCTGTGCGGCATCGCGAAGTTCCGGTCTGTATCGTCACTTCTCCGACGGTCCGGCACCATGGGGGAAGTTGCGATGAGCCCTGATTCCTTGCTCCGACAGGCGATCACCGAGGACATGAGGGACATCCCGGCCGGGGAGATCGTCCTGCGGGACGAGGGCACGCGGACCGACTGGAAGGCCGAGGTCGGAGCCTTCCGGATGGCGCCGCATCCCGTGACCCGCGAGCTGTACCGCGCCGTGCGGGGCGAGGCGCCCGTGTCATCGGCGGGGCCGCGGACACCGGTGACGGACGTCTCCTGGAAGGACGCCGTTCGATTCTGCAACCTGCTCTCGCAGGCGACGGAACTCGAACCCTGCTACGCGATCGGCGACGATCCCGACGGGCAGGACGTCATCTGCGACTGGACGGCGACCGGCTACCGTCTCCCGTCCGAGGCGGAGTGGGAGTACGCGTGCCGGGCCGGGACCTCCGGCGACCGCTACGGAGAGCTGGACGAGATCGCCTGGCACCGCGGGAACTCCGGCGGCGCGGTGCACGACGTCGCGACCAGGGCGCCGAACGCGTGGGGCCTCTACGACACGATCGGCAACGTGTGGGAATGGTGCTGGGATGTCTACGATTCCAGGGTCTACGGCCCGTACCGGGTGTTCCGTGGCGGAGGTGGATACGACCGCCCCCGAGGGTGCCGGGCCTCGTGCCGCCGCAAGAGCCATCCGACCTTCCGCATCGACGATCTCGGCTTCCGGCTCGCCCGGTCACGGTGATCGGGGCGGCGCGATGCCACACCGATAGGTGCGGTGTGCGCTATCGGTCCGAGGCACCGGCGGTGAACGTGACCGGCAGGTGCTCGGGGCCACGCAGCCCGCCCGGCCGCCACCGCAGCTCCTCGGGCGGCACAGCCAGCGCGAGGCGGGGCAGACGGCGCAGGACGGTGGCAATGGCGATCCGGCCCTCCAGCCGGGCCAGCGGCGCACCCAGGCAGTAGTGGATGCCGTGCCCGAACGCGAGGTGGGCATTGTCCCGCCGGGTGATGTCGAGACGGTCGGGATCCGGGAAGTGTTCCGGATCGCGGTCGGCGATGGCGGAGGCCACCAGTACGGTCGCCCCACGCGGGATGTCGACCCCGGCAATGGTGACGTCCTCACGCGCAAACCGGGCGATACCGGGGCTGACCGGTCCGTCGTAGCGCAGGAATTCCTCGATCGCGCCCGGCAGCAGCGACGGATCGTCGCGCAGCATCCGCAGCTGGTCGGGGTGGGCGAGGAGCGCGGCGATGCCGCTGCCGATCAGGTTGACCGTGGTGACGTACCCGGCGACGAGCAGCAGGAAGGCCATGGAGATCAGCTCGTCCTCGTCCAGCCGCCGCTCCTCGTCCCGGGCGACGATCAGCGCGCTGAGCAGGTCGTCCCCGGGGTGGGCCCGCTTGGCCTCCAGCAGTCCGGCCAGATATGCGCTCATCTGCCGCCACGCCCCGTCCAACCGGGCCCGGTCCGGTGGCTCGGACCCCTGGAGGATCAGGTCGTCGGTCCACCGCTGGAAGTCGTGCCGGTCGGTCACGGCCACCCCGAGCAGTTCGCTGATCACGGTGACCGGGAGCGGCAGCGCGTAGCTCTCCACCAGGTCGGCACGGCCGGTCGGCACGATCTCGTCGAGCAGCCGGTCGGCGATCTCCTGGATCCGTGGCCCGAGCCCCGCCACGTGGTGCGCGGTGAACGCCTTGGAGACCAGGCGACGCAGACGGGTGTGATCCGGCGGGTTCATGCGCAGCATGGTGTGCAGCATGGACCCGCGGTCGTCGGCGGGCACCCGCTCGATGATCCGAGGGTCCGACGCATCGCGGGCGTCGCTGCTCAACTGCGGGTGGGACAGTGCCAGGAGGCCGTCCTCGTACCGCGTGACCACCCACGCCTCCACGCCTCCGGCGAGAACGGCACGCCGTACCGGGCCGTCCTCGCGCAATTGCCGGTAGAGGGGAAAGGGATCCGCCACAAAGGCCGGGTCGGCGTAGGGCAGGAGGACCGGCTGCTGGCTCATCATGCCTCCCGTGGGGCATCGCGTCACATATGACCGTTTTCATCTGATACGTCCAGCGTAAGGGGCGCGGGGCTCAGTCCGCGGGAAGACGGCGCGAGCCCCGCGGCGGCGGGTCCTGTACGGCGGGTCGCCGGCCGGAATCGCCGACCGGAAGGCCCACCGATGACAGGGGCGGCGGCAACGAGCGGGGCGGACCGGCCGGGGCGGGGGCGCGTGGTGCCTACGCGCTACTGGTTCGATCAGCGGCACCACCCGGTCCCCTACCGGATGTGAGCCGCAGAGTCCCTCGATCACATGACCGGGGGTGTGTCGGACCGACAGGCGAACGCGGCTCCGGCGCGCATGACGCCACCGGTGCGGGCGTCGGCTGACGGTGCAGCAGGTCTCTGGTCGGGTCGAAGTGCAGTGTTTTTCCGCCTTTGCCTGCGGTCCATTACGGACACCGCAGAAAATCTCCTGAATCCAGGCGTACTGCTACCCGCCGCCGCAGTGAAAGAACGAACACTTTGCGGTGGGGGTTGTTTTGCTCAATGGAATCCACTGTTCGCCCACTTAACGTAGCCCACCGGGTTACGCCCCTTCACATACCCCGCCGGGGGCAAAACCCGGTCGCCTATCTGCCTGAAACAGGCCGATCCCAAACCGGTCTTGGATCACACCCGCCCGTGCGGCGGGGAATGCGTAGAAGGAATGATGACCATGAATGCGAACGCCTCTGTGCTGGTCCGGCGGTCACGCACGTGCCTGGCCGTTGTCGCCGTTGCCGGAGCGCTGGGACTGCTCAGTGCGTGCGGCGGATCGTCACACCCCAAACCACCGGGTGCACTGAGTCCCGGCACTGGCCAGACCCTGCCTGGAACGCCCGGTGCCTCCGGAACGGGCGGTACGGTCAGCCCGCCACCCATCACGCCCTCCACCTCACCCACCGCCGGCCAGTCGTCCGCTCCGGCGGCCGCCAACGCGGTGACGATCAAGAACTTTGCGTTCTCCCCGGCCAAACTGACGGTCAAGGCGGGCACGAAGGTGACCTGGACCAACACCGACCCCGACACTCACACCGTCACCAGCAAACAAGGCTCGGGCGGGCCGCTGAAGTCGGCCGGCCTGGCCACCAACGCCACCTACAGCTACACCTTCACCAAACCCGGCACCTACGCCTACTACTGCACCATCCACCCGTTCATGACCGCCACCGTGGAGGTGACCCCATGACCGAACCCCCACACGACTCCACCGGCGACGGCGAGCACGGTATGTCCCGCCGCAAGCTCATGCGGCACTCGGCCTGGTTCGGTGGCGCCGTCGTCCTGACAGTCACCGCGGGAGAGGTGATCAGCCATATCCCCGGTTCGACGGATCCCCCTCCGGCGGGCAGCACGGACCTGCGATTCGTGCAGATTTCCGACAGCCACATCGGCTTCCATGGCCCGGCCAACCTGAATGTCGCCGGAACGTTCACCGCAGCGATCAACCAGGTCAACTCACTCGGATTCCGCCCCGACTTCGTCATGCACAGCGGCGACCTGACACACCTTTCCACCCCCGCCCAGTTCGACCAGGTCAAGCAGATGCTGTCGCAGCTGCGCACGGACCGGATCTTCACCGTGCCGGGCGAACACGACTCGATCGGAGACAACGGACGCGCATACCGGCAGGCTTTCGCCAAAAACACCCTCGGCGACGGCTGGTACAGCTTCGACACCCACGGTGTGCACTTCATCGCGCTGGTCAACACTCTTCACCTTGAGCGACTCGGCCACCTGGGCAGCGCTCAGATCGATTTCGTCCGCAAGGACATCGCCGGCCTGTCATCGGACACCCCAATCGTCGTCTTCAGCCACATCCCCTTGTTCGCGATGTATCCGAAGTGGGGCTGGGGCACCGACGATGCGGTGAAGGTCCTGTCGATGCTGCGCCGTTTCTCCTCCGTCACGTGCCTCAACGGGCACGTCCACCAGCTCTTCACCAAGACCGAGGGCAATATCACCTTCCACTCGGCCGCCCCCACCTGCTACCCGTTTCCCAAACCCGGCCAGGGCCCCGCCCCTATTCCGCAGGTGCTGCCCGCCGGACGCCTCAAGGACGCACTCGGCATCCGCACCGTCAACTACCGTCAGGGCAGCCATGCACTGGCGGTCAAGGACGAGAAACTCACATGAACCACCGGAGCCTGTCCGCCCTCGCACTGCGTTTGGTGCTCGCCGCCACGCTCGCGGCAAGCGGATACATCCACGCCCAGCTCTACATCGACGGATACCGCTTCATCCACGTCATCGGCCCGTTGTTCCTGCTGCAGGCCGGCGCCGCCTTCGCAGTTGCCGCACTCCTCCTGTTGGCGGCACCCCTGCTCCTCCGAATCGCTGCCGCCGCAATCGCCATCGGCGCGCTCGCCGGGTTCGCCACATCCCGCACCATCGGGTTGTTCGGGTTCACCGAACGCGGCTTGCAGCCCGCCCCGCAGGCGCTGCTCAGCCTCATCGCCGAGACACTCACCCTGCTGACTGTCGTGACCTGGCAGGCGCTCGAGATCCGGCAACACCGTCGCACCCGGCCGCACCATGACGAGACCAGCCGAGTGCGGCCCGGCCTCCGCACCATGGCACCGGACAGATGAGCCGGACACCGAAGCGCCTCCCACGCAGCGGACACCACCCGGCGCGGCGGCCCACCCGCCGGCCGACAAGTGGCAGGCCGGCTGTCGAAGGGGGAGCATGGACAGGAAGCGTGCGCTTCATGCGCTGGCTGCGTGTCCGTGCGAACGGCAAAAAATCTTTCAGGAAGTGCACCGGACTGAATTGAGCCGGACCGATGCGCGATTCGACCGTGCGCGTCGGCCTAAAACCAGAGCGGTTATCGGGGTTTTGTTTTCGGGCGACGGTGGACACGTCGATCCGAGGGCGCCCATCAAGGCTTGAGTGTCGCCTGCCGCACTTCGCCACTCCACCTGTAGGAATATCCCGAAAATTTAGATCGGAAACGGGGCCTGCGCATGGGATGGCTTACTTTCGGTTACTTCATATCGTATATTCCGTACGCCATGCTGGTGAAGGCACTGGCCAGCGGAGTGACTCCGCTGTCGGGGAAGCCGGTCAGCGGCTTTGAGTTGCTGCCCGCAGCCGTCCTGGGACAGCTCGTGGCGATGTCCGTGTTCGTAGCCCTGTCGGGTTGGTGGCGGCATATGCGGCGGCGTGGGACCGGTGGACGTCGTCGGATTCCAGTGGTGGGTCGGGAAACGTTGGCAGCCGGCTTCTTTGCTTCACTTATTATCGGCACCACCACGATGAACTACACCTTTTCCGGTGTCTCGATCCTCTTCATGCTGTTGTTGATGCGCGGGGGAGTTCTGGTTGTTTCCCCGTTGGTCGACAAGGCGCGCAAACGGCGGGTGACGACGTCTTCCTGGGTGGGGTTGTGCCTCAGCCTGATCGCGGTTTCAGTGGCACTCGGTGATGTGAACAGCTATCACCTCACGCTGGCTGCCGTGCTGAGCGTCCTGATCTATCTCGTCGGCTACATGGGCCGGTTCGAAATCATGAGCCGGGTGGCCAAGTCGGGGGTTCTCGCAACAGACCGCCGCTTCTTCGTCGAGGAGCATGTTGCCGCACCGGTTTGGCTGGCTCTGCTGCTGGCGGCAGGGGCACTGGCCGGGCAAGCGCAGTTGCGTGCGGGCTTCACCACATTCCTCGGTACCCCCGTCGCGTTGGCGGCGGCGGGCATAGGCGTGGCGTACGAGGTGCTGTTCGTCTTCGCTTCGCTGATCTACCTGGACCGGCGCGAGTACACCTGGGGCGTGCCGGCATGGGCGTTCGCCAGCCTGATGTCCGGTCTGGCCGCCTCCTTCTCGCTGGCGTGGATGGCCGGGCTTCAGGCTCCGGGGAACGCTCAGCTCCTCGCGCTCGTCTTCGGCGTCGGCGCGGCGGCGGCGCTGTCCTACCCGTCGGCCGTCACCTGGTGGCGGGTACGCGCCACCGGGGCGGTATGCCGCGTGCTGTTCGTCTGCGGCGGGAACACCTCCCGTTCGCCCATGGCCGAGGTCATTGCCTGGGCCCAGGCCGCGGAGGCGGGAGTCGCGTACGCCTTCCGGTTCTCCAGCGCGGGTGTTGCGACGACGCGGCCTGGGGACCCGATGGCTCCCGACGCCCGGTCCGCGCTCGCTGAACTCGGACTGGACCGAGTGCCGGGTCCGGGGAATCCCCGGCTTCACCGATCGCGCCCGGTCACCCCCGAACTCTGCCGGGACAGCTCCGTCATCTACTGCATGACCCGGGCCCATCGCCACGGGGTGATCGCCATGGCACCCGAGGCCGAGGGCCGCACCCTGTGTCTGGATCCGCGCTGTGACATCCCTAATCCAGAGGGGCAGTCCCCGGAGGTGTACAGCCGGTGCGCCCGGCACATCCAGCGGTCCGTCCGTGTCCGCCTGGGCGAACTCCTTCGCTCCGACCTCCTCGCGGCGCACCGTCGAGCCGCAGCACCCGGATGTGGCAGGTGATCGCGGTGATCGGCAGCACCCCGGAGGCGTTGGCGGACACACTGTGCGAGGCGTTCGACCGCGGTGATCGGCCCATTCCTGATGACGCCAACCGGCCGCCGTCGCCGGACGACGTCGTCGAACGCCGTGCCCGCGCCGCCAGGCCGGGAGCGCCGCCGGCCAAGGGGGACGCCACCGCGGACACCGCCGCCGCACGGGCCCGCTTCCGCGACAACCTGCGCTTCCACGGGCCGCCGAGGCTGCTGGGCATCGACTCCGACCGCCCCATCGTGTGCACCCCGGCTGTCCATCGGTTCGCCCCGCCGCGGGCCCCTCTGGAGGAGTACGTCCGATGGAGCGGCTGACGAGCGGGTGCGATGCCACCGTCACGCGGCGGGCTCACATAGTCGCAGTGGTCGCCCGACCTGAGGATCTCACCACGCCTCGCCTGCGCGGCCTCTCAGGGGTGGCCGACGCGCTGGAGGTACGTGCCGACCTGGTCGGCGACCCCGATCCGCACCGGCTGCGCCAACACTTCACCGGGCCCGTGACCTACAGCCTGCGCTCCCCGCGCCACGGCGGCCGCTCGGCTGCCGGCCCAGTCGAACGCCGCACCCGGCTCCTTCGCGCGGCGGACCACTATGACGTGGTCGATCTGGAGGCCGTGGACGACCTGGTTCCGGAACTGCTGGCGGGAATCCCCGCCCGGCAGCGGCGCGTCTCCTGGCACCAGCCCGAACCCGCACGCCCTGAGCGGAGCGCCGACCGCGGGGCAGGCGTGCTGGAGGCATCCGCGGAACTGCGGGAGCGGTTCGCCACGATGGCCACCACACCTGCGCTGCTGTACCTCCTCGTGCCGCAGCCGGGAACCCAATATGGGTCGGCCTCGCCGCTGCTGCTCACCGGGCTCGGGCGCTCCGACGTGACGGCGTTCGCGTCCGGTGCGGCCGGCACCTGGACCCGGGTGCTGGCGCCCTGGCTGGGCGCGCCCCTCGCCTTCGGCCGGGCCGGTACCCCGGGGCCGGACGGAATGCCGAGCGTGGGCCAACTCCTGACTGACTACGGACTGCCCGCGCTGCCACCGCTCAGCGCCCTGCTCGGCATTGCCGGCCATGCCCCGGGACGCTCGCTGTCACCCCGGCTGCACAATGCGGCGTTGCGGGAGCTGCAACTGCCCGCGCTCTACCTGCCCTTCCAGGTGGACACGTTCCCCCGCTTCTGGCACTGCGCCAACGACTTCGGGGCGCTCGCCCGGCTGCCGCTACGCGGGCTGACCGTGACCGCTCCCCACAAGCAGAGCGTGGTCGAAGTAGCCGACATCGTCGGCCCGCAGGTGCTGCGGTGCGGCGCGGCCAACGTTCTGTGGCACGACGCCGGGCGCTGGCGGGCGGCCACCACCGACATCGCGGCTGCCCTGCACATCCTGGCCCGGGCCGGGGTCGATCCCAGCGGCCGCAGGGCCGCCGTCATCGGTTGCGGCAGCACCGGGCAGGCCGTCGCACTGGCCCTGCTCCAGGCCGGAGCCCGGGTGACCCTGGTCAACCGGGGGCATGCGCGCGGCCGGGAAGCCTCCTCGCGCCTCGGGGCTCCCTACGTACCGCTCTCCCGGTTCTCCCCGGCAGGACACAGTGTGCTCGTCCACGCCACACCCCTGGCGGAAAGGCAACCGTTTCCGGTTGCCGCCGTCGACCGGGACGCTGCGGTATTGGAAATGGTCTACCGCGATCCTCCGACCGCGCTCATGAGCGCCACCCGTGCCCGCGGGCTGATCGGCATCGACGGCTGGGACGTCCTGCTCGTCGAAGTAGGCGAACAATTCCAGCTGTTGACAGGCCATCCGTTCCCCGATGCGCTGTCACTGCGCTCCCTCTGCTTCAGCCAGGTCGAGGACGCCGATGTCCACGACCTCACCGAGCCGGGGGAATCGCCCCCGGCGCAACCCACGAGCGGAGAGGCACCATGACGACCCGTTCGGCCTCCCCCACCGGACCGGCCGCACCGCGGCCGCCGGACACCCCCGACGTCTCGGCGCTGCTGGGCGACTGGGTCAACACCGACCAGGGCAGTTCGAAGGGCCCCCTACGGCTGACCGTGAGGTGGCACGAGAAGGGCCTGTTCGTCAGAGCTTTCGGCACCGGCGGCCCGCAGCCGCGCGACTGGGGCGAGGTGTCGGCGGTCGTGTACACCGCGCCAGGAACCCCATCGGTTGCCTGGTCGTTCTCAGCGATCTACACCTTCGGCCCGCTGCGCACTGTCCTGTGCGCCTACCACAAGGCGGGCATCCTGGTGGCCACCACGAGCAGCATCTTCAGCGATGACAGCGATGACAGCGAGGGGGTCGACCACTGGGCCCGCTCGTTCTTCCACAGGGCGGAGGGGCGGGCATGACGGCACGGACGGTCGATCCGGCGCCACTGGCTGGTGGCTGGGTCAACTTCGACATCACCGCCGCGGGCATCCACCTGATCGATGCCGCGGTCGACGGCAGCCGGCTCATGCTGCGGATCACCGAGCGAGGCGACCCGGACCCGTCACAAGAGGCGCTCGTACCGACGGCAACGCCCGTTACCGGCGCCACCCTGCCCGCCGTCCCTCTGGCCGACGACATGGACGCCCCCGAGGCCGTGGCCTTCCTCGCCGAAGGTCCGCTCGGCTCCCGCCAGGTCATCCTCTGCGGCTACCTCAACCGCGGCCTGCTGACCATCGATGTCCATATCGTCCATACCGTCGATCCGCAGATACCGAACGTGATGTACCGCGCCCACTTCTACCGTTCGGAAGGGGCCGTCCTCCTATGACCGGCGACCTGGGCCACGGTCCGGCCCGCGATCCGGTGGCCGGGGGCGACCGGGTCGTTCTCGACGCCTTGGCGAAGCTGGCCGCGGACAACTTCGCCCCCCGCGCCGAGGAATACGACCGCCGAGCCGCCTTCCCCGCCGAGGACTTCGACGATCTGTTCTCCGGCGGGTTCCTGGCCGCACCTGTGCCGCGGGAGCACGGCGGCCTGGGCTACGGCCCCCAGCAGCGCAACACCCTGCCCCTGTGGGAGATGACCACCACGCTGGCCAAGGCCGATCTGTCACTGGCCCGCTGCTGGGAGGGGCACGCCAACGCACTCGTCCTCATCGACGCCCTGGCCGGCCCGGAGCAGAAGCGGCACTGGTTCACCGGCGTGGTCGAACACGGAGAGAAATGGGCCGCCTGGAGCGGCGAACCCCAGGCGCCCAAGCCGGGCGAGAACGGTCGCTTCGGCACCATGCTGACACCCGTCCGCAGCGGCTGGACCCTCCGCGGCAGCAAGGCGTTCGCCACCAGCGCCACCGGAGCCCAGTGGGCGATCCTGCTCGTCGATCCGGCCGGCCCCGGCGGTGCCCGGCACAGCCGAGAGGCCCACGGAAAACTCCTGCTGCTCGCCTGCGACCTGTCCGACCCGACTGTGACTGTGGACAGTTCGTGGTGGGACCCGATCGGCATGCGCGCGACGGTCAGCCATGTGGTGCGGTTCCACAACACCTTCGTGCCGCGCGAGCATCTCATCGGCCGCCCCGGCGGCTACTTCGAAGGGCACTGGCAGACCGCTTTCCTCCCGCACTACGCTGCCAGCTTCCTCGGCGGCGCTTTGGCCGCGAACGAATACGGGCTCGGGTATCTGATGCGACAGGGCAAGAGCGGTGATCCCCATGTGCAGCAGCGGGTGGGCAGCATGGCGGTCAACATCGGCACCGCCCGCCTCTGGTTGCGCTACGTCGCGGGTCTGTGGGACGAAGGCAGGGTCGAGGAGGCACGGATCGCCGGCAGCAGGGCCTGGCATGTGATCGAGCATGTGGCGGAAGAGACAGTGCACCACGTCATCCGCGCGTGCGGTGCCCGCAGCCTGATCCGCCCGAGCCCCGTGGAGCGGATCCTGCGCGACCTGACCTTCTACGAGCTCCATGACAACGACGACCACGTCCTGGCGACCATCGGGCGGGCCGTACTCGGCGAGCAGCACGACCCGTCGTTCCACAGACCATGACTCCGAACCCTCAAGCCAGGTAAGGGAACACGTCATCGCAGGGTATCCATCGGCGACGATGCATGGACGTGCGAGACCAGCGGCCTACGAGCGCTCGGGCGCGCGGCACGTCCCGGTTTCCAGGTGACGACACATGAAACTGGGTCGGCATGTCGCCCTCATCGGCCGTCCGGTCCAACCGCTCTCCTTGATTCGCGTACCTGCTGGCGCGCCGACTGGACCGGGCCGGGGCTCTTCGGACGTACTGGCGAGATCGGCCTGCAACGCCTGGAGAACCTGTTGAGAAACCCTTGCCTCGCGACCACCTCCGTCGCCGCCGGCGCCATGCGTGCCACGGTGCACAACGGTGGCTCCGGCGGCAGAAGGACGACCATCGGCGTGCGCCCGCAGCCCGCACCGGCGGCGGGCGCATCCGCTCGCACCGATCCTCCCTTTGTCTCCGGGCCGTCGGACCGCACCACCGGCACTCCCAACGTCGCGCCCGGCACCACGTGGTGTGCCGTCCCGCTCCAGGTCGGCAAAATCGAGAGCGGGGGCGGCTGATCACGTGGACGGCCTCGCTCACCCTGCCAACCACCGACGGCTCCACGGCGTCCTGTGGATGCTCCTGCCCGTGGCGGTCATGGTCGGCCTCTACTGGTACGGCCGGGTACACACCCCCGCCTACGAGAACAGTCTCTTCGGGCAGCGCGGCGACGACGCCAGACTGCTCAAGGCTCAACTCGGCTCCGCACTACTGGGCCTGGCGCTGATTCAGCTGCTTCTCGCCCTCTGGATGTACGGCCGCCTGCCCGCACTGCGAACCGCACCGCACCGGGTCAACACGACACACCGCCTCATCGGTCTGACGGCCTTCCTCCTGTCCCTCCCCATCGCTCAGCACTGCATCACCACCTACGGCGTCCAGCTGACCGACACCCGCCTGGCGTTGCACTCGCTCGCCGGCTGCTTCCTCTACGGGGCCTTCGTCGCCAAGGTCATCGTGGTCCGCCACCGCCACTGGCCCAGCTGGGCACTCCCTCTGGCTGGAGGCACCCTCGTCACCGCGATCGCCCTGATCTGGTACGCGGCCGCCCTCTGGTACCTGAACGGCTTCCAGGCACCCGGCCTGTGAGCAGAGCGCGAGACGTCTCTCCCGGCGGCCAACGGCGCCCCCGGCTGGACCGACAGCATCGCGGTGAGCGACACGCTGCCCAGCGGATCGCCGTCACCTGGCCCTGACGACATGAGCTGGCGAACGCTTTCGGCCTCGCGGCCCTGCCCAGGTCAGCCACCTGACCAACGGCGCTGCATCTGCCCACCCACAACCCGAGGAACCCGGAGCACCCGACCCGAGCGCCGGGCCCCAGGTATGCCCACCCGCCGACAGCCAGGGCGCACCACAGTCAGCACAGCTCAGCCGAATCCAACTGAAACGGGGAGGTTAGTGCACATTTTCGGACGGTCGCCGGTGGGGGGCGCAGCGGCAGCCGGTCGCAGCGCGAGCGGCGTCTCCGGTGGAAGTGGCCGGCGGCGAAAACAGCATGACGGCGGACTACCGCGCTTCCTAGAATCGGGCATTGTGTTTTCCCCTCCCTCTTTCATCAGCGATGACGCGGTCCTACGTGCGGTCGCCGCCCACTGGCTGCCTCAGGCTGCCGAAGTCGAGTACCTGCCCTGGGGGTTCGGCGCGTACCACTGGCGAGTGCGTGGCGCCGGCAGGACTCTGTTTGTGACGTTGGACCAATTGGCGCCCCGGCATACCGCGACCTCGCTGGAGGCTGCTTATGCGGGGGCCGCGGCGTTGGCGGCCGACGGTCTGGATGTGGTGTGCGCGCCGGTGCCTGCCCGGTCCGGGGGCTTTACCGTCGATGTCGGGCCCGGCGTGCTCAGCGTGACGCCGTGGCTGGACGGGCGGTCTCCGACCAGGGCGGAGGCCCGAGAGCCCCAGCACGTCCATGAGGTCGTCGCCGCGCTGGCCGCTCTGCATCGGGCAGTGCCGCCGGACAGCTTGCAGCACTGGATTCCACGGGTGGGCCCGGAGTTCGCCGATGAGGTGCGGGTCCGCACGGGCCGGCCCTGGACATCGGGACCCCTGGCAGAGAAGGCGCGGGACGCGCTCGCCGCCCGCTGCGACGCGATCGAACGCTGGACCGTTCGTTACCTGGAGCTGGCGGACATCGCATGGGCCCGCCTGGACACCTGGGTGCCGACCCATGGTGAGCCGCACTTCGCCAACCAGGTCATGAGTGTCTGTGGACTGAAGCTGGTCGACTGGGAGTCGCTGGCTCTCGCGCCGCGCGAGCGGGACTACGCCGATGTGCTCGGCACGGCCGCCGGCGCCGGTCTGAACCCCGACCCGGCGATGGTCGAGCTGTTCGCGCTCGACTGGCGGCTTTCCGAGATCGCTGAATACGCGCGCTGGTTCGCCGCGCCGCACACGGGCACCGACGACGACCGCACCGCATTGGCAGGGTTGTACGAGGAGTTGTCGGACATCACCGGATGCACCTCGGCCGAGTAGCCGGCGGCCTCTGCCGGGGTGCGGCTCGATCGTGGGCCTCCGTCCACGGCGACAGCACCCGCACGCCGGGAAGGAACACGGCACGGTGAGCCCCTGGCGGCCTTGACGACCACGGGGGTCGTCGCCGAGTTCGGGCCGGCGCCCACCGTTCATGGCCACCGGCTCCGCTCATGACCGCGCTGCAACGCCGGTCCGCTCCCTCGAGCGGCGCGCCTCCGGGAACGGCCGCCGCGTCACGTGACAAGCGGCCCGGAGATGAGGTGACCGTTCTTGTCGTAGGGCCAGGCGTTGGCAATGCATCCGTGCAGACCCTTGATCGTGCTGCATCAATCGACATCTAGGGCGGAACGCGCGCTGACCTGGTGCGGAACGGGAATCGAGTGATCAACTGGGAAAGGACTGGGAAAAGGTGGCAGCCATACGTCCTCCCCCTCCCCCACGAACTTCTCCCACCGCTCCTGCAACGATTCCGCGATCCGTGACTCCATCCCCGGTGTCACGTTCGCGTACACGCCCTCCACTCCGCCGAGTTCGTGTCCCATGCGGGTCTCCACTGCCACCCGCGGGTGCCCATCCTCGTCGAGCCACTCCTTGTGGCCGTGCCTCAGGAGATAGATCCGCTTCGTCGCCATCTCCGGCACCGCAGGGATCTCCGCCCGCGCATACCGCCCCTTGCGTTCTGGGCTCCCATCTCGGATCGGCCGCCAATACGCTTCCTCGAAGGTCGTTCCGAGCAGCGGCCCCCCTTGTGCGCCCGGAACACCCACTGGGAGCCATGCGAAGCCAGCAGTGTCTTGTGCATCTCATGCAGAAACGGCGGCACCACCAACGTCCGCCACGATTCGTATTTCGGCTCCACCAGCGTCCGCCCCCCGTCAACCCACTGGTGCTGGTGCTGCACCCGGAGAGCCGGCATTTTCGTGTAGCGATCCAGGTCCGGTTCACGCCTTACGTCGTCCGTCTCGAACGGGTCCGAGACCGGCCAGTTCGGTGAGGCGAAGCACCGCTGCAGTCCCCACATCTCCTTCGGCCGCATACCGGTGAACGCCGCGGTCCAGATGTACGTCCAGCCGGTGTACCCCCAGACGTGGTATGCGTTGGTCGCGAGCCGATGGAGCGTGATCATCTCCATGGGGCGCTTCGGCACACGTATCTTCTTCTTGTACTTGCCGCGGCCTTGCTTCTCCCTCACGACTGGAGACGTCGTGCGGAGTTGGTAGCGGGTCACCGAGTCATCCATCATGGCGCCGAAGACCATGAGAATCTCTTTGACGTATCCGGCCGAAATCTCTCCGCGCTCGGCGGCCGCGCGGAGGGTCCTCTTCCATCCTTCGTACTCGAATGTAGTGATGTCGCCGACGGCCCTGCTTCCCCAATAGGGTTCGATCCTCTTGTTGATGATGGACTTGTAGGACTGCATGGATGCCGGTCGCAGGTCCTGGGCGTCAAACCAGTCCCAGCAGTAGGCCGATATGAGGGTCTTGCCATCTTTCGGCTTGACCGTGGTGCCATGACGGACTTCGTATTCACGGTCGAGGCCGTAGTTGCACGCCGTCTCCTCGTCATCGAAGCCGGACTCGGATTCGTACTTCTTGCGGCCGTTGGGCAGGTACTCACCCGCCCACCACTTGACCCGGCACTTATCGCCGCACCATTCGATGTAGGGCATGAGGCCTCCTGGTCTCTGGCTCAATGGCCATGGCAGGCGCGTTCTTCACCCTGCACATGGCCTGGTATGCCAGGGGGTTGGGGTCGAATGCGGTGGAGTCGAAGGTGAGTTCTCGCAGGGTGGGGATCTGCACCGGTCCATCAGCGCCGGACCTGTCAGCCGTCGCTCTCGGGGAGATGACCGGCTTGGCGCAGTTCTTCGATCACCGCATGCTTCAGCTTGCGGATCTCAGTGCGTTGTGGCAAACCGGATCTCGTTCGGAGCCTGCGGGTGCGGGTGATCGCTCGGACTGAGATGTCGGTGCGGTCGTAGGCATGAAGAAACGGGCCCCTTGGTAGTGACGTGGTCGTTGAGGCCGGTCACGAGCAAGGAGACCCGTTGTCGGACGAGTTGACCATTTCTGCTGTGCCTGCGTCCACTGCGGTCATCCCTGGGTGTGACTGCTACGTGCGCAGGTTCGGTTCGATCGCTCCGGAACGCCGGGCAGGCTGCTATCCGAGTGACATGACAGACGCGGAGTGGGCCGAGGTCCGTTGCGCGATGCCGGTGCCGGCCTGGCTCCTGAAGCGGGGCGGACGCCCCGAGGCGTACTGCCACCGCGAGATACTCGACGCGGTGCGCTACCTGGTCGACAACGGTGTGAAATGGAAGGCTATGCCCGTCGACTTCCCGTACTGGCAGGCGGTCTACGACTTCTTCCGCCGCTGGCGGACATACGACTACGTGCGTGAACTGCACGAACGCCTGCGCCACACGGCCAGAGAACGCTCCGGCCGCAACGCCGAGCCCAGCGCGGGAGTCATCGACAGCCAGTCAGTGGACGCCTCAGAGACCGTCGGCGAGGACAGCCGCGGATACGACGGCGGCAAGTCACGCGACGGGCGCAAGCGTCACATCCTCACCGACACCGAGGGCCTGCTCCTGGAGGTCACCGTGACCACGGCCGACGTCCACGACTCCAAGGCCGCCCCCGCACTGCTGGAAACGTTCATGGACCAGCCGGGCCGCCTGCTGAAACTGGTGTGGGTCGACAGTGCCTACCAGGGCCCGGCGCTGGCCAGGGCGTTCGCCCGCCACGGAATCCGGATCGAGGTCGTGCGCCGGTCCGACGGACAGCGCGGCTTCGTCGTCCTGGCCCGCAGGTGGGTGGTGGAACGCACGCCGAGCCGGCTCTCCCGCTCACGCCGCCTCAACCGCGACCACGAACGCCGACCCGACCACCATGCCCAGATGGTGTGGTGGGCCGCCGTGATCAGGCTGTCCCGCCGCCTGGCCGGGGACGCTCCGCGCCGGCCGGAGAACCGCCCCGGCCGGCTGCTGAAGACGCGGGCATGAACCGGCCGTCCTTCGCCCGCACCAGCCAGCCCCGCTTCTCCAGCACATAGGCACGGTGACGGATCTTCTCCACCTCGTTCTTGATCTCCGCCTCCCGGCCCACCGCCCGTGTCAGCTCCACCCCGTTCACCGGCCCCGAAGCGGCCACCACCGCCGCGAACACCTCCCGATACACGCCGCTGAGCACCTCCTCGCCCATGCCCGACCGCCACACCGGCGGCCGCTCACCATGACCCGCACCGGAGCCGCTCGAACCCCCGACCGAAGCCGCCCCACCACCGGACGGCACGGACACCGGCGTATTCACCGGGCCCTCCTCGGCCAACACCGACACGAGCTCCTCACGCCCCACCCGGGCCCGCTCAACTCGCTCCCGCGCGGCATCCACCTCCGCCTGAGCCTGCTCCAGGACCTCCGTCCAGGACTCCAGGTCCTGCCTCGCCCGCGCCTCACGCTGTTCCATCAACCCCAGCACCGACGGCATCGCAACCTCCTCGATCAACAACAAGCCGCCCGCTGGCTGCCCCTACCCCGCCGCAATCATGCCCCGCACATGAAAAAGCCCCTGCTCATCGAACAGGGACTCCCTTTGCCACAACGCACTTACGGACCTTGCCGGACTTGGCGTCCTTGACCTGCTCCCACTCGTAGAAGCCGTCGGCCGGCAGCAGGCAGCGGCGTTTGACGAACGCGCGGTGGAAGGCGGGCTTCTCGTGCACGGTCTCCACGCGCGCGTTGATCAGTTTCGCGCCGATCTTCACGTCCTTCGCCCAGGAGGGCACCAGGCCCCAGCGCAGCGGCCGCAGCCGGCGCCGAGCCGGGGCGTCCTCGCCCGCGCCACGCGGGGCGCGCTCCAGGACCGCCCATACATCGTCGGTCGGGGCGACGTTCCAGCTCGGCGCGAGGGTCTCCTCGGGGTGCCACTCGGTGACCTCGAACAGCTGGGCCAGGTCCTGGGGGCTGCGGGTGGAGGCGTAGCGGCCGCACATACGGCCACTGTGCCATGGCGGGGCGTGTGGGTCCTGGTGGAGCGGCCGGGGGTGTGAGGCGGCAGCTCGTGGGGCGTCGTACCCGTGAACCGGCCGGGCGAGAGCGGGCGCGTGGGGCGCCCGCTCTGCTCGGTGGCGGCTGCCGGGTCAGTCCTCGGGTGTGGTGCGGGTGTCCTCCTCGAATGTGGCTTCCTGGGCGGCCTCCGCCCTGGGCGGAGTCGTGAACAGGCCGCACAGCACGGTCGCCGCGACGAGGACGGCGGCGGCCGTCAGGAAGGTGACGTGCATGGCGTTGGTGAAACTCGTCGCGAAGGCCTCGTCGCCGAGCCGCTGGAAGAGGGCGGTCTCACTCACACTCAGCCCCGCAGGAGGGCTGGGCGGACGGAAGTTCTCGGCGTTGTCGGCGGCGGCGAGGAACTGGTCGCGCAGCCCGGAGGGCAGCTGGGTGGCCTGCTCCTGCGCCTCGCCCGGGAGGTCGGCGTTGATCCGGGCGGACAGCAGGGCACCCAGTACGGCGGTGCCGAGGACGCCGCCGATCTGGCGGGTGGTGTTGGAGACACCGGAGGCGGCGCCGGCCAACTGGGGGTTCACCCCGTCCATGGTGGCCTGTTGCAGCGGGGCGAAGGTCGCGCCGCTGGCGATGCCGATGATGATCAGGCCGGGCAGCAGACTCCAGGCGTCGCTGTGCGCGTCGGTCGAGGCGACCAGCACGAGCAGGCCGACGGTGAGCAGGGCGAGCCCGGTCATGAGGACGTACTTGCCGCCGAACTTGTCGGACAGCCGGCCGGCGTAGGTGGAGCCGACCGCGGTCAGGATCGCGTTGGGCAGCATGACCGCGGCGGTCTCCAGCGCGCTGTAACCGCGGGCCGTCTGGAGATACAGCACGAGGACGAAGGCGATGGCGATCATCCCGAGCTGGAAGATGAAGCCGACGCCGTTGCCGACCGAGAAGTTGCGGGCGTTGAACAGGGCGAGCGGCATCAGGGAGTCGTTCTTGCGGCGGTGCTGCCACAGGACGAACAGCACCAGCAGTACGACGCCGGCGATGATGACGGACGCGATGCTGATCGGCCCGGTGATGGTTCCCCAGTCGTAGCGCTCGCCCTCGATGAGGCCGAAGACGATGCCGGTGAGGCCGACTGTGGCCAGGGCGACGCCCGTCAGGTCGAGGCTGCTGCTGCGGCCGGGCCGCATGACCGGGACGTACCGCACGGCCAGCAGGGCGGTGACGATGCCGATCGGCACGTTGATGAAGAAGATCCAGCGCCAGCTGAGGTGGGCGAGCAGGAACCCGCCCACGATCGGGCCGACGATCGGCGCGAAGCCGACGATGGCACCGAACAGACCGAACGCCCGCCCGCGCAGCTGGGGCGGGAAGATCGTCAGGATCGACGAGATCACCTGCGGGAACAGCAGCGCCCCGCCCAGCCCTTGCAGCACGCGCGCGGCGAGCAGCCATTCGGGCGTCTCGGCCAGCCCGCACAGGGCCGACGCCGCGGTGAAGAGGGGGATGCCGATCAGGAACAGCCGCCGATAGCCGTAGATGTCGCCGAGGCGCCCTGTGGTGATCAGCAGTACCGAGAAGACCAGCATGTATCCGTCGATGATCCACAGAACCTGGTCGTAGGACGCGTCCAGGCCGTTGATCAATGTCGGGATGGCGATGTTGACGATGCTTCCGTCCAGCAGCGCCATGAAGAAGCCGACGCACATGATGGCGAGGACCAGCCATGGTCGTTGCGTGACCGGGGCCGCCTCCGCCGTCTTGACTTCCGTCACTCCGATGACCTCCATGAACTCGGAGCACCGGCCGTGGCTTCGGATATGCGCCGCAATGGCGACATCCGTAGACCGTTGGCCGAAAGGGAACTCCGTTATGGCGGGGCATAGGAAGAGCCGTCGCCAAAAAAACAGAGATAACCCTCTGTGCGGTGTGACTCCCACCTTCTCCACGGTCATCGGGACCCGAAGAAGCTGGTTGGCGAGGCATGAGCCCAACGGTGAGAAGCCGAATAGGACTCTAGCAAGGGCTGCGAGGCGCTCGCAACGAGGTCGATCTCGCCGCGGGCGGGGTCAGTCGGGCAGTGCGGGCAGCCCGAGTTGCCGGAGACAGCCCAGGTCGTCGCGCCATTCGCGATGGTGCCGGATGCGGCCGTCGACCACCTCGCACAGGTGCAGCTGCTCGGCCGCGAACCGGCGTCCGGTGGGCGGGAGTCCGACGAGGTCGCCGGTGTGCCGGCCGCTCATCACCAGGTACGCCGTGACGTACCCGCCGCCCTCGCGGTACTCGATCTCCTCCAGATGCAATTCGGAGAACGCGTTCCGTACCCAGTGGACGGAGTCGGTGAAGCTTTCCGGGCCTCGTTTGTCCGAGCGTTCCAGTGTCGCCGGGTTGAGATATTGCGGATGAATGTATTCGGCCGCGTCTTCGGTCTTTCCCGTCTGGAATGCCTGGACCATACGGCGGACCACATCTATCGCGTCGCTCATCTCTCTCTCCCTTTCCGCCTTCGGGACGCTTTTCGTGGCGCCCATCCTGACCCCGCACAACGCACACCACAAGACCTCCCCGGGCCATGCGCGGTAATTCCGAGAGCCCGACTCGAGAAAGTCTCGACCCACGCTCCACCGGCAACCGCTTGTCTCTGAGGAAAGCCGATGATGCGGAGGAAAGAATGGATTCGACTGCCTACAAGTCCGGGGTGACGAACGCCTTCAAGAACGCCGCCGATTCCTACGACCGCGGCGGGGTCGGCCTCTTCACCCCGATGGGCCGCCGTCTGGTCGAACTCGCCGCACCGCGGCCGGGCGAGCGGGTGCTCGACGTCGGCTGCGGCCGGGGCGCCGCCCTGTTCCCGGCCGCCCGTGCCGTCGGGGCCACGGGGCGGGCCGTCGGCATCGACATCGCCGACACCATGATCGAGGCCGCCCGCGAAGAGGCCGCGCGGAGCGGCGCCGACAACGTGGAGTTGCTGGTCATGGACGCCGAGCGGCCGACCTTCGCGCGCCGTTCGTTCGATCTCGCCCTCGGCAGTTACAGCATCCTGTTCCTGCCCGACGCGCCTGCCGCGCTGGCGCGTTACCCGCGCATCATGGCCGCCGGGGGGCAGGCTCGCCTTCACCTGCCCGGTCTTCGACTCGGACAGCTTCCCGTTCCTGCCGCCGGTGTTCACCGCGATGATTCCCGAGTCCGTGCCCGCGGCGCTGCCGGCCGACTGGCAGCCGAGCGAGCTGCGCCGGCGCTACAACGGCTGACTGTCGGGCCTCGACCTGCTCCGTGCGACGCTCGGCGAGGCCGGGTTCACCGACGTGACCGTGCGGGACCAGCCGGTTCCCATGACCGCCGAGTCGTCGGCCGCGTGGGTCGACTGGTCGCACACGCAGGGCATGCGGCTGCTGTGGGAGCGCCTGCCGGAGCCGGTCGCCGAGGAGCTGCGCGCTTCGCTGATCGCAGGGCTGTCGGAACTGAGCGGCCCCGACGGCTCGTTGGTGATCGCCACTCCGGTGCGGTTCGTCACCGCCCGCGTCGGCTCCTGACGGGGCGCTTGCGCGGTGAGGACGCGGGCGGGCGTCATGTCCGTCCGCATCCGCTTGCTCAGCGGCCGGGATGCGGTCCTGCTTTGGGGTATGCGCGACAGCGGACGCCGGGGAGCGCGTCCGCTGTCGGGTTCCGTGTGCCGGTCAGGCGAGCTTGGCGAAGAGTGCCTTGCGGAGCGGGGGTACGGCTGAGGCGGTCCGGAGCACCGTCTTGAACAGCAGGCGCTGTGTCGTGCTCTCGGACACGAACATCCGGGCGGCCCGCAGCGACTCGGAGACCGCGCGGAAGCCGTCCCGCCGCATCGCGTCCTCGTACCGGCCCACGGCCAGCCGTGGGTCGGCGCTGCCGGTGAGTTCGCGGGCGAGGAGCGCGGCGTCGTTGAGCGCCATGTTCGCGCCGACGCCGCGCAGTGGCGTCATGCTGTGGATGGCGTCGCCGAGCAGGGTCACATGGGTCGCCGGCCAGGGGGCGGGGGGAAACTTCACCTCTGAGGTGGTGGCGGCTTCGTCCTGGGCGAAGCCGCCGACCTCATCGTACGGAAGTCGAAGAACGCACCGGGTATCGGCGGCCGCAACGCCGTCACCATCCCTCGCCGCGTCGGGGCACCGACGGCGATACGCCGGAAGCCAGCCGAGGCATCGCGGTCGTCAGCACCTCCCGTCCCTCGTTGCTTGCTGGCGCTGCACGAGCCAGAACAGGCGACTGGATGCCACGCCCCTGCCATTGCGCCCTCTCAGACCCTCTGCCGCGACGTGAGATCCCAGTCGCACACGGCGGGTTCCCGGTGATGCTGGAGGGGGACAGGCAGCGGGGGCCGGAGACCAGCACTGGCCTCCGGCCCCTGTGGCGATTTCGCCCAGATTCTCCCAGCTCGGCCAGATGGGAAGCTGGGAAACCGATGGGAAATCGATCATGCAGATCGCTGCAACGTGCTGCACGAAGATGCGACGAACTACCCGAACACGCATGCTGCGCCGCAGGTCACGTCACGTTCGGCCCGGAGACGAGGCGACCGTCCTTGTCATAGGGCCAGGCGTTGGCGATGCATCCGTGCAGACCCTTGATCTGCTGCATCATCACGGGGGCCGGTCGCCCGGGACCCGCGCAGGTCATATGTGTGTGGCCCAGGAAGTGCCCCATCTCGTGGTTGATGATCAGCGCCCGGTAGTCATGAATCGGGCCGTCGAACGTGGGCGAGCCCTCGACCCAGCGTTTGAGGTTGACCACCACCCCGTCGGGGACCTCGCAGTTGTATTCGCCCTCGGTGTCCTGGTGGATGCCCGCCCAGCACAGGGCGTCCGCCGTTCCCGGTGTCGCGATCTTCACCGTGAGGTCGTGGGGCGCTCCCGCGCCCACCAACTGGAAGGAGTAGGCCTGGTTGCGGGTCCAGCCCCGGGGAGCGGCAAGTATGTCGGCGATCTCGTTCGCCGCTTGGGTCGGCGAGATCTCGAGCCCGGCCTCGACCTCCACCACGTAGCGGAGCAGGCGCGACCCGTGACCGACCTTCGCGCCGCCGGCGTCCGCGGTGACGAACGAGCCGGTGCCCCTCGAAGGGATGTCGTTCTCGGCAGGGGGCCGAGTGGTCGTCGGAGTGGGCGTCGGGGCGGGCGCGGGGGTGACGCGCAGCGTGCTCCGCGGGCGCGGTGCACCGCTCGACGCGTCACTTCGCCCACCGTCCAGGAGGTACGGCGCCGAGCCGAGCAGGCCGACGGCCAGCAGCGCGCCGATCAGATAGCTCCGCGACCGGCGGGGCGGAGCGCTCCGGCGGCGGGAGGCCCGGCGCGGAGCGACCCGGCGGTGGGAGGACCGGTGCTGACGGCCACCACGGTGGGAGGCCGGGGCGCTGCCGGTGGGTGCTGCGGATTCCCGCTCTCGTGCCGAATGCATGGCAGCTCAGACTGGTCGCTTCAGATGATCACCATGAGCTCGGATGATGACGAAATGGCAACGGTGGTTTGCCGGTGACTCTCGCAGCCCGGGACCGGACCGCCACCGCCCCGGCCTGTTGTGATCATTCGGTAACAGCACGCGCGAGGGGCCCTCTCCGGGACGGTCACCTCATCCGATCGGCCTACACTTGCGAAGTGCCACGAGTCCTGATTGTCGAAGATGACCCAGATGTCCGTAAGGCCGTCCAGTTGGCGCTACGACATCAGGGGCATGAGGTATTCGCCGCCGGAACCGGTGAAGAGGGATTGGAACAGCTCCGCTCCTTCCAGCCCGACGTCATCGTGCTCGACCTCATGCTGCCCGGCATGTCCGGCCTCGACGTGTGCCGGCGGATAAGGGGTCGCGACCAGGTGCCGATCATCATGGTGACGGCCAGGGGGGACGACATCGACGTGGTCGTGGGGCTGGAGGCCGGCGCGGACGACTACGTGGTCAAGCCCGTGCAGGCCCGGGTGCTCGACGCGCGCATACGGGCCGTGCTGCGCAGACAGGACGCGTCAGTATCGGACGGCCTCCGGCCCCGGCCGGAGTCGCACGGTGAGCTGGTCATCGACCGGGCGGGACTCGCGGTGACACACCGCGGCGAACCCGTCGCGCTCGCCCCCTCCGAGCTTCGGCTGCTGCTGACCCTGTCGGCTTCACCCGGCCAGGTGTTCAGCCGCCAGCAGCTGCTGGAAGCGGTCTGGGAGCACAGCTACCACGGCGACATACGGCTCGTGGACGCCTGTGTGAAGCGATTGCGCGGCAAGCTCGGTGAGGGCCGGGATCCCCGGTACGTGCAGACTGCACGCGGCTTCGGTTACCGCTTCGGCATCTCGTGAACGACCGCAGAACCGTGCGGGCACGAAAGGCCGTACGCGGACGCGAGGCCGCCGCGGCCGGGCAGGTCGCCGGACCGGGGCGGTTCCTCGGGGCGGTCCTGGCCCGAGTCCCGCTTCCGCTGCGGGGGCTGCGCCCCCGTCTGGTGGCGGCCTTCGTCCTGGTGACCATGGCCAGCGCCCTGGGCACCGGAGCACTGGCTTTCCGGGAGGCGCGCACGGGGGTACTGCAGCAGAGCCAGGACTCCGTCATCAGGCAGTTCCGGACGAGCGTCGACGCCGTGGCCGCCCACACCTCCGCCACACCGGACCAGTCGGAGCTGCAGTCGGCGGTGGACCAGGTGCTCGGCGCCAACCAGTCACAAGGGTGGCGGGTCATGGCCACGTACGGCGGCCTTCGCGCCCACGCGCCGAGCGCCGGCTTCGACAGGCTGAGCCCCGAACTGCGCCGGTCCGTGCAGACCAAGCGCGCCGCGGTGTTCCAGCGGATCGACGCCGACGGGCATCCCTGTCTCGTCGTCGGAATGCCGGTCACGTACACCGCCGTCGAGGGCGGGGAGTCCAGGCTCTCGGGGATGGTGATGTACCTGGTGGTGTCGCAGAACACCGAAGAAGCCTATGTGCGAGCGATGATCAGCGGCATCGAGCGCGCCACCCTGGTGGCACTGTGCCTCGCCGTCGTCCTGGCCCTGCTGGCGGCGAGCGCCGTGCTCCGCCCCGTACGGGCGCTGCGCCGGGCGACGCGCCGGATGGCCGAGGGGCACCTCGACGTCCGGCTGGCCGTCAACGGTTCCGACGAACTGGCCGACCTCTCACGATCCTTCAACGAGACGGCGGCCGCCCTGGAGCAGTCGGTCGCGGAGTTGCGCCGCCTGGAGGCCCAGGCGCGCCGCTTTGTGGCGGACGTCTCCCATGAACTGCGCACGCCGCTGGCGGCGATGTCGGCGGTCACCGACATGCTGGACGAGAGGACACGGCACCTGGACCAGGAGACCGGCGACGCGCTGCGGTTCCTCAGCGAGGGAACCAACCGGCTCAGCGGGCTGGTGAACGACCTGATGGAGATCTCCCGTTTCGACGCGGGCGCGGTCGAACTCAACCTGGACGAGATCGACTTGGCCGAGTCGGCACAACGCACCCTCGCCTCTCGCGGGTGGCAGGGCCGGGTGGAAACCCGTTTGCCCCGACCGGGCGTGCTCAGAACACGCGTGGATCCGGTCCGAATCGACGTGGTGATGGCCAATATGGTCGGCAACGCGCTGCGGCACGGGGCACCGCCGGTACGGCTGACCATCGGCGTGAGGGAGGAGCAAGCAGATGTGGCGTGGGCCGTCATCGAGGTGACCGACAACGGACCGGGGATTGCCGAGGAAGCCATGCCGCACATCTTCGAGCGCTTCTACAAGGCGAGCACATCAAGGACCAGAAGTGAGAGCAGCGGGCTGGGCCTGGCCATCACGGCCGAGAATGTGCACCTGCACGGAGGACGCATCCGTGCGGCGAACCTGCCGGAGGGCGGCGCGGTATTGACGGTCGAGCTCCCCCTGCACCGCGACTCCGCAGCCGCCGAATACGACGCCGCCGCGGGCGCCCGGTGAAGGGCTCGCGCGCAGGGGCGCTGCTGGCCGGGCTCACGGCCGCGCTCACCCTGGCGGCGTGCGGAGTCCCCCCGTCCGGCGTCATCGAGGCCGGCGAACCGGCGAGCGGCATGCTCCCTCCCAGCCCGAAGCCCCCGGCACCCGCCGCCGTCTCCCTCTACTTCCTGCACAACGGAGAGCTGAGGCCCTATCTGCGCAGTATCGGCGACCCCGGGGACTTCGGGGCCGTCGTGCGCCTTCTGTTCGCCGGACCGACCACGAGCGAGGCCACGACGGCCACCACGGAGCTGCCCCGCCTGACGGACACGCTGGAGGTGGCGATCGGTGGCGACGACGCCCTCCTCGTCCACCTCCCCAAAGATGTCCCTCCCCTCAGCCACCCGGCCATGCTGCAGTTGGCGTGCACGGTGGCCCACATGGCTCCGCTGCTTGCCGTGGCGCCCGCGGACGGGAATCGGGACGGAGCCTCCACCACTCCTCCCGACACCGCGCAACCCTCCCCCGCACACTCGAACGTCCGTGTAATCGGGGACGGTTGGACGATCACGCAGTCGGCCGACTCGTGCCCCGGCTCTCTCCAGCCGTAGAAGCAAGCCCAGGCACGGCCCAACGAGCCACATCGGCCCGCGTACGGGCGGGGCGGCGGTCGGCGGCTGCCGCCCCCCAGTGCCGCGCTCCTCGCACGTCCGAACGGTCACGGGCTCATGGCCGTCATGCTCAGTCGGCTCGATGGGAGCCCGCTCAGGACCATCGGTCCGGTGCTGACGGACCTCGAAATCTCTACGACAAGGCCGCCGCTGCCCACACGGCCGAATCCACCTGGCCACCATCGGCAGGTGTTCCGTCCGCGCTGTCGGCTTGCGCCCCGTAGCGCATCTTGATCGGGTCAACAGGCGTCTCGGGGCCTGGAAATGGATCCCCAACCGGTCCCCAACCGGTCCCCAAAAATGATCAATGGGTCGTTTCGGATTGCTCCGAAACGACCCATTGATCTGCGACTTCGAAAAGTCGGGACGACAGGATTTGAACCTGCGACCCCTTGACCCCCAGTCAAGGGGTTCACTTATTGGCGGCAGTCGAGGCGCCAGTCCATCGACGTGCTTGTTACCCAACTGCATTTCAAGCATCGGGTGTTGATGCTGGCCACGCAACGGCAGCTCGCCGACCGGGCCATCGAAGCCCGAGGCGCGAGTGGTTGCGGGGCCGCCCCCAAGGGGACGGGGCGGCCCCGCGCGGCCGATACGGTGCCTCACCCAGCCGGCACCGCATCGCCGTCGGAATCCGCGGCAGCCGTCGCGCGCAGCGGTTCGAGCGCCACCGACCAGGCGACGACCTCGTCCAGCATCGTGTTCATCGCCGCTTCCTGCCGCTCCCCGGGCCGGAACACGCCCGCCGAGGTCGGGTCCGTCATGTCGCAGCCGGTGTAGTCGAAGTCGTCGAACACCGACAGGACGACCTGGTTGCGCACGCCGGCGACCCTCACCTCGGCCAGCGTCAGCCGCAGATGCTCGACGGCACGAGTGCCGCCGTCCACGCCGTAGCTGACGAACCCGGCCGCCTTGTCGTTCCACTCGGCGAACAGGTGGTCGATCGCATTCTTCAGGGCCGCGGTCATGGAGTGGTTGTACTCGGGCGTCACGAAGACGAATCCGTCGAACGAACCGATGGCGGCGGCCCACCGCCGCGTGGCCTCGTTGCGGTACTGGCCGAACATCGCGGGCACGGGCTCGTCCAGCAGCGGCAGCTCGTAGTCCGCCAGGTCGACCAGTTCGAAGGTCACCTCGCCCCACCACCGCCGCGGGATGCCGCGCGGCGACCTCGGTTGCCCACCGGGCGACGGTCTCCCCGCGCCGGCCGGGGCGAGTGCTCCCGAGTATGACGGCAATCCTGGTCATCTGTTCCGCTCCTTGTGTGTCCTGTGCGTGCGGGCCCGGTGGCGGGCACGTCGTTCAGCCGGCCCGCGAGATGGCGCCCGGTCACCGAGGTCCGGCGCTCCACGAGGTCCCTGGGCAGCCCGGAGAACACAACGTCACCGCCGGCCGCTCCGGCACCCGGCCCCATGTCGATCAATCAGTCGGCCTGGGCGATGACGTCCAGGTCGTGCTCCACCACGACCACGGTGCTGCCCTTCGCCACGAGCTGGTCCAGCAGGCCGAGCAGGCGCCCCACGTCCTGGCGGTGCAGCCCCGCCGTCGGCTCGTCGACCACGTAGAAGTCGGAGGGCGAGGCCAACTCAACGGCCAGCTTGAGCCGTTGCCGTTCTCCTCCGGACAGCGTGGACAGCGGCTGCCCGAGTGCGAGATAGCCGAGCCCGGCCCCCTCAAGGCTCGCCAGCACCGCCCTGATCGGCCGTTCCGTGAAGAACTGGCACGCCTCGGCCACCGACAGGGCGAGGACATCGGCGATGCTGCGACCGCGGAGCCGGTGGGCGAGCACCTCGCTGCGGAACCGGGAGCCGTCGCACTCCTCGCAGGTGGACTCCAAGGTGTCGCCCCGGCCCAGCTCCGTCACAGTGACCCCGAGACCGCTGCAGGCCGGGCAGGCACCCGCCGAGTTCGACGAGAACAGCGCGGCACTCACCCCGGTGCCCGAGCGACGCGGAGTGCTGTGGGACGGGGCGTACGCACCCGTCCCACAGCACTCCGCGGGGTGTAGCCGGACGGACAGCGCGGCGTGGACCGCGTGGCCGTCCTTCGGTTGATCGCCTCTAGGTATGGGTCCGGCCGGCGTTGATCTCGGCGTCCGGTGCCGCGGCGGCAGCGTTGCCCTCTCCCCACTGCTGGGCGCCCTGCTTGGGCCGGGGGATGAGGAAGGTCGCCAGCATGCCGAGGGCGAGCAGCGCGGCACAGGTGTAGCCGTTGATCTGGATCGCGTGGGACATGGCGTCGCGGGCGGCGTCGGCGGCGGACGCCGTCTGCGGGTTGTCGCCCAGCCCGGAGATCATCGCGCCGGCGCTGTCGGAGACCGCCGAGGACAGCTGGTCGGCGCCGGCCTCGGGTGTTCCCTGCTTGACGAGCCGGTCCGACAGGTCGGAGGCCAATGCTGTGAAGAACGTCGAGGTCAGGATCGCAATACCGACTGCGGAGCCGAGCTGGCGCGCGGCGCTCTGGATTCCGGAGCCCTGGCCGGCCTGCCGCGGCGGCACGTCCGCCAGGACCACGTTGGTGACCTGGGCGGTGGCGAAGCCGACCCCCATGCCGTACAGGAACAGGGCGATGGCGATGACCCACCACTGGGAGTCGCTGCTGGCCAGCAGGCCGAACATCAGCAGGCCGACGGCCTCCAGGATCAGGCCGATCCGGACCAGGCCGACCGGCCCGGTCTTCTCGGCCATGCCGAAGCTCGCGCCGCTCGCGAAGAAGCTGCCGACCGCGACGACGAAGACCAGCAGCCCGGTCTGGACCGGGGAGTAGTCCAGGGCGTACTGGAGCCACAGCGGCAGCACGGCGAGCATGCCGAACTCGGCCAGGGCGATGATGAGTGTCGCGATGTTGCCCGTGCTGAAGGACTTGATGCCGAACAGCGAGGTGTCCATCAGCGGCGCGGTGCCGTTGCCCCGGGTGAGCCGCACCTGGAGGAACAGGAAGAGGGCGAGACACACCACCGCGACGACCAGGGCGACCGGGATGACCGACAGGCCCGTGCCGCCCCCGAAGGGACCGAAGTCCTTGCGCGGTTCCCACCACCCGTAGTTGCGTCCCTCGATCAGCGCGAACGCGAGAAGTCCGAGGCCCAGCACCGACAGCACCGCGCCGGCGGCGTCGATCCGTCCCGGCTGGCGAGGGGAGGGCTGGAGGAACTTCATGACGCCGACGAGGATCAGCGCGACGACCGCGATGTTGATGCCGAAGGCCCACCGCCAGGAGTAGTCGGCGAGCCAGCCGCCCAGCAACGGTCCGACCGCGGCGGCCGCCCCGATCGTCGATCCCCAGATGGCGAACGCCTTGCCGCGGTCCGGGCCCCGGAATGTCAGATTGAGCAGCGCCAGCGACGTCGGCATGATGATCGCGCCACCGACACCCTGCGCGAACCGGCTGGCGATCAGCAGCTCCCCGGTGGGCGACACCGCCGCGGCGATGCTGGCCAGCCCGAAGACCACGGTCCCGACCATGAACAGCCTGCGCGCTCCCAGGATGTCCGAGAAGCGGCCCATCACCAGCAGCAGGGCGGCCAAGATGATCGCGTAGGACTCCTGGATCCACTGAGCGCCGAAAGCCGAGATCTCCAGGTCGTCGATGATCGGCGGCATCACCACATTGACGATGGTGAAGTCCACGACCACCAGCGAGACACCGAGGGAAATGGCGACCAGGCCCAACCAGGCGTCCCGGTTGGTGGGTGAGGACCGAGCCGGATTCTCGGACACAGTGTTCCTCCGTTCTGTTCGATGGGGGTGCACCCGGTTCGGTCACCGAGGGCGAGGTACTGCGGGTGCCGGGGAGGCGTCCGGCCTCCGAGCCAAGGGCACCCTGCCGGAAGAAGAGGACGTATTCTGACCTCTACTGACACCAATCCGGAGGGCAATCCGTGATCGCCAACCGAACGCTGGAGCTGCTCAGCCTGCTTCAGGCCCAGAAGGAGTGGACCGGCGACGGTCTGGCCGAGCGGCTGGGGGTATCCCCGCGGACGGTCCGGCGCGACATCAACCGACTGCGCGAACTGGGCTATCCCGTCACGGCACGCAAAGGCCCCTCCGGCTTCTACCGGCTGTCCCGCGGAGCGCGGCTGCCCCCGCTGATAGTCGACGACGAGCAGGCCATCGCCATCGCGCTGGCCCTGCAGACGGCTCCGGCCTCGGTGACCGGCATGGGGGACGCCACGAAGCGGGCGCTGAACTCCATCAAGGAGCTCCTGCCTCCCCACCTGGCCCGCAGGCTGGCGACCTTCTCGATCGAGCTGATTGAGAACGCCTGGGAGCTGGCCCCGCCCCAGGTCGATCCCGCGCTGCTGGCGCAGCTGAGCGCCGCCGCGCAGCAGCGCGAGCTGGTGCGGTTCGCCTACCGGTCCATCGACCGCGACCCGGTGGAGGACGACGAGGTCCTGGCCGAACCCCATCGGCTCGTCGTCTGGTCCGGGCGCTGGTATCTGGTGGCGTACGACCAGCGCAGGAACTCCTGGCACACCTATCGGCTCGACCGCATCGGGCAACTGACCTCCACAGCCTGGCGGTTCGGTCCTCGGGAAGTGCCGGAGGCGGACATCACCCACTTCGTCCAGAGCCAGCCCGACCGGGGGGACACCGCGGACACCTGGCCGTGCTGGGGCACCGTCCTGATGGAGTGCCCCGCGACGCTGGTGGCGAAGTGGGCTCCGGGCGCGGCGAGCTTCGAAGCGATCGACGAGCGGATCACCCGGATCCGGATGGGGGCGTGGTCCTGGTCGGCGCTCATCGGCTTCCTCGTCACCTTCAACTGCCGTTTCACCGTCGAAGGCCCGCCCGAACTCGCCGAAGCGGCCCGCCAGGTGATCGGCCGCCTCGACGTCGGGGTGCCCCTGCCCGACGAGCGCGCGCCGGAGCCGGTCAGTTCAGTCCGAGCCGGTACCTGAGATCGGAACGGACGGCCCGAATTCCTTCCTCGATGTTCAGGAACGGGGACGACGCCAGATCCGTCCACACCCGTGAGGTGACCGAGAGATCGACGTTCGGACCCGCCGCCACGGGCTCGTGCGCGACGGGCACCGGCCGGTCGAAGAGACGCTCGGCCACCTCCAGGGCTGAGACCAGAGCTACGTCGGAAGCTGGCTTACCTCCGCACCTCGTCGATGCGGCACCATCCTCTGCTCGCAGGCCAGCTCCCTTGTGCCAGAACTCTCCTGTCGGTGCTCCGCCGCCTCCGTGCTTGTGATCGTCTTCCGGTTCTCACGCTCGAGCTGTCTCACCGATGGTCACTGTGTGTAGACGATCGCGGGTCACAGGTGGGCCTGATCCAAGCCTACGGAGGCGTCCGGAAGGCCCCGGGCGATGCCTCTGGCTCGAGGTTACGGAATCGGCTGACGTCTTGACAGATTCGAAGGCGGTCGCTCAACTGCCCGAAAACATGGCCGGATTGCGTCGCAGAGTGTCGAAAAACCGTTGATTGCGATGTGATAACCGTCACTCTGGGTAGTCAATTTCAAGACCGAAAACGCGCATTGAGGGGCTTCGGGGTCACTTGGTCCCCCACTGGTCCCCAACCGCATGCGAAAGAGTGTCCGTCGAATCTGACGCCACGTCACGCAAAAAGCCGATGGCCTGGGATTTCTCCCGGCCAACGGCCTTTCCGACTCACGTCGGGACGACAGGATTTGAACCTGCGACCCCTTGACCCCCAGTCAAGTGCGCTACCAAGCTGCGCCACGTCCCGATGCGATTCCCCCCGGTGTTCCCGGGCGGCTGCGCAGGACAAACATTACCTCACTCCGCGGACCGGATCGACGCCCGTGCCTGGTGGGCGCGGTTTGCCAGGGATTCGGCTCCGCATGCCGTGGCCAGTTTGTGGGCCCTGGCCAGTTCGCGCGTGGAGCGAATGGCGATGCCGTAGTCGACGAGGGCCAGGGCGTGTTCGTACGCGGACGGGGACGCCTCCAGATGGCGGACCGACTCGGCCAGCAGATGCGTGGCGTCCTCGGGGCCGGCGAAGAGGGCGAGGCAGCGCAGGGCCTCACCGATCGCGGTGTCCGTGCCGAAGCGTTCGGCGTGGCTCCGGGCCGTGGTGGCGAGTTGGGCAGCACGGACCGGGTCCTCGTCGGCCAGGGCACGGGCGAGATCGCCTGCCCAGGGCGCCCATACGCCGTTGTACCTGCCGCGGGGTTCAAGGGCCTGACCGGCCGTTTCGAGTTCCTTGGCCGCTTCCTTCGTACGGCCTTCGGCCAGCAGCAGTCGACCCCGTACGCACGGGGCGTCGGGCAGCACCATCGCGCTGGGATAGGGCGAGCCGAAGTCGTAGCGGTCGGCGATCTGGCGGGCCTCGGTGACACGGCCGCGGGCGACCAGGGTGTCGATGAGGAGACAGGCCGCGTCCCAGTGGACGGGCAGCCCGCTGCCGACGCGGTCGGCGAGGCGCAGTCCTTCACGGAGGAAGCCCTCGGCCTCGGCGAGCCGGCCGCGACGGCGGTGGACCAGCCCGAGCAGGGTGTGGGCGAACGCGAGGTGCGCACCGCTCCAGCCGGAGATCTCGAAGGCGCGGACGGCCTCGCCGAACAGTTCCTCGGCCCGGTCGAGCTGGTCCGTGAAGGCGTAGGTGATGCCGACGAGGGTCGGGAGTTCGAAGCCCCACTCCGTATCGGTCCAGCCGAGTCCGCGTGCGGGATGACCGTCGACCAGAGCGCGTTCGCAGAGATCGACGATGAGCTGGGAGTTCTCGCCGCGCATCATGGCGTCGAAGGCGCGGATGGTGAGCAGCGCGCGCTCGGCGTTGTCGCGGCCGGTCAGATGGTCGGCGTTCCGGGCGAGCCGGCCGGAGCGGGCGGGTCCGTCGTCCTCGGACGCCTGCATTCCCTCCCAGAGGAAGTGGGCGGCCTGGAGCCGCATCAGGCCGGGTCCCGGGGCGGTGCGTGCGGCCTCGGCGGCGAGGGCGCGTGCCGCTTCCTTCAGCTGGTTGTTGTGGGAATGGGCGGCCGCGAGCCGGTAGGTGGCGTCGACGCGCTGGTCGTCGGAGAGGCCCGGCATCTCAAGGGCGTCACGCAGGTGCTGGACGGTGGTGGCGGGCGAGCCGAGCAACGTGGCGCAGCCCAGTTCGTACAGCAGGGTGGCCTTCACGCGTGGGCTCGGTGGTTCCGCCAGGGCGCGTTCGAGGCAGCGGCGGGCGGCCTCCGGGGCGCCGACCGCGAGGTGCTGCCTGGCGGCTTCGCGGAGCTGCCCGACGAGTTCCTGGTCGTTGTCCGGGTGCACTTCGAGGAGGTGGCGGGAGGCCGCCGCCGGGCCGAGTCCCGCGCGGGTGATCGCCCACGCCGCCCGGCCGTGGAAGGCCGTGCGGGTGGCCGGCGGGATGGAGCGGTAGACCGCGGTGGCGATCAGCGGGTGGACGAACTCCAGCGGGTCGAAGCCGGTGACGATACGGGCTTCACGCAGCCGTGCCGTGCAGTCGGCGGCCTCGGCGGGACTCATTCCGGCGAGGGTGGCGGCGAGATCCTGCGAGATGTCCGTACCGAGGACCGCCGCGGCCCAGGCGAACCGGGTGGCGTTGGTGCCGAGCCGTTCGAGCCGGGCGACGAGTCCGCTGCCGCGGGCCGATGCGCCGAGTTCGCGCAGCAGCCCGGCCGACTCCTCCAGCGGCACCAGTTCGCGGTCCTGGACCTTGGCGACGAGTTCGACCGCCTCGTAGGGGTTGCCTCCGGTGACGGCCCACACCTCGCGGCAGAAAGGATCGTCGGCGTGTTCGCCGAGGGCCGCGCGGGCCAGTTCCGCGGTGGCGTCCGGGGTGAGGGCGCGCAGCGCCACCCGGACCTGGGCGGGATGGGCGCTGCCCGGTCCGCTCTCCTTCTGCCGCGCTGCCAGTTCTTCCGGCCGGTGGGCCTGGACGACCAGGACGGGCAGTTCGCCGAGGCGGGCGGTGAACGAGGCGAGCCAGGCGAGGGATTCGCCGTCCGCCCAGTGCGCGTCGTCGATGACGAGCAGAAGCGGACGGTGGCTCAGCCGGGACGCGAGCCGGGAGACGACGAAGTCGAGGCCGTCCCGGACGCCCTGCGGATCCGGCTGCGGACCGCTCGGTTCCGCGAGTCCGAGTGCGGGCGCGGCAATCTCGTACCAGGGCCCGAACAGGGATCGCACCTCGTCGGGCGGGAACTGGTCGAGGGCGGGCTGCAGCAGTTGGCGTACGACATGGAACGGCACGGACGTGACCGTTTCGCCGCCGCGTGCGGACCAGACTGTGCAGCAGTCAGCGGCCATCGCCCTGATCTCGGCGAGCAACGCCGTCTTGCCGATGCCCGCCTCGCCGCTGAAGATCAGCAGCCCGCCGGCCGCCTGGGCGCCGCACAGGGCGTCGACGGCTTGTGCGGCGGCGGCGAGTTCCGGTTCGCGCTCGTACAGCGGCCGGGACTGCTTCATCCCTACCCTCCCCAAAGTGGTGCGGACGACAGTCGACATTAGTCGTGCGCGGGGTCCACGGACAGTGGTTCGGCCAGTTCGTCGCAGGTGCGGGGCACAATCGGAGGGTGGACGAGACTCGCAGGGACCGCGATGCGGAGGGCCGGGCGCGCAACGCGCGCCCCCGTGACGGGCTGGGCCGCCCGCTCCCGTACGGCGCGCCGGGAGTGGAGCGGCAGCCGGAGGGAGTGGTCCGTACCCCCGCGGAGACCTTGCGGGAGGCGCAACGGCTGCTGGACGCGGGGATGCCGTTCCATGCGCACGAGGTGTTCGAGGACGCGTGGAAGTCGGGACCGGTGGCGGAACGGGAGTTGTGGCGCGGGCTCGCGCAACTGGCCGTCGGGCTGACGCACGCGGCCCGGGGCAATGCCACGGGCGGGGCCAGGCTGTTGCGGCGCGGCGCGGCGGCGCTCGCGGAGTTCAAAGCCGACCGGCCCCATGGGATCGACGTCGACGGACTGATCGGCTGGGCCGGGGAACTGGCGACGCGGGTGGAGCGGCCCGAGGCCCGCAGCAAAGGCTCGGCCGGCGGACAGGTGCCGGACGACCGCCCCGTCGACGCCGTCGCCGAGGCGCCCCGTCTGCGGTCCCGGGACCGGTAGGACCGGTCCGGTGGATCGGGTTCGCGACCGTACCGCGGGTCCACCGGACCGGTCCCGACCCCGGCGCCCGGTGCGGTGGGGCGTGGGGCAGACTCGGTGCGGTGAGAAAGATCTATGTCATCGGCATCGGCGCGGGCGATCCCGACCATCTGACCCTGCAGGCCGTCAAGGCGCTGAACCGGGCGGACGCGTTCTTCATCCTCGACAAGGGCGAGGAGAAGTCCGACCTGACCGGGCTGCGGCGGGACATCCTCGACGTGCATGTGGAGAACACCGCGTACCGGCTCGTCGAGGCGCGGGATCCGGAGCGGGACCGCAGGACGCCGGACTACTCACCCGCGGTGGACGACTGGCGTCGGCGGCGTGCGGATCTGTACGAGCGGTTCATCGCGGAGGATCTCGGCGAGAACGAGTGCGGGGCATTCCTGGTGTGGGGCGATCCCGCCCTGTACGACTCCACGCTCGGCATCCTCGAAGAGATCCTCGACCGGGGTTCGGTCGCGTTCGACCACGAGGTGGTCCCGGGGATCAGCAGCGTCTCGGCGCTGCTGGCCCGGCACCGGACGGGGCTGAACCGGGTGGCGCGTCCGGTGCAGATCACGACGGGCCGGCGGCTGGCCGAGGGGTGGCCCGAGGAGGTCGACGACGTGGTCGTGATGCTCGACGCGCGGCAGGCGTTCACCCGCCATCTCGACCAGGATCTCCATATCTACTGGGGCGCGTACGTGGGAACCGAGGACGAGATCCTGGTCTCCGGGCGCCTCGCCGAGGTGTCGGACCGGATCGAGGAGTTGCGGGCCGAGGCGCGCGCCCGCAAGGGCTGGATCATGGATACCTATCTGCTGCGTCGCGGCTGAACCGGCCTTTCACGCACAGCACTCGGAGCACCGACGCCACATCGTGCACGACGGTCACGCCGTCGGGCGGTGGCGGGCGGCGGACCACGACCACGGGCAGACCGAGGTTCCTGGCCGCGGTGAGTTTCGCCGCGGTGGCGGGGCCGCCGCTGTCCTTGGTGACGAGAACGTCGATGGCGTGGTCGCGCAGCAGCGCCGTCTCCCCTTCGACGGTGTACGGACCGCGGTCGAGGAGCACGTCCGTGTGGCGGGGCAGCGGCGGCTCGGGGTGCTCCACGGACCGTACGAGGAAATGGAGCGCGTCCGCGCCGGGGGATGCGGCGAAGACGGCCAGGCCCAGGCGGCCGGTGGTGAGGAAGATCCGGCGGCCCAGGGCGGGCAGTCGTTCGGCGGCGTGGGCGAGGTCGTCGGCCGGGTGCCAGCGGTCGCCGGGGCCCGCCGTCCAGCCGGGACGGCGCAGCGCGAACAGCGGTGTGCCGGTGGCCTTCGCGGCCTCGGCGGCGTTGGCACTGATGGTGCCGGCGAACGGGTGGGTGGCGTCGACGACGGTGTCCACGCCGTGGGTACGCAGCCAGTCCGCGAGGCCCTCGGGGCCGCCGAAGCCGCCGATGCGCACGGCACCGGCGGGCATCCGGGGCCGGGCAACCCGGCCGGCCAGGGAGGTGGTGACGCGCGTCGTCGCGGCGCCGGGCCCGGTCAGCTCGGCGGCGAGCTGCCGGGCTTCGGCCGTGCCGCCGAGAAGGAGAATGTGGCCGGGCATGCACCGAACCTACGTCACTTTCGCCGCCCGGCGTCCGGAGCGGTGAACAGGGCCGCCCGCAGCCACTACGATCCGGCGTCATGAGCACTTCTGACCAGGACCAGGCCGTGGAGCTTCCGATAGCGGCCTCCGGAGCGGCTTCCGAGGCCGTTCCCGAGAAGGCTTCCGGGGCTGCTCCGGAGACCGGAGGCGATGCCGGAGCCTCTCCGGAGACCGCTTCCGGACCCGATGCGCAGACGGCACCCGAGGCGGACGACCGGCGGCTGACGCCACGTCAGGCGAGACGGCTGCGCATCGTTCTCTCGTCGGTCGGTATGGCGGCGATGGCGGTCGTTCTCGCCCTGCGGATCGCCAGCCGGTCGTCCGTGCTGGTCGTCGGGGTGTACGGGCTCGCGCTGATCCTGTGCGGGATCGTGATCGAGCTCAGCAGGAACGGCCGTACCCGGCTGGGCAGTTGGCTGCTGGGTCTCGGCCTGCTGGCGGCGGTCGGATCCGACTGGCTGCTGATTCCCTGACGTACGGCCGGTCAGCGCACCGCGATCCGCACGGCCGCGCCGCGCGGATCGACGCGGTCGAGCCAGTCGGCGCGCAGATGGAACGGACGGCTCGGCTCCACCGGCAGGAGCAGCCGCTGCCGGTGGAGCACCCGGCCGTCCTGGTGGACGACGAGCAGCGGCGCGTGCAGTCTCCGGGCGGCGCGCAGGCTGAAACGGCCTCGGAGCGGGGCGTCCGCACCGGGGCCGACGAGGTTCGGTGCGATCCATCGCAGCGGGGAGTCGACCGCGATGGACGGCCGGTCCGTGGGCCAGGCTTCCGCGGCCAGATGGCGCAGCACGGGCGCGGCGACGGCCCTTCCCTCGGCGGCCGCGACATCGGCGCTCTCCACTCCGTGCAGGAGGTTGCCGACGGCGAAGACTCCGGCCCCGGTCGTACGGTAGGCGGTGTCGTACGCGGGGCCCCGGGTGCCGGGGTCCAGGGCGACCGCGCCGCGCCGGGCCAGTTCGTGGTCGGGGATCCAGTCGCCGGTGAAGACGACGGTGTCGCAGTGCAGGGTGGTGGTCCGGCCGTCGTGGTGCCGCAACTCCACTCCGGTGAGGCGTTCCCGGCCGGTCAGGGCGGTGACGGTGGTGTGGGTGAGGAGCGGGGTCCGGTGCCGGGAGAGGGTGGGGACCGTGAGGCGGGCGGGCGGCTGGTCGGTGACCACGGCGACGACGTCCAGCCCCGCGACGCGCAGGGTGTCGGTCGCGGCGCGGCTGACGGGTTCGTTGCCGATGACGACGGCGCGGGTGCCGATCCGCTGCCGGTGGAGATGGACGGCCTGCTGGAGTTCACCGGTGGTATAGACGCCGGGCGGGCGCGTGCCGGGTACGAGGCGGGCGCTGCGGGGGCGTTCACGGGCGCCGGTGGCAAGGACGACGGCGCGGGCGGTGATCCGTTCCAGTCCGGTGGGTGCGGTGGTGTCGACTGTCAGCGGACCGGCCCAGCCGGTGGCGGTGACACCGGTACGCAGGGTGGCTCCGGCCCGTTCGGCCGCGGCCGCGCACTGCCGGGCGTACGCGGGTCCGGTCAGCCCTGCGCCGTCGGCACGGATCAGTCGTGCCCCGGTGGCACGGCTGCCGAACCCGCCGTGGAAGCAGTGGCGCGGGATGCCGCCCGCGGTCTGTTCGCGCTCCAGGACCTCGATGAGACCGGCGCCGGACGCGGCGAGTTCGGCCCCGGCGGCGAGTCCGGCCGGACCGCCCCCGATGACCAGTACGTCGACGGTCCGCTCGCGCCGGGTCATGGCCGCGCCTCCTCGAACAGTGCGCGGACCGCGGCCCCGCAGTGGAACCCCTGACAGCGCCCGTTTCCGGCCCTTGTTCTGCGCCGCAGGCCGTCCGGGGAGTGTGGTGGAACCGGGCCGCCGAGGGCGTCCCTGATCTCGCCCGCGGAGACCCGTTCGCAGTGGCAGACGAGCGTGCCGTAGGCCGGGTCCTCGGCGATCAGTTCGGCGTCCTGGTACGGCCGGGGGAACGCCTCGCCGAGGTTGGGCATGGTGACGGGCGGCAGTGCGGACGGCGTCCCCAGGTCGAGACCCGAGTGGCTGAGCAGTCCGACGACATGGGCGGCGATGGCCATGGAAGCGGTGAGGCCGGTGGAGCGGATGCCGCCGACGGCGATGTAGCGCCGGTCCGGGTGTTCCTGGATGCGGTAGTCCTCCTGGCCGGTGGCGGCGCGCAGGCCGGCGTAGACGGCCGTGACTTCCTCGTCGAGCAGGGCGGGCAGGATGCGACGGCCCTTCTCGCGCAGCAGCGCGATGCCGTCCGCGGTCGATCCGGTGGCGGTCTTGTCGTCGAGCTCCTCCGCGGTGGGACCGAGCAGCACATTGCCGAAGACGGTCGGTGCGACCAGGACGCCCTTGCCGGCGGCGGTGGGCACGGGCAGCAGGATGTGGCCGACGAGATCCCGGGCGAGCTTGTCGAAGACGAGGAGCTGGCCGCGGCGCGGGGTGACGGTGAAGACGTCATGACCGAGTTCCCGGTCGAGCTCGTCGGCGTACAGTCCGGCGGCGTTGATCAGATGGCGGGTGAGCAGTGGCCCTCGGGTGGTGGTGAGGGTGTGGATGCCGTCGCCGCTGTCGATCTGCCGCACCTGGCAGTTGAGGTGGAGATGGACTCCGGCCCGCACTGCCTGGGTGGCGTAGGCGAGCGGGGTCGTCCAGGGGCAGATGATGCTCTCGTCGGGGATTTCGAGCGCGCCGAGGGCGCCCGGCCCCAGATGGGGTTCGCGGGCCCTCAGCTCTGCGGCGTCCAGGAGCCGTGCCGCGTAGTAGTCGTTGCGTTCGGCCTTGGCCAACAGGGCGGGGAGTGCGGCCAGTTGTTCCTCGTCCCAGGCGACGAGGAGGGCACCGACACGTTCGACGGGGATGCCGGTCTCGGCGGCGTACGCACGGAGCCTGTGCTGCCCTTCGCGTACGAGCCGGGCTTCGAGCGAGCCGGGTACGGCGTCGAAACCGGTGTGCAGGATGGCGGTGTTGGCCTTCGACGTGCCGTTGGCGATGTCGTCCGAGGCGTCGACGAGGGCGGTTCGCAGCCGGTAGCGGGCCAGTTCGCGGGCGATGGCGGTACCGACGACACCCGCACCGACGACGGTCACGTCGTAGACCTGGGTCCCGGTCCCGGCCATCGGTGCTCCGGCGGTGGTGATCGTGTGGTTCATCGCGTGGCTCTCGTACGTGTCAGGCATGTTCCAGCAGGGTCTGTACGGCCGCACGGAAGCCGGCGAGGCGCTCGGCGGCCTCATCGGCTCCGATCCGGGGCTCGTACACGGCGGCGGGCTTCCATTCGGGTGCGGCCTGCCGGAGCGGGAGCCGCGGGTCGAGGCCGAGGCGGGCGACGGCTCCGATACCGAGTGCGGTGGCATCGGGCAGTGCGGACACCTCGACGGGGCGTTGCAACAGGTCGGCCTGGGTCTGCATGAGCAGGGCGGAGCGCGTCAGGCCGCCGTCGACACGGAGCGAGGTCAGGGGGGATCCCAGATCGGTGGCGACCGCTTCGGAGAGCTCGACGACCTGTGCGGCGATGCCCTCGCACAGGGCACGCACCAGGTGGCCGGCGGTGGTGTCGAGGCCGAGGCCGGTCACCGAACCGCGCAGGTCGCCGCGCCACCAGGGAGCGGCGAGTCCGGCGAGTGCGGGTACGAACGTGACGCCGCCGGAGTCGGGGACGGTGGTGCCGACCGGATCGAGGTCGGCCGCGCCGGAGATCACTCCCAGGTTGGTGAGCCAGTCGACGGCGGAGGCCGCGGTGTAGACCTGTCCGTCGAGGCAGTAGCTCGTACGGCCGTCGAGCCGCCAGGCGACACAGCTGACGAGCCCGGTGGAGCCGCGGCGCGGGGTGGGGCCGGTCTGGGCGAGCAGGAACGCTCCGGTTCCATAGGTGCACTTGGCGTTGCCCGGGTCCAGGGCGTTCTGGGCGAGGAGGGCGGCCTGCTGGTCGACGAGGAGTCCGGTCAGCGGGATTTCACCGCCGAAGGCGCTCGTCGTACCGACGGTCCCGTCGGAGTCGACGACGGCCGGGAGGCGTTCGTCGCCGAGGCCGAAGATGTCCAGGGCCGCGGGTGACCAGCGGACCCGGTCGAGGTCGAGCAGCTGGGTGCGTCCGGCGGTCGCCGCGTCCGTGACGAAGGCGCCGGTCAGCTGATGGACGAGCCAGGAGTCGCTGGTGGTGACGACGCCCTCGCGGGTCAGTTCCCGGCGGATCCAGGCCATCTTGGGCGCGGCGAAGTACGGATCGAGCGGGAGCCCGGTGAGCTGCGTCAACTCTTCGTCATGTGACGTGAGTTCGGCACAGACCGAGGCGGAACGCCGGTCCTGCCAGACGATCGCGTCGGTGAGCGGCCGCCCGGTGTCCGGATCCCAGGCGAGCACGGTCTCGCCCTGGTTGGCGAGGCCGACGGCGGCCACTGGTTCGCCCGCTTCGCGCAGGGCCCGGCGCCCGGCGTCGACGACCGAGCCGAGCAGTTCGGCGGGGTCGATCTCGACCGCTCCCCCGGCGCCATACCGCGGCCGCACCGGCGCCGAACCGGAACCGATCACGCCACGCTCGGGGCAGACCACCAGCGCCTTGGTTCCCGACGTGCCCTGGTCCACGGCGAGTACCGGGCCTGTCATCGACACTCCAGCTGTGCGGAAGCTCTGCGGCTTGAACGGAATCGTGATCATTGATCTGCGCCGCCCAGAGTGGTGCAGACCACCGCGTACGTCAAGGGCCGACCGGGTGCACGTACGGAACGGCCGAATGTCGGCCAACGCCCCTGCTTATGCGTCGACTTGAGTAAGATCCGCGAATCGGTCCGGCGTTCGGCACAACTGGCCTTACACTCACCGCCGAGCAACAACCGGACGCTTTCGAGCAGTTCGTTTTTCAACAACTGCTTCACCCCCACGTCCTTGAGGATTGATGAGACCGACACCCTGTCCCGAGCACCGAGACATCGACTCCCGGGCCTTCCGCTTCCGCACGGATTCCATGCCACCGCCGGGTTGCGTGACGTGCTGAGGAGATCCCCGAACCGTCGCATGCCGTCCCTCCGCATGTCGTCCCGTAGCACGGGGGCAGGGCGATTCCATGGCCAACAATGATTTCCGGCCGGTCTACCACCCGGCCGGCCATGACAATGAACTGCGTGTCGCGTTACAGGACCTGCGCACCGGGCGCTGGATGTCCATGCGGAATCTGCTGGAGAGCACGCCGGACTGGACCCTGTGGACGCAACGCACACAGGTGCTGGGTGCGATCGCCGCCGGCTCGGACGCCGTGCAGGCCTGGCAGGCCGAGGAGCCCCGGAGCGTCGCCGCCGCCGTGATGCACGCGCGGGTCGTCGTCGAGCGGGCCGTGCGGGCCCACCGCGAGGGCCATCGTCGCGCGCAGGAGCTGTGGCAGGAGGCATGGGGAGCCTGCCGGACGGCCGCACACAGCTCGCCCGCGGACCCGGTGCCCTGGGTGTGCCTGCTGGCTCTGTCCCAGCTGGACGAACACCAGCAGTTGGAGGAGCACCGGCTCCATCCGCCCGGGCCGATGCTGTTCCCCGGACCGTGGGGACTCCTGGCGGAGGCGGACAAGCGCGATCCGTGCAATCGCGAGGCCTACCACCGGATGCTCCAGTTCGTGTACGCGCGCAAGGCCGGCGGAACGCTCTCCGAAGCGGTCAACTTCGTGCAGTGGGCGTCCTCCTCGGCCCCCGACGGTTCGGCACTGCATGCGCTGCCCCTGTACGTACGGGTGGAGCGGTACCGCCGCGAGCACGGGCACGAGAAGGCCCTGGATCTCCACTGGGTCACCGAGGACGCCGAACGGGACGCGGCCCGGGCACTGAATCTCTGGTTCCGTCGCACGGCGCCGGTCTCCCATTCCCTGCTCGACCTGAACCATCTGGCCCACGCCCTGTGGGGGGCCCTCCAATTCACCGACGCCGCACCGGTGTTCCGAGAGCTCGGCCCCTATTTCACCTCGGTCCCCTGGGTGTACCGCACGCGTGATCCCCAGAGCCCGGGAGGCGCCGAGGAAGTGTTCCTCCGCGCCCGGAGCCGCTGTCTCGCCGTTTCCCCCGACCCCGGACGGGGGCCGCACGGCTGAGCGGGGACACCGAGCCGGCGCACGGCCGCCTTCTCCGTTCCCTGGCCGATCTCTTGTCCTCCCTTCCCCAACCGCTCATGGAGGTTTTTCCTATGTCCATATCCACCCCGACCCAGTCGGGTGCGGAGGCCGTCCCGCAGAGGGACGAGGAGCAGCGCCTGCGTGAACTCGGCTACCAGCCGGTGCTCGCCCGCCGCATGGGCGGCTTCGGCAACTTCGCCATCAGCTTCTCCGTCATCTCCATCCTGTCCGGCTGCATGACCCTGTACGGCTTCGGCATGTCGACCGGTGGCCCGGCGGTCATGCTCTGGGGCTGGGCCGGCGTCGGCCTCTTCGTGCTCTGCGTCGGCATGGCGCTCGCCGAGGTCACCAGCGCCTACCCGACATCAGGGGCGCTGTACTACATGGCCGACCGGCTCGGCGGCCGCAAGTGGGGCTGGTACACCGGCTGGCTGAATCTGCTCGGGCTGCTCGGCGCGATCGCCGGTATCGACTACGGTGCCGCGCTGTTCACCGGTGCGCTGATGAACCTGCAGTGGGGCTTCACCCCCACCCCGGGCAAGACAATGATCATTTTCGTCTGCATCCTGCTGCTGCATGCCGTGCTCAACCTGTTCGGCGTCCGTCTCGTCAGCGTGCTCAACTCGATCAGCGTGTGGTGGCATCTGGCCGGCGTCGCGGTGATCGTCACCGTGCTGGCCATCGTGCCCTCGCACCACCAGTCGCCGTCGTTCGTCTTCACCGAGTTCGTCAACGACACCGGCTGGCACAACCCGTTGTACGTGGCGGCGATCGGTCTGCTCCTCGCCCAGTACACCTTCTGCGGCTACGACGCCTCCGCCCATCTCTCGGAGGAGACGTCGAACGCCTCGGTGACGGCCGCCAAGGGCATCGTCCGCGCGATCTGGGTCTCCTGGGTCGCCGGATTCGTCCTGCTCGCCGGGCTGACCTTCGCGATCCAGGACTACGCGGGCGCCCAGGAGAGTGCGACCGGGGTGCCTCCGGCGCAGATTCTGATCGATGCCCTGGGCACCTCCGGGGCCACGGCCATGCTCCTGATCGTGATCGCGGCGCAGCTGTTCTGCGGCAACGCGGAGGTCGCCGCCGCCAGCCGGATGGTGTTCGCGTTCAGCCGTGACAACGCGCTGCCGGGCTCGGCACTGTGGCACAAGGTGAGTGCGCGCACCCAGACTCCCGTCAACGCGGTGTGGCTGTCGGTCGTCGTCGCCGGCGTGCTGGCGCTGCCGTCGCTGTACTCCGCCACCGCGTACGGTGCGGTGACCGCGATCAACGTCATCGGCATCACGCCCGCCTACGCGATCCCGATCTTCCTGAAGCTGCGCTCCGGCGACCGGTTCGAACGCGGGCCGTGGAACCTGGGCCGCTGGAGCAAACCGATCGGCTGGATCGCCGTGGTGTGGGTCGCCATCGTGACCGTGCTGTTCCTGCTTCCGCAGAAGTCGCCGGTGACGGTCGACTCGATGAACTACGCGTCGATCGCGCTGGTCGCGGTGCTGGCCCTGGCCACCGTGTGGTGGTTCGTCGCGCGCCGTTCGTACAGCACGCCGTCGGCGTACGGGAACGCCCGCGAGCAGGCGGAGATCGAGGAAGGCATCGTCTGACCCGCCACCGCCACCGTCGTCCTCAGCCCTCCCGGGTCGCAGCGAGCAGCGCCCGGGGAGGGCTGCGGCATATGTGCGGTGGTGCAAAACGCCGTGTGCGCGTGTGCGTCGAGGCCGGCCGCCCTGCGCCGGTCCGGAAGGGGTGCCTCCTGGGATCGGTGGGGCGCACGGGGCGGTCCACGCGCATGGACAGCAGAGGCACGGTCGCTATGCTGCGACCCAAACGCTCACAGGAAGCGTTCAAACGCACAACGCGCGGCGGTACGGCGAGGGGACCAACAGCGATGCGGGAGCCGGTGGATCTCAGACGACAGCGAATCCTGTCGGTGGTGGAGTCGCGCGGCGCCGTCAAGGTCAGTGTGCTCGCAGCCGAGCTGGACGTCTCGGTGGTCACGATCCGGCGGGACGTCGAGGAACTGGCCCGGGCAGGACGGCTGCGGCGCGGACACGGCGTGGTCCGGCCGGCGGGAGAGGCACAGCCCCCCGTCGTCGTCCCGGCACGGCCGAGCGCCGAGCCCGCCGGGGACGGCGGCGCGATCGCCCTCGTCGTGCCCGACCGGCATTCGTACCTGTACGAAACCCTGCACGGCGCCCGGACCGCCCTGGAGGAGTCCGGGATGCGGATCGCGCTGCACATCGCGCACCAGTCGGCCGACGCCGAACGTCCGCTGGTGGAACGGGCACTGGCGGACGGGGCGCGCGGGCTGCTGATCGCGCCGCGCTGGCGCAATGCGCGCTCGGAAGAGCTGGACTACGGCTGGCTCGCGGACGTGGGGGTGCCGACCGTGCTGATGGAACGCCGGCCCCGGCCGGGCAGCGCACTGCACGCCCTGGATTCGGTCTGCTCCGATCACTGGTACGGAACGTATCTGGCCGTGGAGCATCTGGTGTCGCTGGGACATCGGCGTATCGTGCTGGCCGCCCGTGACGACAGCCCGACCGCGCGCACCATCCGCGCCGCGTTCGCCGAGATCGCCGCGGCCCGTCCGGAAGTGGAGGACTGGTCGGTGGTGCTCAGTTCTCCGGAGGCGGTACCCGGCCCCGGACCCGGATCTCCCGTTGCGGAATCCGACGCCCCGACCGCCCCCGCAGCCGACGCCCGCGCCCCTCTCGACCTCGCCGCCCTGCTGAGGAAGCGGGGCGCCACGGCGGCCGTGCTGCACGGCGACGTGGACGCGCTGATGCTGGCGCAGCAGCTGGCGGAGAGCGGAATCGAGGTGCCGCGCGACTGCTCGGTGGTGGCCTACGACGACGTGGTGGCGGCCCTCGGCAGCACCCCGCTGACGGCGGTGGCTCCACCGAAGGCGGAGATCGGGCGGGCCGCCGCCGAGTTGCTGCTCCACCGGCTGTCCGGAGCCACCGGCGCGAGCGGTCCGGTGCAGCGGACACAGCTGCTGCCCACACTCAAGGTGCGCGGATCCGCGCAGGCATGGAGCCCCACCGCGAAATGATCGTTTGACCGCTTTGATTCTCTCCTGATCGATCTATTGACCAATATCGATCAGCCGATCAGGATTTCCCGTGACCCGAATCAGGAGCCGCGGGAGGCATACATGCCCGGTCGACGGAGCCGTCGATCCGCGCTCGCCACGACCGCGACCCGGATCCGCCCCTTCCTGCCCAGGGCGACATCCTCCGACCAGCACCTGTATCCGGTCGGCCCCGGACTCTGCGCCCGGAACAACGCCGCCACCGTCTCCCCCGAGTGCCACCCCGTCGTGATCACGGGTTCACTGCTCGCGGTCCTGCCGCCGGTCCTCACCTCTGCCCACCTCCGGCATCTCCGGAATTCGGGACTCGGGGCGAGCGCCGTCCAGCAGCCGGGCCACCACCCCCACCCCGTACCAGGAGAGAGATGTCCAGCACCCCCCGCACCTCACCCGTCACCCCGAATCGGCCACGCGCCGCCGTCGCCATGAAGCCGGACGCCGCGGCCGCGCTCCTCGACGCCCGGTCCCTGGCCTCGCTCGGCGAGGTGTACGACCTCGCCCCCCCTGCCTGTGCTCGACGACTTCACCACCGACCGGGCCCGCGTCTTACTGGCGGACGCGGAGGTCCTGGTCACCGGCTGGGGCTGTCCGCCGCTCGACGCGGCCGTCCTGACCACCGCACCGCGCCTGCGCGCCGTCGTCCACACCGCGGGCTCCATCCGCGGGCACATCACCGAGGCCTGCTGGGAACGCGGCATCGAGGTGTCGTCGGCAGCCGCCGCCAACGCCCTGCCTGTGGCGGAGTACACCGTCGCGGTGATCCTCCTCTCCGGCAAGCGGGCGCTGGAGCGAGCCCACGGCTACCGGGCGGAACGCCGCCGCGACAACTGGCTCGCCCTCCCGGCCGAGGTCGGGAACTACGGCCGCACCGTCGGGATCCTGTCCGCCTCGCTGATCGGCCGGCGCGTCATCGAACTGCTGCGGCCGTACGACCTGCCGGTGCTGCTCCACGACCCGTACGTCACCGAGGCGGAGGCCGCCGCACTCGGCACCCGGTCCGTCGGCCTCAGTGAACTGTTCGCGCACAGCGACGTGGTGAGCATCCACACCCCGCTGCTGCCGGCCACCCGCGGCCTCGTCAGCCGGGAACTGCTCACCTCGATGCGTCCGGACGGCGTGCTCATCAACACCTCGCGGGGCGCCGTCATCGACCAGGACGCGCTCACCGACGTACTCCGGCAGAACCGGATCCGGGCGATCCTCGACGTCACGGAACCCGACACACTTCCCGCCGCGCACCCTCTCTGGGAGTGCGACAACGCATGGATCACCCCGCACCTCGCCGGCTCCCAGGGCAACGAGTTGCGGCGACTGGTCGATCTGGCGGTCGGCGAGGCCGGCCGCTGGGCCGCGGGCGACGGATTCGCCCATCCGGTACGACGTGAAAGGCTGGCATTCCTCGCATGACCGCACCCCATCTGGATTCGCCCCTCGAACTCCCCGCCGAAGACCGGGTGCTGAGCCCGCACACCGGCTTCACCCGTGCGCACTGGGAGGCCGTGGCCGACGGGCTGCTCAAGGCCGCCTGGAAGTGGGCCACTCCGGGTGGCGCGCTGCTGGACCTGCCGGGCAGGCCCTCCGCGTCCGGTGTGCGCTCCGACGGTCTGGAGGGGTACGCGCGCACATTCCTCGCCGCCGCCTTCCGGGTGGCGGGCGCGGACGGCAAGGACCCGCACGGCTGGCTCGGCCGGTACGCGGACGGGCTCACGGCCGGCACCCTCACCCCGGGCCGGGAGGATACCGAGTCGTGGCCGCTGATCCGCGACCACACGGTCTTCGGCCAGCCCATGGTCGAGTCCGCGTCGGTCGCCATCGGATTGCGGCTCACCCGGCCGTGGCTCTGGGACCGCCTGGACTCCGGGGTGCGGGACCGCGCCGAGGAGTGGCTGCGCGGCGCGCTGCGGCACGTCCCCTCGCCCAACAACTGGTACCTGTTCCCCTACTCCGTGGCCGCGTTCCTGGAGTCCGTGGGCCGGGGCGACTCCGAGACCGCGCGGGCGAAGGAGCGCGCGCTCGAACTGCTGGAGGGGTGGTACCGCGGAGACGGCTGGTACGCGGACGGCGACGGCCGCGCCTTCGACCACTACAACGGCTGGGCGCTGCACCTCTATCCCGTACTGGACGCTCATCTGTCGGGCGACGCCGGGCTGTCCGCACACTACGGCGCCCGGCTGCGCGAGCACCTGGAGGGCTACTCGCTGCTGTTCGGCGGCGACGGTGCTCCGATCCACTTCGGCCGGTCCCTGACCTACCGTTTCGCCGCCGCCTCGTCGGTCGCGATCGGTGCCGTCACCGGGCACACCCCGCTCACGCCCGGCGCCTCGCGCCGGGTGATCAACGGATCGCTGCGCTACTTCCTGGACCGCGGTGCGACGGGCACGGACGGGCTGCTGAGCCTGGGCTGGCACGGTCCGCACGAGGCGACACTGCAGAACTACTCGGCCCCCGCGTCCCCGTACTGGGCGTCCAAGGCCTTCGTCTCGCTGCTCGCCCCGGACGGCCATCCGCTGTGGACCGCGACCGAGGGGCCCGCACCGAGCGAGGGCCCCGACCGAGTGCTCGCGCTGCCCGCGCCCGGGCTGCTCGTCCAGTCCACCCGGGCGGACGGGATCGTACGGCTGCACAACCACGGCAGCGACCATGTGCGCCCGCACGAGGGCGAGTCGGGGGGCGCGGACGATCCGCTGTACAGCCGTCAGTCGTACTCCACGGTGACCGGCCCCACCTCGGCGGCCAACGCGGCGGACAACCATCTGGCCGTGGTCGTCGCCGGGGCGCGCAGCGGTCGCCGCGTCATCCGTCCGCTGGGCGCCGGGAGCGGTGACGGGTGGGGCTGGGCCGCGTCCTGGCACCGTCCGGTGTTCACGTCCGGTTCGCCGATGGTGCCGGGGATGCGGGTGGAGAGCGTCACCGTGGTGCGTGGCCGGTACGAGCTGCGGGTGCACCGGGTGCTCGGCGCACCGGCCGGCGCCCGGGTGGAGCAGACGGGCTGGGCGACCGGCCGGGACGACACGCTGACCTCCGCGCTGCACGGCCTGCACGGCTGGGAGTCGCGGGACGCAGTACGGGCCCCGCAGGGAACGGCGTACACGCGCTGGGCGGAGGTGCCCCGGCTGTCCGCGCACGCGCAGGGCACGGTGGTACTGGTGGCACTCGCCTCGTTGACCGCGGAGCCCGACGCGGCGCCGCTCGACGCGGTGGTGAGCGGGGTGGATGTGGACGGGGACACGGTGGAGGTCCGCTGGGCGCGGGACGCGACGACGACACGTATCGGCTTCGAGCCGGTGACGGTCACACACGGGTGAGCACCGGGATTGCGCGGTCGGGAGGCCGCGCAACCCCGCCCCTCCCGCTACGCGTCCGTCCGGATCACGACAGCCAGCGTGCGCGGGCCGTGCACACCCTCGACCCGTTCCAGCTCGATGTCGGAGGTGGCCGAGGGGCCGCTGATCAGCGTGGTCGGCCGCTCCGGCACCAGCCGGGCCACCGCCTCCGGCACCCCGACCTCGACCGTCGACAGATCGACGACACACACATGCAGATCGGGGACGAGGGAGAGGGCCCGGCGCCCCTGGTCGGGCGAGCCGTCCAGGAAGATCGTGCCGGTCTCGGCGCAGCTGACGGCCGAGGCGGTGACGACGCCGTCCAGTTCGTCGAGCCGGGGTGCCGGGATGTCGGCGCCGTCCTGACGGACCTCCCCGTCGTACGCGCCGAGCCACGCCGTGTCGAGTCCGGCCGGCACACCGATCCGCCGGGCGCCGCGTTCCCGCAGCACCCGGGCGACGACCGCGGCCGTGCCGTCGGCGGTACAGGTGTGCACGTGTGCCTTGTAGTCGACGAGCCGGTCGGTGAACAGGGCCAGGCGTTCGCCGTCGGAAAGGGTGCGGCCGGTGCGGTAGGCGCGGGGGACGGTGGTGTCCGGGGCTGGGGCCAGGGCCAGGGCGTCCTTGATCCTGCCGAGCACCGTTTCACGAGCGGTCGTCACTTCTCCCCCTCCGCCTTCTTCTTCCGGTTCTTCCGGTACGCGTCGCCAGCGGCCCGCATGGTCGCGGCACCCTCGTCCGAGGCCAGCCACGCGCGGAAGGACTGCTTCGGCGGGGCGGCGGTGTCGCGGCTGTCGCTCCAGCCGTCGAACGGCGGCGGCAGATGCGAGATCTTCCCGTCCCGCCCCGCGATGATCCGGCCGATCACCGCCCCCTTCTGTGCGGTGGCGAACAGCTTCGGCCTCTTCATGACGGTGGCCGCGGATTTCATGGCCAGCTTCTCCGCCGTCATACCGGACTGCTCGGTGTGCTGGTGGCGGAGCTCGACCAGCAGAGACGGGATGTCGATCTTGACCGGACAGGCGTCGAAGCAGGCACCGCAGAGGCTGGAGGCGTACGGCAGCGAGCTGTTGGGGTCGTCCTTGGCCGCGTGCATCCCGGCGAGCTGCGGAGTGAGGACCGCGCCGATCGGTCCCGGGTACGTCGATCCGTACGCATGGCCACCGGCCCGTTCGTACACCGGGCAGACGTTGAGGCAGGCCGAGCAGCGGATGCAGTTGAGCGCCTCGCGGCCGATCCGGTCGGCGAGCGCCGCGGTGCGTCCGTTGTCGAGCAGCACCAGATGGAAGTCCTGCGGCCCGTCGCCGGGCGTCACCCCGGTCCACATCGAGGTGTACGGGTTCATCCGCTCGCCGGTGGACGAGCGCGGCAGCAACTGCAGGAAGACTTCCAGGTCCTGATAGCGCGGCAGCACCTTCTCGATGCCCATGACGGTGATCAGGGTGTCGGGCAGGGTCAGGCACATGCGGCCGTTGCCCTCGGACTCGACGACGGCCAGGGTGCCGGTCTCGGCGATACCGAAGTTGGCCCCGGAGACCGCCACCTTCGTCGTCATGAACTTCTCGCGCAGATAGGCTCGGGCCGCGGCGGCGAGATGGGCGGGTACGTTGTCGAGGCCCGGGTCCACGCCCGGGATCTCCTTGAGGAAGATCTGCCGGATCTCGTCGCGGTTGCGGTGGATCGCGGGCACCAGGATGTGCGAGGGCCTGTCGTGCGCGAGCTGGACGATCAGTTCGGCGAGGTCCGTCTCGTACGGGGTGATGCCGACCGATTCGAGGTGCTCGTTGAGGCCGATCTCCTGGGTGGCCATCGACTTGACCTTGATGACGTCGCTGCTGCCCGTCGCCTTGACCAGCCGGGTCACGATCTCGTTGGCCTCGACACCGTCGCGCGCCCAGTGGACGGTTCCGCCGCGCTCGGTGACCTTCCGCTCCAGCTGTTCCAGCAGTTCGGGGAGGCGGTTCATGGTGTCGGTCTTGATGGCCGACCCGGCGTCGCGCAGCTCCTCCCAGTCGGGCAGTTCACCCGTGACGTTCAGACGTTTGGCGCGGATCGTGTGGGTGGCCCGGCCGAGATTGCGGCGCAGCTGCTCATTGCGGAGTTCGTCGTGGGCGGCCGCGGGAAAGCTCCGGTCACCGCGCAGATTGCCGGTTCCGTACGGGGAACGGGGCGGGGCGGCCGGCATTCCGAGGAAGGTGCTGCTCATCGGACGGCCTCCGTCGGGGCGTACGGCGAGGTGCGGGTGGAGGAGAGGATCTGCGCGAGGTGCAGGGTGCGGGTGCCCGAGGCGATCCGGGAGAGCCCGCCGCCGATGTGCATCAGACAGGACGAGTCGCCGGCGGTGCAGACATCGGCCCCGGTGGTGGCGATGTTGCGCATCTTGTCCTGAAGCATCGCCGTCGACGTCTCGGCGTTCTTGACGGCGAAGGTGCCGCCGAAGCCACAGCAGGCGTCGGCCTCGGGAAGCTCGACGAGGTCGATGGAGTCGACGGCACGGAGCAGCTTCAACGGCTTCTCACCGACCCGGAGCATGCGCAGGGAGTGACAGGTGGGGTGGTATGTCACACGGTGCGGGAAGTACGCGCCGACCTCGGTGACGTTCAGTACGTCGATGAGGAGCTCCGACAGCTCGTACGTCTTGGCCTTGACGGTGGCGACCCCCGCGCGCAGCGCCGCGTCGCCGTACCGTTCTGCGACGATCTCGTGCTGATGACGGACCGAGCCCGCGCACGACCCCGACGGCATGACGACGGCGTCGATCGAAGCGTCACCGAACTGCTCGGCGAAGTTGCGCACCAGGGGCACGGGTTCGCGCTGGTAGCCGGTGTTGACGTGCATCTGGCCGCAGCAGGTCTGCCCCGGCGGGAACACCACGTCATGGCCCAGGCGGGCGAGCAGGACCGCGGTCGATTTCACCGCCTCGGGGAAGAGCGTGTCTCCCAGACAGGTGGCGAAGAGTCCGATGCGCATGAGGTCTCTCCGAATCGTTTCGGATCTTTATGGTCCGACCATACTAGCCTCGGTCCGGAACGTGAAGGATGCGGCACGCCTGGAGTAGTACTTACTGAAGGTCATGCACCTGACAATCACGCCGCCCGGCCGGACTCGCACACGCAGCCGGGAATCCCCTACCGCCGGTCGGACTTCTCGTCGACCAGGGTGCCGTGGAGGCTGCGGATGTGCCGCTCCACCAGGTCGGCGGCGCTCGTACCCCTGCCCGCACGGACCAGTCGCAGGAGCTGCGCGTGTTCCGCGTTGAGCGCGGCGGCCGTGGCCGGCCAGTCCTCGGCCTCCTCCAGGGCTCGCAGGATCAACGGACGCACCGACTCGCGTACGGCGGAGGTGAGCGTGGAGGTCAGTTCATTGCCGGAGCTTCGGGCGATGTGCACATGGAAGCGGGTGTCCAGGTCGTTGAACTCGGGCACGCCCACATCCGGCTCCCCCATCCGCAGGACAAGGGCCTCCGCCTCGTCGAAATCCTCCGTCGAGGCATGCCGCGCGGCCGCTTCGAAGCTGGATCTCTCCAGCACGACGCGCGCTTCCAGTACGTCCTGGAGGCTGTAGCTGCCGAGCGCGAAGTGCAGACGCAGCAGCCTCCCGAGGGCATCGTCCGGATTGCGCACGATGCGCGCCCCGGCATCCGGCCCCCGGCCCGGCTGGGCCACGAGCACACCGATGGTCTCCAGCACTCTCAGCGCCTCACGCAGCGCGGACCGGCTGACACCGAGAACCGGCGCCAGCTCACGCTCGGGCGGCAACCGGTCACCGGCCCTGAGCTCTCCGGCGAACACCCGCTCCTCGATGCTCTGGAGCACGAGTTCATGCGTACGTGACTGCCGTACGGGTTGCCACTCGACGGGCATCCCTCACCCCCTGCCTCGGCCGGAATCGTCCGGTTGCCGTCGCGTCTGCCGCCTGATCTCCAACTATGTCACACATCACATATGGTCGGACCAAAGATCTGGCGTCACCGGGCTCACCGCCCGGACCGTCGGCCCACCGGGAACACGGCGACGATCAGTCCGGCCGCGGTCGTGAGCATTCCGATGAGTGCCACCGCGGACCAGCCGCTGTGCGCCCAGGCAAGCGTTCCGGCCAGCGAGCCCAGGGCGATACCCAGGAAGCGGAACGTGAAGTACAAGGTGTTGAGCCTGCTGTGGACGGCGGGGTCGAGCGCGAACAGGGCCGTCTGACTGGCGGCCTGACTCCCCCAGACCCCCACGTCCAGCACGACCACCCCCGCGACGATCCAGCCGAGCCCGCCGCCCCCGGGCAGGAGCAGCAGCCACCCGATGACGACCAGGCCGATCAGCGCGGCCAGCGCGCCCCGGTGGCCGAGCCGGTCGGCCAGCCTCCCCGCGTGGGGCGAGGCCAGAGCACTGGCCGCCGCCACGAGACCGAAGAGCCCGATCCCGGTCGGCCCGAAGCCGTACTTCTTCTCCAGCAGGAACGTCAGCGCGGTCCAGAACGCACCGAACGCGATCCCGACCAGGGCGCCGGAGAGAGTGATCCTGCGGATCAAGGGCTGCGACGCGAAGAGCCGCGGCAACGAGACGAGCGTGGCCCGGTAGCCGGCACCGCCGGCCGCCCGTCCGCTGCCGCCGCCCGACGGGACGTGCGGCAGCGCGCGTCGCAGCACCAGCATCAGGAGCAGCGTCAGCACGCACGAGCAGCCGTACACGGCCCGCCACCCGAGCAGGTCGCTCATGGCTCCGGCGTAGGCACGGGAGGCCAGCACCCCGGTCAGCAGACCGGCCTGCACGATGCCGACGATCCGTCCCCGGCCGACGCCCGGAGCCCCGCGGTCCGCGAGTGCGACGGCGAGCGGTGTGACCAGCTGAGGCACCGGGGACAACAGCCCGACGGCGAAGCCCGACCCGATCAGCCACCACACCGAGGGCGCCAGCGCACAGGCGGCCAGCGCCAGCGCCGAGGCGCCCCCGAGTCCCAGGATGAGCCGGCGCCGGTCATGGCTGTCACCCGCGGGAACAAGCAGCAGAATGCCCGCCGCATAGCCGAGCTGGGTGGCGGTGGGCACGGCCCCGAGCGCATCGGTTACGACTCCGAACGAGGCGGCCGCGGCCCCCATCAGCGGCTGGTTGAGGTACACGTTCGCTGCGGTGACGGCGCTGGTGGCCGCGAGCAGCGCGGTCAGGCGCCGGCCGGTGGCGCGTTCCGGGCCGGGGGCGAGGTCTGTTTCGATCACATGGCCCGACGCTAGGCCGACCTCGTACTGGCATACTTTCGTTGTTGCGCCAACACCTGTCGAGAGTGCGCCAATGTACGGCAAGAGCGAACTACGTGACGACTACCAGGACGTGCCCAGGCCCGTCGCGGCGATGGCCCGTGACCTGCCCGACGGCCATTACATCCCGCCCCACGAACACCGGCGGGCTCAGCTGATCTACGGCACGACCGGCGCCATCACCGTAGCCACCGGCCACGGAATGTGGGTGGTTCCCGCCACCCGCGGCGTCTGGGTTCCACCGGGTCTCACCCATGCGATGACCTGCGCGGGAGCGGTCGCCATGCGCACCCTGTACATCGAGGCGCAGCCGGACTGGCACCTGCCCGCGGACCCGACCGTCGTCTCCGTCTCCCCGCTGCTGCGGGAACTCATCGACGAGGCGACGCGGCTGCCCGTGGAGTACGAGCGAGCGGGCCGGGACGGCAAGGTCATGGAATTGCTGCTGCTCCAGCTCGCGCCGCGGCCCGTCCCGGCGCTGCACCTGCCGGCTCCCGCCGATCCGGAGCTGGCCGGGCTCTGCGAGGCGATCCGCGAGCACCCGGGCCTGCCGTGGTCGACGGAGGACGCCGCCACCCATGCGCACATGAGCCGACGCAGCCTGCAACGCAGGTTCGCCGCCGCCACCGGGCTGAGCCTGGCGCGTTGGGTGCAGCAGGCGAGGATCATCCACGCGGTCACCCTGCTCGCCAGGAACACACCGGTCACGGCGGTCGCGCTCGGTCTCGGATATTCGACGCCGAGCGCTTTCACGGCGATGTTCCGCCGGGCGCTGGGCACGACCCCGTCGGCGTATTTCGCCGGCCCCGACGCCTCCGGTCCCCGTACGTGACAACCCGGCGGCGGCATGCTCCGTCCGCCTCGACGGTACGGAGACATGTCCGCTCCCCGTTCAGTCGGCGAAGGACCCGTGGCGGCCCGCACCGCTGCCGAAGCGGTCGGCACCGGCCTGCGTCTCTCCCGCGGTGAGGGGCACCAGGCCGTGCCGGTACTCCGCGGCCAGGGCGTCCGGCTCGCTCAGACCGTGCTGCTCGCGCACCGAGAGCCGGTCATGGCGCAGGCACAGCTGCGGGAACGCGGCGATCTCCCGGGCGAGCCGCTCCGCCGCGCGGCGTGCTTCGCCGGATGGGACGACCCGGTTGGCGAGCCCCATGGCGTGCGCCTCCGGGGCCGGGACAGGGCGCCCGGTGAGGATCATGTCCATGGCCCGGCTCTCACCGATCAGCCGTGGCAACCGTACGGTCCCGCCGTCGACCAGCGGGACTCCCCAGCGGCGGCAGTACACCCCGAACACCGCATCGTCCTCGGCCACCCGCAGATCACACCAGAGGGCCAACTCCAGCCCCCCGGCCACCGCGTGCCCCGAGACCGCCGCGATGACGGGCTTGCTCAGGCTCATACGGGTCGGCCCCATCGGCCCATCACCCCCGGCCAGGACCCTGTTGCCGCGTTCCGTACCAATGCCCTTCAGGTCGGCACCCGCACAGAACGTACCGCCCTCGCCCCACAGAACGGCGACCGCCGCATCGGGATCGGCATCGAACTCGCGGAAGGCATCGGCCAGTTGACCGGCCGTCGGGCCGTCCACCGCGTTGCGGACCTCCGGCCGGCTGAGGATCACGGTGCATACGGGGCCGTCGCGCTCGATCCGTACTGCGGGTTTCTCGCTCATCGTCCGCCTCCCACAGGGGGTCGCGCAGGGCCCGGCGGAGGGTTCTTCCAACCGGGGAACACAGGATGGTGCCCACGAAGCGCACCGACTTCGCAACCTCGTGTCCGGCCGGCCTGGCACGCGCGCGGTCGCGAGGGAGGCGCCGGAGACCTTCGCCCCGTCCGCGGGGCGACGCGGGCGGTAGCGGCCTTCACCCGGGCGGGGCCCTGATTCATCTGATTCTCACGCAACCGTTCTACGGTGGGCCACGTGACCCAGATGAGCCCGCCCGGTTGGCATCCAGACCCCGGGCATACAGGAATCGGCCCCCTTCACGAGCGCTGGTGGGACGGCAACCAGTGGACCGACCACATCCGCGTACCACCCGCCGCGATCCGGCGTCGCCGGCTGCGCATCGGCATCGGCATCACCGCCGGTGTGGTGGTGCTCGCCGCCATCGGGGGCGGCCTCTTCCTGCTGTCGGACCAATCCGGCGGGCCGAAGGAGAACGCGGCCACCGCGCCGTCCGATGCGCCCGGCCGCGGGCCGGGAGCGCCGGGAGGCGGCGGCCGCGGGGGCGGCGGCGAGAACGGGGCACCCGAGCGACAACTGCCGCAGGCCGAGGACGGCTACGCCACGGATCTGGCCAGCGGCATCAGTCTCCCGGTGCCCGACGGCTGGACGGGCAGCTCGGGGATCGCCGGCGCCGGAGTGACCACGGGCGATTACGCCTGCCCCGGCAACACGTCCGAGAAGTGCGTGCGCGGCGGGGTCTTCTCCATGCCGGCGAAGGTCCTGAAGCTCGACACCACAACGGCGAAGGCCACGGCGACGAAGGACATCTCCTCGAACGCCGAGGAGTCCTACGGCGAGAAGATCTACGGAGGCATCACCTCGCATCAGCAACTCAAGTCCGGGCCGGTCACCGTGGCCGGTGAACAGGGCTATCTGGTGCGCTGGAAGGTGGTGACGAAGAGCGGCGACGACGGGTACGTCCAGTCGCTGGCCTTCCCGTCCCCCCATGCCAAGGACACGCTGATCGTCGTACGTTCGGGCTTCGACATCAACTCCAAGGCTCCGGAACTTTCGGTCATGGACGACATCACCGAGGGCATCAAGGCCGCGTCGGGAGCGGGCTCCGGTCCCGGCACCTCCGCATAGGACCACGGCGGACGGCCGGGGCGGACGGGCCGGCGTCATGCACCGCTGTGCGGGCACGGAAGGGGTGAGTAGGAGCGGACGACCGAACTGAGTACGTCGTCCCATCCCGCGGCGGGCCGTGGCTGATCGAATGACCACCATGGCTCCTGACGCACCGCACCGCCCCCGCATGCAGCATGTCGCCACAGCCGGTACGGCCCTGGCCGTGACCTTGGCTCCGCTGGTGATCGGCGTGTTGCTGGCCAAAGCCATGGCGACGGACCCGATGACGCCGGTCAACGCGATGGTCACCAGGGGCGCGCAGCCCGTACCCGTCTCGCCCGCACAGTGGCGCAGGTGCGGCAGGCAGGCGCTGCGCACGTGGCAGGGGCCGCTGAACGTGTGCAGGCACCCGGGATCTCTTGTGCGACGGTACCCCGGAGTACGCCGCCCGCGCGGGCCCGTGGTGCTGCCGCGCGAGCGCTGAGGAAGCGACGGGCCCGACGCACCGGGGAACCCCCGATGTCAGGCCCGTCGGCAGTGCAGGAACAACTGGGGCTCGGCCGAGGCTCCTTCGTGGGCCGGAGTGAACAGGCCGCTCTGTTCCCACAGGACCGTGAACCCTGCCCCGGCGACGAGCCGGGTGAACTCATCGGCCCCGAAACTGGTCGCCCGTACCTTCTGTCCCATGAAGACGACGTCGACGTCCTCGACGTCCAGCGGAACCGTCGCGACGACCAGGTGACCTCCGGGGACCAGCAGCCGCCCCAGCTTCCGCAGGAGCCCGGACTGGTCGTCGCGGGACATCTGAAGCAACGAGAAGTACAGGCAGATCGCGTCGAAACTCCGTTCCTCCAACGGTAGTCCGCGAATATCGGCGCACTCGAAGGACGCTCGGGGTACCTGTCGGACCGCCAGATCCACCATGACGGGCGAAACATCGACGCCCAGCACGTCATGACCGGCGTCGGCAAGGGTCCGCGCGGTCGGCCGGCCCGTACCGCAGCCCACATCCAGGACCCGGCTGCACGGCGCGAGGTGCTCCAACAGCCAACGCAGCGAGGCGTGGTGGGTGGCCGAGTCGGCGAACGCCCGCTCGTACTCGGCACCCAGCGCGTCGAACACGGTTGCGGCGGGGAGGCTCTGGCCTTCGTCCATCGATGCGTTTCCTTCCGTCGCCCCGGCGGCTTCCCGGGATCGTTTCATCATGCGCCACGGCCCCGGGCGGAAATTCCGGTGACCGTGCCGCACCGGGCTCACTACACTCGCCACGAAACGCGCACCGCGACAACATCGCGGTGCGCACCGTGACGAGCGAGGGGAGACCGGCCATGCGTTACCGCACCGCCGTTGTCGTCCCCCAGTCACGGTACGAGGTGATCCTGGTGTCTTCGTGCGCCCGGTGCCCGCTGCGCGGCCGGTACCGGATGTCCGTGACGGACAACTGACCTCTTTTCCGCCGGTGTCGGGACACCGGAACGGCTGTGTGCCGACGCGGTGCGCCGCAACAGGGGTTTCTGCGTGGCCCGGCCGCAGGCCGGTTCGTCCGGAAATCGCGCCGACCCGCATCCGGATCACCTCGAAAGGCCATGGGCCGTGCGTACCGAACTGCACCGTCATCCGACCAGTCCGCTGACCGGCGTTCGCAACCTGGGCATCCTCGCCCACGTCGACGCCGGCAAGACCACCGTCACCGAACGGATCCTCTATCTCACCGGCACCACCCACAAGCGGGGCGAGGTCCATGACGGAACGACCGTCACCGACTTCGACCCCCAGGAACGGGATCGGGGGATCACCATCTTTGCCGCTGCGGTGAGTTGTGACTGGAACGGGCACCGGATCAACCTGATCGACACCCCCGGCCACGTCGACTTCTCGGCCGAGGTGGAGCGCTCGCTGCGGGTGCTCGACGGTGCGGTCGCGGTGTTCGACGCCGTCGCGGGAGTCGAGCCGCAGAGCGAGTCGGTGTGGCGGCAGGCCGACCGGCACGGGGTTCCCCGGATCGCCTTCGTCAACAAGCTGGACCGCGCCGGTGCCGACCTCGACTCGGCGGTCGCGTCGATACGGGAGAGGCTGCGCACGGTCCCCCTGGTGGTGCAGCTGCCGATCGGGAAGGAGGACGGGTTCACCGGGGTGGTGGATCTGCTGCGCATGCGGTCGCTGGTCTGGGCCGATGGCCGCGGCACGTTCGAGGAGGGGCCGGTCCCGGACGACCTGCGGGATGAGGCGCACCGGCGGCGTCGGGTGCTGGAGGAGACCGTGGCGGAGCTCCATCCGGCGGCGTTGGAGGAGTTCTGCACGGAGTCGGCGGTCTCCGCCCGGACGCTGGCCACCGCGCTGCGCGACCTGACCCGTACCGGTGAGGGCGTTGTGGTGGTGTGCGGATCGGCCTACCGCAACCGCGGAATCGAGCCGCTGCTGGAGGCCGTCGTGGCCTATCTGCCCTCGCCGCTGGATGTGCCGGCGGTACGCGGCACCCTGGACGGCACCGAGCAGGAGCGGCCCGCCGACCCGGCTGCGCCGTTCGCCGCCCTGGTGTTCAAGGTGAACTCGACCGCCACGGGACGGCTGACCTACCTGCGTGTGTACTCGGGGACGATTCGGAAGGGGGACGCGGTGCTGGACGTGGGCGCGCGGCGCAACGAGCGGGTCGGCCGGATCCTGCGGGTCCGGGCCGACCGGCACGCGGACGTGGACCATGCCGCGGCCGGGGACATCGTCGCGGTGATCGGGATCAAGGCGGCACGTGCCGGGGCAACTCTGTGCGCGCCCGCGTCACCCCTGGTTCTCGAACCGCCTTCCGCCGCCGACCCGGTCGTCTCCGTGGCGGTGGAGGCCCGCAGAAGCGCCGACACCGACCGGTTGGTGTCCGCGCTGGCGCGGCTGGTCGAGGAGGACCCGTCTCTGACGGTCCGGTCCGACGCCGAGACCGGCCAGACGGTGCTGTCGGGAATGGGGGAACTGCATCTGGAGGTCGCGGTGGAGAAGATCCGCCGTGCCAACGGGCTGGAGGTCGGCGTCGGCCGTCCGCAGGTGGCCTACCGGGAGACGGTCGTCCGCGGCGTGTCCGGACTGGTGTACCGGCATGTCAAGCAGGACGGCGGTGCCGGCCAGTTCGCTCACGTCGTCCTGGACACGGAGCCGCTGCGGGCTCCTGGTGACGACGACTCCGGCGACACGGTGGGCTTCGTGTTCCGGTCGGTCGTCGTCGGGGGCCGGGTGCCGCAGGAGTACGTCCGGGCCGTCGAGTCCGGCTGCCGGGATGCCCTGGCCGAGGGTCCGCTCGGCGGCCACCCGGTGACCGGGCTGCGGGTCACGCTGACCGACGGGGCGACCCACTCCAAGGACTCCTCGGAGATGGCGTTCCGCACGGCCGGCCGGCTCGCGCTCCGTGAGGCACTGCGCAACAGCGCGATGGTGCTGCTGGAACCGGTGGTGGAGGTCACTGTCGTCGTGCCCGACGACGCCGTGGGCGGGGTGCTCGGCGATCTGGCGGCACGGCGCGGACGGGTCTCCGGCTCGACCGCGCGGACCGGTACGTCGGTGATCACGGCGACCGTGCCTCTGGCGGAGTTGTTCGGCTACGCGACCAGGCTGCGCAGCCGGACCCGGGGCCGGGGGACCTTCACCACCCGGGCCACCGGGTATGCCCCGGTGCCGAGCACGGTGCCCCGGGGGACACCGGACCGGTAGACCCCGGGGTCGGCCCCGTCCGTACGCGGGCGGGGCCGACCCGGCCGCTTCGCACCTGCCGATGACGTGCGCGGGCCGCACTCCGGCCACGGCGTTCCCACGGGGCCGCCCCGCTCCGCGATGTTCTCGGGAGGGCGACCGGATGCCATCGGGACCGGTCGCCGCCCCACCGGTGCCCCGCCTGCCGGGGCACCGGACCGGAGGGTCGCCGGGATCAGACCAGCGGAACCGGGTAGGTCGGGTACTCCACGCCGGACACGTGCTGGACGACGCGAATGACCTGGCAGGAGTAGCCGAACTCGTTGTCGTACCACAGGTAGAGGATGGCGTTGTCACCCTCGACCTTGGTGGCGCCGGCATCGACGATCGAGGCATGCCGCGAGCCGATGAAGTCGCTCGACACCGCGTCCGGGGCGGTGGTGAAGTCGATCTGGCGCTTGAGCGGCGAGGTCAGGGACACATTGCGGAGGTAGTCGAGGACCTCCTCGCGGTCGGCCTCGCGGCCGAGCCGCAGGCTGAGAATCGCGATCGAGACGTCCGGCACGGGGACACGGATCGAGCTGCCGGTGATCGGCGCCTTGAGCTCGGGCAGCGCCTTGGCGACGGCGGAGGCGGCACCCGTCTCCGTGATGACCATGTTGAGCGGCGCCGAACGGCCGCGCCGGTCGGCCTTGTGGTAGTTGTCCAGCAGGTTCTGGTCGTTGGTGAACGAGTGGACGGTCTCCACGTGCCCGCGCAGCACGCCGTACTCGTCCGCCATCGCCTTCAGCGGCGGGACGATTGCGTTGGTGGTGCAGGAGGCGCAGGACAGGATCTGCTCATCCGGCTTGATCGTCTCGTGGTTGACGCCGTGCACGATGTTGGGAACATCGCCCTTGCCCGGAGCCGTCAGGACGACCTTGTCGATACCGGGGCGCAGGTGCTTCGACAGGCCTTCGCGGTCGCGCCACTTGCCGGTGTTGTCAATGAGGATGGCGTCCTTGATGCCGTACGCCGTGTAGTCGACCTCCGACGGATCGTTGGCGTAGATCACCTTGATCTCGTTGCCATTGGCGACGATCGTGCTGCTCGCCTCGTCGACGGTGATCGTGCCCTGGAACTGGCCGTGGATCGAGTCGCGGCGCAGCAGCGAGGCGCGCTTGACGAGATCCTCGACGGCCCGGCCACCTCCCCCGCGGACGACGATGGCGCGCAGCCGCAGACCATTGCCGGAGCCGGCCTTCTCGATGAGCAGTCGGGCGACGAGGCGGCCGATGCGGCCGAAGCCGTAAAGGACGACATCGCGCCCCTCGCGGCTCTCGATCTTGTTGGCACCCATGGCGCCGGCGACGGCCTCGGCGGTGAACTCCTCGACCGTGAGGCCACGGACGTCGGTCTTGTACGTCGCGGCGAGCATGCCGATGTCGATCTGGGAAGGACCGAGATCGAGCGTGGTGAGCGCCTGCAGGAACGGCAGCGTCTCGGTGACCGAGAGTTCCTCGCCGTCGATCTGGCGGGCGAATCGGTGGATCTTGAGAATGCTGACCACCGACTTGTTCACCAAGGAGCGGCTGTGCAGCAGGACCGTCACGTCCCGCTCGCGGTGCAGCTTCCCGATGACGGGGATCATCGACTCCGCGATCTCCTCGCGGTTCTTCCAGTTGGTGAACGAGTCGTCATTGACAGTCACAGGTTTATCTTTCGAGCTAGGCGGCGCTCATATGCTAACCCCCCGCACTTTTGATCATTCAAGTGGTGTCACTTGAGCGGGATGCCGCGATCGACCCTCATGAACACGCCAGAGCCAAGAATGGTCCGATTTGCAACGTAAAGACCGTTTCGGTTTGCGCAGATCTGCCAAGATTTACCCGCTGCGCGACCCTCGGCCGACCGCCCAGGAAGCAGGCCGATTCCGGCCATGCCCGCGCCAAACCCCCGTCGACCGGGGCTCCACCGGCCGCCCGGCAACGCCGTGACCACTCCGGCACCCACGGCCACCAGCCCGGTGGCGGGTACGGAAAAGGCCGCCCTCCCATGGATGAGAGAACGGCCTCCGACGTGCGAAATGCACAGTCGGGACGACAGGATTTGAACCTGCGACCCCTTGACCCCCAGGAGTGAGGGTCAAGGGCATTTTCTGGATATAACAGACTTAATCCGGGCACAAGTTGTGCATGGAAGCATGCATCGTGCACCACCGCGCGTACCGTGTGGTCCCCAACTGGTCCCCAGGATCACCGTCCTGGCGGTGAGGATCGCTCTGGCATCTCTGGTCACTGCAGGGTGGAGAGGGCAGATTGACCGGCGGGCTGTCAGTGCCCGCGCATAGCCTGCCGACATGTCCTCGACTCGCGATGAGCTTCGCCATGTCATGCTCGGTTCCCTCTTTACACCTGAGGTTCCCCTGGGGTCGACCCGGGACATCCTCATCACCTGCCACGTCTCGGCGACAGACAGGGGCAAGCTCCACGGAAGCCCCGAGTGCCGCACGCTGCGGTCAGCCGCCTCCGTGAACCAGATCGACGTCCCCTTCGGCGAAGCCGTGGCGCGGATCTGCCCGAGTTGTCGGTGGCCTCTGCCCACAAACAGCTTCATCCTGCCGCTCGGCGCCGCTGTGAGCGAGGTGGATTCACTCGCCATCTGGCTCGACCGGGAGTCCAAGGACGAGGAGGACCTCGAGGCCGAGCGTGACGCCGCCATCGCCCTCGCCGCCGGCGAGTACCTGCCCCGCGCCGCCGAATCCGGCGACGCCGAGGAGGAAGACGACGACGCGGCCGGGCGCGACGAAGAATGGGAGCGATACGACCGCGCCCGCAACTTCCGCTCCCGACGTCACGAGCACTGGCGTCGGCTGCACTCCTACCTGACACGGAGCAACGAGGCCGTGTCCGAGTACCCCTTCCTCGCCACCTGGGCCGATGGTCTGCAGAGTCGCCTCGCCACGGTCCTCGACGAGGAGCGTCGGGCCTTCGCGGCCCTCGTGCAGCCGATCCGCCTGCTGGAGGCGGCTGCCGTACGTGTCCTGCCCGAGCCGGCCCTGGACCGGTCACATCACCGCAGCCCTCGACCGGCTCACCCAACTGCCCGACTCTGGCTGACCAGCGGATTCCCCGTCCCTACGACAGCACCTCAACACCCGGAGCAGTGGAACCCGGCGCCACCCCGAGGCGACACTCGGGCCCTCGGCCTGCACAGCCTCAGCCCACGGCACGAAAACGGTCCACCGAATCTGTCGGCGGACCGTCACGAAACTTCGAGGCTAACCACATAGGACACGGTCTTAATTCTCCTGTGGTCGTGGACGGCTCGTGGTTGCTGCTTCATGCTCCGTTTGTCGCTCAAGGCGCATCGGCGTTCCTGGGGCCGCCGCGGCGGTACTTGTTGATGCGGCTCCATGGCAGCACTTCTGTCCGTACAGAATCAGGAATGTGGGCACATGAATTGTGATCTCATGGTTGGGGCCGATGTCGGCCTGGTGAACACGGTGGCCAAGGAAGTCCACCGGCAGCTCTACCCGCAGCACTTCACCGGTTCGCAGGTCATCGAAGATGTGGGTGCCACGGTTTCCTGGGACGTAAAAAAGGCCCCTGTTTTCGACCTGAGTCCGGCGGAGGCCTCCGAGGTCGACTTACGTGCACGCTTCGCGTCGGGGCCGGCCGACGGCGGGATGACCGAGGACGAGGTGACCGAACACGTCGCCGCGCTGCGCAACTCACTGAGTGAGAGCACGTTCCAGGTGCGGCTGAACCAAGTCCGCGTCACGGTCGACACCGGGGACGGCAAGCCCGTGGGGGAAGACGTAGCGGTGACTGTCCAGGTGCAGGCCACGGCCTCGGACACCGGCCTGTTCAGCCTCAATCCCTTCCGTGCTGCCGCTGATGCGCCGGGGAAGGTCGATAGGACCTTCCTGGACCGGGTGGTGCTCCCCAACGTCCTGGACCGGGTCAGGACGGTGCTGTCGGGTATCGCCCTGCCCGCACCGCAGATCCCGGGCCTGCCTCTGTCGGTACCTATCCCCGTCATCCGGTCGCAGCAGGCTGCGGCGGCCCTGAACCTGCCCGAGCACGGTATGCCCAAGCCCCCTTTCCCCGACAGCTGGCCTTCAGGCCCCTTCTTCGCCCTCCTCGGGCACGACACGGTCGAACGCGTCACGAAGATGGCCACCGCGTACTTGGAGGGGAAGACCTTTCCCGCCCGTGGCCAGAAGGACGTCGGGGTCGGCAGTGCGTACTACAAGGCGGCGATCTCCATCCACCACGTCCAGTGCGAGGTGGTGTGGGACAACGGGCAGCCCGCTGTTCTCGTGCATGCCTCTGTGTCCGGCAGCGGCAGTGCCGGCATCAACTGGTGGTGGGGCGGGTCCACCGATGCCTTCTTCGACCTTCACCTGGAGCCCGACCCGACCGTCACTCTCGCTCTGGCGATGCAGGGGACAACGCTCAAGGCTACTGCTGTGGACATGACCTCCTTCGGGCTGAAGCTCGTCCCCACACGCAACGACATCGTCAGCCTGATCTTCTCGTGGGTCGTCGACGCTCTGTCGTCGACGTTCGGAGACCTTGTCCGAGACGCGCTGCGCGGAGTTGAGTTCGAGGTGGGCACGTTCCCGGCGATTCCCGTCGACGTCGCCCCTGTCCGCCTCGACGTCATGCCGACGGACCTGGTCCTTGCGCGCTTCGGTGACGCACTCGCGATCGAGGGCAACCTGGCCGTCACTCAACGGTAGCCAGCCACGTAGAACGGTGCCGGGCCCGGCGCTTCAGGCTGCGGGCCCAGCACCGGCGGAATTCACAGTTCCCCGCATTTCGGCCATTCCTGGCGCAGTGCGCTCAACACCTGGCTTCACTCTGTGTGCACAGGGACACTGCGAAAACCCCAGCACGGGATGTTCACTTCCTCTTCCCTCTAGTTTCGAGGATGTCTGAAAATCGAATTCTTTCTACCTCTTGCACCCCTTTGGATGGGTTGCTGTGACCGACGCTTCCTATGACTTTGCCATCGGCTTACACGCCGACTCGCTCAACTCGGGTCTGGCGAAGCTGCACGACCGACACCGTGCGGTGTTCCGGGGAACCGAGTCCGGGACCTTCGACGGCATCGGGTGCACCTTCGGCTGGGACTTCCTGAAGCCGCCCGAACTCACCTTGAAGAAGCCCGACGCCGGCCTGTGGAGCACGATGCTCAAGGCGCAGGGCATCACGGAGCTGCCCGACTCGGGAGTCCTGCAGCTCCATGCGCCGCAACTGCAGGTGAACGGCACCCTTGCGGGTGACGCCCTGCCGCAGGGTGTCAGTGACGTCAAGGTTGCAGTCCAGGCCAGGGTCGAAGACGGCGCCGTCGTTGTCGTCCCGCTCGGCGTGTGGCTGTCCGAGATCCCGGACGCGTACACCAGGGCCCTGGTCGACCATGTGATCGTGCCGAACGTCCTCGACCAGGCGAAGAGCCTGCTGAGCGGGCTGAGGCTGCCCGTCCAGGACTTCTTCGGGCAGCAGATCGCCCTTACCCCTGTGCTTCTGGACGTCACCGGGACCCATCTGGTCCTCGCGGCGACCGCCGGCACTGGCCAGGCCCCGGCCGCCGGCCCTTCCGGCGGTTCTGCCACCGCCTGGCCGACGGGCAAGCAGGTGTTCGTCCTCCTCGGCCGGGATCTCCTGGCCCGCCTGCTGCAGGGCGCCCTCGACCAGTGGCGCGGCAAGCAGCTGGCCAAGGACGACAGGACACTGACCGGCGTCGCCTCGGTCTGGTGGAAGGCTGCGTTCGGGAAGGCCGACAACGTGAAGGCCTACACGAACGACCCGACCAGGATCACGGCGGACTTCGACATCCCGTGGTCCGTGGGAGTGGACCTGTTCCCTGTCGCCCCGGCCAAGGGATGCGCACTGTTCAAAGCCACCCAGGTGTTGTAGGCGCCGCACTCATCGCCCCGCGCCCGCCCTTGAGTCCAGGAGGCACGTCCCGTGGAACCGCTGATCGACTTCGAGGTCGTCCCCGACCCGCCCGAACCCCACGTCACCTTCAAGGCCACCGGCCTGACGGACACGGCCTTGTCCGTGACGCTGGAGAAGATCGTCCTGAACACGCTCTCGCTGCATCCCAGGTCCGATGCCGCCAAACTGGCTCTGCCGGCCGCCTACATGCTCGCCCTCGCGGCCCCGAAGGTCATCAAGGACGCCCTGGAAGGCCAGAGCACCGACATTCCGCTCAGCAAGCCGCTGGGCGCCGGCTTCACCGTCCAGGGCCAGACCGTGTCCATGAACCTGGCCTCTCCCGAACTGGGGTCCCACGAGGGGATGCTCATGATCAGCGGCACGCTCACCGTGCCCTGAACCCTTCCCGTACCGCCGGCCTGCGCCGCCACGACCCGATGCCCGAACGATCCTGGAGGAGACCCCCTTTGAGCACGCCCCAGCCCCCGAGCCCCGGCGCCGACCGGCCCGACGGCGAGGCCGAGACGCTCCACCTCGCCGACACCCCCGGCTACCCTCTCGCCCGCAGCGTTCAGATGCCCGACACCCTCGACTACCCCACGGGTTCACTGAGCTTCCGTCTCGGCGCGCTCCAGTTACGCCCTGAAGGACGGCTGGAGCCCCTCGCCGAGGAGACCTGCGGCGGCACCCGCCGCGTCACCCACCGCATCCCCGCCCTCGTCCTCACCGGCCGATACGCCCTCGACACCCAGCCCGATGCGGTCCCGCAGATTGACACCGCCGGAAACCTCCGCCCGCTCGCGGACGAGGCCCGACAGCCCACCCTCCCCGCCGGAGCTCGCCCGGACGGACCCCACCCGGACGAGGGCACCGTCCGCGAATGGACCGACCGCGCCCGCACCCACCGCGCCAAGCTGATGAGGACCGAAAACGGCCGCAAGCTCCTCACCGAGTACGGCACTCACAACGAGACCTACTACGACATCTTCAACGGCGACTCCGAAATGTCCAAGAACCTCCGTGATGAGTGGGCTAAAGGGGGAGTTACCCGGCGCATGTCCCAGCACACCTACGACGTCACGGATCCGGAAGCCCCCGCCGACGGCCAACACCCGGTCAACGACTGGCACGACCCGGAAGGCCCGAACGTCACGTACAACACGCATGCCTGGATCCAGCGGACCACGCTGGCCACCACACTCGTCACCGAGGCCGTCCGCATAAAGCACAAGGATCACGGCAAGTCCGATCGCTTCAAAGCTGCGGCCAAGGCCATCGAGAGCTTCTCGAAGGCGGTCCAGCAGACCGGCAACGATGGCTCACAGGTCAACTCGATGACCCAGGACCACGTTTACGCGGCCGTCGAGCAGCACTCGGGGAACGTGCCGGCCGTCTCCGACGAGGAGATGGCCCGCTACGACGGACTTGCCGCATTCCGCGAGGAGGCCGCGCAAGCGCTCCAGGAAGAACAAGAAGGGCAGGAGGAGCAGGCGGACTGGATCGAACTGTCCGACCAGGACCGCGCCGTCATCCACTCAATCGGCGCTGCCGCCTACCACGAGGAAGCACAACAGGAACCGCAGGCGACCGACACCCTGTATACGGGCGCGTGCACGGCACGGTGGGAAGACATCCGCATCACCACCCGTCTCACACCGGACGGCACCGCAACAGACGTGACGGTCGAACTGCCGGACCTCGCCCTGACACTCGACGACGAAGACTGGCGGGGCACCGCCGCGCAGGTGGCACGCGAACGACTCGCCGCCATGCGCTTCGTACGCCACCTGCTGCAGGACTCAGTCGCCGAGACCGTCCGCTACGCCACCCTCACCGGTATCACCGGATACCTCCACCCGCAGGACGGGCGGTCCTGACCGGTGCTCACTCTCGGCACGGCCGCCCCGGCCAAAGACATCCTCGGCGCCTTGTGGACGGACCTGCTCGCCGACGACGCGCCGCGCTTCGAGGCGTTCCTGGAGCAGGCCCTGGCCCCGCAGCAGGACTACCTCACCGACGCTGAGCGCACGCTCTACCGGCACGGCAAACGAGTACGCCCAACCGTCCTGCTGCTGGCCGCCCGCATGGTGCACGGTTCCTCGCCGCTCCCGGACAAGGTGCTCCAAGGCGCCGTATCCCTGGAAATGCTGCACGTGGCCACGCTGATCCATGACGACATCGTGGACGGCGCCGCACTGCGCCGCGGCCTGCCCTCAATCAACGCCGCCCGCGGCACCGAAGCCGCGGTGCTCGTCGGCGACCTGCAGTTCGTCCAAGCCATCCGCGGTTTCGTGGGAGCCATCGACCGCGACAGCGACATGGCCCTGGTCGAACTCGTCCTCGACACCGCCTTCCAAATCGGCTGCGGAGAACTCGACGAACTACGCACGGACCTCTCCGCCGACCCGGTGCACCTGGCCCAGACGTACTGGCAGACCGCCGACCGCAAGACCGCCGCCCTGTTCGGCCTGGCAGCCGAGGCCGGAGTGACACTGGCCGGCGGGCGCACCAGCGACGCCCGCCGCGCCGGGTTCTACGGCCGCCGGCTCGGACGGGCTCTGCAGGTCATGGACGACCTGTTCGACCTCGCTCAGGACGAGTCCCTCTCCGGCAAGCCGCGCGGCATGGACCTGCTGCGACGCCGCGCCTCCCTGCCCCTGGTCTACGCCATGCAGGAAGGAGGACCACACCACGCGGTCAGCCGCATCATGCGCGGCGAGCCCGCCGACGCCGACACCCTGGAACGCACACTCGCCGAAGTCCGCAGCAGCAGCGGATTCTCCCGCGCCTACGCCGACGCACGCTCCCAGGCACTGGAAGCCGTCGAACTGCTTCGCCCGTTCCCCGCCGGCCGCTACCGCTACGCCCTCGAGGACTTGGCCCTGCACATCGTGGACCGCGCAGCCTGAGAGCGCGAGGGCGTCCCGACCGACGACGCACACCCCGGAAGGAGAGGTCCGTGGCCACCAAGCTGCTCGACTTCATCTACGCCACCATGTACAAGCGCATCAACAACCCGGACAGCCCCTACTGGCTCCCCTCCGTCCTGAAGGAGGTCCGTGCCCCCGACGGCCGCTCACTGCATCTCCTGAAGATCCCCATGTGGGACATCGGGCAGCTCACGGGCGCCGAGGGCGCGGCGATCGGCGACAACATCAGCACCCAGTGGTGGACCCAGGTCGTGGCCGCTTTTGAGGATGCGAGAGATCGAGGCGTACGCGATCTGCCCAGTACCGGGGCCTTCACCCATCAGCGTGACGCCGAGCATCCCTGCCCCGTGCTTTCCCTGTCCGACCTCACCGTCGACGGGCTGCCGAACGCCTCGGTCGGAGAGCTCCACAACCTCACCCCGACCAACACCGGCTACCGAGGCACAATCCGGGTCACCACCGCCGCGTACGACACGCACGGATGGCGCCAGCAGATCACCATCAAAGGCAAGTACAGCCTGGTGCAGCACGTCGTGGCGATCGACAGGCCCGGAACCGGGAACGGCGCCCGCGAAGACCTGAAACCGCCGACGAAGACCGAAATCAACGGGCTGCAGGGGGTCGAGTGGCCACGCCAGCGCATCGAAGGCCACGGGCATTTCGCCCTGACAGTCAAGGATCTCGCCTTCGACGTCGTGCTGCGCGCCGAGGTCGCCGGTACCGGTGCAGACCGCGCCCTGCAACTCGCCGTCGAGTCGATCACACTCGCCTCCCAGCCCGGTTTCCACCTCAGCGAGGACTCCCTGACCATCGAGGACAGCAAGCTCGACCCGGACCTCCTTGACGTATGGAAGCAATCGGCGGCCGGCGCCTTCAACCACCGCGATGCGCGAAAGGCTCTCACCGAAAAGCTGGTCGGCACACTCGCCGAAGCCGCCTTCCGCGACGAGCTGTCGGCCACGGCCACCACCCAACTGGCCAAGGCCCTCGACGGTGTGCTCGGCGCCGTCCCACACGGCGGCCTGCCGCACGACGACAGCCGGTTCCCGGCACGCTACGGCCCCCTGGAGGTCTACCTCTTCGACCGGTTGCGAGCCTCCGTGAACGACCCCGACTCCGGCTTCTACCCCCCGACCGTCGTCCTTGGGGCAACCAATCCCGCACTCGAACCGTACGACATCGGGCACATCGACCTCGGCACCCACAAGCTTGGCGTCGCGCCCGTCACCCTCACCTTCAAGGACATCCGGATCAAGGGCATCTCCAACGTCCTCGTCCCCACCGGGGACACCGCCCTCACGGACGAGGGCCTCGCCGCGACCTTGAGGTTCGGCCGGCTGCCCGGCGACACGAAAACACCCCCGCCCCCGCTCACCATCACCGCTACCGGCGTCCTTTCCTTCCCGGACAGCACCGATGTCATCGAGGGCGACATCACCGCCACCGCCAACCAGCCCTCGGCGACGGTCGACCTGTCCTTCACCGGTCACGACGCCGACGATCTCAACGTTGGGCTGAACTCGCTCAACCTCACCCTCGCCACGAACGACCTGCACGTCACGCTCCACCTCAAAGAGCCCAGCTTCTGGGACAAGGCCGCCCAGAAGATCCTGAACCAGGACGAGACCAAGCAGAAGATCGTCGAGGGCGTGCAGACGGCAGCCGACGCGCACCGTGCCGATATCGCCCAGCAGATCACCGAAAACGCCCGCGCGGTCATCCACGCCAAGCTCAAAAGCTGACCGCACGACGATCGAAGAGACCCCTGAAGGCGACCACCCGGCACACCCAGGGCAAGACCCCAACCGACCACGGTGACGGCCCCGCCCCAAGACCGATCGGACCCCGGGCCGGAGAACCCACTTCCCACCGCGGACCGCACACCGCCAGAACCACGACAACGCTCGTCGCGCACACCAACCGCACCACGACCGAACCCGACCTCCCACACACCCCTACCAGGAAGAGAGTTCTTCATGAGCACCACCACAACCCGGCCCCCAGCACCACATTCCCCGCGCCCCCGACTGCGCCTCGTCACAGTCGCTGTCGCCGCGCTGGCGTCCCTCGCGGCAGCCACCCCGGCCCCGGCACGCAGCTACACCCCACCAGATCTTGAACCAGCACATCGAGCCTGCCTCCACCGGAACTCACGGGACCTGTTCACGAACAGGAAGGATTGGGTGTATCCCGCAGGTGTGCCCACCGTCCCTTCGGTGTCCAATCGGCAGTGGGCAAAACCGACCACCTACAGGGACGCCTGGAACCCCCTACCAGACGGATTGGGAAGGCTGTTCGGTCTCCGGTGCGGCCGCCAGGATCTTTCTTCGGACACCAGGGGAAGCGGTCTTGTCCACATCGCCTACCGCCATGCACCCGCCAACACAACTACCAGCGTGACCGAACTCCTGAACTGCATTCAGCACATCCTTGGCTCGGCCACTCCCCCTCCGTTATCCGCCCCCACAAATTCCAACTGGGTCTACACCGCGTCGAACACCCCGGGCACGCAGAAATGGAAGCTGGTCGTGGACCCACACCCAGATCGTCAGACCGTGGTCACCGTCTACCAGCTCGACAACACCAACCCAACAAGGGAGCCGCTGGCGAATTGCCTGTGACGCCTGGTTCCACGGGGCGCTCATGACACGCCGCACCCCGTGGGCACCCGGGCTCCGGCCCCGTCCGGTGCTGTCAGGCAGGCGGCCCGCTCCCGCCGTACCGGGCCTGCCGCGCCGGTGTGCGACTGCGGGCCCGCAAGGGCCCACTCACGAGCCTCTGCTCTCTCGGGCTCAGACCACCGTTCTCTTCCTCTCCCTCCCATCAGGAAGCCATGCCCATGGACACCATCGAGTTACGCAGTCTTGTCACCAGCTGTATCAGCAACGGCACCCTGACCATGGCGGCGAGCACCCTGAGGACAGGCGCCGCCGCTCGTCTGATCAATGACTGGTTCTCAGGGCCGCTCGTCGTCGAGAACGTCACCTGCACGGACACGGACACCGGCATCCAGGTGAAGGGAACCTTGAACTGGACACGGATCTCGTGCGAGCGCCAGGCCACGGCCACTTTCGCCGCGGGCCCGGGCGGCGATCCCTCGCTGTTGCTGCGCTTCCCGCTCCCCGATCAGTGGACTTTCGCCGCTTCCTTCCCGGCCACGGCCGGTACCCCGATGAACGGCCTGCGGTTCCCAGCCGGCCCCGAACTGCTGCTGACCTCCCAGTCGCTCTCCGCCCAGGGAGGGCACCCTGTACTGGCCAGGGGGCTGAACTTCCACGCGCCCGCGGCCGAACTGCACACCGACTGCCGGGGGTGGAACGCTCTGCTGACCGCTGCCTCCGACGGCCGGATCGCTTTGAGCGGCACGATCGCCCCCTTCTCGGGGGCGACACTGCCCGACATCCAACTCGCCTCCGGTCCTCTCACGTCACCGTCCCAGGACCTGGATCTCCGGTTCTCCCTCCAGGCTGGAGCGCAGTACGACGACGGCGAGGTGACGTTCTACGGGGTGGACCTGTGCGCCTCTCTCGGTCTGCCGGGCAACCTGTCACTGAAGCTGATCACCGCCCTTGCACCTGGGCCACTGACCCTGATCGCCCAACTGAGCTCCACCAACCACTCGGTCAGGTCCGAGGACCTGAAGACCTGGGCGCACCTGGGCGCCGCGTTCGAAAGGGGCGCCGGCAGCGGGCTCGACCTCGGCGCCACGGTGCAGTTGCGGGATCTGACCTTGTCTATCGATCCCCTTCAGTTGTCGAAGCAGTTCACGCACGCCGTGACTCAGATCACGGTAGGTGTCGCTGCTCAACCTGAGCTGACTTGGATCATCAACGGCGCGCCGGGGCTGAGGCTCGCCGGTCTGCAGGCGAATTTCGTTCTTGACAACCCTCTGCGGAAGACGCGCAAGGCCACCGTCTACGCCGGCGCTGACGTTCAGATCGCCGGCCATACGAACGTCATGGCCACCGGTGTCATCCCCCCGGGCACCCTGAGGCTGGCCCTGGATCCGTCCACTCCGGTCGAGCTCACCGAGGCCTTCAAGCAGTTCGTGCCTGGGCAGGTCCTGGTGGGCCTGCCCCGGATCGACCTGACCGGGCTCGACGGGCAGATCACCCCCACCAAGGGTGCCTTCGAGGTCACCGCGCGTGCCGCAGTTGCTGCCCCCTTCGATCTGGGCGCCGCGACTATCACCCTCAAAGACGCCAAGGTCTCCTTATGGCGCCGCCCCGGTGCGGCCGGCGGGGAGCCCACGACCGGTGGCGAGTTCACTGCCACGGCCCGGCTCGCCCCCCGCTCCGATCTCGCCGCGTGCACCGACTTCACCGCCGACTGGACCATCCCCGGGCGGCTCACTCTCAAGGGAACCTTACCTGAACTCCCCCTCACCACCCTCCTCAAGCACCTGGACACCGAGGCCGGTCTCCTGCCCGACAGCCTTCCCGAGGTCACCCTGATCCCAAGCACGGTCACTGTCGCCCTCGCCAAGGAAAACGAGCAGAGCTACGACCTCCTCCTCGACTCCGGGGTCCGCTTCAAAAACACCACCCTGCGACTGGTCGGGAAAGCCGGCAAGGACGGAGCGACTACCGCTTTCACGGCCGTTCTATGGGCGGAGGGATGGGGAGTCTCCCCTGCTGCCATCGCCGGCTGGAAGGGGCCCCTCGGCATCTTCGACGCCGTCACCTTCACTGGTGTTGGACTTGCCGTCAGCACCGCCGAACAGCAGTTGACCAGCCTCTCGGACGTGTCCCTTCCGGCTACCCTGCCCGATCAGGTCAGCAAGGGTCTGACCTTCTTCGCCGAGATGACCTTCACCAAAGACGGTTTTCTGAACTTCCTCAACAAGCTCTTCCCCGGCGCAACCGGTGTCAAGGTCGCCGGCGTGCTGGCCACCGACGCCAGTCAGTCGCACTTCGACGTCACCATCGCCGAAGGCTCCAGGAAGCCCGGCGAGTCTGGCTTCGGCGGCGTGCATCTGGTCATTTACCCGGCCGTTCCGTCGATCGCGCTGGTCACCACCTTTGTCCTGCATGCCCCCTTCATCTCGGACGACCCGCTGCAGTTCATTGTCAGCGGCTCCGTCTCACGCACCGAGGCCGTCTGGAGCATGAGCCTGAACCTCGTCCTCCGGGGCGCCGACAGCGAGGGCGGGCGCCCTGGCCTTCTTATGCCCTGCCAGCTGGGCTTCGCCCTCGACGCCCCCGGCCCGGCCGTCATCACCGCCACCCCCACAGCACCTGTCGTCCGCCCCCTACCGGTCACCGCGGACGCCGATGCCAAGAAGCACGCACTGAGGGACGTCTTCGGGATCAAGGGCTTCACCATCCACGACTTTTTCCTCAACGTCAGTTTCCGGGACAACGGTTTCGGCCTCGGCGGGGGCGGCTGCATCGAGATCGGCGGCGTCACCCTCGAACTCGCCGTCCACGGAACCGTCGAACCGCCCGACATCGATGCCTTCGTGTTCAGCCTCGACGCCACCCACACTGGGCACGGTGTCTCCCTCCACGACCTCCTCGGCCTCGTCTTCGACGACATCCCCGGCGCCCTTGACTTCCTCAAGGACATCGCCATCAAAAAACTTGCCCTCTACGCCGTCGCCATCCCGGGCGGCTGGACCAACCTCGGCACCCAAAAGGAGTGGTCGCAAGGCATCACCACCGACGGCGACATCGACTTCTTCGGCAACACATGGCGTTTCCAAGCCAGTGTCGGCAAGGAAGGCATCGCCGCCAAGAGCGACATCGCCCAACCCCTCAGGTTCGCGGACATCCTCACCGTCTCGGACGCCTCCGGGAAGAAAGGCCCCCAATTCGAAGTCAATCTCCGGAAGACGGGAAACAGCTTCCCCGAGAAGATCCTTCACCTCTCCGGAAGCATCAGCTTCCTCGATGTCGTAAAAACCAAGGCCGAGATCGATGTCAACCACAACGGATTCTCGTTCGCGGTCACCATCGACATCACCATCGCCAAGGCCTCCTTCGACTGCGTCCTCCACATCAAGCACCAGAAACTCACCGCCAAGGCCAATGCCGAACTCGACTTCCGCGTCGGCGCACCCGATGGATGGGACGTAGCCTTCCTCGACGTCCGAGCTGCGGGCGACATCGAGGTGACGGCCAGCCTCCAGGGAGCATCCGTCTCCGTTCACCTGACAGGGCATCTCACCGCCCCCGGAGTGGAACAGGACGTCACCATCGGGCCGCTGAACTTCACGGCCCAAGGCTTCAACGAAATCGGCACACACCTTCAGGATTCCGTCGACATCGCGAAAAACATCTGGAAGCAACTGGAGAACCTCGGCACGGAAGCCGGAAAATGCGCCGTGGACAAGGCCAGCCGCCTCATGTGACCGCCCTTTCGCAATCAAAGCAAGAAACCGGCCTCGAATCGCGGTCGCAACTCTCCTCCCGGGAAGCCGAAGACCGCAACCCAGCGAGCCGCCGACTTGGTGCGCAGCTTTCGCCTCGCGCATACCGAGGTGGTGACTGGCGCTGGCCGGTACCCGCTGGATCTGGTCGAGGCAAATGGCCGGTCCCGAGCGGCTTCGCCGAGTGGGGAGAAGCTCGCGGACCGCCTCTTCAGATGGAGGCGGGTGCCGCGGGTGCCCTGAGGTGGTGTTGCTCCAGGCGGGCGATCTGGTCGCGGTAGGGCGGCAAACCGGCACAGGCCCGGCGTCTGTCGAGGTCGTCGGGGTCCTCGACAGGGTGGAGCCCGATCCGTCCGTCGAGGAGCCAGTACTGCGTTGCGTACCGCTGCGGGCGGCCGCTCCACACGAGGCACCGTGCTTCCAAGTGAGCACTGTGCATCGTGAAGTTGCAGGTCACGGGTCTGGTGTGCGCGGGGTTCGGGATGCTCGTGCTGGTCGTGGGCGGATGGCTTCGGCGAAGATCGTCGGTCACCGGGAGACTTCGCGGTTCGTCAGGACCAGCAGAGCCCTCACCAGCGCGGTCGCCCACTTCGGATCCGTGCGGACCTTGCCGAGGACGCGCCAGTTCTTCAGGTGGGCGAAGCCGTGCTCGACCGGCGCCCGTACTGCGGCAAGGGCCTTGTTCGACAGCTTCTGCCCTCGCGTGAGCGGCCGGTTCCGGGCGGCCTTGTAGCCGGTGATCACCGCCGGGTCGGCATCGGGACCGCTGTCATCGAGCCCGACGAATCCCAGGTCGGCGATCGCTCCGAGCCGGGCCGCCCGCAACTTCTGCGTGAGCTTGTCGTGACGGCAGGCGGTGATCTCCGAGGTCCGCCCCGGCCGGGCCGCCGAGACCCAGAGCAGTCGGCCCTTGTCGTCGGTGAGCGCGATCACGAGCAGACCATGGTGCTTGTGCTTGCCCGAGTAGTTCTTCCGGTTTTCCGTCCCGGTGCGCCGCCGGGTGCGGATCAGCGAGCCATCCAGCAGGACCACCCCGCCACCCGTTCGGGCGATTCTCTTCAGGGCGCGGTCCAGGCGCGGGGCGCGGGCGGCCAGCAGGCCGACGACTTCCCTGACCCACCGTGTCACGGTGGTGCGGTGTATCCCGTTGCCGCCGGCCAGGTCGCCCGGCCGCTGGTCACAGCGCAGCACCGCCAGCACGATCCCCGCGATCCTTCCCGCGGGCAGCGCCCGCCACCGCGAGCCGATCTTCTTGCAGTGGCCGCGTATCAGGGTGGCGAGATAGTTCAAAGTGGCGCTCGACAGCGGCAGGCGGGCAGTGTAGACAAGGTCGTCAGGGCCCTCGGCGGACCCGTTGTTTTTCTTCACACCGAACTCAACTGCCGCCGGGGTTCCGCTGGTTACGGCCTGCCGGGTTCCTCTTCCGGCACGGTCACCGACGTGCGGTGAACCGCCCGTCGGGACGTTTGTGCAGCCAGCCGCGATCAGCGAGCTTGGTCATCTTCGCCCGCAGCGGCTCCAGCTTCCCACGCACCGCAACGTCAAGGCCCAGCTCCTCACCCACCGCCCTGACCTGGACCGGGCCGTCGGCGGCCTGCACGATCGCCAGGATCATGCGGTAGTCGTCCGGCAGGGCGGTCTCGTCGGGATTCTCGCCGCGGTGTGGGATCAGCAGGACAGCCCGCCCCGCCACCCGGCCGGGAAACGGGGCGGCGGCACCGGCCGCGGCCCGGTCCTGCTCGGCCAGCCGGTTCAGGACCCGCTCGGCAATCACCAGCTCCTCCCGCTCGGCCTGGACCTCGGCAAGCTGTTTGGCCAGTTCCTCGGTGAGCACGTCCAGTTCACCCCGTCGAGCCGTGATCCGCTCCAGCTCCTGCATCCCCACGCCCTCCCGGCGTACCGGCCCGGTGACGGATCGTAAGGGCGGCACGGCGGCCGACGCAGCAGAACACGACAACGCCTCCAGCCGACAGGTCAGACGATCTTCATCGTGGACACCGGCCTACAATGGTCGGCCCCCGCGAAAGGAGGGCTGGGTCGTCGGACGTCGTCGGTCGCGTGTTCCCGGCTTGTCGTCTCGGGGATCGCAGCTCCGCCGGGGGTGGACGTCACGGGTGTGTCACCGTCCGTGTGAGCAGGGGGACGTGGTCGGGGATGGGGGTGGACGATCGGGGGATGACAGCCAAGATGCGGGCGTGGGTGGGTGGTGTGGTGGCGGGTGCGGCGCTGGTGGGGTTGGCGGTGTATCTCGCGGCGGTGGGGTTGGACGCGGCGGACAAGTCGGCGAGCGTGGCGGGCCTGTTCGTGGCGATCGCGGGGTTGGTGGTGGCGGTGACCGGGCCACGACGCGAACACCCCCGCAGGGCGGACAGTCGGTCGCGAACAGTGCGGTGAACGGCGGTGCCGCGCAGGTATCCGACATCGGCGGCAACGTGCGCATCACCCACCGCGGCCGCCCCGCGACGTCCCTGCCTCCGGTGGCGCCGGTACCGCCTCCGTCAGGCGGCGCACCAACGGGGGGCGACGGGCAACGGGTACGCGACAGCACGATCGTGGGTCCGGTCGACCAGGTGCGGGACACCACCGGGGACGTCGACATCGAGGAGGGTCCGTGACCGGCGCCGGCCGCAAGTCCCGTTGGTGGCCCCGCCGGGGCACCCCGACCGGTTGCGGGGAGGGTTCGGCACGGGAAGACGCCGCGGCGACGCCGACCCACGGGGCGCCGACACCGGCCCGTCGCCGGTCGACCGGCGGAAGACGGGCAGCAAACACCACCTGATCTGCGACGGACGCGGCACCCCGCTCAAGGTCATCACGACCGCGGCCAACGTCAACGACGTCACCCAGACCCTGGCCCTGGTCGACGGCATCCCACCCATCGCAGGCCGCCCCGGCCGACCCCGCCGACGGCCAGAGGCCCTACTCGGCGACAAAGGCTACGACTCCAACGCCCACCGCGACGAGCTCCGTCGCCGACGAATCCTGCCCGTCATCTCCCGCAAGGGATCACCGAACATCAAAGGCATCGGCAAGCTGCGATACGTCGTCGAGCAGACGTTCGCCCTGCTCCACCACTTCAAACGCCTCGCCGTCCGCTGGGAACGCCGCACCGAACTCCACGACGCCTTCGTCTCCCTCGCCTGCAGCCTCATCTGCTACCGACGACTCAAGAAGACCCGACCATGATCGTGTTACGAGCTCTGAAGGGCTGGCGACTGCACCGAAATCTCCGCTGCAGCACCAACCGCATCACGGACATCGTGAAGGCCGTCCTTGTCCTTCACCACGTCTCAAGCTGAGGTTGGAAAACGCTCAGTAACCATGCCCGTTGCTGGTAAGCCCGGCTATCAGAACTTGCGTGATGCTGGCCCGGGCGAAGTGTGTCTACTGGGGAAGCGGCCATGGCGGGTCGGGCTCCGGCACAAGGGCCAACGCCCTGACGGCCGCTACCCATCGCAGGTGCTCGACACATTGTGTCCCGCATGATCCAAGCCATTCTGGCGGCGAGCAGAGGAAGAACCTCCGCCGCAGCACCACATGGTGATAGCCGCCGTTGGCAAGCGGGAAACGAACCCCCTCAACCAGCTGCAGGAAGTCGTCGACACCGAAGGGTGATTATCAGCCAAATCCCCCCCCCATCCGGATTACATGCATGGCACACGAGTATCGTTTGCCCGAACCCTGACTACGACTGGACTGCTACGAGGAAGTGCTCACTTATGCACGGACACTCCCACGTGCATAGCAATACGCTTAATTCATACCCAACTACAGCAGGGAAACCATGCCCCACGTAAGCAAAAGGAACACAGCGCTCCTGCCCACAGCTTTGTCAGCCGCCACGTTAATCATGACTTGCACCACACCCGCACAGGCGGCGGCGCCGCAGTCCGCATGCGAACTTATGTATAGCGGCAACATCGAGACTTACGCAATGACATGCAGCGAACCGGGCGAACCGATGTTCGGGGGATTTGCCACTTGGCGCAACATTCCGGTCAAGTTCGACCAGGTCGATACCCAAAACAAGACGGTCACCTTTTCCAATTACCTGCGACTCACTCCGAACACGGAAGCGTCGCCGTTCGAGAATAACATCGAAGTGGGGCTCTATGCAGAAAAGACAGGCAAGACAACCCAAACCTATGGTCCCAGATGGACCGAGCTCGGCAACAGCGGTGGGAAGACCAAGGCGATCACAGCTGGTGTAAACCCCTCCGTCCCTGACGGCCGCAACCACACATACATGCTCATGCGTAAGTCGTCGGGAGATCAGTGGGATGTCCTGTACGACTTCAACACCGTTGGAAGCACGACGGATCAGCTTAAGGTGATACCAGGTTCCACAAATCGCATCGATACCGGCATGGAGCTCCTGGGGCACCAGTACACAGACGTACCAGAAATCGCAAACCGAATGCAATTTATGGACGGCAATAACACTTGGCGCCAGGTCGCGACAAAAAATACCGCAACGATTGTCACCTTGCCTGCCTGCAGCACAACAAATAAGCCCCCCAACTGCCTAAACACCAAGCTAGCCGACGCCACTTCCTTCTCCCAATGGACTGTCAGTAAGCCACGCACCGCCATCACTTCCACACTTCAAAACAGAAAAATACTGGGGATGCTTCCCACATTGGGTGACACCCATAACGGCGTCGATCAATCAAAGTTGCAAGCGTGCATGGAAAATGAACCAGATCGCTGTCTTGATGACGTTCCCGGCCTCGCCGAATGCGTACGCACTCACCGGGTCTGCAACACCTCTGGGCTCACCTCTGAGCCGGCTATCGCGCTTAAGGGAGCTGCTGAGGCGGGATCGGAATCGATACGGCAGCGTGCCGCTTCCGCCTTCAACGTAGCCACCGCCGACATAGAGATCACCGCAGCAGTTGAGGGCTCCTCCGGGGAAGGGGAAAAGGTTTGGGACGTACAGTCGACACACAGTACACCCGGCCTAAGGGACACTGGAAAGCTCTTCAAAGGATTCCATGCCACCTATTCGGCAAAAAGCGGAGAATTCCTGGAAGCCTGCTGGGGCGATATGTGCAAGGAATAAAAGAACCAACAACCCTTGCATCAGCACTTACCCGCACATCAATCTATAAGGAGAACCCCTTGTACTTCCGCAGCTTATCGGCCCGCTGGGTAATCCACCTGGCCGGAGCATTCACCATGACGTTGCTGACCGCAACTGCGGCGTCCGCCCTGCCCGCACAGTCAGGAAGCCCACGGCAACCGCAGTTCGAATTCGTGGATATATCCGATGCTCCCAGAGCAGGTCTACGAGAGGTCGACAGTCCAGCTCCCCTCGAACAGCACCTCAAGAAGGGTCAAACATCTACTCCTGGCACGCTGCCTAGCGTGCCAGCCGAGGACCCAGATCTTCGCACAGAGTGCGCACAACACGAGTCCGAAGCGAAGTCGCAGACCGGTTGGGTAAAGTCCAGGTTCGAAAGTTGCCATAAGCGCCACTATGATCTGGTATTGCGCGACAAGCAAAATAAGGAGCAACGCGGACGACTCATCTTCGACTCCTGGGTGCTTGGTTTCACTCTCGACGGAACCCGGCAAGTCGATTTCGTCGCGAGCGTAGAGGATATCCAGGTCGCAACGTCTGGCGGGGAAGACGCTAAGCAATGGAAAGTAGGCCAGCATTTCAGTAATGCTATAGATGCCAGCGCCAGTGATCCTGACCCAAAGGTAGACGTTCCCTCGACGACGAAGCGCGATGAGCTGCTCGGAGTATGGGACTCAACCCCCACCTGGACGTTGACCTACACATCACCCGACAAGGGCGCCCTGTACTCACAAGGAAATGCCCAAAAAGTCATGTCCACCTACGACATGACTATCACGGTGAACTCCCCCACCGTTGACCCCTACGTAGAAGTGGGCAGCTACCAGGCGAGCGTACGCTTCGACTACGCTGGCCCTGTAGCAGGGAAGTACAAGGGAGCCGTTTTCACCAAGGCTCGGGTAGAGCTGGTAATGAGCCAGACAGATCCCACGGTCAACGAAAGCGCCCTCCATATATACGATGCCCTGAAGAGGCCCGAGCGCACCTTCCCTTCCTCTGCAAGTAAATCGATACCGGGTGAAACGGAGCCATTGCATCGGCGGGTCGACACCAAAAAGAGTGAGGAGCAGCGGGCGAACTCCATCAAAGAGTGCAAAAAGGTATGGGGGGACTATTCCGGAACTCCCCTTCAGTGTGACGAGTACCCATTCGCGAGCACCTACGAGGGTTCACTCGCGGGAGACGGACGGTTCTCGGTTCGCCTGATCGAGGGTGGAGACAACGAGGCTGGAGGCCGTATGCTCAACACCATGTACACACTGAATCGAATAATCGACGGAGATGCCTTCTACGTGAAGATCGTTACCTAGACAGCCAGTAAAGGACGCCCAGTGCAACCCATCGCCGAATACACCACAAGTGCCCGCCCCGACCGAAGCGTAGTAGAGATCTACGACGCCGATGCATACTTGGCGGACGAGGCTGCAATGAAGGCGTCCCGGCAACAGGTGGTAGCCGGAAACGGCTACCACCTGTATTTCCACAGCCTTCAGTCCGACATCCACGTAAAAGTAAATATTCGCATCTGGTCTATGCCACAGAAGGTTCCTGCTCAAGCGGAAGGTTTCACACCCATTCACCTTGAGTCCGAGACGGGAACCCTCGTCATCGGTCAGCTCACTCTCGGCCCAGCCGGAGAAATGGAACTGCCCCGGGCAGGTGTGTATGAAGGGACTGCATGGTGGAGAGGCAGGGATGCCGCCTTGGCTTATCATGACGACCTCCTTCGCCAAATCGATGATAACTGGGAAATTGATCAAATCACCCGAGCCTGGAGAGAGTGCCCCTTCACAGAGGAATACGTACTGGATTTGTCATTCTCTCGCCCATGCGCACCAGATGAGGACTAACCACTCCTCGATGCACGACTCGGGGAGTTGAACGATTCCGCTGCTTGTGTATCCACTTACCTGTTGCGTATCGAGTAACCCTTCGGCTGGCATGGCTCCACGAATCTATGGAATGCCGGCCATCGGTTGCTGACGTCAGTGGCATACTCGGCGCTGAACCCAGGGCCCCGGGGAGAGTCCTGTTCGCCCGACTTGATCACGTGTCGGCGTGGCCCGATCCGGCTCGGGATCAGAGTTCAGCTGGCGGCAGGCCG